>DYRG01000022.1 GCA_020718845.1 Thiomargarita sp.
GGATTCGAGCAACTGCGTTTGAACTTGCGTTCTAATATTTGGGTCAGCGCAACCTTGAGCAGGAGCAGGAGGAGGAGGAGGAGGCGGTGGTGGTGAAATAATGGCTGAAGTAGTGGTAGTAATAGATTCGATATGAAACGTTGTTTGATCAACGGCTAATTGGCGCAAATTCACATCAAACTTTTTAGGTTCGGTAGGAATTTGGACATTTGGTGGAATAATTATTACTTGAGGAACGGACACACAAATATTTAATTTACCGCCATTTGAAAATAAAGAATCACTGAAATCATAACGGGCATGATTGGGATCAAAGGTACTGTTAAATTTGGTAAAAACTAATTTATTGCCAACCAATTGAAAATCATCAACGCCCGCCATTTGTTGTAATTCAGCACTAAAAACGGCGATTTCACCGGTTGGTTTTCCGCTCATCGGTTCTAACAAAGCAACATCTAACGCGGGAATCGTCACTGTTCTATTGGTAGTGTTGTAAGTTGCGGGGGTAGGATTATTGGCACACGCGGTGGCATCTGCATAAGTTACATTGGAAACAAAGCCAAATAAAGTTAAAGCAATCGCAGAGTGCAGAGGTTTAAAGTGAAACATAAACAACTCCTTTTGAATGAAATAAGAAAACAGTAGGTTGGGGGTGCTAACCCCAACATTTTGTTGGAGTTTCACTCCAACCTACTTTATAAATGATGTCATAACGTTATAAAAGAAAACCACTCAATGGGCGATTGAGTGGTGTTAAAAATTACGGATTAGCTGCATCGACACTTTCTACATGGAAAGTATCTGGAGAAACGGCTAATTGACGTAATGTCACAAGGTAGTGCTTTGGATCAGTGTAAATTGGCGTATTAGGGGGGATTACAATGATTTGAGGAACAGCAACGCACGTTTTGAGCAACCCCCCGTTGGAAAAAAGCCCCGTATTAAAGCTATAACGTGCATGGCTAGGATCGTAGGCTTTTGAGAAACTCAAAAATTGTAAAGAATTGGGTTTGATTTTGAAATCCTCAACGCCAGATACTTGCTCTAATTGGGCAGAGAACACCGCGATTTCACCGGTTTCTTTGCCATCGATAGGACTTAACAGAGGAATATCGATTTTGCTCAAACTAACGGTGCGAGTCGAAGTATCGTAAGTCGCGGGTTCAGCGCAATTGGTTTGCGGCACATTCAAACGCAATTCAAAAGTCGCCACTACACTAGGGTCGGCTTGCGAAGTCGCCGTAATCGTAATGGTGGTGCTTTCTGTGGACAAATTGGCGGGCATCACAACGCTTAAATCTAACGGCGCAGATTTCAAACCATCCACTGTTGCGCTGGCAGGTAATCCATTTACCGTTACCCCATCTTGGGTGGTGGCTTTTAAAGTATAAGTATCTACTTTGGGACCCGCGTTTCTCAAATCTAATTGAGCATTAATTGTTTCGCCCGCTTTTACTGTAAATTGAGAAGAACCGCTAATCGTTGCATGATAAATAATCTTTGCACCACTTCGCGTCACGCCGTTGGGTGCACTCACTAAACTTTCAATCGTTACACCCGCATCAAGCAATAAATTATCGGTAAAGATTTCAACTTTATCCCCTGCTTTGAAAATATTCGCGTTATTTCCTCTCAAATCAATTGTCCCGCCCGCGCCCGTCGCTAAGATAATTTTACGACCCGCCACAATAGATTCTGGACGTAAATCTTCTAATTTTAGCAGCCAATCATCACCACCATAAATTGTAATATCTTGATCAGCAATTAAGGTAGTGTCACTGTTAAATATTGAAATAGAAGGATCAATCCAAATGGAACTTCCCTTATATGTACCACCATTGAACATGAATGCACCATTAGACATTAAATCACCAGCATCTCCCCCTTGTATCTTATAATTACACCCACCAGCATAAGGAACGGGATTGCTTGCACTGTGTAAACACCCTTGAGTTACAGTAACATCCCCTCCTGCTCCACTTAATGTAAAGGAATTTGCTGTTGTAATAACTTTTCCTACTCCAATGCCTACGGAAATACTAATATCTCCCCCATCCCCTCCTGCTTTAAAATCTTTACCCCACTGATAATAATGGTAAGATTTATCAAATGAAAGGTTTCCTCCATTTCCAGTTTCAACAAGCCCACTATTAACATAATGTGCTACATCTATATTTACACTCCCCCCATTTCCTCTTATATAGGATACATAAGAGCTATCTGTTAATCCTGCTGTGTCTGAAAAGTGTTTGCTAAAACCACTTCCCGATTTAATTGAAGCCTCATTATAAAATACTCCAAAATATTCGCTACAACTGTTTACTCCGTAAGCATTTTCATATTGTGCTGAACAAGCTGGTTCTGAACTTTGCATTATCTCAACAAACCCTCCATTAGCTTCACCTGTTGCATTAGCACTTACAATTTTTCCCATTTGAGAAGAAGCTACTTTAAGGTTTCCAAAAAAATCGTTATACGTTATAGATAATGGCTGTGCTGGGTTAGTTGTAAGTAACGTACCGTAATTACATACTGTGCGCACATGAATAGGTGCAGTTAGTGTTAAAGATACGTTAGGAGCAATTACCAGAATTGTGTTAGGTGTTACAGAAGGAAGGGTAGTGGTACTGCTAGTAATTTGTACAACATTACTTCCTGTAGGTAGCGAAGATGATGTTCCACAAGTATTATTAGCAATGGTCTTTACTTTATCAACATATTGTTGTTGCACTGCTGTTAAATTGAGAACAGGGAAGTTAATTGTAACTATTTCAGAAGCACCAGAAATATTGATAATCTTTGCATTTGTTTCTGATGCTAAATAAATAGGATTATTTACCATATCTGTTGCGACAGGTGAAAGTGGATCAACTCCTTGCCATACTTTATAGCTACCGACAGGTATATTTGTAAATTGGTAAGTGCCCGTTGTAAAGTCTGCATAAACAACTGTAGGACGTTGAGTAGCAGAAGCGGTTGTAGGTTTAAGGTAAATACCGCCACCTTTTACGGTAGAATCAACCCCTGAGTTATAAACATTATTTGAATTACTATCAACAAATCTAACACCGCTAATAGTCGCCGCGAAAGAACTAAGAGGGATTGCAGAAATGCCTAATGAAAGGGTGATTGCACAAGCAATCGTTTTTTTAGAGAAACGAGTTTCTAATAAATGTAATTTAGAAACGTCTTTTTTGAACGTGATGTTCATAATAAAAATCTCCTAATGAGAAGTTGAAAAAAATCGTGTCTTTAATAGAAAACTCTAACCTTTAAAGACACGCGGTAAAATGACTACCAAAGCACTACCATGTTCAGAAATACATTTGGGCTTTGGTGAACATTGTAATAAGCCTTAATGGCATTAAAAAGCCTCGATTTGAAATAAACTACAAAATAATTGAAAAATTTCAAAAAAATTGCAGAATGATTGTCTATATAATAATTTTCTTATATAATTTGTTGATTATAAGGATAATATTGTTTTTAAATAGGGACGCACTTTTGGAATCAGCGAATTAAGAGGCAATATACTCGATAATGGATAAAAAGAAATAAGGTGATGATTTATTTAATTTAAAAATTTTAAAGAATTTCAAAAATTTTGAAATCTTTCGAAAAAAATTAAAATCATTTTTTGATTTAACTCTATGAATTTATTTGATTTTAAATATTGAAATCGTGGAATAATTTAAGATATAATCGTGTTTTTAACCCAATTTGGAGAAAGGTCATGTCCGATTACAATCCTAAAGCTATAAAAGAAGCTATTGATCAAAAAGAAGCAATGGATAAAAAAAATAATATTAATGAAATAAAGATTAACAATAAATTACTTGCTATGAGAATTAACAACCATCTTAAAAAAAATGATGTTTCTGAAACGATAACGGCAGCAAAATTAGGTGCATTACAAAATGGTGCTCCTGCACGTATCTTTTTACATGAACTCTTAGCATTAGCAGAGAAATTAGACTGCTTTGGGGTGGATTTTATAGATGAGAAAGTTAAAAAATTGGGTAATTTTGAAGTAAGATTATTATCATTTGATAATGGATTAAAATATAATCAACATATTTTAGAATTAGAACAAGGAGGAAGAATTGGTATTTTTCCATTCTTTCCAAGCTATCCTTATCGTCCGATTGCTACATTCAATGAACAATCTATTTTATTTCAAAATACGTCTGAAACAGAAAAGCAGCGCATTCAAGCATTAATCAATGAAAATATTAAAATCAATGATCAACGTTTGGAAAATCTAAAACCCGATAAAAAAAATCCCAAGAAAGCGATTTCAAGTTCAACTGAATATTATACGATTGATAGTTTTGTTAAGTTTTTGTTCTCGCCTTTTGAAATCCCCTTAACAATAGAACAAAAAATAGCTTCTTTAGAAAGAATGAAATCGGTATTTAAAAATAATATGACAAGCCATTGTTTCTTTTACACATCAACAGACTATTATCAACGACAATATGCGGCGATGGAAATCTTAAAAACACATAATTTAGTGTACTTAAATTTACCGATTAGAAGCACTATTTTAGCAATTAAAAATAATAGTTTTTGTAATCAACTCGACCATTTTGTCACAACTATTAAAATGGGAACTTGTTTTAAAACTACCAATGACAATAAAGAAGCTGTTGAATTATTAGAAGCGGGAATAACCTATTTAAAAACCCAAAAAAATCTGTTTTGTAGTTTCAAGGATTTCAATGATTTTAGGGAAAATTTAAAATCCGATAATTTAAAAGAACTACTCAAACTCGCATTTCCTCATTTGTAAAATATAGTGTAATCAAAAGACTGCCCATCTTTGTAAGGGTTGGCAGTCTTTTTTTTCTCACCAAGCTCAACTTAGTAGTGAGTGTCAGAATCAAATGTAGATTTTCAGAGAAGATTCTGTATCATATTAAATATGACATAAACTGCTTCAATAATACCTGCATCAAATAGTTCCTTAATTTGTTTCACAACTTCATCACCCATGATTGCACCCATTCAATAAAGAGAGTTCCTACCAAGTAGAAAGAATAAATAAAATAGATTTTTCTCTATTTTCTGTATTTATTTCTACCCCGTTGTTTAAATCTTGTGAACATTATGGTCGGCGACTGGTGAAATACTGTCGTTAAATTTTAGTATTTTTCAAATTAAAATGCACAGTATAACTGATTGAAAAATATGATATTTTTTATTATACAATGCACTGTGCAGTGCAGCAAAATAAAAATATATAAAAATTTTCGGTAGTGATCAAAAGCAAGAGATAATTTTACATATTTTGTGTTTATTTTCAGTAAATTATAGATTTAATTAGCATCTCAATTTGATCACTACCAAATTTTCATCGCACCTTGAAAAATTTTATGATTTTGCATTTTTTACATAGTTATTTGCGAGATTAGCATTTATTTTTAATCAAATGAAAATTTTACTCTTGTCATTTTATATTTTTTATGTTAATGGCTAAAAATTATTTTAAAAATTAATTGGTTAAAAATAATGAAAAATATTAAAATTTAATAAGGGAGTTTCATGTTGTGCAAGGTAACTTATTGCGTAGCAATAAGTTGTTTTTTATTCATTAAAATAGAGGAAAAGATATGTGTAAGCCAAATATGTGTGATCCAGCGTTTGCAACCGTGTTGAAAAAGAAACTTGCTGAAAACCAATTCAGCGATGATAAATATAAGAAATTTTGTAGTCTAATGGGAGTTGGAGAACCTGCGCTAAAAAATTGGTTAGATTCTAGTAATTATCCAAATAAAAACAACATTCTTGAAATGCAAAAAGTCTTGCGTTTGAATATCGATGAACTTCAGCGTTTTCTGATGTTGGCAGAGAGAGCCCCATTAACGCCCGAAGAAATGAGGAATATTAAGGAAAATAGTTATATTTGGTATGCTTATCAAAAAGATTATGATGCGTATAAAAATATGGCAAGTCATAATGCTTTAGAAGAAATCGCTAAACATATTTCTAATCGTAACAATCCATTGTTAGTGATTACCCCTAAAGCGCAGTTTCATAATATTCATGTCAAAGTTTTAAAAGGATTTATCGTTAATAAGTTTAAAGATGGGCGTTTTTTGGAAGTTATTCCTCCTTTTATTGAAGATGAAAACCAATATTTTTCTTCATTAGCGGAGCAATTAGATATATTTCAAAAAGTAGCCATTACTCATAATAATGATTTTAAGAAATTGCTTTCAGATTTTATTAAAAGAAAAGATGCGCCTACTTTTCTTTTAATTCGCCATTTAGGCAATGTAAAAAACGCTGAAATTTTTGCAAGAATCTTACGTTCTATTGTTGATAGCTCAGGTGCAAAATATTTGTATCCGATTTGGATCGCGGGCGAAAAATTAGAAACCCTTGCAAATCAACCCACTGATTCCATTTTTAGTATTGCAAGATTGCTTTACAATAAAGCTGAAATAGCTGATATTCAGTTATTGGCATACGATTAGGAAATTAAAGGCGTAAATTATGACATTGCAAATAAGATATTTGAACTCACTGGCGGACACTATATGTCAGTTGAATTTTGCTTAGATTTTTTTAATCATAAAAATCAAATTCCTTCTTCTCAAATGCTCCAAGAATATTTATCGGGATTACCTCTTTTTAATGAATTTGTTGCGCAGAAAGAAATGTTAAACAAATTTTTACAACAAGAGATCATTAATGTTCCTGCTAGTCATTTAGCATTTTTATCAATTGTAAATACACTTTATTTTAGTGGATTGTTAAAGAAATTAAATGAAAAGAAATTTGCTTGGGTGAATCCAATTGTTCGCCAAATTGGTTTAGATATTATGCAGTATATTTTATAGGAGAAAAAAATGTTAAAAGGTATCATTTTTCTATTAATTGGTTGTTATTGTTTTCCGCTTTTTGCAGTAGATGCTGAACCTATTGGGAGTTTGATTATAGCTAACGAATCTTCGAGATGGATTATTTTTTGGGTGTTAATAGGATTAGTAGCCGTGTGGGTAGGTGTACGTGCGATGCGGCTTCAAAGTGATCCAGACCTAAAAGCTATTCTTGAAGACCCGCAGCATCTATTCAATGTGTCTTTAGAAAGGTTGGAAGTTATTATTAGACTTTTGTCTAAAATCCGTATGTTAAACAGAGTATTAGATGAATGTAACTGTAACGAAAGAACTTTAAGACAAGCCATTTCTTTTACTAGAAGACATCCAGATACTATCTTTTATTTTAATATCCTACAAGAAAGAATTGGAAGAGAAATACATCAAAACAGAATTATTTCTGAAGATAATTCAGTGCCATTTTATGAGTTAGTATTACATCCTGATTTTCCTTTGCCTTTTCATTCAATGAATGTATATGTATTACCTTTTAATTTCAAAGCAGAAGAAATTAATAAAATATCTGATACTGTTGTTAATAAATTAGGATGTATTCATCTTATTGTAACGACTAATAAAATATTACAAGAAGCTTTAGATGAATATCGTTTTGATCGTACAATTAATGTTATTATTCCTACTTTATCAGAATTAACGCAATTACTGTTATCTCCAACCCCGTTAAAAGTATTAACAACAATTTGTGCAAATCAATTACATATTGCTCATATTTCACCTTATCAAACTGAGGCGGGTGTGCATAGAGAAATGAATTTCTTTGGACGGGGATCAATTTTAAGAAGAATTATGACCCCACCTATCAATAACTACATTATATGCGGAGGACGACAATTAGGTAAATCAAGTATTTTAAAAGCAGTTGAACGTCATTATAGAAAACATAATTCTGTCAAATGTTATTATATAATTCTTTCTGGTAATATAGAAAGTGCCGAAAGAGACTTGATTTCTGACTTTGCTAATGTGTTGGAATTAGATAAGAATTTGTCATTTGATGATTTGATTTATTTTCTTAAACAACCGAGAGAATTTACCTATGTTTTTTTAATTGACGAAATCGATACTTTTATTTGTCATGATCGTTTAAATGGTTATCGAGTTGTTCGCCATTTTTTAAGTTTAAGTCAGACAGGTAAGTGTTTCTTTATTTTTGCGGGTTTTTGGGAACTTTATACATCGACTTTCTTAGAAAACTTATCGCCACTTAAAAATTTTGGTGAATTTGTTCAAATTGAAGGGTTAGAAGAAAATGCTAGTTATGAATTGAGTACTATTCCATTAACATGGTTAGGTATTGAATATGAAGATAAAGAGTTACCTTTCCAATTAATTAATTTAGTGGGACGGCGAGCGAACTTGGTTACTTCTATGTGCCATGAAGTATTACAACTTATTCCTTCTAATGTTTATAAGATTGAAGAAAAAGATATTAGAAGAGCTTCAAATAGTTCAGTTATAAATTCAAAAATATCAATGAGTTGGGGGAAACTGGTAAATAACGTTCTTGATGCTCAACTAGATCGTATGATTATTTATATGTGTGCAAAATCTATAGAAAGATTAAATGCTAATGATATTAGAAA
The DNA here is from genome assembly GCA_020718845.1 of Thiomargarita sp. GTDB lineage: Bacteria > Pseudomonadota > Gammaproteobacteria > Beggiatoales > Beggiatoaceae > DYRG01. The sequence continues at coordinate 8,489 of DYRG01000022.1, forward strand.
AGCTTTAGATAAGTATAAAGAATATCATTATATTTTTCCTCAATTTGAACAAGCGTTAAAACGTTTAGAATTAGCGTATATCATTAAGAGAAATTTAGACGATAATCGTTATGATTTTTGTGTGCCACTTTTTGTAAGACAATTGAGAGAAACTCCCATAGATGAAATAATTGAACTTGAATTAATGGAATATCATTACCGTAAAAAACAAGCATACAAAACAGGCGTACAAATTTTATAAACTTGATACGAAATCGTTTTTAAATAGGGACGGGAAAACGTTGAATAATTTCTCGGACAATGGCTTCGGCTTGTTGTCCAGAAAAGCGGGCGTGAGAATCTAATTTCAAACGATGAGAAATAACTGGTACTGCAAGCTCTTGAATATGTTCAGGTAATATGTATTCTAAACCATCAAATAAAGCCAACGCCTGCGCGGTTTTTAATAAGGTTAAAGAAGCTCGTGGACTCGCGCCTAATTGCACGCCAGAAACATTACGAGTTTCTCTGACTAATTGCACTAAATAATATTTTAATTCTTCACTCACTCTAATAGTTTGAACTTGCTTTTTTAGTTCAATAATTTCTTCATGTTCAATACAAGGCTTTATATTATTAATTTGATGCGCTTGATCTAATAATTTCACTTCTTCTTCTTGAGAAATGTAACCCAAACTAAACCTCATCGCAAACCGATCCATTTGCGCTTCGGGAAGGGGATAAGTCCCATGAAATTCAACCGGATTTTGAGTCGCAATCACAAAAAATAACTCACTTAACGGATAACGAATGCCGTCGATGCTGACTTGACGTTCCGCCATCGCTTCCAAAAGGGCAGCCTGCGTGCGCGGCGACGCTCGATTGATTTCATCTGCCAACAAAATCTCGGTGAAAATCGGTCCAGCGTGAAAATTAAAATTCTGCGCGTTCGGATCAAAAATCGACACCCCTAAAATATCCGACGGCAATAAATCGGGCGTAAATTGAATGCGTTGGAATTGTGCTGCTAACGATTGCGCAAGGGCTTTCGCTAAAGTTGTTTTGCCCGTGCCGGGTAAATCCTCCAACAGCACATGACCGCCCGCCGCAAACGCCGCTAACAATTTTCGAATCGCGGGACGTTGCCCTTGCACGACTTGCTCGATGTTGCCGACGATGCGTTCATAAAGTGCTGTTGCGAGAATCATCTAAATTGCTACCACTTCGAATTGATCTTTGCCGACCTTGCATTCGGGGCAAATCCAACCGTTTGGCACGTCTTCCCATGCGGTGTGCGGCGCGATGCCGTCTTGAGGATAGCCGTCCTCTTCGTTGTACACAAATCCACACACCACGCAGATATAGCTTTGAGATTCCATACTTAACCTTGTGTCGCTAAAAAAACCGCCAAGTATAGCTTGAGGCGGGTAAAAATGCAGTAGTTTCTTGATAACAAGCGGTATTTGCAAAGGAAAATGTTGTCGGGATTTTTAAGTAGAATTTAAGAATATGCTAATATAAAAATATAAGAAAAATCAGATAGTTATTTTTTTTAGCAAAAGACTTGTTATTTGAGTTTATTAGGGGTACGATTCACGGCAGCGTAATTGTAGTTGTTCTACGACTACAAAGGGCGCGATTGGTGTTGTGCCAAATCATCAAAGGGCTGGAGAAGACTAAAACTATAATATTCAAATAATAAAAAAAGGCGCGACGTTTGTCGCGCCAAACCACCAAAGGAGGATGGAGGAGACTATCTCTGACATCATGAACACAATCAAGATTCATGCCATCAGTCAAAAACCATGAAGAAACTACATTAAAATTCAGCAATTACTTCTTCCTGTTGCTGGGAAATTTCACCGTTAGCGTTTTGTGCGCTGCAACATTGGGAACAGATTACCACTTTCAGAAAATTTGTCAAGCTCTTTTTCAAAATTATCTAAAAAACTTTCAACTCAATGTCATCCATCCCTTTTTCCGATCATTTTTCCAGCCACGCGGTTTATCTTAAACATCGTCCCATCTATCCCATTGAATTAGCTCGTTATTTATCAAATTTAACCCAAGGGACAGCACGTTGAAAATAATTATATCAACTTGTTATTTTCTTTTGAAAAATTACCGTTGCCCGCTTTGGACATTTTTACCGACATTGCTCTCTTGATCTCTAGTGGTTTTCCACTGTTTATCACTTCTATTATATTCGGTATAATAATATTATATCACCATGTTTAAATAGTGATATTTTAAAAAGTTTTAATCATTCCACACGCGAATAAATTTATCGTGTTGGCATTGAGGACAAACGGGAATTTTAGCGGGTTTTTGAAATTGTAAAACGTGACCACATTTCTCGCACACTAAAGAACCTACGCCAGTAATTTCTCCTGTTTTCCAATGAGTTGCGATTTCTGCTTGATCCGCTAATTTATCCAATTCTAATTGCGTATGATCAACCATTTTTTGAAAGACATTTAAAATTCTTTCTTCTAATAAATTTATATCAAAACGCAACCAAGTTGCTAAATCTTGGCGGGTTTCAACAATAAACTTTGCAGCATCTTCAACATCTCGCTGAATATAATCGCTAATATGCTCGGCTTCTTCACGGGTTAATTCCTCTAAAGTAACCGCTTTTTCTACCGCTTGATCCAAATGTTGACGCAAACCGTTCCAATGGGTTAATTCTCCCAATCGTTGCATCATCGTTTGATAAGCGTGAACTTTCTTTTCTTCTGTCATGTTTTTATCCTTTAAATAAATTGCCTAACAAATTGTGATACAGAAATAACTTGTACGCCTGAATAACAATGTTGTTCAAAATCTTTATCCCCTGTAATTAAAAAAGCGGGTGGTGGAAAAGTCGCCGCTAATTCAAGAAAAGGTCGATCTTTAGAATCTCTAATATATTCTTTATGATCAATTGGTTGTATTTCTACAAACTCAACTAACGTTTCTAAAAGTGCTAGAAATTTCTCTGGATCAACTTGTGCTCGCTGAAAGTATGGTTGAAATTTACGACGTTGTAACACTTCACTTAATTCCTGAAAAGTTACTTTGCTTACAACCGCAACCAAAATACCTTGTAATATTGCATCAACTATTTTGCCAGAAGTGCTTTGTTTATTTAATAAACCAGAAACAAAAACATTTGTATCAACAATGATGCGCATATTCGGTTCTTACTTCATCAACTAATTGAGAAATTTCTTCTTCAGTTGGAATACCTAATGTTTCAGTTGCTTTACGGAGATTTTGCACCATTAACAAAAGTTGTTCTGTTGTTTTTGCTTGCGTTTCTGTTTCAATAATTAACCTATTTTGAACTCGGCGAATCGTCATATCTGGCGGTAAATCTACTAACCAAGCCACTGGAATCAATAAACCTTGTTCAGTTGCGTGCAATTTGTTCATTGTTTCCTCCAATTTTTGTTAATGTTGATCGATGTTTAAACCTAAACGAGAGGCTAATTCAACGAAGTCGGGAAAAGAGGTGGCGACATTCGCACAGTCTTTGATTTTAATGGGATTTTTCGCTCGTAAAGAAGCCATCGCAAATGACATTGCAATGCGATGATCGCCGTGAGAATCGATTTCTCCGCCTTGTAATTGTCCGCCGCGAATAACCATGCCGTCGGGGGTGGGTTGTGCGTCGATGCCGAGCACTTTTAAGCCGTCCGCCATGACTTGGATGCGGTCGCTTTCTTTGACGCGCAATTCTTCCGCGCCCGTTAAAATCGTTTCGCCGTCCGCGCACGCCGCCGCAATGAAAATCGCAGGAAATTCGTCGATTGCCAACGGAACGAGTTCTTCAGGGATTTGAATGCCTTTTAAAGTGCTTGATTTTACTAATAAATCTGCGACGGGTTCGCCGCCGATGTCGCGTTTATTTTGAATTTGAATGTTCGCGCCCATCAAATTCAAAATATCTAAAATTCCCGTTCGAGTGGGATTGATGCCGACGTGTTCAATGCAAAGCTCTGAATTTGTTGATATTGCTGCGCCGACTAAAAAAAACGCTGCCGACGAAATATCCGCAGGCACATCGATGTTTTTTGCGAATAATTTGCCACCGCCTTTTAAACAAACTTTTGCGCCATGTCGTTGAATTTCATAGCCAAATCCTTGCAACATGCGTTCTGAATGATCGCGGGTTGGAGCGGGTTCGATAACGCAAGTCGTGCCTTCGGCGTATAAACCCGCTAATAAAATGCTAGATTTCACTTGCGCACTCGCCATTGGCATAACATATTCAATTCCTTGAAGTTTTTGATTGCCAAAAATCTGCAAAGGCGGCGTACCTTTTTCAGTGGCGGTAATTTTCGCGCCCATTTTTGAAAGCGGATCGGTGACGCGGCGCATCGGACGTTTGGTTAAAGAAGGATCGCCCGTTAAAACCGTATCGAAATCTTGCGCGGACAATAAACCCGATAACAACCGCATCGAAGTGCCTGAATTTCCTAAATAAAGCTCTTGATCTGGTTTTTTCAAACCGTGCAAACCCACGCCCTGAATTTTCACAACATCTTGATTACGTTGAATTTTTACGCCCATTGCTTGAAACGCGGCTAAGGTCGCTAAGGTGTCTTCGCCTTGCAAAAATCCCGAAATGTAGGTTTCGCCTTCCGCAATCGCGCCCAACATAATCGCACGATGTGAAATGGATTTATCGCCCGCCACGCGGCAGTGTCCGTGCAATTTGCCGTCGGGAAAAACTTGAAAGGTTACATCAGTCATCTTTTACAATCCTTTGTTTAAAAATTACCTTATAAATCAATAAATTACTTACAATTAAGCATTCATTATTTATAAACATTGAAAGTATTATAAAACTTACCCCACATAAAAGCGACAACATTAATTTAATTCTTTAATTTTCCTTTCTTTATATCTCGAAAATAGAAAACAAAAAACGGTGAAAAATCATTTATTCTTCACCGTTTATTTTTGGATCAAAAAATTAGTTTTTAGCGTAATTCACTAAATCAAATTGAATGGCAGAAGGGTTTGAAACTAATTTCAAATCAACTCCGCACTTTACTTTTTTATTCGACGCTCGAGTTTGGAATAAGACAACGAGCGTCAAAGATGCTTTAGTTAGGGGTATATTCGTGACGGGAATAACGTTTATTGGTTGTTACCGTGCTATTGTAAATCGATGCAATTGTGTTGTTGTTCATGTCAGTAAGTTTGGAACTTATGTTAATATCTGGCACAGAAACATGGAAGAAATTAACATCAATGCGTCCACTAATATCTTTCCAAATTTTACCAAACACTTCTGGATTATTGGTATTACCCCAAGAAACGTCAGCTGGATCAGCGTGAAAATAACCCCAAACGACTAAATCACCGCGCGAGGTAAAACTAGTGCCACCGCCGCCGATTTTGCCAGCAATGTTTCCCTTTTCAACTGTTTTAATCGCACTACTTGTAATTACATCGTATACTTTATCACGAGGATATTGTGCTTTAATAACGGACGCATTGCGGGTATCAATGACGGCTGCATTTTGAGTATTATCAGCATTATAAGTATGGCGAATATATCGCTTATCAGTCGTAGCTGTATTAGTTAAAATACTATCATTACTACCATTACTTTTAGAGCTATAAACATCGATATTTGGTACAGAAACATGGAAGAAATTAACATCAATTCGTCCACTCACGTCATACCAAATTTTAACGTACAAATCTGGATTCTCCTTATTTCCCCAAGAAACATCATCGGGATTAGCATAAAAGTAACCCCAAATTACACGATCACCCCGCGAAGTTTTAGAATCCCCACCTAATCTCCAAATAGCTTCAATTGCACCTTTTTCTACACTTTGAATGGTTGCTTTGCTTGCTAATACGTCACCAGTTTCTGAATAGAAGAGAGGCATCGTTCCTTGTAGTATTACATCAGCAAATAAGTCATCTTCTGGTGTTGTAGGGGTTGTAGCTCCTTCCTGTTCGGGCACAGCATTGTCTATTTGTGGAGGTATTGATTGACCAAATTCTTGGAATTCACCAGTATTAGTTTTTCCTGCACCCCAACAAACAATACTACCGTCACTTTTGATGCCACACGCATGAAACATACCTACGCCGACTTGGATGAAATTACCTTGGGGCGGTATTCCTCCGTGGGTGCTTGGCCCCCAACAAACTATGTTACCGCCATCTTTTTTTATAGCACAAGTGTTATATAAATTCGTGCTAACTTGGGTAAAACTACCTGTGGGCGGAATAGATTGACCAAATTCAAAGTTTTTACCTGTATTAGTTTTCCCAGCACCCCAACACACTATACTTCCATCGTTATCTTTAATGCCACAGGTATGTAAAGCACCCGCAGCAAGTTGAGTAAAACTACCCATGGGCGGAATAGATTGACCGTACTCATCATATCCATCATTGCTACCCGCCAGATTGCCTCTTGTAGTTTTCCCTGCTCCCCAGCAAACAACACTCTTGTCATTTTTTAGAGCACAAGAATGACTTCCACCAGATGTAATTTGCGTGAAAGAACCACTAGGGGAATCAAGTTCCCCATGATCGTTATACCCCCAACAGACAATATTCCCATTATCTTTTAATGCACAGACATGACCAGTTCCTGCGCTTACTTGGGTGAAAATACCTTTTGGAACACCTGTGACTCGATAAAACCCATCCGATCCCCAACAAACAATGTTTCCACTACTTTTTAAACCACAGGTATATTGAATATTTGCACTAACGTAAGTAAAACTTCCTTGGGGTGGAATAGATTGACCCACCTCAGGAAATTTACCTGTATTAGTTTTTCCTGCACCCCAACAAACAATACTTCCATTATTTTTTAGTGCGCAAGAATGATCATAACCTGCACTAACCTGCTTATATGCAAACACTTGGCTAGGAATTAAACCAATAAAAATTAAACAAAGTAACTTGCCAATAATCAGAAAGTTATTAAAATGGTTTTTTTGAGTGATTACATAATGTCGCAAATTACGCGTCCTATATTTTTTGAATCCGAATAACATAAATTTCCTCCAATAACTTAAGTGATAGAAGTAGTGTAATCCCAATTAATTGAGGTTACAACAACTCTCGAAAATTGGGGCAAAAACTAGCCAACTCGATGACCTTGCATTGATTGCTTGTTAGCGTTTAAGCGGATAAAACACAAAGTTAGTGTTTAAGTTGTTCGATGTTTTCCTTAGAAAGCCCCGTGACTTCGATAATAAAATCCACATCGACTCCTTTAAGCAACATTGCTTTTGCGGTTTCTAACTTTCCTTTGAGAATACCTTTTTTCTCGCCTTTTTTCTCGCCTTTTTGAAAGGCAATTTCGTCGCAGATTTTCATGTTTTCCAAAAACATATTTAGCTCCTTTTCGGTTTGAACTTTATCCAATGATTTCCAATCTACTTCGTCGAGTTTTTTATGGTTAAAGAGTTGTTCAAAATAATTAAACAACATCGACACCATTTGATGATTATCTTGTTTGAGCAATTTTGATAATTCTTGAATTAACAAGGCTCTATCAAAATGCACTTCTCCTAAAAATAACGTAGAAACCACATTACCTATTTTCAAGAGTTGTTCAATAGCGATTTCATTTTCAGCAATTTTAAAATAGTTGAAATTAAGTGCAAACTCACCCAGTAATTCATTGTTTTCTATTAGATTATTTAGATTTGTGGGTGCTGTCCATTTTTCTTTTCCACTATACACAACAATAGGAAACACCGCTGGGAGTTTTTCAAAGGTTTGTTCGGATTCTTTCAAACGTAAATAAAAATTCGTAATGTAATGTAAAATCCGCAACGCCATGAATTTATCTGAACTCGATTGAAATTCAATTAAAACAATAATATACGTTGTTTTGCCTCGTAATTGGGTTTTATAAATAACATCGCTTTCACGCTTTTCGTATTCTTTAGAAATAAAAGTTTTATCCAACAATTCACAATGCTCAAAATCTATTTCTTTCACCCATTCAAACGGCACAAAGGATTCTAACAATTGCTGAAAAAATCCTTTATTTGAAAAGAGTTTCTTATAACCACGATCATAAATTTGCGTCATTTATTTCTACCTATTAATAAAACATTGCGCGTGGTGTTTAAGGCATTTCATAACCCCTTCTCCTTTGAAATAAAAAGACTATTTTTTAACACATTTTCACAACCCTGTAAAAAATTATTTTTAACCACCAATAAAAAATCAAATTCAACTTTTAAGTTGTTCTGTTTTTTGAGATTTTTTACGGTGATCTGCTCTCAGTGCCTCGACCGCTTCCGCGAGTTTTTCCTTAGTGTTGTAGACTTTACTAAAATACAAATCCATAAACGCTTTTTCAGCCGCCTCACGTTTTTTAGCTTTTCTCTCTATAACAAAATCAAGTATTCTAATGAGTTCATCTTCGCTAAATTTATGAAATAATTCAACGAGTTGTTTTTGTTCATCATCAGTAATTTCATCAATGTCAGTGATTTCATCAGTATGCATCGTTAACCTCTCTGTAAAAGAGTAATTATATAAAAAATAAACTCAATTAGTTTGATTTCTAAGTTGCTCAATCTCTTCCTTTGAGAGTTGGGTGATTTCTATGATTAATTTAATATCCAAACCTTTTAAAAGCATGGTTCGAGCAATTTCTCTATCTCGTTCAGCTTTTCCTTCAAGTTTCCCTTCAAGTTTCCCTTCAAGTTTTCCTTCGAGTTTTCCTTGTTTTAAAAGGTTGAGTTTTTCTTGTTTAATGGCTTCAACTAACATACTTAGTTCTCCTTTATCATGATACACTTGGTTAAGTTTTTCAAAGTCGGCTTCGGTAACTCTTTTGTTTTCATACAAATGCCTAAACCAATTAAATAATAACGAGATTGCACTATGATCTTCTTTATCAAATAAAGACATAACCTCTTCTAACAATATATCAATATCGTAATGAATTTCTGTAAAAAAGATCGTTGAAATAACTTTTTGAATTTTCAAAAGACTTTCTGCACTAAATTCATTTTCAGCAATTTTGAAATACTTAAATTGTACGCCAAATTCGCCTAATAAATCATGATTTTCTATCAAATCTTTTATTTCAACAGGCGCAGTCCATTTTTCCTTACCATTGTACAAAACAATTGGAAAAACGGGCGGGAGTTTCTTTGGTTTGCCTTTTTGATTAATCAAATCCAAATAGAAACTCATCATGTAATGCAACACTCTCACCGCCATGAAAGGTTGAACGGTCGATTGAAATTCCATTAAAATCACAATGTAAGCAGTTTGATCTTTAAGTTTAACTTTATAAATCAAATCGCTTTCATGTTTTCGATGTTTTTTTGAAATAAAAGTTTTATTAAGTTTCTCGATATTTTCAAAATCAATCTCAGAAACCCAAGGTTGTTTCACAAAAGTTTCTAACAATTGCCGAAAAATCACCTTGTTTGAAAACAATAATGAATAACTTAAATCATGCTCGTTCGCCATCTTTTTTTTTTTCAAAAATAATTAGTTTCAACATTACAATCGGTCGCTGCGTGTGCGAAGTGGACGTTTAAGGCATTATTATAATACAATTTTAGGTTTTTCTAACTCATTCATTAATAAGGATAAAGAAGTTCTTTCTGGAATAGATTGTTGAATATGCAGCGTATTTTCCCAATCTTCTAAGGTTTTAAAATCAAGTTTTCCTTGAAATAATTGGAATTTTTCTTTGAGAGCATTTAAGCGTTCAACGGCTAATCTCACCGCCATTACAAATGTTTCTCGAATGCCTAGTTCTTCGAGGGTGGAGGTTTCCATAATTTTAATGGTTGGATTGATAAAGAAACGGTGTAATTTTTCTGTATCTAAAGCGAGAGGAATATCTTGGAAATTTGCTTGAACTAAAAATAAAGGTGCGGGATCGGGTAATTGTTTGAGAAATTCCTGTAATTGGCGAAGATATTCCAATCCTAACGCCAATCCTTCGGGACGAGAATCTAAAATAAAAACAATTGCATCTGCTTGACTTAAAAGGAATTTTCGGCGTTGATGCCATTGTGGATGGCTAGGTGTGCTGAGGATTTGACAAGCAATTGGCAAATGATCATATATACCGCCTTGATATTCAAGAAGATTAATATCCAGATCGTCCGAATATTGCAAGAGACTATTGGAAGAGAGTTTGTGCGCCAACGCACGGATCGTGGCTGTTTTACCGACGTGCGGCGCGCCATCATAGACGATTCTAACGCGCACAACCCCGTTTTCCATATCAATTAACGCCATTACTTTCTCCGTTCGCATCTATAATTTTGGTGCTTTTTGGTGTATTTTGCAGCGTTGTGCGCAATTCTTCAACTCAAAAATACTATGTTATCACGCCTCTTTTATAGTTTGCACCACGCATTCGCTCATCGCCGCTGTTTAGCCAGTGTTTCAAGCGCCAAAACCATTTGCGATATTGATATAAATTTCCTTAAAAATCAAGAGATTAAAATTATTGTTTTAGATTTTGATGGGGTTTTGGCAGCGCATGGAGAAATTTTTCCTCAATCCGACGCAGAACAATGGTTAATAAAATGTATCGCAATATTTGGAAAAGATCAGGTTTTTATTTTAAGCAATAATCCTTTTGCAGAACGCCAACGCTATTTTGAAGAACTCGGCGTGCGTTTCGTCACAGGTTTTAAAAAGAAGCCTTATCCCGATGGATTAAATTTTATTATTTCGCAAACCACTGAAAATAAAGAAAAAATTGTTTTAATTGACGATCGTTTATTAACGGGTATTTTAGCAACCTGTCTTGCTCAAACCAAAGGAATTTTAATTACCGATCCCTATCAAAACCTAAAGAAACGCCCTTTCAAAGAACGTTTCTTTAGCATATTAAGATGGCTTGAACAACATTTCTTTCTCTAAAATTTATAACGGATTTCTCCAAATATTTCTCGTCCCGCTTTAGGATAATCTCCTATGAGTCGAGCATCGCCGGGTTCTCGACGATCTTCATTTAATAAATTACGAACACCGATTGCAATGTCCCAAGGGTTGAATTTGGACATATTTTTGTAACGTAAAGTCAAATCTAATTCTACATAATCTTTTAAAAGCGGACGATCATCTCCTAATGGACGATCACGATTTGATACCCAATTGATTTTAGTATTAAAAAACCAATTATTACCTAATAATAAATCATGGCGTACATAAGCTTGATGATGAGGATAATTACCCGCTTCGTTGCTATTTTCAGTTTTCACTTTTGCATAAGCATAATTAAACAATAAACTAGATTTGTTGTTAATTTTCCAGCGGGTTTCTAGCTCAAATCCACTTCCTTTTAAAGTTCCAATATTGTTATAGGTGTAAATACTGAAATTATTTAACTTAGTTAATGTGCGTTGAATCTTATCCGTTACGGTGTAATCAAAAACATTTAAAGCTAAGTTCAAATCACTATTCAATCGATAATCAACACCTATTTCCCATGTCGAGCTAACTTCAGCTTTTAAATGAGGATTTCCAGCAGCGACTACGTTTGAGGCGGGCAAATACATTTCAACAAACGATGGCGCACGAAATGCCTTTCCATACAATAGCTTAGCTGTAAGAGATGGCATAACTTGCCAAACTAATGCTGCGCGAGGATTGGTTGTTCCTTCAAAATCAGAATACCAATCGTGACGAATGCCAGTTGTTAATTCCCAATTTGAATCAATATGCCAAGTATCTTGAGCAAAAAGATAGCGATTTTGGCGAGCATTTTCTGGAATAGAAACCATTCCTAACGCTCGAACATCAACCATAACAGGGCTTTGTTTATTTAAAAGATAAGACCATGTTGTTTTATATAATTCAGCATAAGAAGCACCGATACCTAACCTAATGATATGCTTATCAAATCCACGATATAGAGAACTTAAATCTAAGCGAGTTTGGCGTTGATAATAACCCACATTATTTGGAGCACCATAAGGTAATAACTCTCCATTTCTAATTGCACCCGGGCGTGCCGAGTAACTATTTAATAATTTGTCGTCAGCACCTTGATAACTTAATCGAGCATTAATCCCCCAATCTTTAATTATTTGTGAGTTGTTATAAGCAATATCGGCTTGAATAAAATCTTGCTCATGATTTTCCTCTGGACTAATTACAAAAGTAGTACTTAGTCCTGCTCCTATGTTACGACCTCGCAACCAATACAAGTTGCTTTGCCAATTTTCTTTGCTTACATTTGCTTGGATGCTTAATTGCTTTTGTTGTAAATATGCTCTACCCTGTGCTTTGCTAACGTTTGTGCCCGATGCTTTGTCTAACAATGATTGCATATCTTGATACACGGTTTCTTTATGACCATCGGTATCTAAATAATTTAAACTTAGCATGGTTTTAAAACCCTTATGTTCTCCACCATGTAATAACCAAGGATTATAGATTTGAAAACTTCCAGTTCTAAAACCGATTTCTGTCCCATTAATGTCATCCGCTATTTTAGTAATAATATTCACCACGCCAGAAACCGCATCTGCACCATATAAAGCTGAGCCGGGTCCTCGAATAATTTCAATACGACTAATACTTTGCACAGGAGGCGGCGACCATGCACCACCGCGTGAACCATCGATTATGCTTTTGATAGGAACGCCGTTCACCATCATTAAGATTTCATTATTAGTTGAGGAGTGCATACCCCTCACATCGTACAAAGGAGCAAAACGATATTCTGATAAACTCACATGCATTCCGGGAACAGCTTCAAGAACTTCCTCTAAATTTCGTGCACCCGTTGCTTCAATATCTTGCGAGGTTATTACAGTGGTAGAAGCCGGAGCAGTTGCAGTGCTTTGTTGAATACCCGAAGCGACTTTAACATTTTGAGGTTTTACTAATCCATCAAAAATATCAAAAACGTCATCGAGCTTAACTTCCACTTCACCGAGTTGTTCTATTTCTAATCCCATTAACGCATCTAAGCGTGCTTCTTTTTCTTCGTTAGATGCAAAAACTATCGTATTAAAACTTATTACTATCAAAATATTATAAATAAATTTCATAAAAACATTCCTTTAGCGTTCGACACGTTGAGAAATTTGCAATAATTTTGAACTAGCCTTGAGGTTATTTTCATCGAGAGTTTGAGGATCAATCATTAAGCGAATTTTGCCTGCTTGTAGATAAAATTGAATCATTCCTCCCATTATAATAAATTTCTCGGTATCTCCAACAGTTAAAATGGGTTTTCCTTTAAGTTTATCAAAAGCAGCTTGAAATTGAGATTGTTCTGTAAAATTGATAAATAAAATCGAGCATTGATTAACATCATCTAAAGAAGATTTTTTTTTAATCACGGCTAACTTATTTTGAAGTTTCTTTTCTTTTTTAGCGATCAAGTCTAAGTTTTCTTTAAACACATCTTGACCTAACACGCAGATTTCAAAGCTATCTTGTGAAGTCGCGGGCCACTTAATAAAATTGCCCAAATTAAACAAATAAGCCGCTTTAATTTCATACTCTTCAGCCTCGCTAATCGCTAAAGAAATTTGTGGAATAAGAAATAGTAAAATCAAATAAAAAAACGAGATACGCATACTAAAACCTCTCACTCTTAGAGTTACATTATCTTTAATATAGTACGATACTTACAAATTGGTGAACTAAAAAATCTAAAGATAAAACAACCAGTCCTCGAAGGATTGATTATTTTCACAGCTTTTTTTTACAATTTAATTACTCAATTCTAGGTTTTTTGAAAAAATTAAAAACATAAAAAAACCCCTCTTTTGTAAGAAGGGAATCACATATCAGGAGATAAAAAAGATAAAGAAAAATTATTTAATTTTAGCTTCTTTATATTCCACATGTTTGCGCACCACGGGATCGTATTTTTTGAACGATAATTTTTCGGGAGTGGTGCGTTTGTTTTTGGTTGTGGTATAAAAATGCCCCGTACCAGCGGTTGAAATCAATTTAATTTTGTCACGCATAAAAAAATTCTCCGTTAAACTTTAACGCCTTGTGCGCGTAAGTCTTGTAAAACCGCATCGATGCCGCGTTTGTCGATAGTACGCAAGCCTTTGGTGCTCAAGCGTAATTTAACATAACGGTTTTCGCTCGCCACCCAAATCCGATGGCTGTGTAAATTCGTCAAAAACCGACGAGACGTTCTATTGTTGGCGTGGGACACGTTGTTCCCAAAGGTCGTGCCCTTGCCGGTCACGTCACAAACTCTGGACATAAAAACTCCTAACTCGCTAAACCGCTTAGTTTAATTCAAACTCCCCCCTTTGTGCAAGTCTAATCTTATTAACCAACCTCGCTTAAAAAAAATTTGATTAAAATACCGTCGTCATTTGTTCGATTCATTTTTACGCTAAAAATGGTTCATTAAAAAAACCAGCTAAGTTTTCAGACATTAGCTGGTTTCTTTTTTTAAAATGAGAAACTAAAGACGTTTAAAAATTAACGTTCCATTTGTTCCGCCAAAGCCAAAAGAATTGGATAACACAATATCCATTTTCATTTGACGAGCAACGTTTGGAACATAATCTAAATCACAGTCTGGATCAGGCGTGAATAAATTAATAGTCGGCGGCGCAACTTGATCGCGCAACGATAACAAACTAAACACCGCTTCAATGCCACCCGCCGCGCCTAATAAATGTCCCGTCATCGATTTGGTCGAACTCATCGCAATTTTATATGCATGATTTTTAAAGGCATTTTTAACCGCCATGGTTTCGGCTTTGTCGCCAGCGGGAGTCGATGTGCCGTGCGCATTAATGTAATTAACTTGATCGGGATTGATCCGTGCATTGCGTAACGCATTGATCATACAGCGTGCTGCCCCTTCGCCACTTTCGGACGGTGCGGTCATGTGATACGCATCGCTGCTCATTCCATAACCTATTAATTCTCCATAGATTTTTGCGCCACGTTGTTTAGCGTGTTCGTATTCTTCCAACACTAAAATGCCTGCGCCATCGCCTAACACAAATCCGTCACGATCTTTGTCCCAAGGACGGCTCGCGGTTTCGGGTGAATCATTGAGGGTCGATAAGGCTCTCGCCGCGCCAAATCCGCCTAATCCTAAAGGACTGGTCGCCATTTCCGCGCCACCCGCAAACATCACGTCAGCGTCGCCGTATTCGATTAAACGAGCGGCATCGCCAATGCTGTGGGTTGCGGAAGCGCACGCGGTCACAATCGAGAAATTAGGTCCTTTAAACCCTAAACGAATCGATAATTGTCCAGAAATCATGTTGATAATGCTACCTGGGACAAAAAAAGGAGAAATTTTGCGAGTGCCGCCTTTTAAGTAGGCTTCATAGTTTTTTTCAATCGACGGCAATCCGCCAATGCCCGACCCAATGACTGCGCCGATGCGTTCGGCATTTTCGTCGGTGATTTGCAAACCTGAATCTTCGAGGGCATCGATGGCGGCTGCCATGCCGTAATGGATGAAAGTATCCATCTTTTTCAGGTCTTTAGAGGAGATGTATTTTTCGGATTGAAAATCAGGGACACTGCCACTAAAACGGGTCGCAAAGCCGCTCGCATCAAAAAAAGTGACGGGACGAATGCCACTTTTTCCGTTGACAATATTGTCCCAAGCAGTTTTAAGCGTTGAACCGACGGGCGATACGATACCTAAACCAGTCACCACCACGCGGCGTTTATCTGCTAAATTCATAGTGTTACATCCAACAAATTAAGACAAACAAAAAGCCGGTAAAAGTACCGGCTTAAAATATTAATCAATCGCAATAACGAAAACGCTATTAATTACGCGCTTGGTAAATTATTTACAATATAATCAATAGCTTCTTGTACTGTGGTAATTTTTTCGGCGGCTTCATCAGGAATTTCTGTGTCGAACTCTTCTTCCAGTGCCATCACCAATTCAACGGTATCAAGGGAATCCGCACCTAAATCGTCAATAAAAGAAGCAACGTTTTGGATTTCAACTTTATCGTCAACACCCAGATGCTCTCTCACAATTTTCTTGACACGTTTCTCAATCTCTTCACTACTCATAAAACAAAAATCCTCCCGGATATTGATTCAAAAATAAACGTCGGTATGCATCCACACCATAAAAATGACAATGCGGCGGATTATAATGCAATTTTGGCTTTTTCGTTTAATTTTTTATAACATTGGATAAAAAGTCAAATAAAATCAAGGTGTTGCAATACTTAATCCGACCGTTTCCCACGCTTGCATTCCGCCTCGATACCATTTTAATTTATGCGGCGGATAACCGTATTTTAATAAAGTTTTAATATTTAAGGCAGATTGTCCGCACCAAACCCCATTACAGAATAAAATCAAGGTCTTAGCTTGACTAAAATCCCACAATCCTTCTAATTCTTGCGCCCCAAAATTGGTTAAATGTTCTTTGACGGTCATCGGATCAGCGCCGCCGACGCTCGTACTTAATTGATCCCAAGGGATATTTATCGAACCCGGGATCGTTCCTTTTTGAACCCAATCCACCGTTCGAGAATCAATCACCAAAATAGATTTATCGCCATCTTTAATTTTTTTAAGAAAATCAATGAGTTCCAATTCACCCACTGTTTCAACGCCAATGCCTAAATTCATCGGTTGAATGCAAAACGGCGGGCACGGACGCGACGTTAAAATGAAATCGGGATTCATTAAATTAAATTGATCTTGATTGCGATCAATTGTAAAAGGTTTTCCTTTGTGTAAAACGTCGGCTTTTTCCATTTGAGAAGTGATTTTAACCGCGTTTTCTGCCATCACATTTGAAGAAAAAACCATTAAAAAACTTACTAAAATATCTCGTTTCATGTTATGTATCCTTATTATTTAAAATAAAAAAACCCGACATTATTTATTCGTCGGGTAAGTTTTTTAGGAGATTAATTAGGATGAAGCCTTTTCACATTCTTCGATAAGTGCATCTAAAGATTTAACAGCTGATTTTGCTTCAGCTTTGACTTCTTTTAAGAAATCTAATTCACTTTTTGAAACCTTTCCGTCTGCAAAAATTTCGGTGCGTAAAATAGAAACTTCTTTTTCGCTTACATGACCATCTGCTAATGCAAATGCTTTTGCAGTTTTACGCCAATCAGCCATAGTGTGATACTCCTTTAGTTTAGTAGAAAAAAATAAGAAAAATTAAGCCCAACGGGGAGAAGGTGGTGCGGAAGGAATGATTGGAACTGGCGCGGGTGTTGGCTCACGATCTGATACCCAACGTTGATCCTTTTCTAAGCAATCGCGCAAACTTTGGAAATCCACATAGTGCATACCAGCGACTTCACGAATTTCTTTTGCAACAAAGCCTTGGCTTGACATGACTAAGAATTTTCTTCCCCGCGCTTTTAAGAGTTTTAGAGGACGCTCAAAATCCCCATCGCCGCTCACTAGAATTGCCATATCGTAGTTTTCAATGGTATTAAACATATCTAAGACGATTTCAATATCTAAATTTGCTTTTTTCTTTTCAGTTCCATCTTCTTGAATAATGGTTTTCAAATCTTTTCTTTCGATAGAAAAACCAATATTCATCAGAAATTTAAGATAATCATCTTGATTTTTAGTTGAATCGACCCCGACATAATAGGTTGCATCAACTACTTCTCCTCTCGTTGCAATATGGTCTAATAACTTTTTAGAATCGATCCACCATCTTAAACAATTTTTTTGCAAATAAAAGAAATTTGCACCATCCACAAATACAGCTATACGCATAAAATTTACCTCAATAAAAAAAAATTAGGCTTTCCAAATTAAAAGTTGATTGTGCCATGCCAACAGTTTGATTACAATAGGGTTGTAAAAAATTCTTTTAACAGGGCAGCGGTTGATAATCACATGGAAGAGGTTCTCATCAATGTAACTCCCCGCGAAACCCGCGTGGCGATGGTGGAAAATGGTGTATTACAGGAAGTTCTAATTGAACGGGCAAGCAAACGGGGATTAGTGGGTAATATTTATAAAGGTAAAGTGTGCCGTGTTTTACCCGGTATGCAAGCCGCATTTGTTGATATTGGATTAGAACGTGCTGCATTTCTCCATATCGGTGATATTAATAATAATGCAGCGCATAATATCAGTCAAGTATTACATGATGGTCAAAATTTATTGGTGCAAGTGATTAAAAATCCGTTGGGAACAAAAGGGGCGCGCTTAACAACTCAAATTTCAATTCCTTCGCGTTATTTGGTTTTAATTCCCGAAATTACCACTAATGTAGGCGTTTCTCAGCGAATTGTTGGCGAAGAACGCGGACGTTTATTAAATATTGTCAATAGCTATTTAAATGGCAATCCAGTTTTTAGTTGTGGAAAAATAGAAGAAAATCAAACAAAACCTCGTTGTGGATTTATTATTCGAACCGCAGCGGAAGGGATTTCTGAACTGACCTTACAATCCGATATGGATTTTCTCTGTCGAGTGTGGCATTCGATTTTAGAAAAAACCAAAAATTCTAAAACTATGTCGTTGATTTATGAGGATTTTCCGCTTAAAATTCGAGTAATGCGTGATTTGGTCGGGATGACTGTCGAAAAGATTAGAATTGATTCGCGTGAAACATTTGTCGAAATGAGCAAGTTTTCTGAAGAATTTGTCCCAGAATTGCTCCCTTTATTAGAACATTATACGGGCGAACGACCCATATTTGAACTCTATAATATCGAAGAAGAAATTGATCGAGCATTACATCAACACGTTGATTTGAAATCGGGTGGATATTTAGTTATTGATCAAACCGAAGCGATGACTACCATTGATGTGAATACAGGTAAATTTGTGGGGCATCGTAATTTGGAAGAAACTATTTTTAAAACCAATTTGGAAGCAACTCAAGCGATTGCTCGACAAATTCGTTTGAGAAATTTGGGAGGAATTATCATTGTCGATTTTATTGATATGATTGATTCAGAGCACCGTCGTCAAGTGATTCGTTCTTTAGAAAAATCATTAGAAAAAGATCATGCAAAAACTTACATTAGCGACATTTCTGCGTTGGGTTTAGTTCAAATGACACGCAAAAGAACTCGTGAAAGTTTAGAACAAATGTTATGCGATCCTTGTCCGCTTTGTCATGGTCGAGGAACTATTAAAAGTCCAGAAACCATTTGTTATGAAATCTTTCGTGAAATCATGCGTGAAGCAAAACAATTTGAAGCGCAACAATTTTTAGTTTATGCGTCTCAACCCGTTGTTGAGCTTTTAATTGAAGAATCAGAAACCGTCGATCAATTAGAAAAATTCATTGGTTGCAACATTAAATTTCAAATCGAGAATTTCTATCCCCAAGAACAATATGACATTGTTTTAATTTAAGTAGTGTGCGCTTGAGGCATCAATAGTGAACAAAAAAGTACTCGCTATTTATTTCTTTTCTTATTTCTAATTTAACCTAATTTTAAACCACACCCGCGCGCAGTAAATCGTGCATATTTAGAGCACCGATTAGATGTTGTTCTGCATCGGTAACTAATAAACCATTGATTTTATTGGATTCCATGAAATTTAAAGCGTCGACCGCAAGCATTTCTGGAGAAATACATTTTGGGGTTTTAGTCATGATTTGAGAAATCAATGTTTGTTTTAAATCCACGCCCATTTCAAATGTTCTTCTCAAATCCCCATCGGTGTAAATTCCGACGACTTTATTGTTATCATCGACAACTGCTGTCATGCCTAGACTTTTGTGAGTCATTTCTAATAAAACGTCTTTTAATTCGACATTTTGTAAAACTTTGGGGATTTTATCATTTTTGTGCATTAAATCAACGACATGCAATAATAAACGCCGTCCCAAACGTCCCCCCGGATGCGAACGCGCAAAGTCTGCCGCGTTAAATTCCCGACATTCTAAAAGGGCAACCGCCACCGCATCGCCCATCGCCAACGCCGCAGTCGTGCTCGCGGTCGGCGCAAGTCCCAACGGACAGGCTTCTTTTTCAACGCTCACATCGAGATTTACCGTCGCGGCTTGGGCTAAAGTTGAGTTTGGATTGCCAATCAGACCGATCAATGGCACGCCTAACCGTTTGATTAAAGGGAGAATTGTAAGGATTTCAGCGGTTTCGCCTGAATTTGATAACGCAATGACCACATCTTTGTCGGTGATCATGCCGAGATCGCCGTGACTGGCTTCGGCGGGATGCACAAAAAATGAGGGACTTCCAGTACTTGCAAGCGTTGCCGCGATTTTGCCGCCGATATGCCCTGATTTTCCCATGCCAATTACCACGATGCGTCCTTCGCAAGCCAATAAAATTTCGCAGGCTTTTTCAAATGCCGCATCGATACGCGGAATTAACGCCGCAATCGCTTGGGTTTCTATATCGAGCGTTCTCACTGCTGCTTGAGATATTTTTTCAAAATTAATTGCCATTTTTTCTTTCAAAGGATAATCTAATGCTGTGCATTTTACCATAATAGGGTATGATCTGTTTGTCCTTTGAAACATAATTGGAGACTTTTATGAAACAACGCGATATCGAAATCCTTTTAAAATTCCTCACAAATGGAGAAAATATGAAACTTAAAAAAACCTCTTTCTTTGCTGTTCTTGCGGGCTTAGTTGCTCTCACTTTAAATGTGATTGCCAAAGATCATTTGATTGAAAGTTCGGATGAAAAAACCTTTGGAAATGCTATCGTCAGCGAGGTAACAAGTATTTATGATGGCGATACTTTTCGCGTGAACATCGCAGGTTATCCCGATATTGTAGGACAACGGGTTTCTGTGCGGGTATTTGGCATTGATACGCCAGAAATAAAAGGTAAATGTCAAGCCGAGAAAGATGCCGCTCAAAAAGCTAAACAATTCACCGTTGAAAAATTACGCGCTGGAAAGAAAATTGAATTACGCAATTTACGCCGCGATAAATACTTCCGTTTGCTCGCAGAAGTGTATATTGATAACAACAGCTTAGCAGAAATGTTGATCAAAGCTGGCTTAGCCATTTCTTACGATGGTGGCACAAAGAAAAGTTGGTGCTAATTCATATAAAAAACCCCGACCGTCTTTAAAATGGTTGGGGTTTCTTTTTGAGCAAAAAGATTTATTTTTTGTCGTCGGTTTTCTTAACAGGACAAGTATTTAAACCCAAAGGATAATACATTGGACAAATCCCAAACAAACCAGTGAAGAAAGGGATAATTCCAATCCACATCCATACCGTTTGTAAGCCAATGAATACATTAGCAATTAAAGCTAATCCTACGATAATACGCAAAGCACGATCAAGACCACCCACATTACAAGTCATACAATTCTCCAGACTTATTTAGGTTGAGGAACACGATTTGGATCAACAGAAATTTTGATTTCAACTCGACGATTTTGCTCACGACCCGACGCGGTTGCATTGCTTGCAACAGGACGCGCAGAACCATAACCCGCAGAACTCAAACTTGCAATCCCTAAATTCTTTCCACGCAAATAGCTTTCAACGGATGCTGCACGACGTTGAGAAAGTTGCAAATTGTGGCTTTCTGAACCAGTAGAATCGGTATGACCTTCGATCATAACAATGTTTTCTGGATATTTCATAAAGACCGACGATAAATTATCTAATTTAGCGGTTTCTGAAGATTTCAAATACGATTGATCAATATCAAACAAAACTTTTAATTCAGCATTAATGGTTTGTTGTTGTTGATCGTATTTGACGTTTTCAACACCTTTAACTTGTTGCAATTCCTTGGCTTGCGTGTCCATGCGTTGACCGATTAACGCGCCCGCAACGCTGCCCACCACGCCGCCAATGACTGCGCCTTGGGTTTTGCTGCCGCCCGTCGCGCTGCTAATTACTGAGCCTAATGCCGCGCCAATTCCCGCGCCCGCTAAACCACCCGTTTCGGTGTTTGTTGCGCAACTATTTAATAATAAAGCAGTTATGCCGACTAATGCGACACGTTTCATAGCCTTCATCTAAGATTTCCTTGATTTAAAAAAATTTAATTCTAACACTTTCACACAGATCAAGGCTAGAAAAGCACGCTTTTTTTATAATTTGACAAGGATTTTTAATGAAATGGATTTGAATATGGACACTTCTCGACATCATTTGCCTGGTGATTTGGCGATTTGGATTTTTATTTTTGCCGAATTATCAGTATTTGGAATTTTGTTTCTCGCGTTTGCGTTTGCAAGAAAATATAACTTAGAAATGTTTAATGAAGGACAACTTGCTTTAGTAAAAACTTACGGTGCATTAAATACTTTAGTTTTAATTACCAGCAGTTATTTTGTTGTCAATGCCGTTAATGCAATTAAATCAAATCTCTCAAAATATTGCTCTCGTTGGTTGTTTGCAGCATTATTTATTGGAAGCATTTTTATTATTATTAAACTCATTGAATATAAAGAAAAATTTGCGGCTGGTTATGATTTAGATACGAATGTATTTTTTATGTTTTATTTTATATTAACATTTTTTCATTTTATGCACGTTATTTTAGGTATGATTATTTTAACGGTGGTCGCAATTAAAGCTCACAAAGGTGAGTATTCTTCTCAAAATTACACGGGCGTAGAAACCGGTGCTTCTTATTGGCATATGGTGGATTTGGTGTGGGTGATTTTGTTTCCTTTAGTATATGTAATGCGTTGAGGTTAAAATGTCGACATTCATTTGGATTGTTTTAATGTTGCTCACAATTTTGACGTTATTTGTGGGAGAAACTGAATTAACCAGAAAACATATTATTTTAATTATTTTAGGCGTAACTTTCTTCAAAGTTCAAATGATCGTTGATTATTTTATGGGGTTAAGAAAAGTTCGTTGGGGTTGGCAAGTTGCAATGTTTAGTTGGTCTTTTTTAATCATTAGTCTGATTGGTTTTGCATTTTTATAGCAACATTACATGAAAGATAGAAATAAATATCTATGGAGAAAAGATAAGGCGATATTTTTTAATATGTAATCTAATATTACAACTCAAATAAAAAACCCTACCATTTTGAAATAGCAGGGTTTGAATTAATTAAATGAACTAAGAAATTAATTTTTGTTCCGATCGACTAAGCGATTTGCTTTGATCCAAGGCATCATGTCGCGGAGTTTTGCACCGACTTGTTCGATTTGGTGCGCTTGACCGATGCGGCGTTTGGATTTTAAAGTCGCTGCATTGGCTTGATTTTCAAGGATAAATTCTCTCGCAAATTCGCCCGTTTGAATTTCGGTGAGCACTTTGCGCATTTCGTTTTTGGTTTCTTCAGTAATGATCCGAGGACCGCGCGTGAAATCACCATATTCCGCCGTATTTGAAACCGAATAACGCATATTTGCAATGCCGCCTTCGTAAATCAAATCAACGATCAATTTTACTTCATGCAAGCATTCAAAGTAAGCCATTTCAGGTGCATAGCCCGCTTCGACTAAGGTTTCGAAACCTGCTTGAATTAATGCCGTCAAACCACCGCATAAAACAACTTGTTCACCAAATAAATCGGTTTCAGTTTCTTCTTTGAAAGTGGTTTCAATAATGCCCGCACGACCGCCACCGTTTGCAGACGCATAAGAAAGCGCGATTTCTTTGGCTTGACCAGTTGCATTTTGATAAATCGCAATTAAGCTCGGAACGCCGCCGCCTTGGGTGTAAGTTGAACGCACTAAATGCCCAGGTCCTTTAGGAGCAATCATGATCACATCAACGTCCGCACGCGCTTCGATTTGACCAAAATGAATGTTAAAACCATGCGCAAACGCTAATGCTGCGCCGCTTTTTAAATTGGGTGCAACGTGATCACGGTAGATTTTGGCTTGATGTTCGTCGGGGGCTAACATCATGATTACGTCGGCTTCTTTCACCGCGTCGTCGATGGATGCGACTTTCAAACCAGCGGCTTCGGCTTTATGCGCAGAAGGCGAACCCATCCGCAAACCGACCCGCACATCCACGCCCGAATCTTTCAAATTGTTCGCGTGCGCATGACCTTGCGAACCATAACCGATAATCGCCACTTTTTTGCCGCGAATTAACGCTAAATCTGCGTCTTTGTCGTAATAAATATTCATCATAATTTAATCGCCTTCGTAATCAATCGTAAAATCTTGGAATTATAACACGCAACTAAGCAGCATGACAATTTATACTGAATTCACTAGCGAGATGAAAAGAGCAGAGAGTTGAAAAATAGGGCAAGACCTTAAAGAAAATTTCATTCAAATTAGAGAAAATAGATTTGTATTGTGAAAACCGTTTTAATCGTTTTTAATAATCTTATAAATAAGTGCGATCATTGAAAAAATAGAAAGATAGAAAACAGTCCTTTGTGGGTTATAAAAAACAACCGTTTGAGTATTTTAACATCTTTAACTTAGCACTTGATTAAAGGATTAAACAGTTGTATTCTAACCAAACTTCTTTGAATGAAGAAGGAGCATTGAGAGTTAGCAGTGCTATACGAACGCAGTGTAAGTGTCAGATTTTACTGGGTTTTCCCAATACGGTCTCCTATGTTGAAGCGTTTAGATGAACATGGAGTTTTTTCTATGCAAATCATAACTATAAAGCGTACGCCTGCCAGAAATTGATAGCGGGCTTTTTTTATTCCACACAGAGGTTAAATGTAAGGTTTTGTGGGTGCTCTTGCGAGTGCAAAATCCCAACCTCTGGAGGCTTAACCCTTTGTTTTATTGGAGTTTTTATGGCAAACGTTACCATGCGCCAAATGTTAGAAGCGGGCGTTCATTTTGGACATCAAACCCGTTATTGGAATCCTCAAATGTCGCCTTATATTTTTGGCGAACGCAACAAAATTCATATCATTAACTTAGAACACACCTTGCCTTTGTATCAAGACGCGGCGAATTTCTTAGGAAAACTCGCTTCGAAACGCGGTAAAATTTTGTTTGTCGGCACAAAACGCGCTGCTCAAGAAGCCGTTAAAGAAGCTGCTGATAAATGCGGAATGCCTTATGTTAATCGTCGTTGGTTAGGCGGAATGTTGACCAATTTCAAGACCTTAAAATCTTCTGTAAAACGTTTGAAAGACTTAGAATTAATGGCAGTCGACGGTACTTTTGCAAAATTGACCAAAAAGGAAGCCCTTGATTTAACGCGTGAATGCGCGAAATTAGAATCTAGTTTGGGCGGTATCAAACACATGAACAGCTTGCCCGACGCATTGTTTGTGGTCGATGTCGGTCACGAAAACATTGCCGTCAGCGAAGCGCGTAAATTAGGCATTCCCGTGATCGGCATCGTCGATACAAATAACAGCCCTTTGAACATCGACTATGTGATTCCAGGCAATGACGACGCGATTCGTGCGATTCAATTGTATTTAGGCGGCATTGCAGACGCGATTTTGGAAGGCATTCAAACTAATGCGCAAGTGAGTGCAAGTAGCGAAGATTTTGTTCAAGCAATGGAAGGTCAAAAATAATGAGTACCCCTATTTCTGCTTCTTTAGTAAAAGAACTCCGCGAACGCACTGGCGCGGGCATGATGGAATGCAAAAAAGCCTTAACTGAAAGCAACGGCGACATCGAAGCGGCAATTGAAGCAATGCGCATTTCAGGTCAAGCAAAAGTTGCGAAAAAAGCGGGTCGGATTGCTGCGGAAGGTTTAATTATCGTTAAACAAAACGGCAATACTTCTGTAATGGTTGAAATCAACAGCGAAACCGATTTCGTTGCGAAAGGCGATGATTTTAAAGGTTTTTGTAATGACGTTGCCGACGCTGCATTAGCAAATCGTACCACTAATTTGGACGCTTTATTAGTCGCGCCTTTGAATGGAAAAACCGTTGAAGAAATTCGCAAAGATATGATTGCAAAAATTGGCGAAAACTTAAATGTTCGTCGAGTTTGTTTAGTTGAAAGTGATAATTTAGGCGTGTATTTGCACGGTGCAAAAATCGGCGTAATTGTCGCAATGAACGGTGGCGATGTTGCTTTAGCAAAAGACATTGCAATGCACGTTGCAGCAAGTCGTCCCGTTTGTGTTTCTGACAAAGATATTGATCCAGAATTACTCGCTAAAGAACGCACCATTGCAATGGCAAAAGCCCAAGAAAGCGGAAAGCCAGCAAATATCGTTGAGAAAATGGTTGATGGTCAAATCGCTAAATTCTTGAAAGAAGTGACTTTATTAGGTCAACCTTTCGTAAAAGACCCCGAAACAATCGTTGAGAAACTCTTAAAATCAAACAGTGCAACTGTGGTGAGTTTTGAGCGTTTTGAAGTGGGCGAAGGCATCGAGAAAAAAGTCGATAATTTTGCCGAAGAAGTGATGCAACAAGTCAACGCGGCTGGGAAATAAAAATCATGCCAGCTCTCGTCTATCAACGTGTGATGCTCAAATTGAGCGGCGAAGCACTCATGGGCGAGGGCGACTTCGGTCTCGATCCCCAAGTCCTTCAAAACACTGCACAATCTATTGCCGAACTCGCCGCGATGGGCATTCAACCCGCAATCGTGATCGGGGGCGGCAATATTTTTCGGGGTTCTGCGTTAAAAAACGTGGGCGTTCATAAAGTTACCGCCGATCATATCGGAATGCTCGCTACCGTCATGAATGCGCTGGCAATGAAAGATGCCTTGCAAAACAATGGGTTAGAAACTCGTGTTTTTTCATCGATTGAAATGCCCGACATTTGCGAAAAATATGTGTGGTGGAAAGCGTCGCGTCATCTCGACAAAGGTCGTGCGGTGATTTGTGCCGCTGGAACGGGCAATCCTTTTTTCACAACAGATACCGCTGCGGCTTTACGAGCCATCGAATTGAGCTGCGATCTGATGATCAAGGCAACCAAAGTCGACGGCGTGTACAGCGACGATCCCTTCAAAAACCCCAACGCCCAACATTATGAACGTCTTAGCTATTCGGAAGTCATTGATCGCCGTTTAGCTGTTATGGATACCACCGCAGTGGTATTATGTCGAGATCACCGCTTGCCGTTGCGCGTGTTGGACATGAGCAAACCTCACGCACTCTTACGCGCTGTGACGGGCGTGGCGGAAGGAACGCTGGTTCAAGACTAACGCTATTTCAAATCGGGCGTGCAATGATTTTGTACGCCTTTTTTTTATTAACAAGGATTTCTATCATGACGGTTGAAACAATTAAAAAAGATGCCGAAGAACGGATGAAGAAAAGTTTAGAAACCTTAAAACATGACTTTCACAAAATCCGCACCGGACGCGCTCATAGCAGCTTATTAGATCATATCAAAGTTAGTTATTACGGTTCAGACGCACCTTTAACTCAAGTCGCTAATGTCACCGTTCAAGATGCTCGAACTTTAATGGTTATCCCTTGGGAGAAAAACATGGTTTCTACGGTCGAGAAAGCCATTAGAGATTCCGACTTAGGTTTGAACCCCGCAACTCAAGGAATGAACATTAGAATTCCTTTGCCCCCAATGACAGAACAACGTCGTAAAGAACTCATCAAAGTTATTCATAAAGAAGCTGAAATAGGAAAGACCGCCATTAGAAATGTTCGCCGCGATGCGAATCAGCATTTCAAAAAAATGGTCAAAGATAAACAAATCAGCGAAGACGATGAGAAGAAAGCCGAAGATGCCACTCAAAAACTCACTGACAAATACATTGGATTTGTCGATAAGTTAGTGCACGACAAAGAAACCGAGTTAATGGAAGTTTAAATGTCGACAGAGGAATTTGCGAATTTGCCCCGCCACGTTGCAATCATTATGGATGGTAATGGACGCTGGGCAAAAAAACGTTTTCTCCCTCGTTATGCGGGTCATCCGGCGGGGGTAGAAAGTGTGCGTCAAGCGGTGCAATTATGCACTGATTTAGGCATTGAAGTTTTAACGCTATTTGCTTTTAGTAGTGAAAACTGGCGCAGACCACAACAAGAAGTCGGTTTATTAATGGAACTTTTCATTAAAGTTTTAGATCAAGAAGCAGAGAAACTTCATCGCCGAAATGTGCGCTTAAAAATCATTGGTGATCGCAGTGCATTTTCCTCAAAACTCCAAGATTACATCACTCGTTCTGAAGCCTTAACTAAAAACAATACGGGTTTGCAATTAATTATCGCGGCAAATTACGGTGGGCGTTGGGATATTGTGCAAGCAACTCAAAAACTCGCCGTTCAAGTCCAAAAAGGTCTTTTAAATCCGCAAGATATTACCTCTGAGCATTTAAATCAAATGACCAGTTTAGCCGATGTTCCAGAACCCGATTTGTTTATAAGAACGGGTGGTGAACAACGCATTAGTAATTTTTTATTATGGCAATTAGCATACACTGAATTTTATTTCACCGATACGTTGTGGCCCGATTTCAAACGTGATGCTTTCAAATTGGCTTTGAATTCTTTTGCTTCTCGCCAACGTCGTTTCGGTCAAACGGGCGAACAAGTTGAAAAATCTAAATAATATCAAGAGGTTATTATGACAGATCAAGAATTAAGAGATTTAGTTGCCAGCCTTGCAGTTGCTCAAAAAGAAACTGATCTCCAAATAAAAGAAACTGGCAACCAGTTAAAAGAAACAGATCGACAACTTAAAGAAACCGATCGACAATTACGCAAACAAATGAAAGAATTAGGAATACAAATTGGTGGTTTAGGAAATAAATTTGGTAGTTTTACTGAAGGCATGGCGTTTCCATCAATGGAAAAAATTTTGCGCAAACGTTTTGGCATGGAAATGATTTCTCTACGAGCAAAAAAGATAAAAGGCGATAAAATATTAGAAATTGATGTTTTAGCGTATGCAAATAGTGAGAAAAATGAAATTTATGTTGTTGAAGTAAAAAGTCATTTACATCATCGAGAATTAGAACAAGTATTAAAAACAATGGAGGAATTTCCTAAATTTTTTACTGAACATCAAGATAAAAAATTATATGGGATTGTTGCAGCAATTGATGTGAGTGAAGAAATGAAGAAACAAGTGTTAGAAAAAGGTTTGTATTTAGCTTTAATTCATGATGATCTATTTACGTTAAAAGTCCCTAAAAATTTTCAGCCTCATTGCTTTAATTGAGATTTCAAATGCTATTACAACGCATAATTACAGGAATTATTTTAGCCGCGATAAGTTTAGCGGTTATTTTTTATGGCGATGATTTTCAATTTATTGTTTTTATTGGGATTCTCGCAACATTAGCGGCATGGGAATGGAGTCGTTTAGCAGGTTGGGAGAAACTTTGGCAACAAATCCTTTATGCAGCATTCATTGGTTTCCTACCTTTTTTTCTCATTTTGTCTCCTAAATTCCTACCTTATATTGACAGTGCAATAATTGAAGAATTAGTCGCCATGATATTTTATGGTTCTCTAATGATGTACGTTTTTTTTCTCTTTGCAAGTCCCATTCTATGGGGATTAACTTTAATCAAATTAATTAATTACCAACGAGGAACAAATCCTAACATTGGCTTTAAAAGTTTATTAGGTTTTTGGTTTTTATCAACTGCATGGCTTTCTTTAGTTATTTTAAAAGATTTTGGACTCGAATGGTTGTTATTTGTATTGTGCTTAGTTTGGGTTTCTGATATTGGCGCATTCTTTGTTGGAAAAACATTTGGAAAACATAAATTAGCAGATCAAATTAGCCCAGGTAAAACCATTGAAGGTGTAATGGGAGCACTTTTATTTGGTGGATTGTTAGCAATCGCATTTGTAATGTGGAAAGGAGAAGCCACCTTTTTAAAGCCAAGAGCAGTATTTTGGTTTATGGGATTAGCATTTCTCACGGTGATTTTTTCAATTGTGGGTGATTTATTAGAAAGTTTATTGAAACGTCAAAAGAACATGAAAGATAGTAGCCAATTATTACCAGGGCATGGTGGATTTCTGGATCGATTAGATAGTATTATTGCAGCCGCCCCGATTTTTTTAATCGGGATTTGGATATTACAAGAATTAAACTTAATTGTTTTTAGATAACAAAATATGCAAACATTAACCATTTTAGGAGCGACAGGATCGATTGGTTTAAGCACATTAGATGTAGTGCGCCAACATCCTGATAAATATCAAATTATTGCTTTGACAGCGCATAAAAGCGTTGAGCAAATGGCAAAATTATGTGAGGAATTTCAACCTCGGTTTGTCGTGATGGTCGATGAAAATGCTGCCGAACAACTTTCTCAAAAAATTAATAAAAATATTATTATTTTAACAGGAAAAGAAAATTTAAACAAAGTTGCAAGTTTGCCAGAAGTTACAACGGTAATGGCGGCGATTGTCGGCGCGGCGGGTTTATTACCGACTTTAGCGGCTGCAAAAAATGGAAAAAGAGTTTTATTAGCAAATAAAGAAAGTTTAGTCATGTCGGGGCAAGTTCTAATAAATACCGTTAAAGAAAACGGTGCGACGTTGCTCCCGATTGATAGTGAACATAATGCGATTTTCCAATGTTTGAATGGGCAGGATCGAAAGGGATTAGAAAGGATTTTATTAACGGCTTCGGGCGGACCGTTTCGAACATGGAAAAATGAGGATTTACAAAGAGTTACGCCATCGCAAGCCTGTGCGCATCCAAATTGGAGTATGGGTAGAAAAATCTCAGTAGATTCAGCGACTTTAATGAATAAAGGTTTAGAAGTTATCGAGGCGTGTTGGTTGTTTGATTTGCCGCCAGAGAAAGTCACCGTTGTTATTCATCCGCAAAGCATTATTCATTCGTTAGTTGAATATAATGATGGTTCACTGTTGGCGCAATTAGGAAATCCCGATATGAGAACACCGATTGCTTATTCTTTAGCATTTCCTCAACGGATTTCTTCGGGTGTGAAATCATTGAATTTATTTGAAATTGGACGTTTGGATTTTGAGCAACCTAATTTACAAAAATTTCCTTGTTTGAGATTAGCCTTTGAAGCAATGAAAATGGGAGGAACGGCAACCGCGATTTTAAATGCAGCAAATGAAATTGCGGTTGAAATGTTTTTGAATGAAAAGTTATCTTTTATAGAAATACCAAACGTTATTGAAGAAACATTAAGTCGTTGCAAAATTGAGGAAGCGACGGATTTGAAAACGGTTTTAAAAGCCGATGAGCACGCGAGAGAAATCGCAGAGGAATTTTGTCATGATAGAAATAATTAGTTTTATTTTAACGATTGTCATTTTGGTGATTGTTCACGAATGGGGACATTACATTGTTGCGAAGAAATTAGGGGTAAAAATTCTAAGATTTTCAGTGGGTTTCGGAACGCCGATCTGGACAAAAAAACTCGGTGCAGATGAAACTGAATTTGTGCTCGCGCCGATTCCTCTCGGTGGTTATGTAAAAATGCTCGATGAACGCGAAGGAGAAGTCCCGCCAGATCAAGCACATAGAGCATTTAATCGTCAAAATTTGTGGGTGAGATCGGCGATAGTTTTTGCAGGACCTGGAATTAATTTTGTATTTGCGATTTTGGCGTTTGCGGCAATGTTTATGGTGGGTATGCCCGCGTTAAAGCCGATTATTGGAAATGTGACAAAAGATAGCCCAGCGGCATTAGCAAGCATAAAATTCGATGAAACGATCATTTCTGTGAATGAAGAGCCCGTTAAAAGCTGGGATCAGGTCATTCAAAAAACAGTAACCGTAATTTTAGACGGACAGCCGATTGTTTGGGAAACTGAAGATAATCGTGCTTATAAACAAAAAGTTACGTTAAAATTGATGTTGACAGCCGATGAATTGACGCAAGGAGATTTGTTGGAAAAAATCGGGGTTCATCGCGGATCGCCGAAAATACCGCCGATTTTAGCAGAAATCACTCCGCAAAGTCCTGCATTTAAAGCAGATTTACGCGCTCAAGATACCATTTTAGCGATCAATGACACGCCCGTGAAAATATGGGAAGACGTGGGTAAATTAATCAATGAAAATAAAGAAAATTCCTTAAATATCAAGGTGTTACGCGGATCGCAAACTTTAGAGTTTAAAATTACGCCAGAATATAGTGAACAATCAAAGCGTTATGTGATTGGCATTAAGCCCGCGCACGATCCAAAATTGTTTGAACGTTATATGGAAACTGAACAATATGGTATAGTGGCGGCTTTGCAGAAGGGAGCGGAAAAAACGTGGGAAATTACCGTTTTAACGCTCAAAGTATTGGCAAAACTCCTCACTTTAGAAATGTCGCCGACTAAAAATTTAGGTGGTCCCGTGACAATGGCTCAACAAGCGGGCGCGGCATTTAATCAAGGTGGATTGATTTTTCTTTATTTTTTAGGATTTGTGAGTGCGAATTTGGCGATTTTTAATTTGTTGCCAGTTCCTATTTTAGATGGTGGTCATTTGCTCACTTACGCATTGGAAGCGATTAAAGGTTCTCCGCTTTCTGAAACAACATTAGATATAATGCAAAAAGCTGGTTTATCGGTGATTGCATTGTTGTTTTCATTTGCGATTTTAGGTGATGTGACGCGCTTATTTGGATAACATTATGATAAAACGTTTAATAAATAGCCTTTTTTTGAGCATTAATTTAGTAATTCCAACGATTGCAATTGCGGTCGATCAATTTCAAATCGAAGACATTCGTTTGGAAGGATTAGAACGGATTGCTGCGGGGACGGTTTTCAATTATTTACCTTTAAAAGCGGGCGATAAGTTCGATGATAAAACGTCTGAGCAAGCCTTGAAATCTTTGTTCAAAACAGGCTTTTTCAACGACATTCGTTTTGCTCAAGATAATAATATTTTAGTGGTGTATTTCACCGAACGTCCCGCGATTTCAGAAATTGTCTTTGAAGGCAATAAAGAAATCGAAAAAGAAAATTTAGTTAAGGCATTGAAAAGTATCGGTTTTGCGGAAGGTCGAGTATTTGACCGATCCATTTTAGAAAAGGTCGAATTAGAACTACAACGTCAATATTTTAGTTTAGGTCGTTATGCCGCTCGCGTGAAATCAACTGTCACCGAATTGTCGAGAAATCGCGTCAAAGTTCACATCGATATTTCTGAAGGAAAATCTGCTGCCATTAAACATATTCAAATTGTTGGAAATGAGGCTTTCTCAGATAAAGAATTGCTCGGCGAATTTGAATTAAGCCCTGCAACCTTTTGGTCTTTCTTTTCTAGTTCAGATCAATATGCCAAACAAAAACTCTCCGCTGATTTAGAAACTTTGAAATCATTTTATTTAGATCGAGGCTATTTGAATTTCTCGATTGATTCAACCCAAGTTTCTATTACACCCGACAAACAAGATATTTATATCACCGTTAATATCACTGAAGGTAAGAAACATCGAATCACAGATATTAAATTAGTGGGTAATTTGGTTGTGCCAGAAAAAGAATTGCGCGATAGAATTAAGATCGAAAATAACAGCGTTTTTTCTCGCAAACAAATCACTGCAACGGTTGAATCATTGGCGGAACGTTTAGGCGATGATGGTTATACTTTTGCAAATGTAAATCCTGTTCCCGAACCGATTTCTCCAGAAAGCACCGATGTGGTTTTAACTTTCTTTGTTGATCCGGGTAAAAGAACGTATGTGCGTCGGATTAATTTTGCTGGCAATGCTAAAACTCGTGATGAAGTGTTGCGTCGAGAAATGCGTCAAATGGAAGGCGCGTGGGCTTCGACCGCTAAAATCAAACGCTCAAAAGAACGCTTGGATCGTTTAAATTTTTTCGATGAAGTGAAAGTCGAAACCGTTCCTGTTCCCGATCAACCCGATCAAGTGGATATAAATTATAGTGTTACCGAACGTCCGTCAGGAAATTTCATGGCGGGGATTGGTTATTCACAAACTCAAGGCGTGTTGTTTAATGCAAGCATTAGCCAAGATAACTTTTTAGGCAGTGGAAATCGCGTAAGTATCGGATTTAACACGAGTAAAGTTCAAACTCTATATAGTTTTAGTTATTATGATCCGTATTTCACGGTCGATGGAATTAGTCAAAGTTTTGGATTATATTTCCGCAAAACCGACGCAGAACAAGCGAATTTAAGCAGTTACGCGCTCGATGCGTTTGGTGGAACGTTGGGTTATGGCATTCCGCTTTCTGAGCACGATTCGATTCGTTTTGGCATCGAACCTGAGCATTTGCAAGTGAAGTCAACGACAAATAGTGCGAAGGAAATCTTTGATTATATTGGAAAAAATGGCGATACTTTCAATATTTTCAAATTATCAACAGGTTGGGCGCACGACACTCGAAATCGGATATTATTCCCAGAAAGTGGTGTGTTACAATCTTTGGGCGGCGAAGTGGCAGTGCCAATGGGCGGCGATAAACTCAAATATTACAAACTCAACGGCAAATTGGCGATGTATTATTCGATTGTGAAAAATTACACGTTAATGTTAAATGCCGATGTAAGTTACGGAAAAGCCTATGGAAAAACGGATTTTCCATTTTTTGAGAATTATGTCGCAGGCGGTCCTCGCAGCGTGAGAGGTTACAAAGAAAATACTTTAGGTCCACGCGATAGCAACGATCGCCCATACGGTGGAACTTTGCGGACATTAGGAAACGCCGAATTGTTCTTCCCGATGCCGTTCGCTAAAGAAAGTCAACGTTTTCGCTTGTCAACCTTTTTCGATGTTGGTAATGTTTATGCGACCCGCGAAGATTTTGATCGGAGCAATTTGCGTTATTCAACTGGTGTGGCGGCGATTTGGCTGTCACCGTTGGGAATGCTCAGTTTTAGCTTAGCTAAGCCTTTGAATACCAAGGTCGGCGACGATACGCAAGTGTTCCAATTTACAATTGGCGCAAATTTCAATTAAGTTTTTTTGATTAAATAACATGATGGAGTCACGTTTGAAAAAGTCACTTTTTTATTTTATGACCGCGTTAGCATTTAGCGCAGTTTCTCAATTAGCCAACGCAGAAGAAGGCTTACGAATTGGGTTTGTAAATATTCCCAAAATTTTAGACGGCGCACCACAAGCAAAAGATGCTGATTCCCGTTTAAAACAAGAATTTACCAACCGTGAAAGCAAGGTTTCAAAAGCTAAAGAAGAGTTACGTCGTTTGGAAGAAAAACTTCGTAAAGAAGAAGAAACCATGAGCACCGCCGAAGCGAATAAATTAACTCAAGATATTCGCACCAAACGTCGTGATTTAGAACGTGAATTGGACGTGTTTCGTGAAGATTTCAGCATTCGCCGTTCGGATGAAATCAATAAACTTCAAAAAGATATTCTTAGCGCAATCAATGCATTAGCGAAAGAAGAAGGCTATGATTTAGTCGTCGGTGAAGGCGTGGTGTATGCCAATTCTCGCGTTGATCTCACCGATAAAATCCTCGCCCGTTTGCAAGGCGAATAGACTTCTTTAAGGTGCGTCAATGAAAAATCTTACTCTTGCTGCGCTCGCCGCGCACATTGGCGCACAATTTGATTCTTTTGATGATGATAAAATTATCAATGGAATCAAAGGCTTGCATGATGCGACCACTTCTCAGATCAGCTTTTATACCAATCGCGCTTATCGCAAAGCCCTCAAACAAACCCAAGCCGCCGCCGTTATTTTAGCCCCGCGTGATCAAGCCGATTGCCCAGTTGCGGCGTTGATTATGGATAATCCCTATTTAGGTTATGCAAAAGCGGCAGCGTTGTTTCAAGAAATTCAACCTTTTCAAGCATTTATTCATCCATCGGCGATAATTGATCCGTCCGCAAAAATTTCCCCAAACGCCCGCATCGATGCAAATGTGGTGATTGATAGAAATACGCAAATTGATGATTTTGTGCATATTTCTGCGGGTTGTGTGATTGGAAAAGATATTTATATTGGTGAAAAAACCCTTATTTATCCAAATGTTACGCTGTATGATGGCGTAAATATTGGTAAAAACGTGATTATTCATGCGGGCGCGGTGATTGGCGCGGATGGATTTGGATTGGCACACAGTTCTGAAGGTTGGGTGAAAATTCCTCAACTCGGCAGTGTCGAGATCGGCGACGATGTGGAAATTGGCGCGAACACCACCATTGATCGAGGGGCGTTGGGCAATACGGTGATCGGCAATGGCGTGAAACTCGACAATCAAATTCAAATCGCCCACAACGTTCACATTGGCGATCACACGGCGATTGCGGCTTGTGTGGGCATTGCGGGCAGCACTAAAATCGGCGCACGGTGCATGATTGGCGGCAGCGTGGGGATTGCTGGACATATAGAAGTCGTTGATAATGTTCAAATTACGGGCGGTACGATTGTCATGCAATCCATTTTAGAAGCGGGGATGTATTCCTCTGGCGTGCCTTTACAAAATAATAAAGATTGGCACAAAAACTTTTTACGATTCAAGGATTTAAATGATATGATGCGACGTTTGCGGCGTTTGGAGAAACAATAATGGACACGATGGATATTCACGAAATTTTGCAACATTTACCGCATCGTTATCCGTTTTTATTAATAGATCGGGTGACGGACTATAAAATTGGCGAATACCTGATCGCAATTAAAAACGTTTCTTTTAATGAACCTTATTTTATGGGGCATTTTCCGGTTCGACCCGTGATGCCTGGGGTGTTGGTGGTCGAAGCGATGGCACAGGCAACGGGCGTGCTTTCTTTTAAAACCGCGAAAGCCCAACCTGATAATAAGTCATTGTATTATTTGGCTGGCATCGACCATGCGCGTTTCAAAAATCCCGTCGAACCAGGGGATCAGTTGATCATCGACGTGCGTTTGCAAAAAACCGCGCGGGGAGTCTGGAAATATGCCGCGACCGCCAAAGTCGATGGGAAAATCGCCGCGACCGCTGATTTAATGTGCATCCACCGAGAAATCCCGAATGATTGATCCGCGCGCCCTCATCGACCCGACCGCGAAAATTGCTGACAGTGTCACGATTGGGGCATTTTCGATCATTGGCGCGGACGTGGAAATCGGCAAAGGCACATGGATCGGATCGCACGTCGTCATCAAAGGACCAACAAAGATCGGCAAAAACAATAAGATATATCAATTTGCCTCTCTCGGCGAAGACCCGCAAGACAAAAAATACGCCGGCGAACGTAGCTTTTTAGAAATCGGCGATCACAACGAAATCCGTGAATTTTGCACCATGAGTCGCGGAACAAGCGGCGGCGGCGGCATCACCAAAATCGGAAACCATAATTGGTTAATGGTTTATACCCATTTTGCGCACGATTGCATTGTCGGCGATCACACGATTTTTGCAAACAATGCATCATTGGCGGGTCACGCGATTGTCGGCGATTACGCGATTTTAGGCGGATTTACGGGTGTTCACCAATTTTGTCGAATCGGCGCGCACAGTTTCGTTGCGGGCGGTTCGATTGTCATTAAAGACGTTCCTCCGTATGTCATGGCGGCAGGAAACAGTGCAAAGGCAAATGGTCTAAATAAAGAAGGTTTGAAACGACGTGGCTTTTCTCCAGAAACTCTCAATTATTTGCGTCAGGCTTATAAGATCATTTACCGCCAAAACTTAACCACCAACGCCGCCATTGAAACCTTAACACAAACCTTGCTTCCTCACTGCCCAGAAATCCAAAATTTCATTGATTTCCTACACAACGCCACTCGAGGAATTGTCCGCTAAAAAATGATAAATTCATAGAGATAATCAAATGTCTTACCGTGATTTTGATTTAAAAAAAGTGCAACGTGAATTAGGTGTTGTTTTAATTGAGAAACCACATCTTTTTTTGAACGCAAATAATGTCGAAATTAGCCCGTTTTTATTAGAAACTCTTCAAGAAAATGTGCCACTTGCTCGAGCAATTAATACCGAAAAAGCACGCACCGCTATACTAATCCAACAAATTTATTTAAAGCCGACTGTCTACCACCTTTTTCTAGTTTTACTTTATTTTAAAAAGAGGATAAATGATACCTGATAGCAATGTAGTTAATTGGATTATTTCTCCAGCAGGAAATTGTGTAAAATATGTCGCTGAAGAAACATTTCATGCGTCAATCTTACACAAAGCAATTATTAATTTTTCTGGGATGACACCATTTATTCAAATTGCGCGACAAAAATTTATAGAACATGGAAAAGATGATACTCAACTAAAAATACTGCAAAAAGAGAACGAATTTTTAGAACAAAAAGCAAAAGAATTAATCGTGTCAAATTTTCATTCTATTAATGCACACGGACTAATTGGATTATGGTGTGCATTAGAAACAGCAGTAGAAGATACAATTGTGTTGATTCTAATTAAAGACTTAGGAGCTATAGATAGTTGGTAGAGGTGCATATTGTGGTGATATAATAGGAGAGATTAACGAGCAGAGGA
>DYRG01000120.1 GCA_020718845.1 Thiomargarita sp.
TGCTCAATTTCAAAATAAATATCTGTTGAAATCATTATTTAATCCTCTTGGCTTGTGCTCAACGCAGTAAATCGGTTGCGATTGTGTCATAAAGCTGTCTTTTAGATGTCATATAGATGTCATTTGTGCGTCAAACAGACACCAAATCTATAATTAATTTTGCACCTTGTAACCTCGACAGTTTTTTATCAAAAGTATGAATTTGTTTTAATTAGAGTTAGGAATAAATTTAATATCTAAGCGGCAACCGATAGCGTGGGCGTAACGTTGCAAAGTGGCAAGGCTAGGAGAGTGTTTAACTTTACCGCTAGAGGATTCTAGTCTGGCAATAGCAGCTTGTTTAGTGCCCATACGTTGCGCAATCTCTTTTTGAGATAAACCCGCGAGTCGACGGGCTTTGATCATTTCAGCAAAGAGAGCAAATTCACTTTCAAGCGCATCATATTCTTTTTTAACACTAGGATTTTCAAGCATTTTTTTAACCAAATCATTATGGCTTAACATGGCGTTTAACCTCATTCATGCGTTCAATGGCAATATTTAAGTCGTGCTTAGGCGTTTTTTGAGTTTTCTTGATAAAAGAATGCAGCATAACAATTTGTTGATTAACGAGAGTGCAATACATAACTCGCCCGATGCAATCTTTACCTTGTAATCTCAATTCAAACAAGCCGTTACCCATTGCTTTGGTGTAAGGCATACCTAAGTTAGCTCCGTCAATTAGCATTAAGTTGGTTAAATGAATGTAGCGGGCTTTTAATGAGTTAGGAAAAGAGAAAATCTCTTGCTGTACAGAATCGTTAAAGTAGCTAATTGACCAGTTCATAGCGTTAAAATATATCACTTTTGTTATATTAAGATAAAGCCTTTTTCAAGTCAGCAATCAACTTTTTGGCTACATCCCAACGAACGCTCGACGGATGCGCCTTGCTTTCGTATTCGCTAACAATCGCTTTTATTTGTGCGAGTTGATTGTGGTTACTTGAATCAGTTTGATTGTGGTTACTTGAATCAGTTTGATTGTGGTTACTTGAATCAGTTTGAT
>DYRG01000121.1 GCA_020718845.1 Thiomargarita sp.
ATTCCTTTGTTATCGCTTTATCTCTTGCTTTGTTTCGCTTAATTTTATTTTGCCAATATTCGGCATTGTCTGAAGGATTAACATTGCGGCAATTGTGACCATGCCAAAAACAACCATCAGCGAAAATCACTATTCGATTTTTAGGAAAAATAAAATCTGGATGCCCGACAAGATTGGAGTTTCTACGCCAGCCAGTTATATGATGAAATTTGAAAATTTCAATCAACTTAATTTCTGTTGATTTGTTACCTTTTGACTTAACAGCCTTCATTATTTCTGAACGCTGTTTTTTAGAAAAAGTATCTGTCATCTTATTTTCGATTGGTGACAGTTACCCACTTATTATCAAAATTTACCGCTTTCAAAACATCGTCTTTATCAAGTTTGCGTGGTGGCTTGACTTTGATAAGCAAACATTCTTTTGGCACAGACTCAATAATTGTGAATTGCGAACCGTGTGGTTGCCAGGTAAACCGATGAATATTTGAACCTTTTTCATTGCCTTCTAAATTATCGTTTTTGTTGCGTTGCCAAATATAGTTTTCTGGCGGATACATCACCGTTTCACTTTCAAATACAGCAAGTTCTGTTAAGTCGTCTGACTTGATAAGCACAACCGTTCTTAAATGAGAAAATTTTGCTCTGATGGATTCAACACGAGTATTCCATATTTTTAGAACGTCATTTCCCAAAAGTTGAGCGTCTGCGTCTAAATTTTGTTGGTCAAAAGAATATGATGGAGAGTTTCGCCCAGATATAAGTCTGATAGTTTCTGCTCGATGTGGGTGAGGGCTTTTAACCGTTTTCGCTCCCCAAGCACACACACTTAAAATCACATCATCTAAACCAACGTTTGAAGGTTTCCATTCTGCGCCGATGCAAGATGCAAAAATTTGCTCCCATTCTGAACCTTCCAAAGATGGCGTAGATTTTGTGGCAAGCAAATAAACAATTTCTTTTCCAAGTTTCTGACCAAAATCGGCGGGAAATTGATTGAGTTGATACGGCGGTTTAACTTTATCAA
>DYRG01000046.1 GCA_020718845.1 Thiomargarita sp.
TATTCTTTTCTTAATATCACATTATACCATATCATCCTAAATTATGCACTACCCGATATCGTTGGCATTTTCTCTCTCATTTCTTAATCAAAAAAAGACCCCTCAAGTATATCATCTTGAGAGGTTTTTTTATTTCAGATCATTTTTAAATCAAATCGCCTGCATTGGCACGGTTGGTTGCAACAAAAGTTTTTTCTAAAATATTTGAACTTGACAGATTGTTTCAATCGCCTGCATTGGCGAGGTAGGTTGCAACTGGTGAAATAATCGCATAGCTTTCAAAGTATTGCAAGCCTTTTTTTACATGACATTTTTGCAACACAGATGAACACGGATGAACACGGATGAACACGGATGAACTAAAAGAAGATTAACACTGATAAATAAAATAGTTATCTGTGTTTATCATTTTTTAATCTTTCTGTGTTAATCTGTGTTATTGATTTTTAAGGGCTTTTTGAATGTTCTGTAACCTTTTTACCACACAAATAAACGCTAATTTCAAAACAGTTAAAATCGCTTCCACGCCAGCGCGGGCTGCTCTGCTTGTGGTGAATTAAATTGTCGGTTAAAGTAGTGCATATTTTGATTCAATTCCACCTAAATAATAAAACTGCGCAAGAGGTAACAAATGGCTGATTCTCATCATTTTTCTAGTTTTTCTTCACCGCCAAGTTGGTGGCAATTGTTTAAGGCGGATTTTCTTCTACAAATAGTCGTACCTTTGTCAATTGGTGGTGTGCTACCCGCGTTGGCTATTTCTGTATTTATCTGGACTGAGCCGAGCATTTCTCCCGAACAGGAAATGCTTTTTCTAATTCCTGTGTTGATGCCACTGTTCACCATGACCATTCCATGTTTTTGGTTATTAAATAGGCGGTTACGGTGGATTCGTCGGCTTTATTGTGAGGGCAGTCGTCTTCAAGCACACATTGAGAAAATTGAAATGCAGCGGGGTTTTAGAAGTGGTCTAACCCCGACTTTGTATTTGCGTTACCGTTGGGAAGGTGAGGAACGTCATTATCTTGCACTCTTTCCAGCGTTGAGCAAAGTTGAGCAAAAATTCCAAGCTGGACAAATCATTGAAGTGTTAATTGATCCTCAAAATCCTCCATCGCCAACGCAGCCTGAAATTATGCAAAGTGGACGTGCGCCCTTGCTTTTGCTTACGCCTAGGAGCGGTTTAATTATTCCAGCGGTGTACGAATAAATGTTAATCCAAGCATTCAAACAAAATAAAGCTGGAGTTCTTTTATTTCTGCACGTTCAGTATAATTTCCATTAAACTTTTAACACTAAAATATCGATATTTTTAGAGAAATCGACTACTATTTTTTGTTTTTGCTTTGGAATAGAGAAAACGTATGAGCAAGTTAATTGCAATTTTAGCAGGCGATGGCATTGGACCTGAAATCGTCGGCGAAGCAGTCAAAGTTTTAAATATCTTAAAAAACAACGGTTTAGACATTATTTTAGAAGAAGCCCCCATGGGCGGCGCGGCAATCGATCAAACTGGCGTGCCACTGCCTGATAACACTTTGAATTTATGTAAAAAAGCCGACGCGGTGTTATTGGGCGCGGTCGGTGGACCAAAATGGGATAATTTAGAACGCGCCATTCGCCCAGAAAAAGGGTTGTTAGGTTTGAGATCGGGTTTGAATTTGTTTGCAAATTTACGTCCCGCATTGTTATATCCCGCGTTAGCAAGTGCGTCGACGTTAAAATCAGAAGTCGTTGAAAATCTTGATATTTTAATCGTGCGAGAATTAACGGGCGATATTTATTTTGGACAACCGCGTGGCATTAGAACTTTAGAGAACGGAGAACGTCAAGGTTTTGATACCATGCACTATTGCGAAAGTGAAATTGAACGCATTGCAAGAGTGGCATTTGAAAGTGCGCGTCGTAGAAATAAAAAAGTCTGTTCGGTCGACAAAGCAAATGTTTTAGATACCAGTATGTTGTGGAGAGAAATTGTGACTAAAATCGGCAAAGAATATCCCGATGTCGAACTTTCTCACCAATATGTAGATAACGCGGCAATGCAACTCGTGCGCGCACCAAAGCAATTTGATGTGATTGTGACGGGTAATTTGTTTGGTGATATTCTATCGGATTTGGCTTCAATGTTGAGTGGTTCAATTGGAATGTTGCCGTCGGCTTCTTTGGATTCAAATAACAAAGGAATGTATGAGCCAATTCATGGTTCTGCACCAGACATCGCAGGTCAAAACAAAGCGAATCCTTTAGCGACTATTTTATCGGTTGCAATGATGTTACGTTATTCATTACAACTTCCTGATTTAGCTGATAAAATTGAAACCGCTGTGAAATCAGTTTTAGATCAGGGTTTGCGCACGGCAGACATTGCAAGATCGGGAGAAAAAGTTATTTCAACTTCTGAAATGGGCGATGCAGTGGTCGCGGCTTTAAAAATGTAATTTCTATCATCCCTCTTTTTTTGAAGAGGGATCGATACTAAAACTTAACAACGCACCTTATTAATTTCTACCAAAAAGGTTATAAATCTAAA
Organism: Thiomargarita sp.; assembly: GCA_020718845.1. GTDB lineage: Bacteria > Pseudomonadota > Gammaproteobacteria > Beggiatoales > Beggiatoaceae > DYRG01. The sequence continues at coordinate 2,534 of DYRG01000046.1, forward strand.
CCGCTTTGATCAACAAATTTAGATATACTTTGCGCATTTTTAAAGGTAATATTAAATTTAGGAAGTTGTAATGTTTTTCCACTAAAAAATTCTTCTAATGTTAAAATCTGCAAACGTGGATAATTAAATCCAGCTGCACTAAAATGTCCTGAATTTGCCACTGTTTTTAGCATAGGTTCGGTTGGGGATTGAATCGTGAGAAAAACGCCTAATTCACATTTATGTTTGACCATTGCACCTAATAACGCATCTATATCTTTTGATTGAACTTTTCCTCCCTTCACTTGAAATGCGGCTTTAATCGGTTGTTCTACTGTTGGAATTAAATACATTCCTAATCCATCAACACCTTGATCCGCGCCTTTTTTACCGAAAGTGCTTGAAAATACTTCAAATTCCATAATCCACCAATCTTGAAATGCAAAAGGATTTTTTACCCATAATTCAATTGCACTTTCTTTATCTTTTGGAACGCCGCGAATGGTAAATTTTGACAAATCAGTTTTATAACTATCTTGCAAACGTCGTTTCATTAAAGAAATGGCAATCGGAGAAATATCAATTCCAATCCAGTTTCTTTTCAAATATTCTGCGGCATCTAAGGTCGTTCCACAACCGCAGAAACCATCTAAAATGACATCGCCTTCATTTGAACTTGCTTGAATTATTCTTTCTAATAATGCTCGCGGTTTTTGGGTTGGATAACCTAAGCGTTCCTTTGCGGCTGGGTTTAATGCTTGAATATCAATCCACCAATCATTAGGTAACGTTCCTTTATCTAAATAATAACGATATTCCTTGTTATTTTTTATATTTCGTTGATAAGAACGACCATCTTCATCTACTAATATAGGTTCGTGCATGGTTGTTGTGTCACGTTGCAAAGCAACCGCATCGTAAAAAAACGATTATTTTTTGTTTTACCATACCAAAAAATAATATCATGTTTTCTAGGAAAGTTGGTTTTTGATCTTCCGCCCGTATCATAACACCAAGTGATTTCATTCCTAAAGTTTTTCTCATTAAAAACCGCATCACAAATGGTTTTTAAATAATGGCTTGCGGTGGGATCACAATGCAAATAAAAACTCCCCGTTTCTTTCAACACTCGATGTAATTCTAAAATACGCAAAGTCATCATAACTAAATAAGGAAAAACTTGAGGAGCAACTAATTTATAAGCATTTAAAAGCGTATGTAAAGGCTCATTTTTAACGGTTTGAAGTTCTAATAAAGATGCGCCCACGCTTTTATAAGACCAAGTATCCTCAAAAGCAACCCGCTGCGTTTGAATTTCTTTATCGTCAAAAAAGATATTGTAATTACGTTTTGAATTAAACGGCGGATCAATATAAATCAAATCCACTGATTCATCTTTAATGTATTTCCGTAAAACATCTAAACAATCGCCTAAATATAATTGATTCATTGGATTTTTTCCTTATTAAAATCTCCCCTCAATAAATTACAGAGAGGAGATATTCAAAAACTATTTCACGACAATATTCAATAATTTGCCAGAAACATAAATGATTTTAACCACTTGTTTCTCAGCAATAAAACGTTGAACATTGGGATTTTGTAAAGCAAGTTCCTCAACTATTTTTTGATCGGCATTCGCGGGAATTTCTAATTGCGCCCGCATTTTTCCACTCACTTGAATCGTGATTTGTAAAGTTGATTTAATTAACGCGCTTTCGTCGACTTTTGGAAATGCCGCGTCGATAATCAAACCGTCGTGTCCCAACATTTCCCATAATTTTTGACAAATGTGCGGAACAATTGGCGCAAGCATTAAAATCACCGCTTCCAAACCTTCTCTAATAACCGATTGATTTTCAAGGCGATTTAAATTATTCAATAATTCCATGCACGCCGCAATCGCCGTGTTGAAAGTGTAACGACGCGAAAAATCATCATTGACTTTGGCGATGGTTTCGTGAATGTGACGACGAGCGTTTTTATCGGCTTCGCTTAAAGGAATGCCCTCAGAAACGGGTTGTTCGAGGTGAGTGGTCACTTGTCGCCACAGCCGTTTTAAAAAGCGAAAACTGCCTTCCACGCCGCTGTCCGACCATTCCAACGATTGCTCTGGCGGCGACGCAAACATCATAAATAACCTTACCGTGTCCGCGCCATATTTCTCAATCATAATCTGCGGATCAACCCCGTTGTTTTTAGATTTCGACATCTTTTCGATGTTTCCAATTTGAACGGGTTGATTATCTTTTATTAAAATCGCGCCGACAATTTTGCCTTTCTCATCGAGCTGAACCGTCACTTCTGTAAGGTTGAAATAAATCTTTTTGCCGTTTTCTTCACGATAAAATGTTTCGGCAATCACCATCCCTTGCGTTAATAAGCGTTTGAAAGGCTCGTCATTTTTGACCAAACCCTCATCTCTTAATAAACGATGGAAAAACCGCGCATATAATAAATGAAGAATCGCGTGTTCAATTCCCCCAATATATTGGTCGACAGGAAGCCAATAATCCGCTTTTTCATCTAACATTCGATCAGCATTTGGACAGGAAAATCGAGCGTAATACCAAGAGGATTCCATAAACGTATCAAACGTATCGGTTTCGCGTTTGCTTCCGTTAGGTAATTGATAAAATTGAGGATTTTGTTTGATCGGTGATTGCGGTCCATCCATCACCACGTCTTCGGGTAATTCAATCGGAAATTCGTTTGCTGGAATCGTGTCGCCATTTTGAGTTTCGATCATTGGAATTGGACAACCCCAATATCTTTGACGAGAAACGCCCCAATCTCTCAATCTAAAATTGATCTTTTTCGATCCTAAATCGTTTTCAGTCAAATAATTCGCAATAGAATCAAAGGCTTGCTGTGACGTTAATCCCGTAAAATCCCCAGAATTAATCAAATTACCTTTTTCTGTCATTGCCGCAGTCAAGTTCTCAATTAAAGAATCTTTTACAATCACTTGCTTAATCGGTAAGTTATATTTTTGCGCGAATTCAAAATCGCGTTGATCGTGCGCTGGAACAGACATTACTGCGCCAGAACCATATCCCATAAGAACAAAATTAGCGACCCATACTGGAACGGTTTCTCCAGAAATTGGATGAACCGCTAATAAACCCGTATCAATGCCGCGTTTTTCCATTGTTTCAAGGGTTGCTTCGGCGACGCTGGTTTGTGCGCACTCTTTTATAAAGGATTCTAAAAGAGGATTATTTAACGCAGCCTGATGAGCAAGCGGATGTTCGGCAGCAATCGCTAAATAGGTAACGCCCATTAAGGTATCGGGTCGAGTCGTATAAACGGGAAGGGTTTCACCATTAACTTTAAAGTGGATTTCAACGCCTTCCGACCGTCCAATCCAATTGCGTTGCATGGTTTTAACGGCTTCGGGCCACTCGTCGAGGGTATCTAACCCTTTAAGTAATTCATCGGCATAAGCGGTAATTTTGACAAACCATTGGGGGATTTCACGACGTTCAACCAACGCCCCCGACCGCCAGCCTCGACCGTCGATCACTTGCTCATTTGCCAACACGGTTTGATCGATTGGATCATAATTAACGACCGCCGTCTTTTTATAAACCAGTCCTTTTTCATAAAGACGGGTGAAAAACCACTGTTCCCATTTATAATAGTCCGGCTTACAAGTTGCGATTTCACGCGACCAATCATATCCAAAGCCTAAACGCTTTAATTGGTTACGCATATAATCGATGTTTTGATATGTCCATTTTGCGGGGGCAGTTTTGTTTTGCAACGCCGCATTTTCAGCGGGTAGCCCGAACGCATCCCAGCCCATCGGTTGAAGAACATTCTTCCCCAACATCCTTTGATAACGGCTAATCACATCCCCGATCGTATAATTACGAACGTGCCCCATGTGCAAACGTCCACTGGGGTAAGGAAACATAGAAAGACAGTAAAATTTTTCTTTAGTGGGGTCTTCCCAAACTTCAAAGGCGTGGCGGGTTTCCCAGAGATTTTGCACCTCCGTTTCGAGGTGTTGAGGATCATAAACTGTTTGCATAACAAGACCAATAAATAGCGTAAAAAAGAAGTGAATCAAGTAACTAAATCATATCACAAAGCCTTCCTCGACACCCATTCAAAAAAAAGTTTGATAAAAATACTTGCAATGCGAAACCTTTTGTAGTATTAATTAGCGCAAATAAAGTGAACAGAAAAAGATTTACATCACTTCAATTTTTCTGTTAGACTTTATCTCAAATGCGTACTTGAACGCTTAAACATTTTTTAATTTGTACAACTCAACAGAAGGAAATCTCACCATGAGTAAAGAAGTCGCAAAATTCATCGAAAAAATGTCTTTCGATGAATTAGTTAACGTAAGAACCCAAGTCGATAGCTTATTACGCGGTAAACAATCCGAAAAACGTAAATTGTTATTAGATGAATTCCGTGCAAAAGCTAAAGAATCTGGTCTTTCTTTGGATGAAGTCGTTACCGCAAGTCGTGGTCGTGGACCCGCTAAAAAAGACTCCGTTTTAGGTCGCCCAAAAAAACAGTACAAAGCTAAATACCAAAACCCAGCAAATCCTAATGAAACTTGGACGGGTTTAGGCAAACATCCTCGTTGGTTGAGAGAAAAATTAGAAGCGGGTGAAAAATTAGAAACCTTCAAATTACCTGTATAAGTTATTGTTTGTAACTAGCTAAAACTCCTTAAAAAACCGCTGATAGACGCTTTCTATCGGCGGTTTTTTTTACGCTATATTCACACCTTTAACAAAAATAGAATTAAGGAAACAACCTAATTTATTTTAAACCCCAAGTTTGGAGACGTTGAGCGGCGTATTTTGCTTGATCGCCTTGATTTGAAAGTTGCAAATAACGGTTATATTCTTGCGCGGCGGCAGATTTGCGTTGCATACTTTCTAAAGTTAAGCCTTTCAGAAATACCGTGTTGGGATTTCCTGGTAATTTTTTCTCATATTGATCAAAGGCTTGATACGCTGCATCGAATTTATTTTGTGCCATTAGAGCAACACCGTTCAAATGATTTGCTTGCGCTTCGGTGGGATAAATGCTTTGTGCTTGTTGAGTAAAACGTTGAGCATCGGTGGGTTTGTTGAGCGACATTTGACATTTCGCCATCATTAACAATCCCGCGTAATCATTGGGAGCAAGTTGTAATGTTTTATTAAACTCCGTCGATGCGTTGTTGAAATCCTCTTGAGTCATATATTTCTCACCGCGTTGCATTGCTTCTAAAGCGGGTTTTATTTGACGTAATTTCGCCGTGTGATCCATGTAACGTTCTTTATTTACGGGAAGATTTTTAGAGTCGGCGTATTTTATATCCAATTGATTTTGCGCGGTTTTTAGACGTTCATCGCTCATCGGATGGGTTGCAAAAAGTCGATCAAACGCACTCGGTTTCGATTTTGATTGATTTACAAGGACTTGCATTAAGTTTGGCATTCCCGATGGATTAAACCCCGCTTTCGTCATGTATTCCATGCCCAACGCATCGGCTTCACGTTCGTTATCGCGGCTGTAACTCGCCAACAACGCGCCCGCGCCGACCCCGCCCAAAACCTGCGCCCACGACGCATATTCTTTGTATTTCGTCACCGCTAGCAACGCGGTCGTCCCCGCCAACGCCACCGTCGACACCATGTCCCACGATGCCTTAGAAGCCGCATGACGCGCATTGACGTGCCCCAATTCATGCCCCATCAAGCCCGCCAATTGCGATTCGTCGGTTAATTCAACCAAAATCCCTCGCGTCGCCGCGATGCTTCCGCCCGGAAACGCATACGCATTCACATACGCCGCATTCACCGCTCGAAACGAATACGGCACGTTTTGGCGATGAGATTTTTCCGCCAAATTCTTACCAAAATCATTAAGATACGCATTTAACTGATCATCTTGAACTGCGCCATAATCTGCGGAGAATTGATGCGGGGATTGTTCTTTATCTATTTGAATTTCTTGAGTTTCTGACATTAACATCAGTTGTCGACTGCCCGTGACGGGATTCACCGCACAACCCACCAATGCCGCCGAACTCAACCACAAAAAATCCCGCCGATTCAAACGACGTTCCCAAACCCGTTCTTCTAACCAACTGCTCATTTTTTTCAACTCCTTTTCTTAATCAAAAATATCATCATTTTGCAAAGATTTTCTCTCTGCACTCTTTAAAACTTCTATCATCATTGGTAAAGATAGTCTTTTACCATCTAACATTTCTTGAATAGAAATAATTTCAATTTTTGGATAGATTTTTCCAAACATTTTATTTTGATAAAAGCCATATTTTTTGCTTTCTTTAATTAAATTCTCCATCGGATACAAAGTAATCAAATATCCAATCGCTGCTTGTTCGCGTTCAATTGTGCCAAACAAATCTCGAACCACTGTTGGAGAAAGCGTTTTATTTGATTTCACACTAAACAACACTTGTTTATAAACTTGTTTACCGTTTTCATCAACATCGACCATAAAAGCTGTTCCATCAATTCCTTGATCTCCGCCTTTCTTATCATTAATGATCGCGCGATTGTTTGCAAACGTTAGTACCGCCCATTTTTCAAATTCTTTTCTCAATCGATCATCTTGTTTATTTGCTAAAGCAACTGCGCCCGCAAAATCTTGAGGAACACCATTTAATTCTAATGTCGCAGGAATTTTAACTTCTTTAGTTTCTGGATCAATAACTTCTTTGGTAAAATCTCTTCCAAAATTATCTTCCAATCTCTTTAAAATCAAGGAGATACTTTGATAAGTAATATCTATTCCAATCCATTGGCGATTTAACTTTTCTGCAACGGCAACTGTCGTTCCACATCCACAATACGCATCTAAAATTACATCTCCTTCATTTGAGCTTGCATTAATAATCCGTTCTAATAATCCTTCTGGCTTTTGTGTGGGATAACCTAATCGCTCTTTTGAACGCGAAGATAATGCTGGAATATCCGTAATAATTTCTTGTAAAGCCATACCTTTGTTTTCATCTAAATAACGTTTTAAACGAATGCCAGTCTTTGTAAAATACAAACGATTTTCTTCATCTAAACGTTGCATTGTTCCAATCGGACAACGCCAATAACTTTTAATGCCTTTGTATTCATATTCATAACCACCACCACTTAAACCTTTTGCAGTTAAATTATCACTTGCCCATTTTCTTCCATTTTCATCTAAATATTTATAATTACTAAGCGTGCTTTTTTTTAAATCAATACGCAAATTTGTCCATATATATTTTTTAGATTTTGTGTAGAAGAAAATAATATCTTTATTACGACCATATTTTTTTGCATCACTATGCACAGAAGTACGTTGCCAAGTGAGTTCATTTTGAAAAAAGCCTGCTCTCGGTATAAAAAGCGCGTCACAAACCAATTTTAAATAATGACTAGCCACTGAATCGCAATGCAAATAAAATGATCCCGTTTTTTTCAAAACTCGATGGATTTCTGCAATGCGTTGCGTCATGCTCACTAAATACGCAAGAAAGCTCCCTTTTCCTAAGACTTTTTCTAATCCTAGAATTAACTGAATGCTTTGAACAGTAAATACACCATTTTTATTATTTATAATGTCGTTCAAACCCAAATTTGCACTATCATCCCATATCCAAGTATCAATAAATGCTTGCGCTTGTGCAATGTCTTGATTAGTTTGTGTTGAATAGATTTGATTGTAATCTTCATTTGAATTGAAAGGCGGATCGATATAACACAAATCCACTGTTTCATTTGCAATATATTGACGTAAAATATCTAAATTATCCCCGTAAAAAAGTTGATTGTTCATCTTTGAATCCAATATAAAAATTAAAATAGGCTTTATTATAGCGCGAGTTTGGGTATAATTGAGGTAATTTTTAACAACAAAGGATAGAAAAAATGCAAGCATTTACCATTTTAAGCGGATTAGTTGCGCCATTAGATCGCGCTAATGTTGATACCGATGCGATTATTCCTAAACAGTTTTTGAAATCGATTCGGCGCAGTGGTTTTGGACCTAATTTATTTGATGAATGGCGTTATTTGGATCATGGAGAACCTGAGCAAGATTGCTCAAATCGTCCTTTGAATAAAGAGTTTATTTTGAATCAACCTCGTTATAAGAACGCACAAATATTATTGGTGAGAAAAAACTTTGGTTGTGGTTCAAGTCGAGAGCACGCACCTTGGGCTTTATTAGATTATGGATTTCGAGCAATTATTGCACCGTCTTTTGCGGATATTTTCTTTAATAATTGTTTTAAAAATGGCATTTTACCGATCATTTTAACTGAAGAAGACATCGAGCAACTTTTTCAAGCGGTGTTTGCCAATGAAGGGTATCAATTAACTGTCGATTTAGCAAAACAACAAGTAATTTCTCCCGATAATAAAACGTTTAATTTTAGCGTTGATGAATTTAGAAAGCATTGTTTATTAAACGGATTAGATGATATTGGTTTAACATTACAACACGCCGATGATATTCGTCGTTATGAATCCACTCGCAAACAAACTGCGCCTTGGTTATTTGCTTAATTGTTTTTATTTCAAATAAAGAAAAGCCCTCAACGATTTGAAGAGGGCTTTGTTTTATCTCAACTCATTGAAAAGATTAAAAAAATTAAAACGCATACCAAACTTTAAACATGATTTCTCGGGATTGGTCAGGGAGAGGTGCGTGACCATCGTTGTAAGGTTGAATAAATTTGTAATCTTCATTAAACAAATTATGCACACCCACACCAATGTCTAAGTTTTTCGCTAAGAAATCTTGATAACGCACCATCACATTTGTCAGCACAGAGGAATTGTATTTGTTTAGAACTAATTTTCCATTCGCATCGATGGCGTTATAACCATAACGAGAACTGTAATAAACTAAAGACGGATTCACAAATAATTTTGGCATCACTTGATAATTCGCATTTAAAGAAATTTTATGCGCTGGGAAACCTAAAAAGAGTTTGTCATTGGTAATGGTATTGGTTTGGAAATCATACACTTTAAAATTAGCAATTGATGAATCCGTTGCTCGATAATAAGAGTGATTTAAAGTAATATAATTCTTTTGATCTTTCCAACGAAATTCCGTTTCAATTCCTCGCGTTCCAATTTTATCGGCATTCAAATAAATTTCTTTAGTTGATGCGGTAGCAGTGGCAGGAATAGTCGAGAACATAATGCTATCTTTTGAAGAAATATCAAAAAGGTTAGCAACAATCGACATATTTTGATTGATTTTATAACCTAATTCAAGCTCATAAGTATTTGTTTTTTCTGACTTAATATCTGGCGTTAAATTATAATTTTCAATCGTTGGACTATGAAACGATTTGCTGTACAGTAATTTAACATGATATTTATCAAAGATTTTCGTGAAACCAATGCGCGGCGCAAAATCAGATTTGGCAACATTAGGATCATCATAACGCAAACCTAAAGTTAAATTACCATATTCGGATTTGTACAAACTTTCTGCAAATAAGGTGGTGTTGTTCATTTTAGGCAAATTACGTTTGGGCAAATTACCTTCAAACTTATCTTGAGTAAATTCTCCACCCGCCACAAATTGTAATTGTTTAGAAGGTTTATAGGTAAAGTTCAGCTTTCCTATATAAGTATCAATTAAAACTTGTTGCAATAAAGCACCTGTCGTTCCGCTCTTAATTTCAGAGGGACTTTGTTTCATATAAGATAATGAAGAACTAAGGTTCAATTCATCGCTTAAATCAGTTTGATATTTTAATTCTGCGACATCAGTTTTAAAATACTTTCTATTGAAACCAGCGCGTATTTTTAAAAAAGAATCTCGATCTGTCATATAATAACGATCAGAAATGATCCGTGCACTAATGTCTTTGTACACTAAATTAGCGTTGAAATACTCTGGAAATAATTCATTATTCTCCGCCATGTTCAATGTTTTTCCATACACATCAGTATAGGTTTGATCGCTGCGGTGTCCTTTGCCTTTGGTTGCTAATGCACTCATTTTCAAATCACCAAATCGATCTCCCGCCATTGCGGTTATTTGTTCATGTCCCAGAGCATCTTCCATTTTTCCATAACTTGCCGTTAAAGAAACGCCTTGTAAATCATCAGCTTGCTTAGTGATGATATTAATCACGCCTAATTTAGCCGCGCCGCCATACATTACTGATCCGGGACCGCGAATAATTTCAATTTTCTTAATATGATCAACGGGAAAATGTTGTCCAACTAAATAAGAAGCATAACGCCGTTCATTCATTTCAATGCCATCGACTAAAATTAAAACTTTACCATCTGATGCCCAACTTCCTCGAATGCCTAAAGAAATTTGATTACTTACCCATAATCCAAAATCATAACCGGGGACTAAACGCAAAACATCAATTAAATCTCGTGCGCCAGCATTAAGGATTTCTTCTTCAGTGACAACACTTACAATCCCGGGTGCATCTTTTACCGTTCCTTGATTTTTAGACGCAATTGAAATGGGCATTTCCATTAATTCTTCTAAAGAAAGCGTTGCTAATTCTGAAACATCAGTTCTCTTTGCAAGTGTTTGTTGAGTTAAAATACTACAAACACTAACTATTAATACTTTTGAAAGGCGTGAGTTAAACATGACTTTCTCCAATGGTTAAAAGAATAATTTATTTTAGATTTGGCGATCCCCTTTATTCAAGGGGAATAAAAATTATTGAATGAAACTGGGTCTAATATTCGCTTTCACTATGTCTTTGTTTATAAAAGCATTATTTACGGCGAAAATTTTATCTGTGCAAGTTGCGGTATCCACATAGATTTTATCCGTGCAAGTTGCGGTATCTACATAGATTTTATCCGTGCAAGTCGCGGTATCCACATAGATTTTATCCGTGCAAGTTGCGGTATCTACATAGATTTTATCTGTGCAAGTCGCGGTATCCACATAGATTTTATCCGTGCAAGTTGCGGTATCCGTTTTAGAAATACTCATTGGTTCACCAAACTCTTTTTCATAGAGAGAACGAGTAACAGAACTGGCTTTTTGGAGATTGGCAGCGTCTTCTTCGCCACGCATTCCCATGTAAGGAAAATGATGCAAAAAGAAACCAAAGGCGTTTTGACAATCTTCGGCGTATTTCATGGTATCTAAGATGTGGTAATGCCAAAAAGTGTCGATATCGGTGGTGGGAACGGTGGGCATATCGGGATATTTAACCGACAGCAATAAAAAACGTTTATAAGCGATTTCTAATTGATCCGCATACTCACGCGACCAACCTTTGCCTTCTAAGGGGTCTAAGAGCTTGATTTTAATCGCATCTAAATTCAATGCGTCAATCCCCGCTTGCATTTGTTCAATGGATTTTGGTAATTGCATGACAATTTCCTCTAAATGTTGTTTGAAATAAAAACCCTATTAAACTATAGTCCGTCGCAAAAAGAAAGCCCCTCAATCGCTTTCCACCATTGAAGCTATTTTTTGTTTAATTTTTAGTTATAACCAACTAATATCTAAGAAAAAAGGTGATTTTAATAAGTTATGCCAAAAATCTGCTATGCTTCACTTGGCGTTGTAAATCTAAAATGCTGCAAACAAAAATCTGAAATCGGAAAAACAAATGATAAATCAAGTTGCGTCGATTGGGGTGTTGCCGCCGTTGGTTGCAAATCAAATCGCGGCGGGCGAAGTGATCGAACGTCCCGCGTCGGTGATTAAAGAATTGATCGAAAACAGCCTCGATGCGAAAGCAAGTGAAATTAACATTACCATCGAAAACGGCGGATTGCAATTATTGCGGGTGCAAGATAATGGACACGGGATTCGCGGTGAAGAACTTGCTTTAGCATTGCAACGTCATGCGACCAGTAAAATCCATAATATTCAAGACCTTAGTGGTATTCATACCTTAGGTTTTCGAGGAGAAGCCTTAGCAAGTATTGCAGCCGTTTCTCGATTAAATTTGAAATCAAAATTCTTTGATGCAGAAACCGCATACGAATTAGATATTAACGGCATTCATCAATCTGAAATAAAACCTTGCTCTCATCCAATTGGAACAACTATTGACGTTCGAGATTTGTTTTTTAATACGCCTGCGAGAAGAAAATTTTTGAGAACACCTAAAACAGAATTCTCGCATATTCAAGAAGTTGTGAAACGCTTAGCATTAAGCAGATTCGGGGTGCGTTGGACATTACAAAGCGATAAAGAATCAGTATTTCAATTGCGCGCTGCCGAAGAGGAAAATGGTTATTTAGAGCGTTTGCAAATTTTATTTGGACGCGAATTTGCTGAAAAATCATTAAAAATTGATATTCAAAACAATCAGTTACTTCAATTAAAAGGTTGGATCGGTCATCCCACTTTTTCTCGTTCACAACCTGATTTGCAATATTTATTTGTGAATGGGCGATTTGTGCGCGATAAAACCATCAATCATGCGGTAAAACAAGCGTATAGCGATGTTTTATATGGCGGACGTTATCCCGCATTTGTTTTGTATTTTGATTTGGATTCTGAATTAGTTGATATTAACGTTCATCCCGCCAAACATGAAGTCAGATTTGCACAAAGTAGCGGTATTTTTGAGTTTATTTATCATAGTGTTAGCGATACCATTAAAGAAAAAACTTCTCCCAAAAATCCTCAAATTCCTCAAAAAACTGAAATGCCTTTCTCACCAAAAGTTTCTCAAAAAGTTGAAACACCCTCTTCATTAAAAGTTTCTCAAAAATCAACTTATGTTTCCGAAAAAAAACTTGCGCCAACGGTTGCAAATGTATTGCCTTTGTATGAAAAATTGTATAAAATACAACCGCTTACGCAACCAGAAACGTCTCCATCCGTTGATTATCCGTTGGGAAATGCCATTTTACAATTGCAAGGAATTTACATTTTGGCGCACAATAGCGCGGGTTTGGTGGTGGTCGATATGCACGCGGCGCACGAACGAATTTTATATGAAAAAATAAAAAATAATTATCAAAATCAATCGTTTAAAACGCAAAATCTTTTAGTTCCGATTCAAATTGTTCTTAATTCAAAAGAAATAGAAACTTATGAAGAACATCAAACTTTATTGCATTATTTAGGGTTTGAACTTGAATTACAAGATGAAGAAACTTTGCTTTTAAAACAAGTGCCTATTTTATTAGCAAAAACAGATTTATCGCAATTAATTAAAGATTTGCTTTCTGATTTAAAAGAATTTGAAAATACTCAGCGTGTTGAAACACAGCTTAATGAAGTATTTGCAAAATTAGCTTGTTATGGTTCAGTGAGAGCAAATCGTTTGTTAAATATCACAGAAATGAATGCGTTATTGCGAGATATAGAAAATACTCCTCGCAGTGATCAATGCAATCACGGTCGACCAACGTGGATTCAATTGGATTTGAATGCGTTAGATAAACTATTTCTACGCGGTCAATGATTTTTTTAAAACCCATCGGAGAAAAACAATGGCGAACTCAACCGAAGAAAGTGGAATGGATAGCGTTTTAGGTGCAATGTTTGGAGAAACACCAGCAAAAGCCCCAGCGCCCGCAAAACCAGCCGTACAGCCCGTTCAAGAAACAACAGAAAGTGAGGATGTTCCTTTAAATGTGGTGAAACAAATGTTTCCAGGTACACCTGCAAAAAACATAGAAAAATACTATCCGTTTATTATGCAAGCATTTAAAGAATATGGTATGTCAGATGAACGATTGCAACTCATGGCTTTTGCAACCATTCGAGCTGAAACTGCTTCATTTCAACCTATTAGTGAAGGAAAGTCACAATATAATACTTCACCAAATGGCAGACCTTTTGATTTATATGATAATAGAAGTGCATTAGGAAATAGAGGTGCGCCCGATGGCGATCGTTTCAAAGGTCGAGGATTTATTCAACTCACAGGTCGAGCAAATTACACCACTTACAGCCAAAAATTAGGGTTAGGAACGCAATTAGTCGACAACCCAGATTTAGCAAATGATCCATTGATTGCAGCGCGTTTGTTGGTGTATTTCATTAAGGATAAAGAAAAGAAAGCAATTGCGGCATTAGAAGATGGTGATTTGGCATTAGCAAGAAAGTTAGTAAATGGAGGTTCTCACGGATTAGATGTATTTTCGCAAGCCTTTGAAACTGGGGCAGAATTGATGGGTTGGTGACAAAAAAACGGCGTTGCAAAGTGCGCCCATCACTTTTACAACGCCTCACTACACAAACTTGGTAGGAATAGTAGGTGTAGCTGTTTTTATTAAAGCAAACCAAATGCCAATATTTATAACTTATTGTTTTTAAAGGAATTTTTAATGTTGACTCCTTCCTTCGATGCTATTCCCACCCTTTTACAATCTGAAGCCATTGCATATTGGCAAAATTTGACCGCTCGTGTTGATTTTTCGGTCGCAAATGACGAAAAAATAACAGCCAGTTTGCCGACCGTTCTCGCCGCGTCGCCTTTTATTGCAAAACAAGGCATTCAAAACCCTCAATTATTTCAAAATTTATTACAAAGTGGTGATTTAACGCTTATTTATAATAATCAAGAAAACTTTATTGAACATTTAAAACAAATTCCTCAAGAATGTGATGATCAACTCTTAATGCAACAGTTGAGAAAATGGCGTAATTATGAAATGGTTAGAATTGCTTGGCGAGATATTGCTGGCTGGTCGACTTTAGAAGAAAATTTACGCGATTTATCAAATTTAGCAACCACCTTTGTTGATTACACGGCTCAACGTCTGTATAAAGATTTGTCAAAACGTTTTGGAACACCTTATAACAAATTAGCTGAACCGCAACCTTTTGTGGTCATTGCAATGGGTAAATTAGGCGGTGAAGAACTTAATTTTTCTTCTGATATTGATTTGATTTTTACTTATCCAAATTCTGGAGAAACTCAGGGCGGTTCTTCGCGTAATTTAGATAATCAAGAGTTTTTCATTCGTTTAAGTCAGCGTTTAATTCAAACCCTAAACAACATTACACCCGATGGATTTGTATTTCGGGTTGATATGCGATTGCGTCCATTTGGAGATAGTGGACCGTTAGCAATGAATTTCAATGCGTTAGAAGATTACTATCAAACCCATGCGCGTGAATGGGAACGTTATGCGTTGATTAAAGCAAGAGTGATTAGTGGCGGTGAAGAGATTGAAAGAAAACTTTTCAAAATGCTCAAACCTTTTGTATTTCGGCGGTATTTAGATTTTAGTGCATTTGAATCATTGCGTGATTTAAAATCTCAAATAGATCAAGAAGTTAGACGCAAAGGAAATGAAAACAATATTAAATTAGGACAAGGAGGAATTCGAGAAATAGAATTTATTTGTCAAGCATTTCAATTGATTCGTGGTGGACGACAACCCGCATTGCAAATTCGTTATGTGCTAATGGTTTTAGATCGATTACAAGAATATGACTTATTACCTAAAGAAGTCGTTGAAGAACTTAAAATATCATATCGGTTTCTCCGTAAAACAGAACATCGATTACAAGCAATTGAAGATAAACAAACTCAAAACCTCCCAATTGATCCATTAACGCAACAACGTTTAGCATTTAGCGTAGGATTTCAAACATGGGAAGAGTTTTATGATGTTTTACAAACGCATCGAAATAAAGTTCAACAGCATTTCAAACAAGTAATGACAGGTCATCAAGAAACTACAAATGAACAATCACATAATACGCCAGAGCATTCTTATGTATTTAACATTTTAAAAGATATTTGGACTCATATTGAATATAGTGAAGAAATTGATCAACATAATCTATTACAACTGCTTAAAGAATCTCAGTTTCAAGACCCTGAAAATATTTTAAAACAATTGCTTAAATTAAAAACCTCGCCAGCATTACGCCATCGGAGCAAACACGGGCAAGAACGTTTAGATGTTTTAATGCCGTTATTATTAGCGCAGATTTTGAATTGTGGTCATCATTCAATTGTCTTAGAACGGGTTTTAAAATTAATTGAAGCAGTTGCGAAAAGAAGTGTGTATTTGGCGTTGTTAATTGAGCATCCGTTGGCGTTAATGCAATTAGTGCATTTGTGCGCAGAAAGTGCGTGGATTGCAGATCAAATTAGTCGTTATCCGTTATTATTAGATGAATTATTAGATCAACGGCGTTTGTATGATATTTTAAATGTGAGAGAAATTGATAATGCCATTCGAGCACAATTAGCGCATATTCCCGAAGAAGATTTAGAAATGCAAATGGATAGTTTGCGACATTTCAAACGGGCGCAAGTTTTGAAGGTCGCAGCGGCAGAATTAAATGAGCAACTTTCTTTAGAAAAAGTCAGCGATCATTTAACGGCGATTGCTGATGCAATGATTCGTCAAACTCTAAACATTGCATGGAAACAGCAAATTGAGAAATATGGTGAACCCTATTGTCGAGATCACGATCAGCATCCAGAAAGTATAAGAAAAGCGGGTTTCTGCG
>DYRG01000082.1 GCA_020718845.1 Thiomargarita sp.
AAATATTGTTCACAATCCTCAAACGTTAAAACCCGTTCTTTACGATCTTTTAACCATTTTTGACACACTTGATAGCCTCCAATATGAAATGCCCAAATATCTAGTTTTACATTATCAAAATATTGGGTTTTGTTAATATAAATTTTCTCATTTTTATATTCAACTTTTTCAACAATATTATTACCTTCAATCGGGAAATTATGTTCATAATCAAGATCGGTTTTCATTAGATGAATATTAACTAATTGCTCTCCTAAAATAGCTAATTGTTCAAATAATTTTTTATCATTCGTTAAAGGCAAACGGGGAAAATCCATTTTGAGAAATTCTGCATAGCGTTTTCTATAAGTCGGGCTATGAAATATCGCATACATATAATGAAAAATATCTAATGCGCTAATGGTTTGATTAAAATCACCTTTATTTTCAGAAATAAATTGTAATTTTAATTTGTTTTCTAGTTCTGAAATAAATTCAGGAGAAAAATTAGGTTTTCTTGGTAATTCTTTATAATGTCCATTTCCACTTCCATTTCCATTCACAAAATGATCTTTCTCTGATGGATACAAATAAAGAGGAAATACATAACTTCCCCCTTTATTGCTTAAAGTTGTTCTAAAATCAACCAAATAATTAGAAACCAACGTATGCGTAAAAATTCCTTCTGCAACTTGACGAACCGTAATTAATCCTAAGTTTTCTTGATTTAGTAGATGTTGCATTACATTTTTACGAGGACGACATATAAAACCATTTTCTTTACCTGTATAAAAAGTAAATCTCGTATCAAATGGGCGATATAAAATTGGAACAATTTTAGATTTTTCTAATCCACTTTGCTTTAAATTATTTTGAGCAAACTCAACTTTCCAATCTCTTGCATCTTTTCCTAAATCATATTTATCACGCGCTTTCTCTGTTGAAAGAGTTGAAAAATCATTCACTACTTCCCATATTTTTTCCTTACTAAATTGAATTGTTAAATCATCACGAGCAGTTACAATTCCAACCGAATTAATTGGCATAATTTCTGTAATTTTCCAACCTTTTTTATATTCACCTAACAAATCAATATTTTGAGGAATAAACAAATAAAATGGAGATTGTGGTTGTAGAATTGTCCAATCAGTTGTTTTCAAATCATTTGCAGATAACCAATTATATTTCGTTTTACGTTCACCAAATAAATGCGCATGATAAACAGTAGCAATTTTGTTTTTCTTTTTTTGATGTTTAATAAAAATCCCGATCGCCACACCTTGTTGAATATCAAAGATATTTTTATCATTTGAACCGTCGGGAGATTGTTCTTTTTTCTTTGAATTTCCATGCAAATCTAAAATATAGATTTCATCAAAATCTTTCATCAATGATTGACGCATTCCTCTAAACGTTGGATTATCCAAATAACCATGATTTGTTACAAACCCTAAAACCCCATAACCCGTTTGTTGAATACGCCAATGCGCAAAGCGAATAAATTTAACATAATCATCATTTAACCATTTGGGGTTTCTCTCATTCAAGGATTGACCATCGACCATAAAATAATTTGCTTGATTTCCTATCCCATGTAATAAATCAGAAATCCATTGTCCAGTATTCGCAGAATGTCCAGAATAAGGCGGGTTTCCTAAAATAACCATCACGGGTGATTTTGATTTTACATGACTAGCAGCATTTGCTTCATTTGAAAGCCATTTTGCCAACAAAGTTTCTTCCGTTTTATGTGCTTCATCTAAGGTATTAGTTAAAAAAATATTTAATCGTTCATTGCTCTTAAAATCATAACCGTATTTTTTTAATTGCAAACCCAATTTCATATGCGCAACCGTATAAGCCGCCATTAATAATTCAAAACCATGCAGACGCGGCAATAAATGTTTTGAAACATAATCCGACCACATTCCTTTATTGTTATGAAATTGCTCAAATATTTTTGCAATGACTGAATAAAGAAAAGTGCCCGTTCCAGTCGCTGGATCAAGGATTTGAACTTTGTGAGTTGTATCATTAATTTTTGAATTATCTGCCAAACCTTTTTTCAAATCAAATTTTTCTTTTAAAATCAAATCAACTGATCTCACAATATATGAAACAACGGGTTCTGGCGTGTAATAAACGCCGCGCACTTCTCTTAACTTAGGATCATATTGAGCAAGAAAGGTTTCATAGAAATGAACAACGGGGTCTTCTTGGCGCGTTTGTTTGCCAAAATCGGCTAAAATTGCTCCAATATCTGCGCGATTTAAAACTGCAACTAAATGCTCAACCATCCACACTAAACGTTCATCTAAATCAATTCCAGCGATTTGATTAAACAAGTTTCTCAAAAAAGGATTAGTTTTTGGCAAATAAAAACTCGCATGAATTCGAGAAAAGGGTTGATTAGTTTCTGCACTACATTTTGCGGCAAATAAACCATAACAAATCGTTTGTGCAACCATATCACTAAATTGTTCAATGGTCAGCGTATCAATTAAAACAATTCTAAAACTATCTAATTGACTATGTATATTTCCACGATTATCTTCATTTTCGTATGCAAGTCCAATTGAGCGTTTGATTTCATTAGCAATATGCGCAATTTTAGCGGCAAGTTCGTCGGGTGTGCGCAAAGTTAGTATTTTCGTTTCAACAAAAGATTTGATTAAACCTTCAAAACGAGAAAATTGATCTTTATTGATTGACAGTTTTTTCTTTTTTTCATCCCATGTTCCTAACACAACTGTCATTTCAAGTTGTTTGTTTTTTTCAATAAACCAGCGGAATTCCAAATAATCGGTTAAAATCAAATTATTTAAAGCAGGTAAATAACGTTGTATTTGTTCAGATTTTTCAGTTTTATCTAAATCAATTCCAATGTCTTTTGCTTTAAGATGACCAATAGGTTCTTCACCTTTTGCGATTTCAAAATCGGGTGATCCGCATTGAATTCGACGCGGTTCATTTATAATATGACAATCGGGTAAAAATGCTTTCAAAAGTGCAAACAAAGCTGGGCGATGCGTATGTTCAGTTGCATTACCCGCTTGTAAATCATTTTCTACCTGATTTAAATAAGTTTCTATAGCGTTTAGCATATTAAGTTGTAATGGGTAATGAAATGCTGAAAACGGTGCGACTTGGGCGACTTTCGCAGGAAATTGTTCCGCCGTTTCTATGGACTAAATTTTGAGCAATGGTTAATCCTAAACCCGTTCCTTCGGCGCGACCTGTCACCATTGGATAGAAAATATGCTCAAAAATTTCTTCTGGAATTCCAGGTCCATTATCTTGAATATCAACACGCACTGCCATTTTGTGCAATTTAGTATCTAATTTAACGCGATGCTCAATTCTGGTTCTCAAAGTTAAAATCCCACTTCCATTCATGGCTTGCACTGCATTTCTTAACAAATTTAGAAAGGCTTGATGTAATTGATCGGGATCGGCAAAGATTTCTGGGACGCTTGGATCGTAATCTTCAATAATTACAATTTTTTCTCCAGATTCGTTATTAATCAATTGCTTACCTAAACATAGAACCTTATGAATATTAACCCATTCTTTACGCGGCAGTGTGCGAGGTCCTAACATTCGATCCAATAAAGTCTGCAAACGATCCGCTTCGCCAATAATAATGTCAGTATATTCACGCTGTTGCGCGGGAAGTTCGCGTGCTAAAAGTTGTGCCGCGCCGCGCAGACCGCCGAGCGGATTTTTGATTTCGTGCGCCAAACCTCGCAGCAAATTGTGCACTGCCCGCCGTCGCAACGACAAATCTTCCTCGCGCGTCAATCGTAATTGTTGGTCGACATTGACCATTTCAACTAAAAACGCATCGGGCGGAATAATGCCTAACTCATTGTTATTATGCGAATAATAGTGGGGATCACGAATCGGAGTAATGCTGCAATCGACGGTCAATTGCGAACCTGTCAAAATGCCGATTTTCAAGCCATGTTCGGTAATTGTGCGAGATTCAGCCATAACTCTTTGAAAACATTGGTAATCTGGAAAAAGCATTTCCGCGTGCAAACCACAGGCTTGATTGGCGCTGAGTTGCAGCAAAGATTCCCCTGCTGGATTGATGTATTGCAAATACAAATCGCGATCAAACCACAATACCGCCGCCATTAAATTGTCAAGAATACGTTGGGCAAGTTTCATAAAAACACTCAAAAGCAAATATTATACCCAATATTTTTAATAAATATTTCAATGGGTTAATAATAAAATTAAAAAACACTGCACCCTTTTGGATTTTTCGATCCATTATAGTGCAAACCTTTGCAAAACAATTCACCAAATTTTCAAATTCTTTTCTAAAATGACATAAAATCATTTTAAAACGCTTAAACTCAACACACTTCATACAATTCTCCTTGTAAAAATTTCGATAGTGGTACATATACTAACAGAAGACCGGATTTAATGTTATAAAGAGAGAGAATAAACAAGGGATAAAGTTAGAGGAGAGAAGAAAAAATGAATGCTTATGAGTTATTAAAAGAAGAGTTAG
>DYRG01000122.1 GCA_020718845.1 Thiomargarita sp.
CGCAACTATTTCAACAATGAAATACAGCGACTTTCTGAAAGAACTTTCAAAAATCTTAAACATCAATCTTGCAACAATTCATCAATCAATTATTGATGCAGGAACAGACATAAATAAACATTTGAACCCAACAACTTTGCGAATTATCAAAGATAAGTTTGACCATTTCCTAATGGCAAATGCTATTGATAAATTCAGTATTGAATACAAAAAGGTTTCAAACAACATTCACCCAACCAAGCTAACAGACGAAAATGGAAATGTTTTATCGGAAATTTCCGCTTCTGATATTGGTATTTTCTTTTCAGATGAAGACGTGGCACAGTCTTATTTCTTTGACGAATTGTATTACGATTCTGAATTAGAAATGAAAAACATAAAAACAGAAATCAACGAAGTTATTGTATTTACGAAAATCCCGAAAAACTCAATAAAAATTCCTGTTGCAGGCGGAAAGACTTATTCGCCTGACTTTGCTTACGTTTTAAAATTCAAAGACGGCAAACAGAAATTAAACTTCATTGTAGAAACGAAAGACGTTGGAAGTGATGACGGACTTCGTGAAGAAGAAAAAGCGAAAATTAAACACGCAGAAAAATTCTTTGGCGGACAAGTAAAAATTGAATTTAGAAAACAGTTCAGCAATAACAAAATAGTTGACTTAATAAGAGAACTTTCAATTGATGAATAAAGTAACAAGGATAAGCCAACACACAGGTGTAAGCACATTTGCAAGCCGCACAAGCCCAAGCACAGACCAAAGCTTGCAAAAGAGCTTCCACCTTTCCCACCCAGACAAAATTGAATTAAAAAAAATCTCCTTCCCTTCTGAAAATAAAAAATACGCAACGGCACAACCCAACGACAGACAAAAATCAGTTGCAATGCAGACGCCAAAACCATTGACAGGAAAGCGTTTCAACTACACGGCGGACAGAAGGCCAGCTTGTAGTCGAGTAGGTAAAGGGGATTTTCACCCCTAAACCTCTCTCAGAACCGTACGTG
>DYRG01000123.1 GCA_020718845.1 Thiomargarita sp.
GTGTAATCATCTGATCTAACAATGATTTGGTTATAAGTGTAATTATGTCCGCGATGCCAAACTTGTCGCATAATGCGGCTTAAATAACTGTTATCCATCCATTTGTCTGATTTTAACAAGCTGAAAAGCTGTTTTTGTTCTTGTTTGTCTGTGGTATGGCGAGGAATTGACTGTTTTGCTTTTACTTTAGCCGCTTCTCGGTTTGCTTTAATATCTCCTATAGCATCACATAGCGTTTGTTTCCAAGGTGTTGCGCCGACATTAAATTGCCTGCCTTCTTTAAGCCATTTATCCCGAATAGTTCTATCACCAACGCCAACGCCTTTAATAGAACCAAAACGCTGCCAAATTTCTGTGCGTATTGCCCCCAAACGGCGAGCTTGCTCAACTAATGCGACGTATTTTCCTTTATTGAGGTTATCACTAAACGCTATCTGTGTTTTCACTGACCGCTTCCTTAATCATTTTTTTATATCGCCGCAAACCGTACAATCGACATGAAAAACAATGAATAATTGCCATCAAATCCTGTACCATTTCTGACTCAGGCGATAACGTTTCATTATTAATAACAATCAGTTTGCAACCGTGTTGTTCTAAATAATATTCAAACCAATCCATTCCAAAACGTGCCAATCTGTCTTTATGGGCAATGACTAAAGTATGGATTGCTCTGGATTCGACTAAAGACATGATTCTAACAAATTGCTTGCGTTTTAAATTTAAGCCACCGCCTACTTCTGCTATCGTTTCATCAATTGCAATTCCAGCATTAGCACAGAAGTCAGCGACTGCTTTTTGTTGCGAGATTAAATCATCTTTTTGATTATGACTAGAAACGCGGCAATAACTTATTGCAATGCGCTTATCTTCTTTTATTCCTAGAATTTGAGAAAGTTGGTCATGCGTATAAAAACGCCTGTTAGTTGGCGTTCGATGTGCTTTTAAAATACCTTCTCTATCCCAACGTTGTAATGTGTTCGTTGTTTTAGCGATAAGTTT
>DYRG01000006.1 GCA_020718845.1 Thiomargarita sp.
GATTGCTCAGTACATCAGTTGCAATGAGTTTGGTGCGAATTACAAAACTATTATTGGTAGTTGTGTTGTCTCCTTGAACAACTACATTACCAAAACTAAAGGTTATATCTTTGCCATCATCTGCAGTTGTTCCTAAGAGTACCGCATGAGAAAGTGTGACATTTGTTCCCGTAACTTCATTTTGATCGCTGAAGGGTTGTGTTAAGAAAGTTCCATCACCAGCATCAGTGATTATTTGATAACCAAAAGATGGATCAAAACGCATTCCGAGAGGAACATTATCAATCACTCTTAGGTTTTGAGTTGTTCCCTCGGGTAAGGTGACTTTAATATCGTAATAAACGCCTTCACCAACGACAACCATTTGATTTGAAGTGAAAGGCTCTGTAGTATAACTTCCATTCACACCAATCGTTACAAAACCTTTAGCAATATCTGGAATTGCAATGGGTTTTGTTGCAATCGCATTAGAGGAATAATCATTAGTTAAATTACCCCCAACTTGAGCACCATCTAACATTACACCTAACGTTCTTTCTCCAATAACTTCATTTGGTAAATTAGAGGATTTTGTAATATAAGCGGTGGTTTCTAACGTTTCTCTTGCTGCAACGTTATCGGTTAATTTGCCTGTAAATGAGAATGTAACAGATTGGTTTTTGTCAATAAATCCTAGTGATTCATTTATGGGTTTGAAAACAACAGTGTCGAGTGTGCCATCATTATTACCAATTAAATCCGCAAAAGTATATTCCCAACCACTTGGCGTTACATTTGCTACGATATTAGTAAATTTATTTAAATCAATGGGTTCTTTAATTTCAACGCCCCACGCGCCTAATCCGCCGCTGTTTCCTAAAACGATATTAAAAGTAACATTATCTCCCGCATCTGCTGTGCCAGTTGCTCCCCCATTTGTACTGAGCAACGAATGGGTTAATGTTAAATCGGGTTCTATAACACTTAACGTAAATTCTTTAGAAGTAAAATCCCATGTATTTAAATGTAAAATTGCTTTATTTTTAGGTTGGCTTTGCTCACTTGCAGGGGTTGCTGGATTATCGCCACGAATACCCGTTTGATTGAGCACTTTCATATCATACTCAATCACAAAACGATTTAATGATGTATCTAATGGCGTGAAATTAACGGTGTTACCTTGTAAAACTTCTTTTGTGAACTCATTAGCACCAGAAGCATCAGGATTAGGTTTGTTATAAACACTGTCAAATTTAAAAATGAGAGTTGAACTGTCTTTGACATCTATATCACTAGAAACTAAAGTTGCACCATGCTCATAATAGTTTGTACCGCCAATTTGCACTGATCCGTCAAATGTACCCGTTAAACCCTGCCCGTAATAATAAATTTTTGCACTATTTGCAACATAAGTTAAACCTTTGTCATGAATATCGGTTAAAGTTAAATTATTAGCTAAACCATCGTTCATATTTACTTCTAAACGATAGGTAACAACTTCACCTGGAGTTACAAATAAACTGGTGGTTGCGGTTTGATCAGTTTTAACGACACTTTTATCGCTAATGAAAGCATCGTTCTTTATTTTAGTAGTAGAATCTTGAAACCACATCGTTGCCGCTTCTTCAGGCTTTATCATGGTTACAAGTGAAGTACTATTATCTGTAATAAAAATACCCGTTCCGTCTAATACTCTGCTAGTTGAATCAAAGTATTTAAGATTTAAGCCACCTTCATGTCCCGCATAACTTAATAAGGTGACTTGATTGACAATTTTTGAACCAGGTTGAATGGTATCTGTTACTTTTAATTCATAAGTCATTACCGCGATGTTTGTTCCAACGGAAACTTCTAATAATGACATATCATTAACGGATTTATTAGAGGTAGAACCATCTTGTGTTCCACTAGAATCAGCGGCTGGAACTTGTCCTTTTCCTAACGCACTGGTTGTCCCATCATCTAAAATGATTTGAAAAGCGGTTGCATCATTTAAGCGTGTTTCATCTTGATAAACAAAAGAACTTGCAAAGTTATAAGTAATGGCATTTTGAACATACTTGGAAATATCGTCAGATTTGTAAGAATAAGTATAACCCGCGTTTTCAAAGAAACCCGTGAAATCAAATGACGGATCGGCTACATTGTCCCAAGTGAAAGTATTGCTTGTATTCCAATAGGTTTCTGGATTGGTTAAATCAGTGAAGAAAGTATTGTTTAAACCATCTACAAAAGTAGCGGTTACAGAAAAGGTCGGATCGACGGGATTCCACGTTAAAGTTTTAGCATTTTCCCAATAAAGGGTGGGAACGTCAGAATCGATGTAATATTCTTTGCCAGAACTGGTAAGAATCTTTCCATACCAACCGATTTCACGACCACTCGCATCTCCTTTTCCATCAGAAATATTAATATCTAAACCAGTGGCGGGAATTTTATAGCCAACGGGGATGCTATCTTGTAAAACCACATCGTGCGCATCTCCAGTTCCTTTGTTTTCTAAACTCACCGCAAAACGAATGACATCACCCGCATCCGCACCATCGCTAATATTTGCATCCCAAGGATTAGATTTAGCCGGATCGTTAGGATCAGTAGTAACCTTTTCAAATGCCTCACCGTTTAATAAACCAGTAAATCCACCGCCATAGTTTTGAACCGGTTTAATTTGTAATCCATTGACACCGGGAAGAAAATCCGTTCCTGGGCGAGTGGTGGCGACTGCACCTTTTTTAATGAAAATATCGGGTTGCGTTAAGAAAATTTGAACAATATTGGTGGTTGAACTCGATGTGCCTTTGGTATTTCCATAAGCCGCATCCGCTTGATTTGTAAGGAAAAACCCATCTTTTGCAAACGGACGATCCGCCACTTGAACGCTAATTAACAAATCTAAAGTTTTATTTCTATCCGCGCCACTCATGTCAGCGTGATCAGCGTCGAACTTTCCAAAATTCAAAATAACGGTATTTGCAGCCGCATTAACTGAAATATCGGGTCCATTGGTATGATCGGTTACAAATCCTGTTTTTCCATATAAAGTGTGAAACGTATCTAAAGGACCGAGCGCAACGTGACCGGCATCGGGAGCATTTGAAGTTGTATTGTGAATATCTAAGGTTGTATCAACAATTTTATAAACATCTTTTGCCATATCAAAAACGGGTAATGGCAAATAATCGGTAATTAAAAAACCTTCGCTATCTGCTGCGGGCATAGAAATAGTTAAACGGTAAGTGACCGTATCACCCGGAGAAACTCGCGGAGGAATTAAGTAAGAGGTGCTATCATTAATCGCATAAATAGATTTGGTCATTTTCGGAGCTTCAATTTTGATGCTTGCCGAACTCACATCACCAATATGCGTATTGAAATAGGTATAACCATTATGCGGATCGAGCAAAGAACCATCTATGGTTACATCATTTTTTAATTCATCTAAGCTATCAACACTCTTGTCGCCCGTGAAATCGGCAGCACTAAAACCGTTTGTTAAATAAATATCACTAAAATTCTCTTGAATGACAGTTTGAAAAATAATCTTTCCTGTCATTTGTCCTGAATAATCTCCTCGAGTGAAAGCGGGATCATAATCATCCGCATTAACCCCACTGCCAATTAAACGCCCACCATCTCTTCCTGCCGCATCTAGTTCATCTGAAACTTTAAAAGTTAAAACTGTTTCGCCTGTGAAAGTATTTGAATTAACTGGAGGATTTGACCACCAGCCTGCACTTCCATAACTTGGATTTGAATTAATTTTCCAATCAAAATGTGAACCACTACCCGTTAAGTCTCCAGCGGTTGCATCATCTACTTTAACAACGGGTTCAGGCACGAAACCAGTAAAATTAGCGGAATAATCAGCACCTGTTGGATAATCAATGACAATAATTGGGGTAAAATTCGTATTCAAACGCTGACCGTCGCTAAAAGTATCTTTAACAACAACGTCATCAAAGGCAAAATAATCAGAGACTTGGAACTCTAAAACATATTGTAAAGTTGTCCCAGGTAAAATCGGCGCACTTCCATCGGCGGGTTTTACGCTTTTTTGAATGGCAATGGGTTTGTCGGTCATGCTGTAGGAAGCGGTCACGCCTGATTCGACATTTGTGACATTTACGTCAAAAGTGGTGGAATTGCCTGCTGATGGGGTTATGAAATGCGTTACATTGTTATAAACATCATCATGATAGCTACCATCTAAACCAAATGTGCCGCTAAATTTTGTACCGCCATCCCCCCGATCATTATCGACATAAATCGCGTTCGCGCCCACAACGTTTGTTGAGTTAGCCCACACCCCCGTGCTTGGTGGCAATACAGGGATAGGTGTAACTCCTCCCGCGCTAGGTTGAGGAATCCCTTGATATTCAGGCACATACACTTTATAAGTAAAAACCGCTTCGCCGCCGCCAACACCGACGATAGGCGTATCGATAAACACCCTAAATTGATTATCTGGAATGCCGTCTGTCCCATCGGCGGGAATTGAACCATTAGCTGGCGTTGCACCATTATTTGTATGTAAATCAAGGGTTGTTAAGGGATAATCAGTTTTAGGTTCGTATTTGGTCATTGCCAAACCGTGTGATTCGGTCAAAGTTCCCAAATAGCGCAAATTGGTCGGTAATATATCTTCAAATCCCACATGATCAATCGTGACATCTTTCGCCACATTCACCGTCACAGTATAAGTGCGCGGATAATCTTTTCCTGTGGCGGTTTCTGCTTCGGGTGCATCGCCAGTTTTGGTGACGGTGATAATTGTAGGGGTAATGACACCAGTGACTTTCGTACCAATGATAGAGGGATCGGCAGCCATTATGAGATTGTGTGAGGAATCGTACCTAGCGTTCTGGTTATCTAGCGCATCTTGACCAAAGCGAAAGCCTGGCGTTGCACTAAAAGTATAATCATGATCATAGCGTGCGCCCCCTGTTTCGACCGGTTGAGAAAGCGTAATTGCATTTCCTGAACTGTCCTCTGAAGGAATTAATAAATTTAAATTAGAGCTGGTATTATATTTTAGTTCATTATTTGCGAAAGTGATGGTTGCAACGGGTTGATTATCAACAAAACTTCCGAAAGGAACTTGCACTACATACCAACGATCGCCCGTTTTCAAATTTGCAGTGCTGGGAGGTGTAAAATTATTTGATTGAAATGGATGAAAGGCTGTCGTATCGTACATGAATTCTTTTTTTATTGTTTGACCACCCGCTTCCCAATCTGGACTCAAAGAAATCCAAGATTCTTTTCCCGAAACAGGGTCTTTAAAGAAATAAAATTCGTGAACTAAATAACCTTGATTTAATGGATAACCCAAATAAGTCGCTTGTCCTAATTTCACTTCTCGCGGAACAATTAAATCAACAACGGGTCCATAACCTGTATTAGTTGGACTACTTGGACTATAAGAACCATCATCATTTTGAAAACTTACTGAGAAATCAAAATTTTTATTTAATAAATGATCACCCATTCCTCCTAAACTTACGACAGGTTCGGCTATTCCTCCTAAATAGATTTCTGCTTGACTAGAGAATGGGGTGGTTTCTATTTTGCCAATGTGGGTTTCTAAAAGGAAATCACCGCCTAATGTTTCGGGGGCAGTATCATTTGAGGACGCGGCAATATCTGCTTGAGTTAATTCAGAGAGTTTCTTGACAAATTCAACGCCTGTTTCATTCGCGGTAACATTACAACCGTAAATTAAAATATCTGCGTCTTGCGTTAAATGGGTTTTCCAGCTTTCAAAATCTTGGGTATGTTCTTTTAAATTTTCAGTGTTTAAATGCGTTTGAGCAATGTTTAACTCGGCATTTGAACCGTGTGAGAAAATATGAATTGCATTAATAGAAATATCTGATTTGTTTAAAGTTTCGGTAATTTGTTGTAAGCCGTCTTTTGAACCATCTAAAATAACGATTTGTAAATTTGTATTAGGTTTGCTTTGTAAATCTTTAATTAAGTCTTGATAATTAGAAATATTATTATCAATGAAAACGATTTCATGGCGTTGAGGAATTTCATTTGGTTCGGGCGCAACCTGGGTGTCGTCGGCGGAAATAAGGGTGGTTTTGGACGCAGATGCCTTTTCAATTGGTTGATTTAATTGAGGTTTTTCAATCGTAGGGGTTTCTGTGGCGACGACAGTGGGTTGATCAGAATGCAACGCTTGATGAATGAGGGTTTGCAAAACATCGGGCGAATGATGAAAGTCTTGTAAATCAGGGAGATGATCGAGCGCGGCAAACGGGTCGGCACTTAGCAAGACGCGATCTTCTAAGCGTTCGGCAAGCAGCGGACGCTTTTTGAACGGGGGAAATTTTTGAGAAGAGGGAGATTTGCGTTTCATAAAAACTACCTGTAAAAATGTTAAGGATTTTTTGAAGTTTGTGGTTCGATCTAAAAGAATTTTGCAAAAAACATTCCATAGCCTAACTCATTGTTTTAACTGTGAAATAAAGATTAAAATCGCCTTGCAAAAAGAAGGAGTGAATCAAAATGCAATGCAACTTGTTTTTTAGCGTGGGATAAAAGCAACTAACACATTATTTTGTGGTTAAAAGTAACCATTTCGATTCTCAACATAATATAATTAATTAAAAAATTCAAGCTATACTTTAATCATTCTATGAAAATAATTAATTTTTATAATGGGTTATGAAAAAATTTTCCCATCTTGTGTTACTTACGTTACAATAATATTGCAAAGCATTTGAAATAAAATATAAAATTTTAACTAAATGGGAGTCATATTTGTATGATAAACAATATCCAATTTAATGATCGAGGAAAGTTACGACATTTTCTCGCCATTGAGGGTTTGTCGAAAGAGCTTTTAGTTCACATTCTCGACACCGCTCAATCCTTTATTCATCCCGATCATCAAACCATTAAGAAAATCCCTCTTTTACGCGGCAAAGCGGTGATGAATTTGTTCTTCGAACCCAGCACTCGAACTAGAACAACTTTTGAAATCGCTGCGAAACGTTTATCGGCGGATGTAATTAATTTCAATATTAGTGCATCTTCCTCGAGCAAAGGCGAATCTTTAACCGATATGTTGCACAATTTAGAAGCCATGTTTTGCGATATGTTTGTGGTCAGACACGCGGCGAGCGGCGCGGCACATTTTATTGCCGAACACATTTCCCCGCACGTTCATGTGGTGAATGCGGGCGACGGTTGCCACGAACATCCCACCCAAGCGATGCTCGATGCGCTAACGATTCGACAACATAAAGGCGATTTTAGCCCGTTAAAAGTGGCGATTGTCGGTGATATTCTGCATTCGAGAGTCGCCAGATCGTTGATTCATGCGTTGAATATTTTAGGGGCAAACGAAGTTCGAGTCATCGCGCCTAAGACCTTGATTCCAAAGGATGCTGAACAATTGGGCGTGCAAGTTCATCATAATTTACGCCAAGGCATTAAAAACGTTGATGTTATTGTGATGTTGCGATTACAACGTGAACGTATGCAGAGCGCTGCGTTACTTCCGAGCGCGCATGAATTTTTCCAAACCTATGGTTTAACAGAAGATATTTTGAAATTCGCCCACCCCAACGCGATAGTTATGCACCCAGGTCCGATCAATCGAGGCGTTGAAATTGCTTCAAGCGTCGCCGACGGTAAAAAATCTGTTATTTTACAACAAGTTAGCAACGGGATCGCCGTCCGCATGGCAGTCATGGCATTAGCTATGGGCGTTCCTTTAGAAGAATCTGGAGAATAAAACAAATGGAACAACGCCAACTTTATTTAGATTTATTACGGATTATTTCCATTTTCGCAGTCATTACTTTACACGTTGCTGCGTCGATTGCGGGGAATTTTTCAAAAGTTCCTCCCGATCATTGGATGGTTGCAAACATCATTGATTCTATTACACGTTTTTGCGTGCCAGTTTTTTTCATGATTAGTGGCGCATTAGTGTTAGGAGATAATAGAAACTATCAATTTTCTTATCTTTTTCGTAAAAGAATTTTGAGGATTTTGATACCTTTTATTATTTGGTCGTTGTTCTATCTTTATTATTTTCAACAACAACCTTCTTTTGATCTACTTAATGGACTTTATACTATAACAATTAAGCCCGCCATGTATCATTTAAGCCCGCCATGTATCATTTATGGTTTGTTTATCCACTCATTGGTTTGTATTTATTGATTCCCTTATTAGGTACTTTTGTTACTCATGCAAAGGATTCAATAATTCATTATTTTTTGATTTTATGGTTCATAGTTACTATTTTAAATTTATTACTTAATACATTAGTTGGCTATCAACCTCCGATTTTTTCATTACCAAAGAATCTTGAAGAAGTTTGGTTATACACTGGTTATTTTGTATTAGGTTTTTATTTATCAAAAAAATCCTTTAATTTCAATAAATTACTGCCTATTTTTTTGATTGTTAGTGGCATTGTTATTACGATTTTAGCAACGGATTATTTTAGTTATAAACACGGCAGATTTTATGATGTGTTTTACCGTTACACAACACCTAATGTTTTAATGGTTTCGATAGGTGTGTTTTGGATCATTCAAATGCTTTCCTCTAAATTAGAAACCCTTAAACCGATGAGTCGTTCTTTGTTAATTAAGTTATCAGAAGCAAGTTTTGGGATTTATCTGATGCACATTATAATTCTTAATCAAGTCAATATCAGATTGCATTTAGATGCTAATACTTTTCATCCCGCGATTGGTATTTTATTAACATCGGTTTGTGTGTTTATTATTTCTGCGGTTTTAACACATTTGATTCGTCAAATACCGTTTATTGGAAAATGGGTTGCTTAAAGGATAAGAAAAATGAATCTTATGATGATTGCGGAACACAAACTAAACTTAATTCATCAACTTAATGAATTACCTGAAGAATTGGTATTTGAGTTAGAAACAATTATTTCACGACTCAAAGAAAATTCGCTATCCCAAAAAAAGGGCTTAAAAGCATTATTAACTTCTTGGAAACCTTTAGAGGAAGAGTTCCCTAAAATAGAAGACTATCCTCCAAAAATAGAGGACATTTTTTAATGCAAAAATATTTGTTAGATACAAATATTCTATCCGCATTGATTAAACAACCTCAAAGTGCTTTAGCACAGAAAGTGGCGCATTTAGAACATGAAATTTGTACCAGTGTGATTGTCGCTTGTGAATTGCGTTATGGGGTAGAGAAAAAAGGTTCGCCATTATTAGCAATAAAAGTTGAATCCTTGTTAAATGAAATTCCTGTGTTGCCATTGGAATATGAAACTGTTAGTCAACATTATGCAACATTGCGCGTTTTTTTAGAGAAACAAGGGTTAGTAATTGGTGCAAATGATATGTTAATTGCTGCAAATGATATGTTAATTGCTGCACACACATTGGCATTAGATGCAACATTGATCACAGCAAACATCGGAGAATTTAAACGTGTCCCTCAGTTACGAGTTGAAAATTGGTTAGAAATTGAGCAAATAAATTCGTAAGATACGTTTTTTTGGGAGCAAATATGAATAAAATCAGTATTATGGGCGGTCACGTCCTCGATTCAGCGCAACATATTGATAAGATTAGTGATTTACACATTGCGGACGGGCGAATTTTAAGCATTGGTGCGCCGCCCGCTAATTTTCAAGCCGATCAAGTCATTGATGCAAAAGATAAAATTGTTTGTGCGGGATTGGTCGATTTGGCGGTTCGATTGCGCGAACCAGGTCAGGAACATAAAGCCACGATTGCCAGCGAAACCCTTGCCGCTGCTTGCAATGGCATCACGAGCTTGTGTTGTCCGCCGGATACTTCTCCAGTCGTTGACACGCCAGCGGTGGCGGAATTGTTGCGTCAACGCGCTAAAAATGGCGGGCATTGTCGGATTTTTCCGCTCGCGGCTTTAACGCAAGGGCTTGAAGGAAAACAACTTTCTGAAATGTCAGAATTAAAGCAAGTCGGTTGTATTGGGGTGAGCAATGCGCAAGTGCCGATTGCCAACACGCAAGTCCTTAAAAATGCTTATGAATATGCGGCGAATTGTGATTTGACGGTGTTTATTCAACCCACCGAACCGTATTTGGGACGCGGCGGATGTGCGCATGAAGGCGCGATTAGTTCGAGAATGGGTTTGACGGGGATTCCCGAAGCTGCTGAAACCATTGCAATTTCTCGAGATTTGTTTTTGATCGAACAAACGGGCGTGCGGGCGCATTTTTGTCGTTTGTCGAGCGCGAGATCGGTTGATTTGATTCGAGAAGCACAGCATCGAGGCTTAAAAGTCACCGCCGATGTCGCCGCGCATCAATTATTCCTTACAGATCAAGATATTATGAATTACAACAGCCAATGCCACGTTTATCCGCCGTTAAGAACCAAGAAAGATCGAGATGCGTTGAGAAAAGGGGTTTTAGAAGGTGTCATTAGCGCGATTTGTTCGGATCATCAACCTCACGAACATGAAGCAAAATTAAACCCGTTTGCAGAAACCTTGGCGGGTATTTCAACTTTAGATACGTTGCTCCCTTTAGCATTACGTTTAGAAATGCCACTTCCTAAAATAATTGATCGTTTAACATGGGGAGCTTCACAAGCGTTAGGCGTGAAAATAGGGACGTTGCGAGCGGGTAAGAAAGCAGACATTTGCATTATTGATCCGAACAAAAAATGGACATTAACGCCCCAAACGATGTTTGCAAAATGTTTGAACACACCCTTCATGAATTGGGAATTTCAAGGACGAGCTGTTTGCACTATTGTTGGCGGTCAAGTTGTTTTCTCTGAGAAATAACTTTATTTAAAGAAAAAGTGAGAAACTTTTAATTTTCTAAGGCGTTAATGCGGCTTTTTAACTGTTGATATAAAGAGTTTCTTTCCCAGAAATAACCCGCAGCATACCCTTGAATAGCGGGATGTTCGGTAACAAGTGATAATCGTTTCTCTGCTAAACAACAATACTCTAGTTCAGCTTCAATTCCGATGTAATGACGATTGAGTTTCTTTGCAACCACAGAGGTTGTTCCAGAACCTAAAAAGGGATCAAAAACGACCTCTTGTTCTTTTGAACTTGCTAAGATTAATTTTGCAATGAGTTTTTCAGGCTTTTGAGTGGGATGATCGGTGTTTTCTGGCATCGACCAAAAAGGAATAGAAATATCTGTCCATAAATTTGAAGGATAAGTAATCCGATTACCTTCATCAGAATGTTGCCAATCTTTAGGTCGTTGATTTCTATCACGATAAGGTGCAAAAACTTTTCTTTTTATTTTTACTGCATCGATATTAAATGTGTAATCTTCAGAAACCGTGCAAAACCAAATATCTTCAGAGCAATTCTTCCAATTTGTATGAGCACCGCGACCTTTTTCTCTTTCCCATGTAATACGATTTCTTACTTTAAAATATTTTGTAATTGTTCGATGAACAGCAGAGGAAGATTGCCAATCACTACAAACATATACAGAAGCAGTTTTCTTTAATAAACGGATTAATTGACGTAACCATAAATCAAACCATATTTCATATTCATCTAAGGTTTTTTTATTAAACAAATGTCCATTAAATGATTTGGTTAAATTATAAGGCGGATCAATGATCATCAAATCAACGCATTCATTTGGTAGATATTTAAGTGCTTCAAATATGTCTTGATAGATGGTTTTATTAAGCAATTGTTCTATTTGAGTAGGTTCTTGTAAAACAAGGAGTTTTTGAGCATATAATTCACGTTCTTCTGGATTTAAAACGATAGTATGATTTCTGGGTGCTTTAATTTTTTCTATCGTTTTTGCCATACTGCTAAAATCCGACTAATTTGATCGCCTAAATACACCAACAAATCGGTGCTCATTCCATTAAAAAAGCGTGCAACATCCATACTTCCCATCGCTAAAATGCCGTGCGGTTCGGGCAAACCTAAAGGAATTAAAACCGCTGATCCAATTTGATCATCAGGAAACAAATAATTGGCTTGCGCATTGGAAAGCCGACCACACATTGGATGATTCGATTCTAAAACTCGCTCGAATAATGAGAAAACTTGCGCATCATAATCCTCAAATTCAACCCGATGAGAAAACCGATCAATTCCACTAAATAAACGCACCGTTACTGCATCAGTGTGAAAATTTTTCGCCATTTGTTCATATAAAGAATCAAAAAAATCATCAATATTATCAGTGCTTAACAACGCATTAACCGTGCGTTGAATTTGTTGCAAAAGGATTTCATTTCGTTTCGCGGCGGTAATTAAATTCTCTAATTGGCGTTGTAATTGTTGGTTTTCGTCGCGCATTACCGAAAGTTGGCGTTCAATCAGAGAAACCGCATTTCCACTATGATGAGGAATCCGCACTTTTGTTAGCAGTGATTCATTGCGCATAAAAAACTCGGGATGACGACGCAAATATTCGGCAACGGTTTGTTCTGAAAGTCCTTGAATTCTATAGTCTAATTCATCCACTGAGGGATTTCTAATTGAACTAATCATAACTATTTCAACCTCGTTTTAAATATCTAAGAAACCTTCAAATACTCGATTGGCTGATCCGATCATCCATACGGGCGCATCTGGTTGATTTTTCCAGAGAATTTTTAAATCACCGCCGCGCAAACTCACGGTCACTTCTTCACCCAGCAAACCCCACGCATGACCAATCACTGCCGCCGCGCAAGCTCCTGTTCCGCAAGCTAAAGTTTCGCCCGACCCGCGTTCGAACACTCTCAGACGAATATGATGAAAATCAACCACTTCCATAAATCCAACATTCACTCGATTGGGAAAACGCGGATGGCTTTCGAGAATTTTTCCAAATAAATCAACGGGGGCGCGATCAACTGATTCAACCCTTGTTACCGCATGGGGATTGCCCATCGACACCGCTCCAATAATCAAATCTTCTTCACAAACGTCGATTTTGTAATGCGTATTTTGAGCGGGCGCGAGAAACGGAATTTCTTCTAATTTGAAACGCGGCGCACCCATATTGACGCGAATTTCTCCATTATTTTCAACGTATAAGCGAATAATCCCTGATTTCGTAGAAACCACTAATTCGGATTTATTGCTCAAATTTTCATCAAGCACGAAACGTGCAAAACATCGCGCACCGTTTCCGCATTGTTCGACTTCGCTGCCGTCGGCGTTAAAAATTCGATAATTAAAATCTACTTTAGAATCAAAGGATTGTTCGACAATTAAAATTTGATCACACCCCACCCCAAAACGTCGATCCGCGATGGCTTTCATATTTATTTTAGATAAATCAATCGATTGGCGAATCGTGTCGAAAACCACAAAATCATTGCCTAACCCGTGCATTTTCACAAAGCGACATTTCATCGTGCGATATGTCCTGTTTTTCAAAATTAGGTGATTATATAATAAGTTACGCGCTTTTTGTAAAAACTTTCTTAAGAGTGCAAAATGCCACGTTTTTGGTTATGCGCCAAGTGTGCGATAATTATAGGTTTTTAATTTGAGGACGAAACGGTGTTTTCACCCGAACAATTAGTTAATTGGTTGATCACTTGGCAAACCGCGTGGATTTTGCCATTAGAAATATTGATTTGTTATGGTTCAATTGTGCTTTTAAATCGTTATTTTGGCTCGGCGGGTTTGTACGCTTATATTTCGGTTGCCATTGTGGGAGCAAATATTCAGGTTTTAAAAGCGGTGCAATTTCCTTTTTATCCTGAGCCTGTCGCATTAGGAACGGTTTTATTTGCGTCGAGCTATTTAGCCACTGATGTGCTTTCTGAAATGTATGGATTGAAAGCGGGCAGAAAAGGAATTTGGATCGGGTTTGTGAGCTTTTTATTCTTTTCAATCATGATGATATTAACGCTTGGATATTCGCCTTTAACGCCCGAACAAGCCGGAGAAGCAATGGCGTGGAACTTACCTTATCAAGAGCATATGAAAGCGTTATTTGTTCCTCAAATGGGTTTCTTTGTTGCGAGTATGTGTGCATATTTAATTAGCCAACACAGTGACGTATTTCTGTATGGGATTTTCTGGCGGTGGTTTCCTCAACATTTATGGGTAAGAAATAATGGTTCAACGTTGATTTCTGCGTTCATTGATAATACAGTTTTTTCGATTCTCGCGTGGATTGTATTAGCGGATAATCCTTTACCTTTTGCAACAGTATTTTTCACTTATATTTTAGGGACTTACTGGATGCGCGTGGTTATTTCTGCCTTAGATACGCCGTTCATTTATTTAGCGCGTCATTTCAAACATCAAGAACCCGTCACTATTTAACCTAAGTTCGGGGGTAGTGATCAAAATTAAATCTATAATTTACTGAAAATAAACACAAAATATGTAAAATTATCTCTTGCTTTTGATCACTACCAAATAAAGAATGATGGTTATAATTTTAAAGAACACTCACGGGTTTTATGATGTTTAACCTGTTGTTCTAAAAGCATTTTTTGATATGCTGACATAAAATGTTGGTAAAAATCATCGACGTGACAAAACAGTTCTACAAGGTTTATCATCTACAAAGAATCTCCAAATTAAGTGGTTGTAATAAAGTCGCAAACGCTATTATCAACAATTTTTTCTGGAAATTCAATACTTTATCTACTTCCTTATCCCGAACTCAGGCTAATTTAGCAAACGCTAATGTACGATTCGAATCAAGATTATGAGCCAGCCAATCCAACCCAAAGCCAAAGCCTTTACGCAAGGTTTGCAGTTTTTTAACCAAAAAAATTACCCTCAAGCCGCCGTGTGGTTGCGTCAAGCCGCTGCGCAAGGTCACGCCAAAGCCCAACATTTGCTTGCGGCGATGTATCATCACGGCAAAGGGGTCGCCCAAGATTGGCAACGCGCCGTGCATTGGTATCGATCTGCCGCGACTCAAGGCGAAGTCAAAGCCCAATTCACGCTCGCCTCATTATATTTGCAAGGCACTGGTTTAACTCAAGATTTTTCGCAAGCCGCCCAATGGTTGAATCGAGCCGCACAACAACAACATCCCGATGCGATCTTTCAATTGGCGAATTTGTACGCGCAAGGCAAAGGGGTCGCGCAAGATTTCACCCAAGCCGCCCGCTGGTTTCGTCAAGCCGCAGAATTGAATCACGCCAAAGCCCAGCACAGTTTGGCGACGTTGTACACGCAAGGGCGCGGCGTTCCCAAAGATTTGCAACAAGCCGAATATTGGTACGGTCGAGCGGCAGAAACATTGCCAGAATCTCAAAAGAATCTCGACAGCGTCCGTTCGATGCAGCTTCAAGCAAAACCTCAAGTCATTCAATCACTTCAATGGCATCGCCAATTAGCCGAACAACAAATCGCCGAAGCCCAAAAAGCCTTAAATGCGCGTTTTATGCACTATTATTTGGGGATATTGCACGAAAAAGGGCAAGGCGTTCCCGCCGATCAAAATCAAGCCCGCGCTTGGTACGAAAAAGCCGCTGAAATCGCACAACCTAATGATTTTCAAAGAGATTTACCCAATGATATGCTGTGGGTTTTGCAACAATATAATCGAGCAGATTTACCCGCACAAACCACCGCATTATTGCCCAATTTAAATAATCAAGAAACGCCTAAACGCTTGTTACATATCATGGAATTGCATCGACAAGCCTCCGAACAAAAAGATGCCGAAGCCCAATTCAAACTCGCGGTGATTTGTCAAAAAGGTGAAGAAGTTCCTCAAGATTTATTGCAAGCGATTGATTTATATAAACAATCAGCCAAACAAGGTCACGTTCAAGCACAATTCAATTTGGGCGTAATTTATGAGCAAGGTCAAGGAGTTACGAAGGATTTGAAACAAGCCGTGCGTTGGTATCGACTCGCCGCCGAACAAGGGCATTCCGATGCGCAATTCAATCTTGGTGTGATGTACGAACAAGGGCACGGCGTGGGGCATGATATTACGCAGGCTTTGTACTGGTTTCGTCGAGCCGCTGAACAAGGCGACACGGGCGCACAATTCAATTTGGCGGTGATTTACGAAACGGGCACGGAAGGCATCAAAAATCTCGCGCAAGCCCTTCATTGGTATGAAAAAGCCGCTCAACAAGGCAATTTGGACGCACAGTTTAATTTGGCGATGCTCTACGAAGAAGGCGCGGTGGTTGCTCAAGATTTAAGTCAATCGGTGTATTGGTATCGCAAAGCCGCCGATCAAAATCACGCCGATGCGCAATTTAATTTAGCGGTGTTATATGAAATGGGACAAGGCGTTCCTCGAAACTTGCAACAGGCTTTGCATTGGTATCAATTAGCCGCTCAACAAAACCATATTGATGGTTGTTTCAATGTTGCTCGTTTATATGAAACAGGGGTTTCTGGAAAGAAAGATTTGCTCCAATCAGCCCAATGGTATCGTAAAGCCGCCGACATGGGTCAATCCGATGCACAATTACGTTTAGGTTATTTGTATAGAAACGGCTTAGGTGTTCCTCAAGATTTTGTTTGCGCCTACCAATGGTATTCTTTAGCCGCGATGCAAGGTCAAACTGATGCCATTGTTGCTCGAGATTCTTTATTATCAATCGCAGCCCCACAACAAATCGCCGAAGCCCAACGTTTAGCCCGCGACTGGTTCGATAAATTCTCAAAAACGCATTAATTAGTTTGTTATACAATAAACCACAAAACATTTTGTTTTTATTTTTTAGGATTGAATTGTTATGTTAAACTCATTGATTATTAAGAACTTTAGAGCATTAGAAAACTTTGAAGTGAAGAAACTCGGACGAGTCAACCTAATAGTTGGCAAAAACAACTCAGGTAAAAGTACGATCCTCGAGGCGTTAAGAATTTATGCTGGTGCAGGTAATCGATCATTGTTGCGCAAAATTGCTAAAAACCGTGATGAGAAATCCGATTGGCATAGCAATGAACAACCAAATAAGTCTAATTTGTCATTTCCATTTGAGAATTTTTTTACTGGAAGACAATTTCCTAATGAAGATAATAAAGGGATTCTAATTGGAGAAAGTCTAACAAGCCCACAGTGTTTAGAAATTCAACCTATATTCACTATAAGACAAGAGAAAATTGAAGATGGAAGGATTATAACAAGTGAGGAAATCATTGATTCTATTGCGAAAGCTAAGAGTTCAAACGCTGTTATTAAATATGCTTTAAAAATATCACAAAACACAAAAAGTTTTCGGATTAAACTTTTCGAAGAAGATGAAGCCGAGTCGCGTTTTTTATATAGCGCAACGCCTCTGACGGATATTCCTTATAGATTTATTTCTACTCGATTTGTTTCAATGGATAACCTTGCTCAAGAATGGGATAATATTGTCTTTACTGAACATGAAAAAATTGTTCATGATGCTTTAAAAATTATTCTCCCTGATTTTGAAAATCTAGTGTTTGTTGAAAAAGAATATCGTGAAAGTGATTCTTCTCTCAGAACTGCAAAAATAAAACTGTCTAATCTTCCACGTCCTATATCCCTAAAGAGTCTTGGAGACGGTATGTTGAAAATATTACAATTGGTGTTAAAAATCTTTCCAACTAAAGGTGGATTTTTACTGATTGATGAATTTGAAAATGGATTGCATTACAGTGTACAAGAAAAAGTTTGGGCATTATTATTTGAAATGGCAGAAAAATTAGATATTCAAGTTTTTGCCACGACGCATAGTTGGGATTGTATAGAAAGTTTCACTAAAGTTGCCTCTGCGAATGAAAAAACACAAGGTATTTTATTTCGCATGGGTAAAAGTGCAAAGAAAGATAATTATGGTCAAACCATTGCTACTATTTTTGATAGAGAAGCACTTTATGATTTAACTCAAGCAGATGTTGAGGTGCGCTAATGGAATCTTTGCTTCTAGTTGAGGGTGAATCGGATAGAGGTTTCTTTGAACAATTATGCAAACAATTGCAAATCGATGCTAAAGTTCAAGTTGCGCCACCAAAAGATATTGGTGGAAATAGAAACACTAAACAAGGTGTATTTAATCGGTTAGAACATTTATTAGGTGACTTAGTTGATTCTGAAGCAGAATTGAAAAAATTAGCTGTTATTGTTGATGCTGATTATCCTTCAATTAGTCCCCCTGACGGTTATCAAAACACTGTTAAAAAAATAGAACAATTTGTTAATCCATTTGGGTTTTCTTTAATAAATCAAGAAAATAATAATGGTTTAATTTTTCAAAATGACTCTAGTGATATTTCAGATTTTGGTTTATGGGTAATGCCTAATAATTGTGATGATGGAATGTTAGAGGATTTTATTAAACGTTGTATTAATTCAAACGAGCAACCACTTTTTAATCACGCTCAAACAACAGTTTCACAATTACCTTCCCCTAAATTTAAAGCCCATCATTGTTCTAAAGCAGAAATTGCAACTTGGTTGGCATGGCAAAAAGTACCCAGTCATGGACTTTATGTTTCAATCACAGATTCCTTATTAGATGAAAATAACCCATTATTTGAAAAATTAAAAAATTGGTTAGTTCATGTTTTTAAGTAAGCTCGTAAGCGAGGTAGGGTGCGTTAGGCACATCTTTTTGTGCCGTAACGCACCAATAAATCTATTTTTGATGCAATTGCATTGCACCTACATTAATACATATTGCAGTGTTTCAAAAACAACCATTAAAAGGAAAGAAAAATGTCATTTAGCGATTATAAAACATTGGCACAAGTTCAAACATTATTTCAAATAAAATACCAAGAAACTTCTTTTGTAAAAAATATCCCGATAGAAATATCATTGCAATTTATTGAAGAATTAAATTTCAATATAAATCAATTAGATGCTTTTTCATCGGAAGCGGCACGTTGTGAATTAATTATTTTACCCATTTTAAGAGAATGTTATAAGAAAATTGCTGTAAAATGTTCTTTATGGGTGCAAAAATCTTTAAATTATGATCAAGTTTTAAATGGTACGCCAGACTATATGATTTCTAAACGTTCACCTTTAGGAAAAACCGTTTTAAGTTATCCGTTATTAATGATTGCTGAGGCAAAGAAAAACGATTTCAATCAAGGTTGGGCACAATGCTTGGCTGAACTCATTGCTTCTCAAAAACTCAATCAAAATCAACAACCTATTTATGGAATCGTGACCGATGGAAAATATTGGGAATTTGGTTTTTTAGAACAAGATATTTTTACTAAAAATACTAAAAGTTATACAATCGATAATTTATCAGATTTATTTGCGGGATTAAATGACATTTTCTCACGCATCGAAGAAATGATTTAAAATTCGCTCATTCACAACAACTCTTTTCGTATAGCAATAAAAGAGCGAAATAATTAATAAGTTTTCTAAGAAAGGTAATTTTATGCAAAGATTTGATTTAGTTTAAACACAGAGTTAAATTTCTTTTAAACTTTTAAAACACAGCTATTCAAGAAATCGCCCCTTAAAAATCACAAAAAAACCGACACATTCAGAGAATATGTCGGAGAGAGGTTTTTTATGAAAAAGATGGGGATTTTGTTATCCCCTTTAGAATGCGCAATCTTGTGGATTTTGC
This sequence comes from Thiomargarita sp., assembly GCA_020718845.1. GTDB lineage: Bacteria > Pseudomonadota > Gammaproteobacteria > Beggiatoales > Beggiatoaceae > DYRG01. Next base: position 19,464 of record DYRG01000006.1, read on the forward strand.
ACTCTAAAAATGGTTTCTAGCGATTAATGACTGCCCGCTTTGAAGAGTTTGGATTTGTCAACTAAATCAACGTGTGCGCGTTTGAAGACAGTCCATTTCTTGGTGGTTTTGTCATACACTGAATTCACAAAACATTTCCAGTTTTGTTCATCAACGAAGTTCTTATCCATACGATAGTAGAAACCAGGGTAACGGCTTTCTTCACGGAATTGGATATGTTTCATGTGAGCTTCAGCAGTTAAAATACGGTGGTAGTTTTCCCAAGCGCGGAGCAATTCGTGTAAGTCTTTTGCACGCATTTTCTCTGCATCTTCTTTCAACATTTCCAATTTTTCTTCTGCAACCGTCAACATATGACTGTTTGTGGTGTAATAAGTTGCAACACCCGCCACATATTCATCCATAATTTTTTGCAAACGGAATTGCAACATTTTTGGCGTAATATAATGAGGATTTACATCAATTGCAGTGGTGTAATCTTTGTGTTGTAAGAAGTTACGAACGGGTTTGTAGATTTCTTCTACTAATTGCTCAACAGAAGCATCTAATTCTGGTTGATAGTCTTTGTTATCAATCGCGTATTTCACCATTGATTTTGCTGCCATCCGACCTTCAGCGTGTGAACCAGAAGAGAATTTGTGACCAGATGCGCCCACGCCGTCGCCAGCTGTGAATAAACCTTTCACGGTGGTCATTGAGCGATAGCCCCAGTTCCAACCTTTTGGTAAATGCGCAGGAATGCCGTCGCCTAAACCTTCTTCGCTTGGTGCGCCAACGTCGGTTGGACCAGAAACCCAAATGCCGCAACAACCTGAATGTGAACCCAATAAGTACGGTTCGGTAGGCATTAATTCAGAGTTTTTCTTCTCTGGTTCAATGTTTTCGCCAACCCAAATACCGCATTGACCGATACACATATCTAAGAAATCTTCCCACGCTTCAGCTTCTAAGTGCTTGACTTCACGAGGAGAGAGGGTTTCGCGTAATTTAGCGAGCGCGGTAACGGTATCCATGTAAATAGGACCGCGACCTTCTTTCATTTCTTTTAACATCAAGTGGTTACGTAAGCAAGATGCTGGAACGGCTGCTTGACCATACGGAGGATAGTCATTCAACATTTCTTTGTTGCGAACCATGTAGACTTCGCCTTCAGCGTTGATTGCTTGTGATTTGAACAACAAGAACCATGCGCCCACAGGACCGTAACCGTCTTTGAAACGTGCTGGGACGAAACGGTTTTCCATCATGGTCAATTCTGCACCGGCTTCGGCAGCCATCGTGTAGGTTGAACCTGCGTTCCATACGGGATACCAAGCGCGACCTTGACCTTCACCGACTGAACGAGGACGGAATAAGTTCACGCAACCGCCCGCTGCTAATAAAATCGCTTTTGCTTTATAAACAACGACTTTGTGATCACGAGTTGAGAAACCAACCGCGCCCGCGATGCGAGAAGGATCGTTTTTGTCGTTGACTAATTTAACGATGAAAATCCGTTCTTGGATGCGATCAGAGCCGAGAGCTTTTTTAGCGGCTTCAGCGACGATCCATTTGTAAGATTCACCGTTGATCATGATTTGCCATTTACCAGAACGCACGGGTTTGCCGCCGTCTTTCAATGCTGGCAAGCCTTTAGAACCGTCATGACGTTCGCCCGCTTCGTCAGTTTTCCAAATAGGCAAGCCCCATTCTTCAAATAAATGAACAGATTCATCAACATGGCGACCTAAGTCGTATGCTAAATCGTCACGGGTAATGCCCATTAAATCGTTAGAAACCATGCGAGCATAGTCAGCAGGGTCTTGTTCAGAACCGATGTAAGTGTTAATTGCAGACAAACCTTGCGCAACCGCACCAGAACGATCCATCGCAGCTTTATCAACTAATTTGATTTTGAGATCAACGCCGGTGGCTTTTTTAGCGGCTTCCGCCCAACGCATGATTTCGAAACCCGCGCCGCAGCACGCCATCCCACCACCAATCAATAAAATATCAACTTCTTCTTGAACAACTTCAGGATTACCGAAAGTACCAGACATATTAAAAATCCTCGTAAAATTAAATACTTGAGATGAATAAATTAAACACGAATTAATTCGCTAGGATTGCCCGCACGATAACCGTTTTCGCTATTGAAAAAGCCGCTGGAATCTAATTTAGACCAGTCTGCTTCAGGTTTGCCAGCGTAAGGTTCGATAGAGCCTTCTGGCGTGGTACGAATGGGGAATTTGAAGCGTTTGAGCGTGCCGTTGCGGAATTTGATCGTCCACATAATGGAATCGCCGCCGCGTAAAGGTTGGACAGAACCGCCCAAAGGGACGATGTCAGCGTAGTGACGCGCTTCGATAGCATTTTGAGGGCAGATTTTCACACAAGAATAGCATTCCCAGCATTGCTCGGGTTCTTGGTTGAAGGCTTTCATGACGTGACCGGTTTCAGAGCCGTCTTTGTCTAATTTCATCAAATCGTGTGGACAGATATACATACAAGCGGTTTTGTCGCCGCCCTTGCAGCCGTCGCATTTGTCAGTACGCACATAAGTTGGCATTAGTGTTCTCCTTGGTTGAACGAATAAATGAAAAATCGTGGGCTATTATTTATCAGTGAATCCTTAAATGCTATTTGATTTATTCTTATGCCTTATAAACTCGCTTTATTAGCTTTTTTTGTACGTTTATATAACCAACTAAAATACTCTGGTATTTTATCTCACCAAATTTCCTCTTGACTTTCATTTTTTGGCGTACAACGAGCGGTAGTGATCAAATTGAGATGCTGGTTAAATCTATAATTTACTGAAAATAAACATAAAATACGCAAAACCATCTCTTGCTTTTGATCATTACTGAGAATTAAAAATACTCTAAATGGAAGTCTTGACCATTGAAAATTAGAGCATTTCCGCGTTCATACCATGCGTCGAGCACAAATCTATGTGCAACATCTTGATTTAATTTAAATTTATGATGATTTGGGCGATGAGTGTGACCGTGAATTAAATGCGTTACTTGATATTTTTGCATGATTTCCTCAACGGTTTGTTGAGAAACATCCATAATTTCACGCGATTTCTTTTGAGTTTCTTGACGGCTTTTTTGACGAACCTGACGTGAAACAAATCGTCGCACAAACAAAGGTAACATTAAATAGAATTTTTGGATATATTGATTATGTGGTTTTAAACGCCATTTTTTCCATTTTTGATAAGCAAGATCGTCTGTGCAAAGATTATCACCGTGCATTAATAAGATATTGATTTTATTTAAATTTATAACAACTTCATCATCGAGCAATTGACAACCTGTTTGTTGAGCAAATCCTTTCCCAACTAAAAAATCTCGATTGCCGCGAATGAAATAAATCGGGACACCATTTGAAGTAATATTTTTTAAAGAACGCAGTATTTCAAGATAGACGAGGTTGTTCTCATCATCGCCATGCCAAAATTCAAACAAATCCCCCAAAATATACAAACCCGCCGAGTATTTCACACGACGGGTTAGAAAAGTTTGAAACGCCTCAATGAGCGCGGGATGTCGCTCATCGAGGTGAATATCGGCAATAAACAGTGTTTCAGCCATTATTCTGCCGCAGGTTCATCGGGAGCATCTCCCCCTTTATCAGCGTCTTTTGCTTTGCTAGGTGCTTTTTTATCCTCTTTTTTCTCTACCTTTTTGCTATCAGTTTTTTTGGTTTCTACGGATTTTTTTGCATCTTGTTTTTCTTCAGCTTTATCGGCAGCTTTATCGGCAGCGTCTTCGGCGGCATCAGCGGCGGCTTCGTCATCTACGGGTGTTTCTTTTTTCTCCGATTTTTTCTCTGATTTTTTAGTAGAAACTTTCGCGTTTTTCTTATCCGATTTTTCAGAAGCAGCTTCATCGGCGGCGGCATCGGCAGCGTCTTCGGCAGCATCAGCAGCGGCTTCATCATCTAAGGGTGTTTCTTTTTTCTCAGATTTTTTCTCTGATTTTTTAGTAGAAACTTTCGCGTTTTTCTTATCCGATTTTTCAGAAGCAGCTTTATCAGCGGCGGCATCGGCAGCGTCTTCGGCGGCATCAGCGGCGGCTTCGTCATCTACTTTCTTATCTTTTTTCTCTGATTTCTTCTCAGATTTTTTCTCGGTTTTTTTGTCTTCTTTATCTAATTTAGCGTCAGTTTTCTTATCTTTGCCGACTGCTTTTTTAGAAGGTTTAGATTCTTCTTTTAGTGTAACGCTTTCTATGATCACTGGATCGACAGGAAAATATTTGAAGGGACCCTCTTGATTAGTTTCTACTTCTTGGATTTGTTCAAGGACATCCATGCCTTTAGTGACTTTCGCAAAAACAGCATAACCCCATGTTTTAGAATCAGTTTTTCCGGTAAAATCTAATGTTTTGTTATCTTTCATATTAATGAAAAATTGAGAAGTGCCAGAATGGGGTTCAGCTTTACGCGCAACGGCGACAGTTCCTTTGGTATTTTTTACGCCATTATTGGCTTCATTTGCAACAGCGGGATGAGTAGTTTCTTTTTTAGTTTGCTTATCATCATAACCACCGCCTTGAATCGTATAATCAGGGATTACGCGGTGAATGATGGTATTATCATAGAAACCGTCTTTCACATAATTGAGAAAGTTTTCTACGCTTTTTGGCGCTTTATCAGGCATGAGTTCAAATACGATCATGCCTTTGTTGGTTTGTAATTCGACTTGCGGTTTATCTGCCGCGTAAAGATTAGAAATATTAAACGTTCCTATCAACATAAGAACTGGAAAGAAAGATTTCATAAACAACACCCCGATTGTGGCAAAAAATACTCAATAAATTTAACAAAATATACCGAATCCAATTTTATAAACCTACAAAGTTTTCAAAACCTTGTAGGTTTTTGGAAAGAACAAAAAACTATTTGGGTTGTTCGACCAAAGTGACTTTTTCAATGATCACCATTTCTTGAGGAGCGTCGGTAGGAAAAGGACCGCCGCGCCCTGTTTTAACGGCTTTGATTTTATCAACCACCTCCATGCCTTCAATAACCTTGCCAAACACCGCATAGCCCCAGCCATCTTGCCCCGGATAATCTAAGAAGCCATTATCGCCCACATTGATAAAAAATTGCGCAGACGCGGAATGAGGCGCGCTGGTACGAGCCATTGCGATGGAATATTTGACGTTTTTCAAGCCATTTTTCGCTTCATTTTGAATTTGAGCGCGAGTAGGTTTTTGTTGATATTTTTGATCGAAACCACCGCCTTGGATCATAAAATTACCGATCACGCGATGAAAAATCGTTCCGTCAAAAAAGCCGTCTTTGACATATTGCACGAAATTATCGACGGTTTTCGGTGCTTTTTCCGCATCGAGTTCGAGGGTAATCGTGCCTAAATTTGTTTGCATCTTAACCAAGTTTGCCTCCTTTTCGGCATACACCGACGCACTCCACAGCGCGCCGCATAAAAAAATAACAGGAATCTGACGGATCATCTTAAACAAATGCCAAGTTTTTTGCATCATCGTTTGCTCTCTTTGAGGGTAAGTTTTCATAAAAAGGACTTACTCTAACAATAATTAACAAATAAATCAAGATGTTAAATATCGATCCAAACTTAAAAAGTTCGAGACATTTCCGATTTTATTTATGATTAAAAATCACCGACAAATGTGAGAGCATTATTTGTGGTAAAAAATGATGGTGTATGCGATATTATATAAAATATTCCGTAGGTTGGATTGTAAATACAACATTTTATTAGAGTTTATACCCTAACTTACCTATAAATGATCTAATAAACCTATAATGCTAAAGAATTATGGAAAGTTTTACCTTATAGTGTAATACCTATAAAGAGATGGGTAGTGATCAATAAGAGATGTTAGTGCATCAAATAGTCTTATGAAAATAAAAGAAAAACTCATAAAAATCATCTCTCATTTTTGATCACTACCAACTATTGGGCAATCATTAAAAAATATGTGAAGAAATATCGTCAATATTTTCCATCTCTTAAAGATACTCTTTCCTTTATTTTTAATTTTATCTTTTCTCCTTATATATTCATCTCTTTATAGGTATTACACTATAAGTCAGAAAATATGTATTGAGAAAAAAGCGCATTGTAAATTGATTTAAACTAAAAAATCAAAATTCATTTCTGGCAATTTGGACAGAAATAAGTCGAACGTTGACCTTGAGTGATTTGTTGAATTAAAGCGTTGCAATGATGGCAAGGTTGATCGTTTCTTCCATATACATAGAGGAATTGCTTAAAATAACCCGCATTGCCTTCTGCATTGGTAAAATTACGAATAGTTGTGCCGCCTTGTTCTAAGGCTTTGTTTAAAGTTGAAATAATTTCCTCACGAAGTTTCTCTGCTTCTTCAAAAGAAATGCTCACGCCTAAACGAGTCGGTAAAATCCCCGCATGAAATAAACTTTCACTCGCATAAATATTTCCCACGCCCACCACAATTTGATTTTCCATAATTAAGTTTTTGATAGGAACTCGACGACGTTTTAATTGTTGGTAGAAATATTCGGCATTAAAAGATTCCTCAAAAGGTTCAGGTCCAAAATGCGCTAAAAGTTTGTGTTGCAACGGATCGCCGTCAATTAAAACAATTACCCCAAAACGACGCGGATCGGTATAACGCAAAAGTTGACCATTTTCTAATAAAAAATCAATACAAACATGAGGTTGTAACGGTGTATTTTGAGGAAAAATCCGCAAACTTCCTGTCATGCCCAAATGAATGAGCAAATGCGTAATTTGTTGATTTTTTTGACATTTAAATAAAAGGTATTTTCCACGTCGTTTGAGTTCGATGATTTTAGATCGAGCAAGTTTCTCTGGTAAATCAGAGGAAATCGGTAATTTCAAACGCGGATCAATGATTTGTGCGGTTGAGAAAATTTGATTTAAAAGAGGGGTTTCTAAACCACGTCGGACGGTTTCAACTTCGGGTAATTCTGGCATATTGAGAGCATAGCAAAAAGCATGGAAAGATCAGGCATTGTAACAGGAAGATGATGATTATTCCTAGACAAGTGAGGCTAAAAATGCGTACACTTAGCGTTTTAGCGAACGCCATATTGAAGTTGCGCAAAGTGTTTGAAATGAAAATAACCAAGCGTCAATTTACACTTGATCTCATTGAATATTAACGATTTTTAGTGCTCTGAGGGCGTTCCCGTTACCGTTCACACCTTACCGAAGATTTTCGACAAGCCATGTTATCAAAACTTTTCAAGCCCAAATGGCAACATCCTGATTTGACTGTCCGCAAACAAGCGTTGGAAGCTCTTGCTGCCACCGAAGTGGATATTTTGCAAAGCGTCGCCCGCGAAGACCAAGATATTGGCTTGCGTTGTTTGGCGGTGCAAAAATTAGCCGACGTGCAATTATTGCAAGAAATCGGTCAAAACAACGACTTCCACGCCGATGTCCGCCAAGCCGCCGCCGACCGTTTTCAACAACTTTTAACCGGTCAGCAAAAAGATCACAGCCCGCCGCTTGAACAACGTTTGCAATGGATTGAATCTTTGCAAGATATTGAAATGCTTGAATATTTTGCATTAAATGCCAAAGAAGCCGCCTTGCGCCAAGCCGCTCTCCAAAAATTAAACAACGAAGCCTTATTTGCAGAAGTTGCTCAAAATGATCGTGATGCACATATTCGTTTGTGGGCGATTGAAAAAGTCGAACAAATGGATTTGATTGCTCAGATTGCAAAAGGCAGCCGTAATCGTGATAAACGCATCTATCGTTTAGCCAAAGAAAAACTCGACGCGTGGCATAAAACCCAAGAACGTCCATTACAAATCGCTGCCGAACGTGAAGAATTATGTAAACGCTTGGATTGGTTATTAAAAATCGGCGATTGGGAACACGATACTGAATTAAATCGTTTGCAAGAAACTTGGAACAAACTCGCCGAAGAAGTCGTCACTTTTAATACAGAGCAACAAGCCCTTTCTGATAAAGGAACTGTTGCTCAATTTTCTGAATTAAACAAACGAATTAAAGTCGCGCAAGAAGAGCATCAACACGCTTTACAAGCGCACGCAGAATTGCGTCGTGAAAAACAAAACTTTTTACGCGATTTAGATACATTGTGGCAAGAGGTTGAAAAATTTGAAGAATTAACCGCAGAACAAAGCCTCGCTTTAGAAGAAAAAGCGCAGCAACTTCAAGAAAGTTTCAAATCTGCGGGGCATTTGCCAGAAACCGAAGAACATCGTTTAACTGAGGCTTTTGTTGAAAAACATAAAGCAATTCGCAAACATTTGAAATCGTTATTGCATTCTCAAAATATTGCAGCAGCTTTACAAAAAGTCATTCAAAAGGCAGAGAAACTTCTAAAAGAATCTTCCATTCGCAAAGACGCTGTCGAGAAACTTCAAGAACAACGCAAAGCAATTGAACAACCTGAAAACCTTACGCCAGCCTTAGAAAGTTTAGAAGAAAACTTTCATTCTTTAGTCGATCAACTTCAAGAACGTTTGCAACAACAACAAGCAAAACAAAAAGAGCATCAACAAGAAATCAAAAACTTGTTAGAAACCTTAGAGCAAACCTTAGAAGCAGGCGAATTACAAAAGGCAATTGCTTTAGAAGAAAAAGCTCAAAATTCTTTTAAACAACTCAATGATTTACCTAAAAATAAACGTGCGCAATTTGAAAGTCGTTTGCACGTTTGTATCAGTAAAATCAATGATTTGCGCGGTTGGCAACGTTGGGGTAATCATCAAGAACGCCAAATCCTTTGTGAGCAAATGGAAGCCTTAATTGGCATTAAAGCTGATCCAGAAGAACTTGCGCGTCGAGTTCGTGAAGCGCAAACCACTTGGAAAAAGTTAAATGATGGTAATTCTGATCATGGTTTGTGGGAACGTTTCAACGCCGCGTGTCGTAAAGTATATGAACCTTGTCAGGCTTATTTTGTTGCAAAAGCTGATGAACGCAAACAAAACATGGCTGCAAAAGAAACTGTTTGTGTGAAGTTAGAAACGTTATTACAAAGCACGGATTGGAAAAATCACCAATTGGATTGGAAAGCGGTTTATCGTCAAGTTAAAGAATTTCAAAAAGAATGGTTTGCAACAGGTCCTACCGATCGCAAGTTGAAAAAAACCGTTAATGTGCGGTTTGAAGCGACAATGAAAACCTTAGAAGATTATTTGACGCAAGAACGCCAAGCTAATCTCCAACAACGCCGACTTTTAGTAGAACAAGTCAAAGCAATGTTGGAAAAAGAAGATTTGAAACAAGCCATTACTGATGTGAAGAAATTGCAAGAACAATGGTTAATTACCGTGCCGAGTGGTCGCAAAGAAGAAAATCAGTTGTGGAAAGCCTTTCGTGAAACCTGCGACGCGGTATTTGCACGTCGTAATCAAGCACGCGATGAACAAGAGCAACAATTGCAAAACAACTTAGTTGAAAAAACGGCTTTGTGTGAGAAATTAGAAACCCTTGCAAAAGATTCTCAAAATGTTTCATTATTGGCAGAAATTAAAAAAGCCGATCAAGCATGGAATGCGATTGGTCAAGTGCCTAAAAAATCTCTTCAAAGCATTGAGAAACGTTATCAATCTGCAAAACGTTTAGTTGAAGAATCCAATCAAAATCTTCAATTAAATCAGCAGGTTGTACAACTAAACCTTTTGGCTCAAAAAGCAGCTTTATGCGATCAAGTTGAAAACAATCAATTAACCGCAGATGAAGCAAAAGAACAATGGAACGCTTTAGCAACTATTACGCATATTCCAACCGAACAATCAATTGTAAAACGCTTTCAAAAAGCCTGCGATGGGAAAGCAATTTCCTCAATTGATAATAAGCAATTACATCGTTGGTGCGTGAATTTGGAATGGTTAGCTGGAATTGATTCTCCCGCCGAAGATAAATCGATTAAAATGGCATTACAAGTTGAACGTTTGTCGCAAGCGATGACCGATCCCAGTATCAAATCAGTAAGCCGTACTGCACAAGCCGAAAATATCATTAGAAACTGGTATTTGGCGAGAGCAGAACGTGATCCCGCTTTAATTGAACGTTTCAATAAAGCAAAAGCTGCAATTTTTAAATAAATTTAGTCTTTTGAGTTGTTATTTCTACTTTGAGCACACCTTCGTTAAAAAAAAGGTGTGTTTTTTTATTTCTAAACATTGAGGAAGTTTTAATGTCAAACCTTGCAATTGCTAAAGGAAAAGTGGTTTTTGTAACCTATTCGTTATATGATCAAAAGGGGCAATTATTTGAAAAATCAGATATTCCCATTGGTTACATTCAAGGTGCAGAAAAAGGGTTGTTTTTTAAATTAGAAGAATCCTTAAATGGAAAAGTCGAAGGTGAGAAAATTAGCGTGACACTTGCTCCCAATGAAGCCTTTGGTGAACATCGTCCAGATTTAACTTTTACTGATGAAGTAGCGAATGTTCCACCTCAATTTCATTATGTAGGTGCTCAAATAGATTTCCAGAATGATCAAGGAGATATTAAAACCTTTGTGGTTTCAAATATTGAGGACGGTAAATTAACGGTTGATGGAAATCATCCTTTAGCGGGACAATCGGTTCGATTTGATTTGATGGTAGTGGAAGTGAGAAATCCAACGCCAGAAGAAAATGCAATGGGTGAGCCTTTAAGTCCTTTACAAACAATCCAATAAATAAAATGGAGTTCAAATATAAGTTTTGAACTCCATTAGTATTATCAGTTATGCGCTTTCATAACTCTTGATTTCTCACGTTGCCAATCACGATCTTTCTCTGTATCACGTTTATCATGTTCTTTCTTTCCAGTGGCTAATGCGATTTCAAGTTTCACTCGATTGTTCTTCCAATACATTGCAACTGGAATTAACGCTTTTCCTTTACGCTCAATTGCACCAATGAGTTTATTTAATTCCTCACGATGCAATAACAATTTACGGGTTCGATTGTTTTCTGGAGAATAATGCGTAGAAACCGTTCCTAACGGCGTAATTAACGCACCTAGCAACCACGCTTCTGCATTTTTAATAATCACATACGAATCACGCAGTTGTATTTTGCCAGCGCGCAAACTTTTCACTTCCCAACCTTGCAAAACCATACCAGTTTCAAAGCGTTGTTCTAAAAAATAATCAAATCCGGCTTTCTTATTCAAACAAATCGTGCCAGAAGCAGCTTTTTTCTCAGCCATAATTCCTCACTTTTCCTTTAAAATAAAGGTTCAATGTTCCAAATATCTGTTGCATATTCTCTAATCGTGCGATCACTAGAAAACTTACCCATGCGTGCAACATTTAAAATCGCTTTTTTCGTCCATTTCTGGGTATTTATAAAATCTTTGCTCACTTTTTCTTGAACAGAAATATAAGATTCCAAATCCGCTAAATGAAAGAAATAATCACCACCTTCTAATAAATTATCAAAAATCATTTGAAATATCCCGGGTTCATTTGGTGAGAAACGATTTGTTACCAAACTATCCATGATTCGTTTAATGATTGGACTGCGATGATAATAATCCCGAGGATGATATGTGTGAGAACGACGCATTTCTTCAACTTCTCGCGTTGTCAAACCAAAAATATAAATATTTTCTTTACCGACTTCCTCACGAATTTCTATGTTTGCACCATCTAAAGTTCCAATCGTTAATGCGCCATTCATTGCAAATTTCATATTACCCGTTCCAGAAGCCTCTGTTCCAGCCGTAGAAATCTGTTCACTTAAATTCGCAGCAGGAATGATTTTCTCCGCTAAAGAAACCCGATAATCTGGCATAAAAACCACTTTTAATTGCTCAGATGCAATCGGATCGTTATTCACAACTTCTGCAACGTTGTTAATCAATTTAATAATGGTTTTCGCCATTACATAACCTGGTGCAGCTTTTCCTCCAAAAATGCAAGTTCTGGGTGCTGTTAAAGTTTTATTATCTTCAACAATGCTCAAATACGCATGAATAACGTGCATAATGTTTAATAATTGACGTTTGTATTCATGAATGCGTTTAATTTGCACATCAAACATCGAGGAAGTATCCACACTCACACCAATCTGATCTTTAATGATATGAGCAAGGCGTTCTTTATTGATTTTCTTAGATACATTAAAACGGTTTTGAAATGCGCTATCTTCGGCATATTTCTCTAAAACCTTCAATTGATCTAAATCCGTGATCCATTCATTACCAACGGTTTCTTTTAAAAGCGCTGACAAACTAGGATTTGATTGCAATAACCAACGACGTGGCGTTACACCATTTGTTTTATTGTTGAAACGTTCTGGATAAAGCGCATTAAAATCAGGAACTAAACGAGTTTTCACTAATTCAGAATGTAATTCTGCAACCCCATTTACTGAATGACTTCCTACAATTGCCAAATGTGCCATTCGAATTTGTTTTTCTGCTCCTTCTTCTACTAAAGAAAGGCGATTTATAAAATCACCATCATTTGACCAACGACGACGAATTTCACTTAAAAAATGATGATTAATATCATAAATAATTTCTAAATGACGTGGTAAAACGTGTTGTAATAAACTTACGTGCCATTTTTCTAAGGCTTCAGGTAATAGCGTGTGATTTGTATAGCCGCAACACGCCTGCGTAATTTTCCAAGCGCGTGCCCATGAGAAATCTTTTTCATCAATTAAAACGCGCATCAATTCTGCAATGGTTAAAGCGGGATGTGTATCATTAAGTTGTAATGCTACTTTATCTGCAAAATTCTCTAAAGTTGGATAAAGTTTCAAATGCTCTTTAATAATATCACGCAATGAACAAGCAACTAAGAAATATTCTTGAATTAAGCGAAGTTCTTTTCCACCCCAACAAGAATCTGAAGGATATAACACTTTAGATATTTTTTCAGAATAAATCTTTTCTTCAACTGCTCGAATGTAATCGCCACCATTAAAGATTTGAATATCAAATTCATTAGAAGAACGCGCTGAAAATAAACGAAGATAATTAACGGTTTTTCCTCCAAATCCAGCCACTGGAATATCAAAAGGAACACCAATAATAATTTGATAATCTTTCCAATGTCCAAATTCGCCTTTTGCACTATTATAATCAGTGTAACCATATAAAGGAATATGATAAGATTCATAGCGACGTTCTAATAACCAAGGCGCATCTTCATGTAACCAATGATCAGGGATTTCTTTTTGATGACCTTTTTCTATGCGTTGCTTAAACAACCCATATTCGTAATTAATCCCATAACCAAACCCCGGCATATTTAAAGTTGCTAAAGAATCTAAAAAGCACGCTGCTAAACGTCCTAAACCGCCATTTCCTAAGGCTGCATCAGCTTCAACTTCTTCAATATCTTCTAAGGTTAATTGATACTTTTCTAATACAGTTCTTGCTTGATCTTCAATGCCTAAATTTTGCAAATTACTTGATAAAAGACGACCAATCAAAAATTCTAATGATAAATAATATATTTTCTTTGCTTGAGATTTATGTAAAATATCTTGAGTTGCAAACATTCGATCAATCAAATAACTACGGGTCGCCAATGCTAATGCGCCAAATAAATCTTGAGCATTTGCTTGTTGAGGTCGAATACCGAGAGAATATTTTAAGTGAATATCAACTAATTCCTTAAAATTCATGGTGTTAGATTCTGTTAATTGTAATGGCATATTCATTAGTAACCTGCTCCGTTTATAGAAAAATTATAAGTAAAAGAGAATTGTAAAACGAAAGCACGCATTTGTCAGCGTTTTTAATGGAGGTTTGGTGAAATTAAAGATACATGCTACAATCCTTACTTTTAAGGAGTATTGAAGAAATGCAAGAATATCTCTTTATATTCGTAAGCACTGTTTTAGTCAATAACTTTGTCTTAGTTAAGTTTTTAGGTTTGTGCCCTTTCATGAGTGTTTCTACACGCTTAGAAACGTCGATTGGAATGGGATTAGCAACCACCTTTGTGTTAACCATTTCATCGATTTGCACCTATTTGGTTAATCAGTATTTATTAGTCCCTTTTGATTTGGATTTTTTGAGAACCATTGCTTTTATTTTAGTGATTGCAGTGGTGGTGCAATTTACTGAAATGGTGATTAAGAAAACTAGCCCCGTTTTACACCAAATTTTAGGTATTTTTTTACCTTTAATTACAACGAATTGCGCAGTTTTAGGGGCAGCTTTACTTAATATCCAAAATCAGTATAATCTATTGGAATCTGCAATGTTTGGATTTAGTGCCGCAATTGGTTTCTCGTTGGTTTTATCGTTGTTTTCAGCGATGAGAGAACGTCTTGCCGTTGCAGATATTCCAGATGTTTTTAAAGGTGCGCCCATTAATTTAGTCACAGCAAGTTTAATGTCGATTGCATTTACGGGTTTCAGTGGTTTAATTAAAATGTAAGGAGTTTGTATGAAGTTCAACTATTCAGGACTTAATGAACAACAAGTCCTAGAATCGCGCCAGAAATATGGTGCAAATGTAGTTTCTACAGGTGAAGTAGAAACCTTTTGGGATAAATTCTTTGGTAATTTCAAAGACCCAATTATTATTATTTTATTGGTGGCATTAATCATTGTTGTATTGCTTTCTATTTTTGGTTTTGCACCTTGGTATGAAGGCATAGGAATTGGGGTTGCAATTTTGATGGCAACATTGGTTGCAACTTGGTCAGAATATTCTAGTGAAAATGAATTTCAAAAACTCTTAGAAGAAGCCTCGTTAATTAAAATCAAAGTTTTTCGTGATAATACGTTAAAAGAAGTCCCAATTACTGAATTAGTCACCAATGATTTGGTGCTATTACAATCGGGTGATAATGTGCCTGGTGATGGTCATTTGATTGATGGGCATTTGAGCGTTAATCAAGCGGCTTTAACGGGTGAATCTGAAGCGGTTAAAAAAATCGCTATTTCTTCTGAAAATGCAGAAATTGATGATAAGAACAAAATGTTTCGTGCATCGTTAATTGACGATGGTGAAGCTGTAATGAAAGTGACTGCCGTTGGAGAAATGACTGAATACGGTAAAACCTTGAAAGAATTAGTCAATGCAGAATCTCGTTTATCACCTTTACAAGAGAAACTTTCTGTTTTAGGACATAATATTTCTACTTTTGGTTATATTGGTTCAACTTTAATTGCTATTGCATTCATGTATAAGAAAATTTTTATGGATGCAGGAAGTTTTGCGATTTATTTTGCGCAAAGTTTTGGAGCAATTCTTTCTGATTTTGTGACTGCATTTGTATTGGCGGTGATTGTGATTGTAATGGCAGTGCCTGAAGGTTTGCCGATGATGATTGCAATTGTGTTATCAATTAACATGAAAAAATTGCTTGCTGAAAAAGTGTTGGTTCGTAAGTTATTGGGTATTGAAACTGCGGGTAGTTTAACGGTTTTATTCACTGATAAAACAGGCACTTTAACGCAAGGAAAATTGGTTGCAGAAAAATTTTTAACAGGTGATTTAACAACCTATACAAAAATTGAAGAACTTCCTCAAGATTTAAAACAGTCTTTGATTTTTGCAGTGAGAAATAATAGCAGTGCCGTTATCGATCCGAGCAATAGTCGAGAAGAACCTAAAATTGTCGGTGCAGATAAAACCGAGCAAGCATTGTTACGGTTTTTAGAGAAACACCTACTTGAGAAAAGTAATGTTGATATTACGGAAGTTATTTTGTTCAATAGTAGCCGTAAATTTTCTGCAATGCAGGTTTCTGGAGAACAAAATTTAACTTTAGTGAAAGGTGCGCCAGAAATCCTTTTGAAGAATTGCACACATTATTTGAATGCGCAAGGTCAACAAGTAGAACTAACCGATCAAAATGCCTTAAAAGAACAAATGTCTGCGCTTTCTCAACAGGCAATGCGTTTATTAGCAATTGCGGTAACAAAAGAGCCTATTTCTTCCGAGCAAACTTTACCAGAATCTTTATGTTTAGTGGGCGTTTTTGGTATTCGTGATGGTTTGAGAACTACCTCGCAACCTGCGGTAAAAATGGCTCAGAATGCGGGTATTCAAGTGGTTATGATTACGGGTGATGCCAAAGAAACCGCGCACGCAATCGCAAAAGATGTAGGCATTTTAACTGACGACAAAAACGTTGTGCTAACTTCTAGTGATTTAGCACAAATGTCTGATGAGGAAGTTAAGAAAACATTACCGCATTTGGCAGTGGTTGCAAGAGCTTACCCAACTGATAAAAGTCGTTTAGTGAAACTCGCTAAAGAATTGAATTGGGTGGTGGGTATGACAGGCGATGGTGTAAATGATGCCCCTGCGATTAAAAATGCTGACGTTGGATTTGCAATGGGTAGCGGTACAGAAATGACTAAGGAAGCGGGCGATATTGTAATATTAGATGACAATTTCGCTTCTATTACGCAAGCGATTTTATACGGACGCACGTTGTTTAAATCAATTCGTAAGTTTTTAGTATTTCAATTAACGGTAAGTTTGTCTGCAATTTCTTTAGCATTTTTAGGACCGTTTTTAGGATTTGAACTTCCTTTGACGATGATTCAAATGTTATGGATTAACGTTATTATGGATACCTTAGCAGCGTTAGCGTTTGCGGGAGAACCAGCGTTGAAACGTTATATGTTGGACAAACCTATTCCAAAAGATACGCATTTGATTACACCAGATATGTGGTCATCTATTTTAAGTATGAGTGCAGTGACGGTAATTTTGAGTTTAAGTTTCTTAATGTACGATCCGATTTATAACCTATTTGTACATCAAGGAATGGATAAAGAAACTCAAAACTTAGTCTTTTTAACCTCATTCTTTGGATTCTTTGTATTTTTATTGAACTTTAACCGTTTCAACGTGAGAACTGAAGGTTTCAATTTATTTGAAAATATCAATGAAAACTACTATTTCATGAAGATCACTTATGTGATTTTTGGCTTGCAAATTCTCTTCACCTATATTGGAGGAGATATTATGCGAGTAGTTGGATTGCAAATGATGGATTGGGTGTATTTGACATTGCTTGCATTGTTGATTATTCCAGCCGATATGATTCGTAAAGCAATTCGTAACAAATTGTTTGGCGATCCTATTTTAATGCAGGCTGATAACAAAGCCTAAGAAATGGAAAGCAACCGTTGAGCAAAATTAATTAAAATGCTAGCGGTTGCTCCCCAAATATAGTATTTCTGATAAGGAATAACATAATAGGTTTTATCAAACTTAGTTTCTTGATAGTAATTTGCAGAATTTAAAATAAATGTTAAAGGTAATTCAAAGATTTCTGCAACCTCAAATTGATCCTTTTGAATTTGAAATCCTTCTTTAATGAAACCCACCACTGGTGTAATCATAAAACCAGTCAAAGTCTGATAGTTCTCCAGAAATCCCACCACTTCAATAAATTCTTTAGAAATCCCGATTTCTTCTTCGGTTTCTCGCAACGCCGTCATCGTAAAACTTTTATCTTGCGTATCACAACGTCCACCAGGAAAACAAATTTGCCCCGCATGATTATTCAAATGCGCCGTGCGCTGCGTTAAAATAATCGACAAACCATTTGGGGTTTCAACCAAAGGCACTAACACCGCCGAGCAAGTGAGCGTTTTAGTTGAAGGTATATGCGGTTGAGAAAGCAACGCTTGTTGAATACAAGTACGCATAGGAAGTTCTTTAAAAATACCCCTCAAATTTATCGAGGGGGTTTGAGATTAGATGATTTCAATGGCGTGATTTGAATTAGCAATGATTTCACCGATTTCAAACACGGTTTCTCCGCTGTTTTGAAGTTGTTGAATAGCGATTTCTTTATCATTAGAAGAAACGATAACAACCATTCCAATTCCACAATTAAATGTCCGCCACATTTCAGTTTGCTCAATATTACCATGCGTTTGCAACCAATCAAACATGAGAGGAACTTTCCACGCTTGGCTATTGATTTTAGCGCATAATCCTTGAGGAATTACTCGAGGAATGTTTTCTGACAAACCACCACCTGTAATATGAGCCATGCCGTGTATTTGAAGGTGTTGCATTAAATTTAACAGTGATTTCACATAAATGCGGGTGGGTTTTAAAAAGATTTCTCCGAGGGTTTCTCCATCAAAAGAAATATCGGGAGAAACGCCGCTTACATTCAATACTTTTCGGATTAAAGAATAACCATTTGAATGTGCGCCGCTCGAGGCTAATCCTAAAATGACATCGCCCGCTTTAATTTGTGAACCGTCTAAAATCTTAGATTTTTCAACGACTCCCACGCAAAAACCCGCTAAATCGTAATCGTTGCCTTCGTACATTCCAGGCATTTCTGCGGTTTCTCCGCCGACTAATGCCATGCCCGATAATTCGCAACCTTTTCCTATCCCAGAAATAACTTGGCTGGCGATTTCTACGTCTAATTTTCCTGTTGCATAATAATCTAAGAAAAACAAAGGTTCTGCACCTTGTACTAATACATCATTTGCACACATTGCGACTAAATCAATTCCAATGGTGTCGTGTTTGCCGAGTTGCATTGCAAGTTTTAATTTAGTTCCTACGCCATCTGTGCCAGAAACTAATACGGGTTGTTTATAGCGGTCGATAGGAATTTCAAATAACGCCCCAAATCCACCCAAACCACCTAACACCCCGTTTCGCATAGTTTTTTTAGCGATGGGTTTAATGCGTTCTACCAATAAATTGCCGCTGTCAATATCAACCCCAGCATCTCGATAACTTAAAGAAGTTTTGTTCATGTTTGCTCTCAAAAAATATGTTTAGTTAAGAAATTTTAATTAATTACCTTATTTTGCGGTTTTTTATCCTGTTGTGGTTTGCACCCTACCTATAAATGGTGTAATAAAATTATAATAATTATCCAACATAGGTTTTGTAATGTAAAAATTGAGAAAATAAGATTTTAAAATTAGAGATTTTTTCTCCAGCATTTGATCAACTAATTTTAAATAGGCTTTTTTGAATAATACCTACAAAGAGATGAAGATATAAGGAGCATGAAAGAGCAACAATGAAATAAAAGCTAGTATTGTTTTGCTAGGCTTTTATTTCATAACGTTTAATTAGAGGTCTCGTAATAAGGCGTTGATACCGACTTTGCTCCGAGTTTTTTCGTCGACTTGTTTTACAATAACCGCGCAGTACAAACTATACTTTCCATCGTTTGACGGCAAGTTTCCAGAAACCACCACCGAATAAGGCGGAATGTAACCATAAGTGATTTCTCCTGTTTCTCGATGATAAATCTTGGTGCTTTGACCAATATAAACCCCCATTGAAATCACTGCACCTTTGCCGACAATTACGCCTTCCACTACTTCAGAACGCGCTCCAATGAAACAATCATCCTCAATAATAGTTGGCGATGCTTGCAAGGGTTCTAATACGCCACCAATCCCCACACCGCCCGATAAATGCACGTTTTTTCCTATCTGTGCGCACGAGCCAACTGTTGACCAAGTATCCACCATTGTTCCACTGTCTACAAATGCCCCAATATTGACGTAAGACGGCATTAATACGACGTTTGGTGCAATATACGACCCATATCGTGCTGCCGCTGGAGGAACTACTCGAACACCACTATTTTTGAAATCTTTTCCACTCATATCTTCAAATCGGGAGGGAATTTTATCGTAATAATTGGTGTAACCGTCACGCATCACGGTATTTTTATTCAAACGAAACGCCAATAAAACTGCTTTCTTCAACCATTGATTAACGACCCATTGCTCACCTTGTTTCTCGGCGACTCTTTGTTGTCCAGAATTAAGCAATTGTAATACTTCATTAACGGCTTCTTTAATTTCTGAAGGGGCATTTTTTGGAGAAAGTTCTTCACGATCTTCAAAAGCTGCTTCAATAATAGTTTTTAACTGTTCCATGTAAAGTTCCTTAATTAAAGTTGTTCAATAAAACGACGGATTCGTCGCGCTGCTTCCTCACATTCTTCTACGTTGGCAACTAATGCAATTCTTACCCTATTTTCTCCCGGATTTCCAAACGGCGTTTTTCTCGACAAATAACTACCGGGTAAAACCGTAATATGTTGTTTTTCAAATAAACGCTGCGTAAAAAGTTCTTCCTCAAAAGGCGTGTGCATCCAGAAATAAAAACCCGCTTGCGGCATTTGTAACGGTAAAACAGGGCTTAAAATGTTAAAAAAAAGTTCAAATTTCTCACGATATAAAGCACGATTTTCTTTAACGTGTTCTTCATCTTGCCACGCCGCGATGCTCACTTTTTGAACGGGCGGCGGCATTGCACAACCATGATAAGTTCGATATAAGAAAAACTTGTCTAAAATTTTTGCATCGCCCGCCACAAATCCTGATCTTAATCCTGGTACATTTGAACGTTTTGAAAGGCTATGAAACACCACACAACCTTTAAATGTTTTGTTACCCATTTGCTCGGCGGCTTGTAATAAACCGACAGGTGGTTTTTGTTCATCAAAATATAGCTCCGAATAACACTCATCAGATGCAATTACAAAATCATATTTCTCAGCAAATTGAATAAGTTTTTGCAATATTTTAATATCCAAAACCGCACCCGTTGGATTATTGGGTGAACACAAATAAAGTAATTGGCAATCTTTCCAAGTTTCTTCAGAAATGCTTTCAAAATCGGGATAAAAGTTCTTATTAGCTGGGCAATTTATAAAATAAGGCGTTGCTCCTGCTAAAAATGCCGCCCCTTCATAAATTTGATAAAAGGGATTTGGCATTAAAATTAACGGATTTTTTTCATTACGATCAATCACCGCTTGCGCAAAAGAAAATAATGCCTCGCGTGTTCCATTAACGGGTAAGATTTGCTTTGCTGGGTCGATATGAGCTAAATGAAAGCGTTGTTTTAACCAATTTGCAATACTTTCTCTCAGCACGTCCTCGCCTTTCGTTAAAGGATAATTCGCCAATCCTTGCAAATTATTGATGAGTGTTTCTTTAATAAATTCGGGCGTAGGATGTTTAGGCTCACCAATAAATAAAGGGATATGTGACAAATCCCTTGGTGGAGAAATCCCTGCTTTTAATTTATTAAGTTTTTCAAAGGGATAGGATTGTAATTTATTTAAATCTGGATTCATAGATTAAAGTCTTCTGTATCGATGAAAAGTGGAAATTCTACAATAAATTTAGCACCGTTGCCTATTTTAGTTTCACACCATACATTTCCGCGCATATTTTCAACAAGTTTCTTCACAATAAATAATCCCAATCCACTAGAATGTTCTCCGCCCGTTGGCTTTGCACTTAAACGGCTAAATTTTCCAAAGAGTTTCTTTAAATCTTGCTCATTAAAACCCGGTCCTTGATCTTCAATTTCACAACGCACTTTATTTTCTACAACAAACATTCTGCAATAAATGTTTTTAGCAAAAGGTGAATATTTTACTGCATTTGAAATGATATTATCCAATACTTGATAAAATAAATTTTCATCAACCATTGCAATCACTTTTTGATTAGTTGCTTCGGTAAGAATAGTAATGTTTTTAGCTTGAGCTTTTATTTGATAGCGTTTAATAATAATTGATATAATCAACCAGATATTTGTTGGCTGCATATTTGCTTTTACTTCGCCCGAATCTAGTTTATTCATATCCAATAAATTTTCGATTAAATCAAACATTTGTTGCGTGCTTGTTTGAATCATATCAACATATTCAGCGAGTTCTTCTTTAGTAATTGATTCTGCAGACCATTGAATAATATCCACTAAACCTTTAATTGCCGATAACGGATTTTTCAAATCATGAACCACAATTGCCATTAATTCATTTTTCTCTTGATTCAAATGGATCAATTGGTCATTTTTGATACCGATTTCTTTATTGTATTTTAAAGCCGCATTTTTAGCTTCTTGCTCTTGAATTAAAGCTATTTTATCCCGTTCTGCTTGACGACGCAGAGAAATATCTTGAAATACCGCAATTGCAAAGATTACTTCTCTTTTTTCATTAAAAACAGGGGTCGCTCGTACTTCCAAAGGAATAGTGCAATCAGGATGACGAATTTCTATATCATCCACTAATGCTGCTTTACCATTTAATGCTTTAGTTAAGGGCATTTTTTCCACTGGATATAACCAAGGCGTATTTGCTAAGTAAATATTATAGATTTCTGGTATTTTTTGATAATGCAAATAATTAGTATTTTTCTTACCCAAATAGGCTTGGAAAATGCCAGATATTTCTTGTCCACCTAAATCATGAATAGTATTTTTCCTCAAAATAATTTGCGCAGCTTGATTTGCATAATAAGGTACACCTTGCGCATCAATAATAAAAATACCTAGAGGAATTGCTTCTAAAAATTGCTTTAAACGTTCCTCATTATAACGTACTTGTTCATTCTTCATTTCTAATGCGTCAAAAGAATATTTTAATTGATCACCCATCTTCTTAAATGATCGAGACAATTCTCCCACTTCATCACGTCTTAAATAATCTAAATGCTCTAAATTTTGCTCCCAATTTCCATTTGCAATTTTAGCAGCGGCAACACTCATTTTTTCTAATGGTAAGGTTATCCACCTTGCAAACAACATTGCAATAAAAATTGCAATCAATAACGCACCTAATGACAAAAAGAAAGTGATTTCTGAATTAGCATTAATTTTTGCCATAAAATCTTGTTCTGATAACACTACTATTACCAACCAATCTAATCCATAATTATCTTGATAAGGTAATACATTGACGAAATTTTTTTGTTTATCCACTTCAAATGCAAAATTGCTTTCGGTTTTAATCTTATGAAAATCGCCAAAATATTGCTTTAAATAATGCGTAGCTTGATTGGTTAAAGGGTTTTTACTTTGCAAAGCAGAGAAACGTTGTATTTTACCATCGACTAAGGTTGCTAACGTTTCATCTAAATTAGAAGATGCAATGAAATTTCCGTTTTTTTCTATAATAAACGCTTGACCTGTTTTTCCAGTCTTTAAACTATTTAAAAAACGATTAATTTCAACTAATGCTAAATCCGTCGCTAAAACACCAACTATTTCATTTTTTTTGTTATAAACAGGTGCACCAAATCCTAATCCCAAACTATCATATAGAATATATTTATATACATCATACCAAGTATGTTTTTTTTTTTCTATAATATTTTGATACCAAGGTCTTTTACGCGGATCAAAGAAACTTGGGGTATTTTTAATTAAATTAATTTTATTTCCATGCTCATCTACTTCGTATGTAAAATAAGCATGATTAGTTGTTTCATTTGCAGTAATCGTTCTTAACATACCATTATCAGTTTGACGATGCGCTCCTGTATAATTTCCAGTTTCTGTACTATAACTAATATAGGTCATTTTTGGAAAAAGTTTTATTTGTTGAAATAGATAATGCTCAAGCTCCAGTTGATTATCTGAATTCAAATGACCACTTTCTATTGCATCTTGATTTATTTTTGAAATTAAAGGTGGCACTGCAAGATATTGATACAAATGTTCTTTAATTCGAGAAGTAATTTCAGTTTGTAATTGCCCAATAATCTCTTGAACTGTTTGCTGACTATTTCGAAAGGATAACCAACCAATAATCCATGCAAAAACAATGAGTTGCAATAAAAACATAAGAATAAGTACAATACGCAATGAACGGTATTTTTCAGTTGTATTTGTTGGATTCATGCTTATATTTTCCTTAGGGTCAATTCCTCCCCAATTGTTTTGAGGAGGAGGGTTTCTTTATTTACGTCCTACACGAGCTGCAATGCGCATTCTTAATGCGTTTAATTTAATGAAACCTTCTGCATCAAATTGATTATAAGCACCCGCATCGTCCTCAAAAGTTGCAATGCTCGTATCAAATAAACTGTCTGTAGTTGATTTACGTCCAGCAATGATCACATTTCCTTTGTAAAGTTTGACACGCACAAATCCATTCACATATTTCTGAGATTCATCGATCATGGTTTGTAATAATTTGCGTTCTGGACTCCACCAATAACCATTATAAATTAAAGACGCATAACGCGGCATTAATTCATCTTTCAAATGCGCTACTTCACGATCTAAAGTTAAAGATTCAATTGCACGATGGGCTTTTAACATAATCGTTCCACCCGGTGTTTCATAACAACCGCGTGATTTCATTCCTACATAACGGTTCTCAACTAAATCTAAACGACCAATACCGTTTTCTCCCGCGACTTTGTTCAAATAAGTTAAAACCGTTGCGGGGGTCATTTGCTCACCATTAATGGCAACAATATCGCCTTGTTGATAAGTGAGTTCAATTTCGGTTTCTGTATCGGGTGCACGTTGCGGAGAAACCGACCAACGCCACATATCTTCTTCTGGAAATGACCAAGGGTCTTCTAAAATATCACCTTCATAAGAAATGTGTAATAAATTTGCATCCATTGAATAAGGTGATTTTGTACCGCGTTTCATTTCAATGGGGATTTGATGTTGCTCTGCGTATTGCATTAATTTTTCACGCGAGGTTAAATCCCAAATTCGCCAAGGTGCAATGATTTTAACTTCGGGTTTTAAGGCGTATGCACCTAATTCAAAACGAACTTGATCATTTCCTTTGCCAGTTGCTCCGTGAGAAATAGCATCTGCGCCTGTTTGATTAGCGATTTCTACCAACCGTTTGGCAATTAAAGGACGTGCAATCGATGTTCCTAACAAATACTCGCCTTCATAAATGGTATTTGCTCTAAACATGGGAAATACATAATCTTTAACAAACTCCTCACGCAAATCTTCAATGTAAATTTCTTTAACGCCCATTTGTTGGGCTTTTTGACGTGCGGGTTCAACTTCCTCACCTTGTCCAATGTCAGCGGTGAAAGTGACGATTTCACAATGATATTGATCTTCCAACCATTTTAAAATAATTGACGTATCTAATCCGCCCGAATAGGCTAATACAACTTTTTTAATCTCAGACATAATCCGTTCCACTCATTAGGTAAGTGCAAATATTTCATTTTACCATAAACTTTTAAAGCGGCAAATAGAAATCTATTTAATTGACTGAACGGCTTGAATAAAATCCCTCATTTTAGAGAAATTTTTAATGCCTTTGCTTTCTTCAACGCCGCCGCTCACATCGACCGCTGAGGGTTTTATTTGCAATAGGGCTTGTTTAACATTTTCAGCATTTAATCCTCCCGCTAAAATTAACGGTTTTTCTAAATGTTGAGGAATGAGTTTCCAATCAAAAGTTTCTCCCGTTCCACCTTTCAAATTTGGGTTGAAAGTATCTAATAAAATTCCTCTTGCTGAATGATAAAAAGCGATTTGTTCGTTCAAATCACTATTTTCTTTAATGTGTAACGCTTTAATATAAGGACGTTGGAATTGCTCACAAAATTCAGATGGTTCTTCACCATGAAATTGCAACAAATTTAAAGGAACTTGTGCCAAAATTTTAACCATTTCTTTATAGCTTGCATTCACAAATAAACCCACCAATTGCACAAAAGGCGGCGTAATATTTGAAATCGCAATTGCTTGTTGAATTGAAACCGCACGAGGACTTGATGGATAAAATACTAAACCTAACGCATTTGCACCTAATTGTGCAGCGGCAATGGCATCTTCGGGTCGCGTTATCCCACAGATTTTAATATGAGTTTTCATTGCTGGTATCTCTTTTGCTTGAAAAGTAATTAACAAAGATATTCGCAAGTATAACATAGCAAAACAGGTGTCACATGACTACTCACAAGATTTTGATTTTATTAGTTTTAATAACATTACAAGGATGCAGTAATATGCTGCCAAGTGTTAAAACCACGACAGATTCTCCTTGGGAAGATTTTTCTCAAGCAAAAGCCGCATTTGATCAAATTGTTCCAAACAAAACGACAACTTTAGAACTCAGACAATTAGGCATTGATCCTTTCACTACGCCAAATGTAAAACAAATCACTTATTTAGAGGTGATTCAACATTTCATGCCAAATAATTCAATTGGGGTCAAAGATTTAGATCAATACTTACAAGAATGTATCAAAGCGCGTAAAGAATGTTATGGGTATGAATTAAGCCCTGATCAAAAGGAAGAGAAACGTTATGGAAACGTTGCTTTAGATTTGTTAAATTTCCGTCGACAAACCGAAATAAGTGGTTGGAAATTCGTCGCGTTGATTATTTTAAATCAGGACAAAGTTGTTTATAAATTATGGGGCGGTGAACCCAATATTTTAAAACACGAAGATAGAAAAAATCCTCTCGGTCCATTACAAAATATCGGCGGTCTTTTTGCAATCGATATCAGAAAATAATTCTTCCAAAATAAAAAACAGAGTTTTGTCTTTTTCTTCTAAAATATGATAAACTTTGCTTTATTTTATAAACAGGAGATTTTTAATGACGGCAGCGATTTGTGGTTCTTTTGCATTTGATACCATTATGGTATTTCAGGATAAATTTGCTAATCATATTTTACCTGAGCAAGTTCATATTTTAAACGTATCATTTCAAGTGCCAGAAATGCGGCGGGAATTTGGTGGTTGCGCGGGCAATATTGCCTATAATCTCAAGCTGTTAGGGGGCGATGCGTTGCCAGTCGGAACGGTTGGGCGGGATTTTACGGCGTATGAAGCGTGGTTAAATCGTTGTGACATTGATTGTCGCTATGTTATTGAAATTCCTGATGCTTATACTGCGCAGGCTTTTATTATCACGGATTTAGCGGATAATCAAATCACAGCATTTCATCCGGGTGCAATGAATTTTTCTCATCAAAACAGTGTGTTAGAAATCCCAAATTTAAAAATGGGCATGATTTCTCCCGACGGTCGTGATGGAATGATTATTCATGCAAAAGAATTTGCTCAAATGAACGTGCCGTTTTTCTTTGATCCAGGGCAAGGAACGATTTTATTTAGCGGTGAGGAACTAAGAAACTTTATCGATCAAGCAACGTGGATGACGGTTAATGATTATGAGTGGAAACTTATTCAAGAACGCACGGGTTTAAGTGTTGAAGAAGCAGCAAAGAAACTTAAAGCCTTAATTATTACAAAAGGTGGAGATGGTTCTTTAATTTACCATGATAATAAATGCGTTGAAATTCCTTCTGTTGCAGTGAGCAAAGTCCAAGACCCAACGGGTTGTGGAGATGCTTATCGTGGTGGTTTGTTGTTTGGATTGCAAAAAGGCTTAGATTGGGGAACTTCTGGAAGAATTGCATCATTAATGGGTGCGATCAAAATTGAGAACGCGGGCACTCAAAATCATCATTTCACTTTTGAGGAGTTTAAAACCCATTTCAAAGAAAGTTTTGGTTATGATTTAGGTTTGTAACTTTCTTTTGATGCAATAAAAAAATATTAGTTTGTAGGGTGCAATTGCATTGCACCTTACGGGTTAAAAGGGGAAAGCATATTATGAATCGTGCTAAAGCAATTAAGTATTTTAATCAAGGACTTGAATATTTTGAAAAAGGGCAATTTGAACTTGCTTTAGAATGCTATGCGCAAGTAATTAAAAAAAACCCAAAATACACTGAAACTTATAATAATCGTGGAGCGACTTATTATGAATTAAAAGAATATGAGCAAGCATTGAATGATTATAATCAAGCAATTAAATTAAATCCAAAATATACTGAGGCTTATAATAATCGTGGAATTGTTTATAGTAAATTAAAGCAATATGAAAATGCAAAAGATGACTGGAAAAAATGTATTGAATTAACTGAAAAAAAAGAAGAGAAAAAATCATTTTCCTCTCTATGCTATTCTGTATTTCTAGCAGAGCAACAATTTGAATTAGCAGAATATTATGCACATAAAATTTTTGAGTTTTCAGAAAACATCGAAGAATTTCACAAAAAAACCTATTTAGATAATATCGAAAAAGCGAAAGAAATTTATCAAAAAAATCAAGAGCTTGAGAATGCCTATTTATTATTAAAAGAAGATTACAAAGCAGAAATTGAAGAAAAGAAACGCTTTGAAGAAATGAGCATTATGGCGACGGGCGTGGCGCATGAAATCAATCAACCAGTTGGCGTTATTCAAGCAAAAACGAGTGCCGCACAAACCGATTTAAAAGACAATTTGTTTTCAGTTGAAACAGAATTACATCCTTTATTAGAAACCATCCTTAGTCAAACAAAACGCTTAGAACATATTATTAATAATTTTCGTGCTTTCTCACGCGGAGATCATAGCAAATGCGAAATCGTTGATGTGAATAAATTAGTCGATCAAACGGTGAGTGTTTTAAATTCACAACTTAGCTCTATTCAAATTATTATTAAAAGAAATCCTCACGCCAAAGTATGGGCAAATTTCTTTGCGCTTGAAAGAGCATTCATTAATCTCTTGAAAAACGCCAAAGAAGCTCTTGAAAATCGAGAATATCCAACAATATGGATTAAAATTAATCAACAAAATCAAAATATTATAATTATTATTGAAGATAATGGTTGCGGTGTTGATCCAGATTTTGAAAGCAAATTATTTACCCCTTTTATTAGCACTAAATCAACATCAAAAGGAACTGGTTTAGGTTTAAATCTTTCTCGACGATTAATCGAAGAATTTAACGGACAATTAACCTATCAACCCACCAAAGAAAATGGCGCAAGTTTTAAAATTACTTTACCCTTATTTAGAGAGGAAAATCATCATGGCTGAAACCTATCAAATTTTAATTGTCGACGACGAACCCGACATTTTAAGTACTTATCAAAATTTTTTTGAGAAACGCGGCTATGTCGTTGAAACTGCTCAAAATGGTAAAGAAGGCTTAGAGAAAATCCGCAACGGTGGTTTTGATGTTGCCATTGTCGATATTGGAATGCCAGAAATGAATGGATTTGAAATGATCCGCAGAGCAAATGAAGAAGAAATTGATCCCGAATGGATTATTTTAACAGGGCATGGACAAGCTGATGAAGTTATTGAGGCTTTAAAATTGGGTGCTGTCGATTGGTTTAATAAAGAAAGCATCAAACTACCTGAATTACTTGAAAAAGTAAAAAAATTGACTTATGGAAAATTAGATCAAACTCGAAAAATTCTTACCGAAATCCGTAAAGAAATGCAGATGAATAAGTTAGTAGGATAAAACAATGAATTATTATTTTGATACGAATGCTCTGCTAAAATATTATGACGTTAATGGTAATGAATTGGGTGTTGAAAATGTTCGTAATTTAGTAGAAAACGGGAAGCAAGTTTTAATTTCAGAACTCACTATTTTAGAAACAATTAGCGTTCTGAAAAAGAAACAACGTACAAATCCTAATCGGAAGAAATATTTTCGTAAAACCATCGACTTTATTTTGATCGATATTAAATCAAAATTTATAAATATTCCCGTTCCAGAGAAATCATTTGAGGAAGCCCAAAATATTTTATTAACTTATGGCGATTTTGATGTGGGTTCTTTAGATGTGTTACACGCTGCAATTGTTAATAATTTAAGAGATTCAGTCCATTTCGTAACTTCAGATGGAAGTGGCGGCGGAAGATTAATTGGTGTGTGCAAAAAATTGCAGATTTCCGTATATGATCCAGAAAAAAATGCTTATGTTTAGAGCATAATGCAATAAAAAATGTTAGAAAGAAAATCCTTTCTAACATCGAATGAAAATAAGATTATTTAGAAATCTTAAAGCTGCGTTGAGAAAGGTGAGAACCGAGTGCTTTTGTTGAGAGAAACTGCGTATCAAAACTCACCACAAAATTAATATTACTTATGTTTTGAGCAACTCTAATGTCCGAAGGTTGAGAAACCGTCAAATATCCGCCGCACGATTCGCCCGCATCACAAATTGAATCATTATTATCGCTGTCGCTTCCACTGATCACCCAATATGTTCCCGCAAAAACATTCGTAAATTCATAGGGATAATGACCATCGTCACTTTCACCTGTCAACATTTTAAGGGTGTCGCCCGTAATCGGATCGACTAATAAAATGTATTGTCGTCCTGCGTTGCCAGTGCGTGACGCGCCGACGTTCCAAATCACTGGAATCGTTGAAGTTCCGCCGTTGCTGATGACGTTGATGTTGGCTTGAAAAGTGCCGTTTGTCGCGCCGCGTTGCAATTTCACGTCGTAAGTGCCGATTCCATTTGCATCGACTTGTGAAGGTGTAATTTGTAACTCGTTGTTATTAGTGGAAATTTGTTGGATTTTTAGATCACCGCCGCCAGAATTGGTTATTTTTAGGGTTAAAACACTAGAAATTGCACCAAAATTAAGGGCTTGCGGAACACTGCTCAAAAGAGGTGGCGCAGGCGGTAAAGGTTTGCCGATAATATTTAACGCCGCAGACACCGCTTTGTAAGCGTCGATTAAACCGTAACCCATTGAATTATCTCGCCCTGTTGTCCCTAAATCTTCGGTTAACGCGCCGCTCGCCAATAAAGAATCAAATTGATCGGGCGTGAGTTGGGGATTAACCGCTTTCATCAACGCAATCACCCCCGCAATGTGTGGGGTTGCCATCGACGTGCCGACATAAGTTAGATAAGTCATTTGAATTGCGCCCGAACTGTCGTCGCCTGCCGAACTCAAAATTCCGTCTGGCACGCCGTCACCGTTTAAATCTTTTTCGCTTGCGCCGCCGGGGGCAGCAACGTCGACACTTGAGTTGTAATTTGAATAACTTGCGCGTTTTTTATCCATATCGACCGCCGCCACGCCAATTACACCTGCCATTGCTGCGGGATAATTTGGGGTGGTATCGCCATCATTTCCCGCCGCCGCGACGATAAAAACCCCATTTTTGCGAACATCGGCGATTAACGCATCCCAATTCATTGGATCATAACCGCCCAAACTCATATTAATAATGTCGGCGCGTTTTGAGGGGAATTTGCCAGAATCATTAGATAAACCAGCGGCATAGCGAATCGCTTGTTCGATGTCATAAAGCGTGCCTTCGCCATTTTTGCCAAGCACGCGCAACGGCATAATTTTGGTTTGCCAACTCACGCTCGCGATGCCGTCGTTGTTATTGGTCAAAGCCCCGATTGTTCCCGCGACGTGCGTGCCGTGAAAACTGCTGCCATTTGCCGCATCATCACCAGGATCATCAGGGTTATTATCGATGCCATTTCCATCCAAAGCGGAAGTCAAATTTTTAATAAAATCATAACCGTCAACAAATTTTCCTTTTAAATCAGGATGTTGCATCAAAACGCCTGTATCGATCACCGCCACGACCACCTCAGAACTTCCTGTCGTAATATCCCACGTTTGTGGCAAATTCATTAATGGCAAATCCCATTGCAACTTGTAATATTGATCGTTAGGAACGGCTAACTTTTTGAAATAAAAATTCAAATCCGCACTCGCCACATCTTCACGTTTGCGGAGGTTTTTAACGGCTAACAAAGTTTGATATTTCAACTGATCTTTCAATGAAGCAAATTTTGGAGAAAAGCGTTGTTTAGTTGAAATGTTTTTTGAAGTGAATGCTTGAGCATTTTGCGGATCGATTTGAAATAATTGCCGACGATCAGTTTCTCCCGCCACTTTCTTTAAACCTACATTACTTAAAATATGAGGTTGTTCATTAAATTGTGCAATCACTTGCTCAGGAACAAAATGCTGACTTAAACGTAAAGATTGAAAAGAAGTTGTTTGACCCGATGCTTGACCAATAGTGAGTGCGTAATTAGATGCACCCATAAAGGCTTGTACTTGCACCAAAAAACGCCCAGAAGTTGGAACAACTAGGCTTTCAACATTTCCCTCAGAAACCGATGCGTCCACTAACATTCCATCTAATTTAAGCAATCCCAAATCTAAATCATTCAAACGTAAATTATCAGTGCCAATTAATAAAGTAATTTGCTGACCTGCTAATAAATCCATCACATAAAAATCATCTAAATCACCCATTTGAAATGAACGACCTTGATAACCCATTAAAGGTAAATTAACGTAACCGCCCACAATCACTGGATTTGGTAAAGGTTGAGCGGTATCAATGTTATCATTGCTTTTGAAAGAGGATTTAATATCATTAACATCGCTATCAGTGGCAACACCTTCTGCAACGGCGATTTCTCCAGAAATAGAGAAAGTTGTTCCAGTTGAATCAACGGGTACAGTAGGTGTAATCATATTACTTTCCTCACCATCTCCACCACAACTTGCTAAAAAAAGACTTAAACAACACAACCACCAATAGCGCATAAAAAATTCCTTTATTTAAAATTACTTAAACGAAATAAAAGTTAATAAACAGTCGCAGGTATTTTTAAATTATTTCTTAACAAAATCCCAAATTTTACCTGTCCAACCTCCTTTAGACCATTTGCTTTTCACACCTTTACCCAAGAAACAAGGGGTGTAATGCTTATCTTCAATCATAATATGATTTGTCAACCAGCTGCGTAAAAAGTTGAGTAATTCCATACTCACAGCGGTTTTACGCGCTTTAACTTTTTCTCTAATATCCATCACTTGCGCGGCGAGTTCTTGATGATGTTTCTTATGTTCTTCATATTGAGCATAATCAAAAATTCTCATTAAACTTTCTTCCACTGCAAAATGAACAACTGTGTATTCAACCAATTCAGTTAAAATGTTATCAACCGTGTGCAGATCGGTTTTCTTAATAATCGCTTCGTACAAATTGTTAATGAGTTTGATTAATACTTTATGTTGCTCATCGATTTCCTCAATGCCAACACTCAGTTGATCCGCCCATTCGACTAAGGGTTTAATTTCCATCTTCATTGTTCCTATAAGTTAATAAAAATAAATTACTTTCAATGCTAACCAATAATGCAGTTTTTCTTCCATTAAATGATCGAATAATTGCACTAAAACTTCTAGTTGCATTGCCTGTTCTATGATTGCTTCATTTTCAATAGACAAATACTGTTGATGATATTTCAAAACTTCCAATGCTAACAAAGGAACTTGTTCGGGCGTTGTTTCAGTTAAGCAATATAACAACAAAGCATCGATGCTATCTAATTCAACGGCATCACCTAAAATCGGAGAAGCAAGCACAATTTTAGGATATTTCCAATCGTGAGAATGTAATTTTTGATAATTATAATCAGAGAAACGTAATTGCTGGTTGTTTTGAAGTGTTGTTTCATCAAATGATTTCACAAACGGTCTAAATTCTCCCCCTAAAACCAACAATTGAATTGCCTCAATTAATTCAGATTGCTTTAAATTTATTTTCTCAGTCAGCATTTCAAGATTATGCGGATATTGCACTAATTGTTGAATCACTGAGAAATAAGGTTCTTCTATATAATTTATTTGTAATTGATGCTGCTGATTTTGAATTGTGATTTGTAATTGGCATTCGGGTTGTAATGTTCCAAAATAAAATTTTTCAAATAATTTTGCATTTAAACAAGGCGTTTCGGAAGATTTTATATATAATTCATAACGATAGCATTGGGTATCCCATAAAACTTTATGTTGTTCTAAACATTCTCGATGAGTATTTGTCAAGGCAGATAATTCAATCGGAACAATGGTTTGCGCATAATTGCTCGAGATGGGCAACGTTCCAACAAACTGCAAACCCGCCAACTTAAACCTACTTAAAATATCACTAAAATGAAACATTTGCCAATCGGTATTACTAATTGCTTCAGATAATTGCGCATCATTATATTTCAAATAGGTTTCTACAAGGGCTTGCAAAGCCACATTAGTTGCTAAATGCCCAATTTTTTTCTCCACACACAATTGCAAATAATTTAATCCTTCTCGCCATTTCTCTAAAGTTGACAAGTTTGGCGATAAGTTTTTTGAGTAAGCGATTATCCATTCTTTTAACCATTGTAATGTCCACGCGGCTGGTAAAGCTGGATAAGCAATCCATAATAATCCATTGATTTTCAAAGTATTTTTAATATAAAATTCAAGATTATTGTTATGTAATGCTTGAGGAGAAACGGCTAAAAAATCTAATGCGGGAACGTTTTCTAAAATTAAAGAAGGAGAAATACGAATAAATTGACCTTGCGGATATGATGCGGCAAGTTCTTGTAAAGGTTGAATATTTCCATCTGCAAGATTGCCATAATTAAATTCGCTTTCTAAATTCACTGGCGAGAAACCGTGAATTGCTGCCAAATAATTCAACCAAATGGGGCTCACTAATGCGTTTTCTAAAATCATTTTTATTTTAAATTCAAATAGATACAACTCTAAAAACCTCCCAAATTGGGAGGAACACATTAGAGATTGTCAATTCCGTGACGAATATCGGCGAGAGTTTGAGAAAGTTTAGCAATTAGTTGAGATTCTTCAGTATTTTCAATGAGTTGAACTAATGCACTGCCTACAATTACCGCATCAGCGACTTTTGCAACTTTCGCGGCGGTTTCCGCGTTTTTAATCCCAAAACCCACCCCGATCGGCAAATCAGTGTGTTGACGAACCGATGCAATTTTATCGCTAACCCCTTGAATATCAAGGTCTGCGCTTCCCGTCACACCTTTCACCGACACATAATAAATAAAACCACTGGCTTGTTGAGCGATTTTTTCGATTCGACTAACTTGAGTTGTGGGGGCAATTAAAAAAATCATATCTAAATCATATTGTTGCAAAGGTTTTACTAAAGTTTCGGCTTCTTCGGGAGGCAAATCAACAATCAAAAATCCGTCCACGCCCGCGTCCGCCGCATCTTTCGCAACTCGTTGATAAGTATAGGCTTCGAGCGGATTTAAATAACCCATTAATACAATCGGTGTTTTAGTGTTTTGGGTGCGAAATTCTTTAACTATTTCAAAGACTTGTTTTAATGAAACATGATGTTTTAAGGCACGTTCGCTCGCACGCTGAATAACGGGTCCGTCCGCCATCGGATCAGAAAACGGCACGCCCAATTCCAAAACATCTGCGCCCGCATCGACCAGCGCGTGCATTAATGGAACGGTTAAAGTAGGATTTGGATCGCCCGCAGTTATGAATGGAATCAATGCTTTACGTTGTTTAATTTGGCATTCTGAAAAGCACGCACGAATTCGGCTCATTTTTTCTTCCTTTTTGAAATGAATTTGCTATATTATACTAAATATTGAAATAATTGTAATCGCTTTCTACAAAGGAAAAAACAAATGAAAACTACCGAAGAACGCAAGAAACATTGGGAACACGTTTATCTAACTCGTTCTCCTAATGAAGTAAGTTGGTATCAAACCCGTCCCGAATCCTCTCTAAAATTGATAGAAAAATCCCTTTCAAATAAGTCAATGTCTTGTATTGATGTGGGAGGAGGCGCTTCAGTATTAGTAGATTGTTTAATTGCAGCAGATTTTACTAATATTTCAGTGTTAGATATTTCGGAACAAGCCTTGCAGCATACTAAAGAACGATTAAAAGAAAAGGCTGAACAAGTTCAATGGTATATTTCGGATATTTTGACCTTTAACTCTCCGCATAGATTTGATTTGTGGCATGATCGTGCTGTCTTTCATTTTTTAACGGATGCAGATGAAAGAAAACAGTATATTAAAGTACTTAAAGAAAGTCTAAATAATCAAGGACAAATTATTATTGCAACATTTGGAATTGATGGTCCAGAAAAGTGTAGTGATTTACCTATAAAACAATATGATACAACAACCATTATGGAGGAACTTGGCGATGAATTTACTTTATTAGAAACCTTCGATGAATACCATCTCACACCCAAAGATGCACAGCAAAAATTTTCTTATTTTCATTGTATTTTTAATCGAGGAGCAACATCATGAAAAAACTATTTTATTCTACCTTATTGTTGGGATTGATTTCTTTTATTCCAATACAAGGGTTTTCTCAAGAAATTAACGACGCTGATGCGTTAGCAAATGTGAAGACTGGAAAAGTGGTTTGGGATATTACAATCGATAATCCTAAAAAACTTGCGCTTTTTCTATCTGTCATCAAAGAAACTTACGACGGATTGGTTAAGCAAAATGTTACACCAGATATGATTTTTACCTTTCATGGTGGCGTTGTCAAATTACTTTCTAGCAATCGAGAAAAAGTGCCTTTAGAAGAGCATGATGATTTAGATAAAGTTCACCAACTTTTAAATGAACTCCAAAAGAAAGACGGCATAAAAATGGAATCATGTAGTATTGCAACTCGTTTATTTGGTGTTGACAATAAAACTATTTTAACAGGCATTAAACCAGTGGGAAATACTTTCATTTCTATCATTGGTTACAATGCAAAAGGTTATGCGGTAATTCCTATTAATTAATTAATTGAATTTAAATAAAAATAGCCTCATTTTTTTGAAATGGGGCTTTTTTAATGCTAAAATAATGCTTTTTAAAATGATTTGAAACAAAAATGAAACGTCGCCATAAACCCTTACCCACTGAAAACATTTTATTAAATATTGAACGTTTGTCGCATGATGGTCGCGGCATTGCAATTAATAATGGAAAAACCGTTTTTGTCAACGGTGGATTACCAGAAGAACAAGTGATTGCAAAATACACTGATGTGCATAGCAAATATGATGAAGTGGATGTTGTGGAAGTTTTAAAAGCATCTCCGCAACGAGTTTCTCCAAAATGTCTGCATTTTTTGATTTGTGGTGGCTGTAATTTACAACATTTGAATCATAACGCACAATTAGAATTAAAACAGCATAATTTATTAGAGCAACTTCAATATATTGGGAAAACAACTCCCGAAACAATTTTACCTTCTTTAACTGGATTGCAATTTGGTTATCGTTGTAAAGCAAGGTTAGGGGTAAAACTTGTTCCCAAAAAAGGTGGTGTATTAGTTGGATTTAGAGAACGTAGAACTAATTTCTTAGCAGAATTAAATAATTGCGTTGTTTTACATCCTTCAGTTGGAGAGAACATTAGCGAATTAAGAAACCTTTTGTCGACCTTTGAAGGTGCAGCAACCATTGCTCAAATCGAAGTCGCAGTTTGTGAAACCCATACCGTGTTAATTTTTCGTAATTTGCAACCTTTAGTGGAAAGTGACCAAGAAAAATTAACTGTATTTGCTAAAGAAAGCGGCTTACACATTTATTTGCAACCTAATAAAATTACTAGCATTACACCGTTTTATCCGATCCCAGCAGAAACCTTATATTATTCTCCTGAAGATAATATAAAAATCAATTTCCAACCCTCTGATTTTACTCAAGTTAATCCGCAAATGAATCGTCAAATGGTTCAACAAGCGATTTCTTTATTAAATCCAACGAAAGAAGATCATATTTTAGAATTGTTTTGTGGATTAGGAAATTTCACCGTTCCTTTTGCAAAACGAGCGGGTTCAATGACCGCAATTGAAGGTGAGAAAACTTTAATTCAACGTGCAGAGGAAAATGCGCAACGTTTAGGCGTTAATAATATTGAATATCACGTTGCAAATTTACAGCAAGAAACCATTCAGGCAGATTGGTTGGATAAGAACTACAATAAAATTTTCCTTGATCCACCTCGTAGCGGGGCGATTGAAATTCTTCGACAATTACCATTGCACGGCGTAAAGCAAATTGTGTATGTGTCGTGCAATCCAGCAACGTTAGCGCGGGACACAGAAATTTTAGTGCATCAACAGGGTTTCAAATTAAAGAAAACTGGCATTATGGATATGTTTCCTCACACCGCGCACGTTGAATCTATTGCTTTATTTGAAAAGGATTAGAAATTCATGCGAATTTTGACTTGGTTTCAAGCCACTCGTCCGAAATTTTTTACCATTATTATTTTACCGATTTTTTTAGGAACTGCGATTGCTTGGTATGATAAGAAAATCTTTTCTATTGAGTATTTCATTTTATCTTTAATAGCTGGCATTTTATGTGCTGCCGCTGCCAATGTTTTAAACGATTATTTTGATCATCTAAATCAAACAGATATTTTAAATATCGATCCTTTAATACCCTTTGCGGGCGGTAGTCGAATGATCCAAAATGGTGTTTTAACTGCTCATCAAACTTTTCAATACGGAATCATTTTATTATCTTTAGCAATTATCTTAGGAATTTTCTTAATTGTAGAAAGAGGATTACCTTTATTATGGATCGGTTTAATTGGGGTTTTATCAATTTATTTCTACTCTGCGCCGCCGTTATTACATAGTGTTGGTTTAGGTGAAATAACTATTGGTTTAAATTATGGTATTTTAGCAGTTGCTGGATCGTATTTTGTACAAACCCAAGATTACAGTGCAACTGCCTTTTTTGCTTCATTACCAATGGCGGGTTTTGCGGCTGCAATTTTGTATATCAATCAATTTCCTGATTTTGAAGCAGATCGAGCCGCTGGAAAAAGAAACTGGGTCGTGCGTTTAGGTAAAGAACAAGCTAAAACTTATTATAATTATCTTATTTTAGGAAGTTTTGGTTTCTTATTGTTAGGAATTGTTTTACAATACTTGCCAATTTGGACGGCGATTTCTTTTATTATTTTACCTTTTGCAATTAAAGCAATACAGGTTTTAAAAGAACATTATCAACACAAACAAGCCTTACTTCCAGCAATTCAAAACACCATTGCATTGCATAGTTTAATGGGCATTTTATTAACAGTCATTTTTTTATTTGTCTAAGGAGAACAACATGAGCGTCCTTAAAATTTATAATACAGCGGGATCAACTTTATTAGAAACCGTAGAAAACTGGGATGAGATTGCTCAACGATTAAATAGTTTAGGATTGCGATTTGAACGTTGGAAAGCTGAACACATTTTAGAGGATAATTGCACTCAAAAAGACGTTTTAAATGCTTACAAAAATGATGTAGAACGTTTAAATCAAGAATATGGCTTTCAATCAGTTGATGTAGTGAGTTTAACTGCTAATCATCCCGATAAAGAAACTTTGAGAGCAAAGTTTTTAAATGAACATATTCATGAAGATAATGAAGTGCGTTTCTTTGTTGATGGTTGTGGATTATTTTATATTCATTTAGAAGATAAAGTATTTAGTTTGTTATGTGAAAAGGGTGATTTAATTAATGTTCCAGCAAATATTAAACATTGGTTTGATATGGGAGCAAATCCTCATTTTAAATGTATTCGTTTTTTCACTCGTCCAGATGGTTGGGTGGGGCATTTCACGGGTGAGAAAATTTCTGAACAATTTCCTTATTTGGAAAACTAATCATGATCCAAGCAATTTTAACAGATATTGAAGGAACAACTTCTTCGATTTCTTTTGTAAAAGAGGTTTTATTTCCTTATGCAAGACAGCATTTAGCCGATTTTATTAAAAACAATCGTGAAATGCCTGAAGTAAAACATTGGCTTGAGGAAACTCGTAAAGAAGTTCAGCAACCTACTTTAGATGAAAATGGTGTAATTGATGTTTTAATCAAATGGATTGATCAAGATAAGAAAATTACCCCGTTAAAAGCCTTGCAAGGGTTAATTTGGGAAGCGGGCTATAAAAATCAAGATTATCAAGGACATATTTATCCAGACGCAGTTGAGCATTTGAAACGCTGGAAAGAGAATAATTTAAAACTTTTTGTTTTCTCTTCAGGTTCAATTAAAGCGCAAAAGTTGTTATTTACACATACCGCTTTTGGTGATTTAACGTCATTGTTTTCGGATTATTTTGATACCACCATTGGTGCAAAACAACAAGTTGAATCTTATCAAGCAATTGCTCAACAACTCGGGATTTCACCAGAACAAATTTTGTTTTTATCTGATATTATTGGTGAATTGGATGCTGCAAAAGCAGCGGGTATGCAAACAACTTGTTTGGTGCGTGAAGAAACTTTGCATAACAACTGTGAGCATCCCCAAGTGAGAAACTTTAATGAGTTGGTGATTTCATGAGCAATCGTTCAAGCCGTTTCTCAAGTCGAGCAACATCTGAGCGTACAGTATCCACTTCATTATAAAAAAGTTCTAATTCTGGTTGGGTAGGAAGAAAACGATTTTCTTCTTGTAAATATTCAACGATGTTTTGTTGCCATGTTTGAACGGTTTGTTGGGTGTATTGCTGCGCATTTCTGGTAAAATTTCCCATTTGATGAGCAGCCACATCACCCACAATATGAGAAAATTGTTCTTCCCAATCGATTTGTAATTGAGCAAAAACTGTCATGAAACTTTGAGCAACTTTCATTTCTCCGCTTAAAGTAGCAATGCCAGTAGTTAATAATGTCGGTTCAGATAATAAACGTAATAAAGAAAACGGCATTCCAGAAACCACTGCATCAGGATAATCAACGGTTTGCGGCATTTGTAAAAAGCCATCAATTTGAGGTGCAAAATACCATTTCAATGGCGTTCCTTCGATTTGAATTAGCAAGGTTTTTCCCGCTAATTTTGCCATTGATTGTTGCGCAACTTCATCTAATGCAAGTGCTTGATTAATCAAAATTTCTAACATAACTTTCTCCTATATTTTCTATATAGTTATCTTACCATGACTAATATTTTTTTACAAAACGATTTAATTTTAGAGCAAATTATTCAATTAACTTGTCAAAATTTCCAAGTTGATGCGATTTATTTATACGGTTCTCGTGCGAAAGGAATGGCGTTAGAAAATAGTGATTGGGATATTGCAATTTTATTTAGTGATTTTATTGAAGATATTTTAGAGCAAATTAATCGTCCACAATATTTAGAAGCAATTTTACAGAGAGAATTAAATCTATATGATAAAATAAGCATTGTTGATTTAGAATTAGTTCCTCCACCATTGCAATATAATATTATTCGTGGTAAAAAATTCTTTGATCGAGGTGTTTTACACATTAGAAAAGTAGAACAAAGTATTTATTCAAAAATTGAGAAAGATTATGATGAACCGAGATTTAATTTACGAGCAGCAGTTATATAATAACGCATTAAGAATGCAACAAATACTGACTAACTATTCTCAGCAACAACAATGGTTAGAAACAGATTATCTTGCCATTGAAAGATCATTGCAAATTTTAATTGAATCATTCATCGGTTTAGCACGTTATACCTTAGAAATTACGTTTAATGTTCACGTTTCTAAATCACGAGAAGCCATCGATGTATTGCATTTAAAAGGTGTATTTGATGATCATATTTATCAGCAGTTGAATAAAATGATTGGATTTAGAAATGTTTTAGTACATGATTATCTTAATTTAAATCCAGCAATTATTCAATCTATTGTTAGGCAACAACATTATAATTTAGTTATACAACAACTGCAAACATTATTAAAATGCTTAGAGAAAATTTAGATATTTTTGAACAATCAAAGACAATTTGGATTGCGTATAGTGGTGGACTGGATTCGCAGGTTTTATTGCATTTGTGTGTGCAATCAAAATATACGAATAAAATCAAAGCAATTCACATTCATCATGGTTTGAGCAAAAATGCAGATAATTGGGTAGGACATTGTAAAGAAATTTGCCAAAACTTGAAAATCCCTTTAATTATAAATTATATACAAATCAATGAGATAAAAAGAAAAAGTTTAGAAGAATTAGCGCGTCATAAACGTTATGAAATCTTTGAAAAACTTTTAGAAGAAAATGATATTTTATTAATGGCGCATCATGCGGATGATCAAGCAGAAACTTTTCTTTTAAGAGCATTTCGAGGATCGGGTGTCGAAGGATTAAGTGCGATTCCTCAACAAAGAACATTAGGTAAAGGTTTGTTATATCGACCGTTGCTTAATTTTTCACGAATGGAATTGCAAAAATATGCTCATGAAAATAACTTAAAATGGGTTGAGGATGACAGCAATCAAAATGAAGCATTTGATCGAAATTTTTTGAGAAAACAGATTATTCCTGTCTTAAAAAATCGTTGGAAAGGCTTAGAAAAAACTCTTTGTCGAACCGCACACATCCAAACCGAAACTGCGCAATTATTACTAGAAGTTGCTAAAGAAGATTTAATTAAATGCCAAGGTAATGATAAAAATATTTTAGATATAAAAAATTTATTACAACTTTCAGAGCAACGTCAAGCAAATCTTTTAAGATATTGGTTAAAAGATTTAAATTTTGAAATCCCATCGAGAATTAAAATACAACAAATTCAAGAAGATATTTTATTATCAAAAATTGATCGACAACCTTGCGTAAATTGGGAAGGCGTGGAAATTCGGCGTTATCGACAAGATTTATACGCAATGTCGCCTTTACCCCCTAAAATTTCACAACCTATTGAATTTACTTGGAATATTAAAGA
The DNA here is from genome assembly GCA_020718845.1 of Thiomargarita sp. Classification (GTDB taxonomy): domain Bacteria; phylum Pseudomonadota; class Gammaproteobacteria; order Beggiatoales; family Beggiatoaceae; genus DYRG01. Next base: position 61,507 of record DYRG01000006.1, read on the forward strand.
AAAATTAAAGTTACCTTTTGGAGAATTAAAAGCTGAAAATGAAAAATTTGGTCTGCCAAATAACACCTATCAAATTCGGTTTCGTAAAGGGGGAGAAACTTGTTTTGTGTATGGGCAACATCATGAAGTAAAGAAATTATTACAAGAAAAGGGCGTTCCGACGTGGTTAAGAGCTTTTATCCCATTGATTTATCACGAAAATATTTTAGTGGCGATTCCAAATGTTGTTATTGCAGATGAGTGGCGAATTGAAAATGGAATAAGACCCGATTGGAAATTTTAACTTGCTGAAAATGCGGTCTGCACATACAATAATAAGTTCATTTTATGAGCATTTTTGCGTTTTGTTGCCTGTCTATTTGCTCCCAATTGATTGAAAATTAAGGAGATTTTGTGCGTTATCCCGCAGTCCTAGCTTTGGCTGACGGCAGCCTGTTTTATGGTCAATCCATTGGCGTTGCTGGTCAAACCGTCGGCGAAGTGGTGTTCAACACCGCGATGACTGGTTATCAAGAAATTTTGACCGACCCGTCCTACGCTAAACAAATCGTCACTCTGACCTATCCTCACATCGGCAATGTCGGCGTGAATCCTGAAGACGCAGAATCCGACCGTGTGCACGCGGCGGGGCTGATTATTCGTGATTTGCCGCTCTTAGAAAGCAACTGGCGGGCGACCGAAACCCTCGAAGCCTATTTGGAACGTTACAATCTCGTGGCGATTTCTGGCATTGACACGCGGCGTTTAACGCGGATTTTGCGGGAAAAAGGCGCACAAAGCGGTTGTATTTTGGCGCAAGATTTCTCCGACATCAAACAAGAAGCCTCCGCAGCATTAGAATATGCTAAACAATTCAATGGGTTACAAGGATTAGATTTGGCGAAAGTTGTTTCTACTTCAAATACTTACGAATGGCAAAAAACGGTTTGGCATTTAGGTCAAACTAACGATGAGAAAACCGATTTCAAATATCACGTTGTGGCGTATGATTTTGGTGTGAAGAGAAACATTTTAAGAATGTTAGTCGAACGGGGTTGCAAAATTACTGTTGTACCTGCGCAAACTCCTGCAAAAGAAGTTTTAGCAATGAAACCCGATGGCGTATTTCTTTCAAACGGACCTGGTGATCCAGAGCCTTGTGATTATGCCATTGAATCTATTAAAGAATTTCTTAACGTTAAAATCCCAACTTTTGGCATTTGTTTAGGTCATCAATTGTTAGGATTAGCGAGTGGTGCGAAAACCATGAAAATGAAATTCGGACATCATGGTGCAAATCATCCTGTGCAAGATTTGAACACCAAACAGGTTTTAATTACCAGTCAAAATCATGGTTTTGCGGTCGATGAAAATACCTTGCCTTCAAATGTCAAAGCGACACATCGTTCTTTATTTGACGGATCATTGCAAGGCATTGAATTAACGGATTGTCCCGCGTTTAGTTTTCAAGGACATCCCGAAGCCAGCCCCGGTCCACACGATGTAAGCTATTTATTTGATCGTTTCATTAATAGTTTTTCTCAACCATGTTAATTGATTTGAAATTACTAGAAATGTATTTTAAATAGATTTTTAGTAATTTTAATTTTGAGAATGAGATCATTATATTATGAAGGAAAATGATTATATCGAGAAAAAAGTAAATATTAGCAATGGGGATAATCGCATTGCTAATAAATACAACGTTTTTCCTCACCAAAAAGCTGCTCATGAAGCATTGGATAAGGCTCTTTTAAAATATGAACAAAATGGTGAGTTTAGTGGTTTACTTGTTATCCCAACGGGTGGAGGAAAAACTTTTACTGCTGTGGAATGGTTATTAAAAAATTGGTTGAATCATAAAAGAAAAATATTATGGATAGCCCATCGTCAAGCCTTATTAGACCAAGCAAAGGAAACTTTTGAAAAAAATTGTTATATTAATTTGGTGGATAAAAGAACAAATTTAAATTTTTTAACAATATCTGGCAGCCCAGATCACCATAAAATAAAACATATTTCTACTGATGATGATGTTGTTATGATTACTAATCTGAGTTTAACTCAGAAAAAATTAAAAACTTTTTATGATAAGTGGTTAGAAAAGGAAATAGAACTATGTGTTGTAATAGATGAAGCTCATCATACGACAGCAAAAACTTATCAAGACATATTAAATTTTGTTAAAACTGAGGTTAAAAAATATTTTATACTGGGCTTAACTGCAACGCCTATTCGTACTAATGAAAACGAAGAAAAAGAATTAATGAAAATTTATAAAGATGGCTTTATTTATGAAATAGGGTTGAAAAATTTAGTTATTAGTGGGATTTTATCTGAGCCTCGCTTTATTAATGTAGACACTGGTTGGAAGATTGGAAACGAATTTTCTGAGAAAGATATTGCTAAAATTAACAAAGAAGGGGAAAAGTCTGCGGTTTTGGCAGATGTGCTAAACAAAATTAAAGAAAAACAAGAAAGAAATGAATTGATTGTTAAGCATTATATTGAAAATATAGATAAATATGGTCAATTGTTAGTTTTTGCTGCAAACATTGAACACGCGAGGTTATTAAGTGCGTTGTTTAACAAATATTTTGAAGAAAAACTAATTAATAATATTAAAGCTGATTACATTGTTTCCAATGAAAAAAAGGAAGAAGAGGAAGAAAATTTAACCCTAAAACAAACTAATAAGGATAAATTAGAAAATTTTCGTCGCGGTAAAACTCAAATTTTAGTAAATGTTCAAATTGTATCAGAAGGAACGGATTTACCCAATGTGCAAAGCGTATTTATCACTCGCCCAATAAAATCAAAAACGTTATTGACGCAAATGGTTGGTAGAGCTTTGCGAGGCTCAAAAGTGGGAGGAACGGAAGTAGCAAATATTATTTTATTTATAGATAATTGGGAAGATAAAGTTTTATGGGAAACTCCAGAAACAATAGGATTGCAAGAAAAAAGTCCTTATGAAACACTCTTTAAGAAAATACCATCGAAAAAACAACCAACATGGTTTAAATCAATTAATGAGCTAAATAAAATTGTAGAGGATTATTATCGTGGACAAAAAATTGATTTAAAATGGTTAGATTTTATAGAAAGAATTCCTATTGGTATATATGCTTGTTCAGAAGTAGATAATGAGCTTGGAAATAAAGATACTATTTTGGTGTTTTCTCATTTAGAACACATTTATGCTCGTTTTATACAAGATTTAGATTATATTGTAAATTTAGAGGAAAAAATTCGTTATTCTCGATGGCAAGGGGTTTCTCATGAATTTTTATTTGATTTTTCTTTAAATATTTTATCTGAAAAAGTGGAAGCTAATTATTTTAATCATGGGAAAGTCTATTTTGGGTATTCACAAAAAGATGTAAGGAATATATTAAAATATTTTCTTGAAACACTTAATAAGCCACAATTTATTTCTTTTGAAGAGAGAGAAAAATATGATTTAGATAAATTAATAATTGAAAATGGTATGAGAGAACGCTTTTCAGGTGAAAAAATAAATAACTTTATTGATCAAAAATGGCATGAAGAAGGACATATATGGAAAGCATTCTTTGGATATAATAAAAACTTCTTTTCAGAAGAAATCTATCATATCTTGAAGAAAAATACCCAAAAAATTTTTGCTAAAGTAAATAATTTAAAGGATACTTTGAATGGTGATCAATCAATTAGCAAGTATCAACATCCTTTAGGTGAACTTGATTTTTTGGACTCGCCAGAATCATTATATGAAAGAGGAGTTCATTACGATAAGGTGGGACAAATTAGTAAAGCAGTAGAGTTATTTAATATTTATTTGCACCCCTTAAATAGTTTATATAAACGTTTTCCTGAACAAGTTTTATATCTGCGAGGGGTGTCTTATTATGAAAAAGGACAAACTGATGAGGCAAGGCTCTATTTAAATGCTTATTTATTACAACCAATTAAAAGTGAAGGTATAAACGAGAGTGCAGAAGATTTACTGTTCCACTGTTCTATAATAGCTAAAATTAGAGAACGTCTATACGAGAAAGAAATAACTAAGTTTTTTACTGAGGAGGATATAGCTGAGCATTCAATCGAGTATCAAGTTAGAGAAGATTTACATGAACAACTTATAGAAGATTTGCATGAGATCGAGTATCCATCTCCAGAGGAAATGGTCGAATTTTTTCTTTTTAAAAATATTATTTTTAAATCTTCAGTAGAAAATGATTTACAGGAGTTAGATGTCTTCCAACATATGGAAATCGTAGATGAAATATACGAAGCAATAAAATCCGTTCAATCTGATGAGATGCAAAGAATTTATTATCGAAATAAAGAAGTTTTCTATGTCAGTTATATATACGATTTTTTAATCGAAAAGAGAGGGGTTAATACATTTGTAATTTATGCAATATTTATTGAAATATAACTTTATTTAAATTTTCCTTAGATTTTAGACTGGTTTGATATGCCAAAACGTACTGATATTAAAAGCATTTTGATTATTGGGGCTGGACCAATTGTAATTGGTCAAGCGTGTGAATTTGATTATTCGGGCACACAGGCTTGTAAAGCGTTGCGCGATGAAGGTTATCGAGTTGTTTTAGTCAATTCAAATCCCGCGACTATTATGACCGATCCCGATATGGCGGACGCGACTTACATTGAGCCAATTGATTGGCAAACCGTTGCGCAAATTATAGAAAAAGAACGCCCCAATGCTCTGTTGCCAACGATGGGCGGACAAACCGCGTTGAATTGCGCTTTAGATTTGGCGAGAAATGGCGTTTTAGAGCAATTTAACGTCGAATTAATTGGAGCAAGTCGAGAAGCCATTGACAAAGCAGAAGACCGCGATAAATTCCGTGCTGCAATGCGTAAAATTGGTTTGGATATGCCCAAATCTGCAATGGCGCATAGCATGGAAGAAGCTATGCAAGCAGTTGCTCAAATTGGCGGTTTTCCAGCAATCATTCGTCCTTCATTTACATTAGGTGGAAGCGGCGGCGGAATTGCTTACAATCGGGAAGAATTTGCAGAAATCTGTGAACGCGGTTTAGAAATCTCTCCAACGCACGAGTTGCTCATCGAAGAATCGGTGATTGGTTGGAAAGAATTTGAAATGGAAGTGGTTCGTGATAGAAAAGATAATTGCATTATTATTTGTTCTATTGAAAACTTTGATCCAATGGGCGTGCATACCGGTGATTCGATTACAGTTGCGCCAATTCAAACCCTCACCGACAAAGAATACCAAATCATGCGCAATGCATCGATTGCGGTATTGCGTGAAATTGGGGTCGATACGGGTGGTTCAAATGTTCAATTTGCAATCAATCCTAAAAATGGTCGAATGATCATTATTGAAATGAATCCTCGGGTTTCTCGTTCTTCTGCATTGGCTTCAAAAGCAACCGGTTTTCCTATCGCTAAAATTGCTGCAAAACTTGCTATTGGTTACACTTTAGATGAATTAGCAAATGAAATGACCGGAGGAAAAACGCCCGCGTCATTTGAGCCAACTATCGATTATGTGGTAACAAAAATTCCGCGTTTTGCATTTGAAAAATTCCCGCAAGCACAACCCATTTTAACGACTCAAATGAAATCAGTCGGCGAAGTAATGGCGATGGGAAGAACATTTCAAGAATCATTACAAAAAGCCTTGCGTGGATTAGAAACGGGCATTCATGGTTTAGACTCTATTTTAAACTTGCAAGCCTCTGATACTAATAAACAATTACGCCACGCATTGAGAAATCCGGGACCTGAAAGAATTCGTTATGTGGCGGATGCATTTCGTTTAGGTTGGTCGATTGAGCAAGTGTATGAAGAAAGTGGAATTGATCCTTGGTTTCTCGTTCAAATCGCCAACATCATAGACGAAGAAAGTGCAATTCAAATGGGCGGCATCGATTCTTTTGATTATGATCGGGTGTGGAATTTAAAGAGAAAAGGTTTCTCCGATTTTAGATTAGCAACCCTAACAAATATAGATGAAACAACGATTAGAAACTTACGTCACGAATTAAAAATCCGCCCCGTTTATAAACGAGTGGATTCTTGTGCAGCAGAATTTGCAGCAAGCACTGCTTATATGTATTCAACATACGAAGAAGAATGTGAAGCAAATCCGACGAATCGTGAAAAGATTATGGTACTAGGAAGTGGTCCGAATCGGATTGGACAAGGGATTGAATTTGATTATTGCTGCGTGCAAGCTGCGTTAGCATTGAGAGATGATGGTTATGAAACCATTATGGTCAATTGTAATCCTGAAACAGTTTCTACCGATTATGATACTTCAGATCGTTTGTATTTTGAGCCATTAACTTTAGAAGATGTCTTAGAAATCATAGACCTAGAAAAACCTAAAGGCGTAATTGTTCAATTTGGTGGACAAACCCCGTTGAAATTAGCACGAGATTTAGAAAAAGCGGGTGCACCGATCATTGGAACAACGCCAGATTCAATTGATTTAGCAGAAGATCGTGAGCGTTTTCAACAGCTTATCCATCAATTAGGATTGCGTCAACCACCCAATCGAACCGCTCGCACTGAAACGGAAGCCCTTGAATTAGCAAGAGAAATTGGTTATCCGTTAGTGGTTCGTCCGTCTTATGTGTTGGGCGGTCGAGCAATGGAAATTGTTCATCAAGAAAGTGAATTAGAACGTTATATGCGTGAAGCGGTGAAAGTTTCTAATGATTCACCTGTTTTATTAGACCGTTTCTTGAATGATGCAATTGAAGTAGATGTCGATGCAGTTTCTGATGGAGAAAACTTCTTAATTGGCGGCGTAATGGAACATATTGAACAGGCTGGAATTCATTCAGGAGATTCGGCGTGTTCTTTACCTCCATACGGTTTGTCGCCAATGATTCAAGATGTTTTACGCGATCAAATGAAACGCATGGCAAAAGCATTAAATGTCGTGGGTTTGATGAACGCACAATTTGCAATCCAAGGTGAGAAAATTTTTGTATTAGAAGTGAACCCTCGTGCATCGAGAACCGTGCCTTTTGTTTCTAAAGCAATTGGTCGTCCGTTAATTAGAATTGCGGCACGTTGCATGGCGGGACAAAGTTTGATTTCTCAAGGTGTAACAGAAGAGTTAATTCCAAAGTATTACTCGGTCAAAGAAGCGGTGTTTCCCTTTGCGAAGTTTCAAGGGGTTGATCCTGTTTTAGGACCAGAAATGAAATCGACCGGCGAAGTCATGGGGGTTGGGCACAGTTTTGGAGAGGCTTTTGGCAAAGCCCAACGCGCCGCAAATATGCCATTACCACAAAAAGGTCGGGCATTTATCAGCGTTCGTGATGAGGACAAATCAGGGGCTATTGATGTCGCGCGCGGTTTGGTAGAATTGGGGTTTGAAATCGTTGCAACACGAGGAACGGCGAAAGTCATTGAAAATGCTGGCATTCCTTGTGCGAAAGTGAATAAAGTCAATGAAGGTCGCCCTCATATTGTCGATCAGATTAAAAACAATGAAATTGCCTTTATTATCAATACGACAGAAGCATCGGCGATGGCAGATTCTCACACCATTCGAGGGGCTGCGTTGCGCCACAAAGTGACTTATACAACCACGTTGGCGGGTGCTCGAGCGACCGTGTTAGCGCTCAAAGCCGCCCATTCGCGTCAACGTATCCATTGTTTGCAAGAATTGCATAAAGAATTACAACTAGGAGCATCTCTCAGATGAAAAAACCGCCTTTGACTGCAAAAGGTGCGGCGAAAATCCGCGAAGAATTGAAACGACTGAAAGAAGTGGAACGTCCACGCATCGTGCAGGCAATTGCGGAAGCCCGTGCGTTGGGCGATTTGAAAGAAAACGCCGAATATCACGCCGCTCGTGAACAACAAAGTTTTAATGAAGGTCGGGTTTCTGAATTAGAAGGTATTTTAGCTACCGCAGAAATCATCAACGTAACCACTTTAAACGCCCACGGGAAAGTCGTTTTTGGAGCAACTGTGCGCTTAGTTGAAATCGCTAACGATGATGATATTGAAGTCGAATATCAAATCGTGGGAGATGCCGAAGCCAACATTAAACAAAACTTGATTTCTATTAGTTCACCAATAGCGCGTGCTTTAATTGGCAAACGCGAAGGGGATGAAGTTCAAGTTCAAGCTCCCAGCGGCATCAAAGAATACGAAATCCTCGAAGTGAAATACCTTTAATTTCATTTCTTAAATTAAAAGAGAAGTGTTCGCGCATTTCTCTTTTTTATTTATTTTTAAAAAGGAGTATCTCATTGAAAACAAAGATGTTTTTATCAATTATTTTTGGGGTTATTCTTTTTGTCTTTTTTACACAATTTAATTTCTACAGCAAAACCTATTTAAGCATAACTACGGATCATTTTGTTTTTGAATATAAATTAGTTTTAAATGATACTCAAAATAACACACAAACATTTTCTCAGAAACCACCTGCGGATTATCCTTTCTTTTATATTTTTGATGACAATTACGTTGATCATTATCGATATATTATTGGTTATTTTACTGCGTATTTTCCTCTATCAACAGAAACCATTTTTCAATATTTAAAATTCTCACTTGTTTCGTCTTCACCTATCGACATTAAAAATATTTGTCTTCACAATATTTTTAAAGAAAAATGCTGGAATGCTCAACAAATTAGCCAATCTTTTAATATTAATTTAAATGATCCTCTATATTTAACATTAGAATACAAAGAGGATTTTCAAACACTTCATCAAACATTTTTAATTCCAAATTTCTCAAAAATAATTGTTATTTTTCTCTTGATTGGTTTGGTAAGTTTTCTTTATTTTCAACGTAAAAAAATATTTTTTTTTCTCTTTAAAAAGAAACCAGAAATTATTTTTCTCTGGATGGGATTTATTTTTGGGATTTCAACTTGTTTCATAAATCCCCCCTTTCAAGTACCTGATGAAATTTATCATTTGTCGCACGCGGTTTACCTCACGCAACATAATGAAATTTCTTCAAATTCTTCTTATGTTTCCTTTCCAATGAATGCAATTACAAGTGGGGCGGAAGTTCATTTACATTATCGTCATACTTCATTGTTATTAAAAGAAAAATTAGATTATTTCTCTCAACTTCCACCACATCCACAATTTACAGAAAAAACAAATTATACTCAGCATCATTCAATGTTTCCTTACATACCTTCTGGAATAGGTGTTTATATAGGGAAGATATTTGAATTATCATGGCTAGATATAATTTATTTGGCGAGAATAACTAATTTTTTAGTTTGGTTATTTTTGGGTTATTTAGCGATTCGTTTTATGCCGATTGGAAAATGGTTGTTATGTTTAATTGCTTTATCACCAATGAGCGTTTTTCAAGCCGCTTCTATTTCAATCGATAGCTTAGCAAATGGATTAAGTTTTTTACTTATTGCTCTAATTTTTAACTTTATTTTTAAACAGCAGCGCATTACTTTAGTGGGTATTTTAATTATTAGCATTTTCTTAACATTGACTAAAATACCTTATTTAATTTTACTTAGTTTGATGTTGTTAATTTTTACTCAACGACCACTAAAATGGTCTTATGTATTAAATAGTATTTTAATTTCTGTGATTGTTTTTAGTAGTTTCTTATGGATTTTCTTTACTCAAATATCACCTAATTTCAATTCAATTGCTTTCCAACAAATTTATAGCATAATTCAACAACCTATTGATTATATTCAACTTATTATTGAAACAATTAGACTTTATGGGATTTCTTTTGTACAGGAATGGGTAGGAAAGTTTGGATGGCTTGAAATACATTTTCCAGTGTGGTTTATTTCGCTGCATATTATGATGTTATCTTTATACGCAATGTCTAGTTCATCGCCTTTAGTTTTGAACAAATTGAGCAAGTTTTTCCTTTCAATAATTTTTATTGCAGGTATTTTAATTGTTTTCACAACACTCTACATTATAGAAAGCCCTTTGCTCAAATTACCTTATATCGACGGATTACAAGGGCGTTACTTTATTCCTCTGGGAATATTACCTTTTTTATTGTTGCAAAATAAGCGGTTTTCGTTCTCAAATAACATCCTCTCAATTTTAAGCATGATTTATATTCCATTCTCGCTTATCTTCATGCTTATTTCTATCTATGGATATTACCACTAATACAAATCACTATCTCCCCAAGTGAAATAGAAATTTTGAGCAAGTTCTTCAGGTGATATTTTGCTTAAGTAGAATTTAGCAACCATATCTAAATTTTGAAATTGTCGTTGTTTTATAAACCCTAATTTATCTAAAAGTTCATTCCACCATAAAGGAACTTCAGAACACCAACTGTCTATTTGTTGTATTTGAGGATATTCATTAAATAATTTATTTAAAGCCAGTTGAAGTGCAATATAGGCATATTTAGGTTCAAATAGAGCATCTCCTAATAACCAACGATTATTTTCTAAGCGTCCAACAATCCAACCAACAGGCTTTCCCCAATAATAAACAACAAAAAAATCATGTTTAAAATCAGGATGTTGTTCATAACGCCATTTCAAATATTTTTGTTCTCGAATAAGCAACCAACCATAATCATCTTTTACTTGTTCAAATACTTGATCCGCCCATTCATTTGCTTGCGTGGTTTTTATAACGTTATACCCTTTTAAACGAGAAAACCATGTTCTAATTTTTCTATATTGAGAAACCTGAAATTCATCTAAAGTTCTTTGATAGATCGGGGTAATAAGATTATAATTCCAACATAGAATCCCCAAACGTTGAGCTGAATCAACATTAAAACCAAATGCAAGCGAAATTTGATTTTCAAAATAAAATCGTTCATAAAAGCGAAAAAGGCGACTCATTAATGCAGTTTCACCATGTCCAATTTTTCTATACTTAGGAACACTAAATACATCGCCCGCGTGACAAATTAAATTTTGTTTTTCTTTAAAATAAAATAACAACGGATAGCCCGCATATTGAGCAACTACTTTATCTTGATGCCAAATCGCAGAAATCCAAGTTTGTCCATATGGATTGCTCAAATATTTCCATTTCCAATGATCCATTGTTCTTTGCGTTTTAAAGACATCATTAAATGTTTCTAAAATTATTTTCTCATCATTGGATTTATAAGGACGGATTTCAAATTCATTTGTTTGATTTGAAGTTAAATTAACCATTGATGATCCATCCATAACAAACCAAATTCGGGGTATTCACTTATTACAGTGTAAGATTGCGTATGATATTCATCAATGAAACGTAACACACTTTCATCTGCAATTACTATACGAAAGCGGTAATTTCCAGAAACTAAACAAAATTTAGGAATTTTTAATTGCCATTGTTGTGTTTCAACAAATGTTTGAGGGGGTAAGTTGTTATGCTTTGTACTTGCAACAAAAATGATTTGTCCATCAGGTTTATCAATAATAACACCCAAATGTCCCCTTGTTTGAAATTTATCTTTAGTTTTAGTGTGAATAGTAATTAAAAGATTTTCAAATGTGGTTAAATTTTGTAAAGCCTGAGATTGTGTGCTATCGGTAATTATTACATTTGTAATTTTAACTTCTGGAGCATGGAAAAGGGGCTGTTCATTAGTTTGTGTACTTACCTGATCTTTCTCATCTAAAAACGCCAAATAAGCACTAATAACCTCTGCACTTTCTCCAATTTGACGCATTCTTCCATGTTCTAACCAAATTGTTTGATCACATAGCTCTCGCACTAAATATAAACTATGGCTACAAAACAAAATTGTTTTTCCATGTTCTTTAAATTGCATCATCCGTTCAACACATTTCTTTTGAAAATGCGCATCACCCACACTTAATGCTTCATCAATAATTAAAATATCGGGATCAACACTGGTTGCAATAGAAAATGCTAATCTTACATACATCCCCGAAGAATAGGTTTTGATAGGACGATCAATAAATTCCTCTAATTCTGAGAAAGCAATAATATCTGGCTCGCGTTGTTTAATTTCTTCTTCGGTTAATCCTAACAAACTTGCATTCAAATAAATGTTTTGTCGTCCACTCAAATCTGGATGAAAACCCGTCCCTAATTCCAATAGTGCCGCAATACGTCCTCGTTTAACAATATGACCAGAACTCGGCGTAAGCGTTCCTGTCAGCAGTTTTAACAGCGTACTTTTACCTGCGCCATTATCCCCAATTACCCCTAAAATCCCCCCTTGAGGTAAAACAAACGAAACATTTTTCATTGCTTGAAAGGTTTGATGATAAGGCTTTCTAAAAACAATTTCTTTCAATCTATCCAATGGACGTTGATATAATTTGTATTCTTTTGATACATCTTGAACTTCAATCGCAAACATTTCTATTCCTTATTATAAATTGCAATCCAACTAAATTCATTAGGTAAGAAATCATTAAATTGTTGGAGATTTAGGTCTTGTTGTGTCCAACATGACAAATGATTCTCATACGGGTTTGCTTCGATTTCTTGATGAATAAATTCTTTAGGTGTACTGATTAAACAAGTTTGACGACATACTCGTTTCATTTCCTCTAAAAATAATTGCCCTTGTGACATTTCAAAATGTTCTAAAATATCAATTGCAATTATTAAATCATACGATTTAGATGGTAGCAAAGGCAGAATATCTAGCGCATTTCCAATTATTATTTTGTTATAACAATATTCATGGACAGGTGTAATGTAACCCGCAAATCCTTCAATGCCATCGATTTGTATTTGCCATTGTTCTTTAGGACGTTGCTTGCCAATATTTCCTTCAATTTCAAATAAATTAATATGCTCTAAATTATTACGCATTAGAAATCCATATTGTCCCATTCCTGTTCCAATATCGAGAACCGAATTAGGCTTTAAAGTTTCTATAAAACCTATAATTGTTGAAATTTGTGAGCTTTGACTAAATGGCATAAGAAAATCATTAAAAATAAAAAGGAGTAATGATAACATATTTTTCATATTTGTCTAGTTATGTTAAGATATTTCTTTTTTTAGGAAAAATAGAGCGTGAAACTCATTAAATTAGCGGCAGCAACTTTAAATCAAACGCCAATGGATTGGGATAACAACCAAGCAAATATTTTGGCAGCAATTAAACAAGCTAAATTAGAGCAAGTTGATATTTTATGTTTGCCAGAATTGTGTATCAGTGGTTATGGTTGCGAAGATGCTTTTTTGGGGATTGGTTTATTAAAACAAGCGCAAAGAGTTTTATTAGAAATTGTTCCAGAAACAAAAGGAATTATTGTTGCAGTTGGTTTGCCTGTTTTACATGAAAATCGGATTTATAATGCCGTTTGTTTATTAGTAAATGGAGAAATAAAAGGATTTGTTCCCAAACGTTTTTTAGCAAATGATGGTATTCATTATGAATCTCGGTGGTTTCAAGCGTGGCAATTAGGTATTATTGATCAAATTAAAATTGCTGATCAACTATATCCGATTGGAGATTTATATTTTAATTGTGGTGGAATAAAAATAGGATTTGAAATTTGTGAGGAAGCATGGGTTGCACAACGCCCTGGAATTCGTTTAGCAGAATCAGGGGTTGATGTTATTTTAAATCCTTCTGCAAGTCATTTTAGTTTTCAAAAAAGAGAAACCCGTTTAAGATTAGTTTTAGAAGGTTCTCGTGCGTTCGGATGTGCTTATATCTATGTGAATTTATTAGGAAATGAAGCGGGTAGAGTTATTTATGATGGCGATACTTTATTGGCAGCAAATGGCGAATTATTAAATGGAGGAAAACGTTTTAGTTTCTCTAATTATCAATTAGTAACAACAGTAGTCGATATTGATAGAAGTCGAATGACGCAAGCAAGAACCAGTCGTTTTTCTCCAAACAAAGAATCTTGTATTAAAATACTATTTGATTTTCCTCAACGTTTGCCCACAAAAATAACTCCTTGGAAAGCAGAAACATGGGAATTACAAAATATTAAAGAAGAAGAATTTGCAAGAGCAGTTGCGTTGGGTTTATATGATTATTTGAGAAAAAGTCGAGCAAAATGTTTTGTTTTATCATTAAGTGGAGGAGCAGATTCAGGTGCAATTGCTTGTTTAATTAAAATAATGGTGGAATTGGGTATTCAGGAATTAGGAATTGAACAATTTTGTGCGAAATTTTCTCATGCAGACTTAAAACAAAATAACTTAATGCAGCAACTGTTAAAATGTGCTTATCAATCGACAAAGAACTCTTCAAATATAACGTTTCAAGCTGCAAAAGAAATTGCTCAAGCAGTTGGAGCAACTTTTATTAATTGGAACGTTGATCAATTGGTAGAAAATTATGTTGGAATTATAGAAAATGCGATTGGACGAGATTTGAAATGGGATACCGACGATTTGGCGTTGCAAAATATTCAAGCGCGAACTCGTTCGCCGAGCGTATGGTTATTAGCTAATATTTTCAACGGGTTACTGTTAGCAACCAGCAATCGGTCGGAATCGGCGGTCGGTTATGCAACGATGGATGGCGATACGAGTGGCGGTTTGAGTCCGTTGGCGGGGATTGATAAAGATTTTATTCGGCAATGGTTGAAATGGCTAGAAACCACTGGTTTGCACAATTTGAAACCCATTCCAGAACTAAAATTTATTAATGCACAGCAACCCACCGCAGAACTACGTCAGGGGTTAGAACAAACCGATGAAAAAGATTTAATGCCTTACGATTTATTAAATGTAATTGAAAAGGCTGCCATTCGAGATCGACAAACCCCACTTGAAATATTTTATGTATTAGAAAGTCAATTTGATTATTCAAAAGAACAACTAATTATTTGGATTGAACGTTTCTTTAAATTATGGGTGCAAAATCAGTGGAAAAGAGAACGTTTTGCACCCAGTTTTCATTTAGATAATGAAAGCCTTGATCCTAAAACATGGTGTCGTTTTCCTATTTTATCAGGTGGCTTTCAACATGAACTTGCAGAAATGCGTCAACAAATCAAAACTTAAAACTCACCTTTAGCTTGTTGTTCTGCATGATAAGAAGAACGTACCAATGGCGCACTCGCTACTTTTGAGAAACCAAGTTGTTCAGCCGTTTCTTTTAAAAGTTGAAATTCATCTGGTGTTAAATAGCGTTGCACTGCCAAATGATGTTTGCTCGGTTGTAAATACTGTCCGATGGTAAGCATTTCACAATCATGTGTACGCAAATCTTTCATTACTTCAATGACTTCCTCTAAAGTTTCTCCTAAACCTACCATTAAACCAGATTTAGTTGGCGTTTGCGGAGAAATCGCTTTGAAATCTTTAAGTAATTGTAATGATCCTTTGTAATCTGCACCCGGGCGAGCTTGAGGATATAAACGGGGAACAGTTTCTAAATTATGATTAAAAATATCGGGAGGCGTTTCTTTAAGAATTTCTAAGGCTTTTTGTTCACGACCACGAAAATCTGGAACTAATATTTCAATCTGTAAATTAGGTGATGATTTTCTTAACTCAGAAATACAAGTTGCGAAATGAGTTGCTCCCCCATCTCTCAAATCATCTCGATCCACCGATGTAATCACCACATAACGCAAATTCATTTCAGCGACTGCGTGAGCAAGTTGCAAGGGTTCTTCTGGGTTTAAAGGTTGAGGACGACCATGCGCCACATCACAAAACGGACAACGCCGCGTACAAATGTCGCCCATAATCATAAAAGTCGCCGTTCCTCCCGCAAAACATTCGCCTAAATTAGGGCACGATGCTTCCTCACAAACAGTATGCAAATGATGATTTCGCAATTTGTCTTTCAAATGCTGAATTTTAGCTGGATTATCTAAACGAATTCTAATCCAATCTGGTTTGCGTAAAACGGTTTCAGTGGGAACAACTTTGATAGGAATTCTCGCAGTTTTCTCTGCCCCACGTTGTTTGTCAGAATGACTCATTTGAATAGCCTAATTGCTCTAATAAAATAGGTAAAAATTGTTGAGAAACTTCATTGGTATTTAATAAAATTCCTTCCTTTTTTAAAGAAGTCATTTCTAATCCAGCATATCCACAAGGATTAATTGCTTCAAATGGTGTCAAATCTAAATCCACATTCAAACTTAGCCCATGATAAGTGCAATTTTTTCTAATTTTTAATCCCAAAGATGCAATTTTTTTTCCTTCAATATAAATACCAGGTGCTTTCTCTTTTCTTTCGGCAAAAATGCCCAGTTGTTTTAAATATAAAATAACACTTTCTTCTAATGTAGAAACCAAAGTTCTAACCGTAAAATGCTTTTTCGACAAATCCATCAAAATATAAAAAATTAATTGTCCAGTTCCATGATAAGTGATTTGTCCACCTCGATCAGTTTGAACAATAGGAATGTCGTTTATTTTGAGGATATGTTCGGGTTTTGTTGCTAAACCTAAGGTATAAACTGGGAAATGTTGCAATACCCAAATTTGATCTAAAGTTTTTAGCGTGCGTTGCTCGGTAAATGTTTGCATTGCTCGCCAAGTTTCTTCGTACGGCATCAAATCTGGATATTGAATCACTTTAATGATGTTCTGAATCATTGTGAGAAACGGGGTGATGATAAGGATGATAGACTCGTTCACTAATCGCAAAAATAAGCCCAGAAACTACAAAAGTCAAATGAATTCCAATCATCCAACCAATATTTTCTTTAGGCATATTATCCATATTAATGAATGCTTTTAACAGTTCAATTGAAGAAATCGCAACGATTGAGCCAATTAGCTTTAATTTCAAAGCACTATAATCAACTTTTCCCATCCAGTCTGGACGATCAACATGATCTGCAACCATATCAATTTTTGAAACAAAGTTCTCATATCCACTAAAGATTACAATGAGCAACAGATTAGCGATTAAAATTAAATCAACCAACGTTAAACTCACAATAATTAAACTCGTTTTCTCAATAGAAAAAATTTGAGGAAAGTAATAAAAAACTTCCTGAACAAATTTAACCATAAACATTGCTAGAATCAACACCGCTCCTAAATAAATGGGAGCTAATAACCAACGACTATGAAAAAGGATATTTTCAATCGCTGTTTCAATGTTTTGTGCTGCCTTTTCTTTAAAAGTAAGATTCTCTTCATTTTCTTCTGTGGGTTTCATAAAATTGCTCCATTTAATGCTCTCTTGTTGAAAGGAATTTAATTTGCGGATAACGTTCTTGAGTTAATTGCAAATTAACGCGGGTCGGTGCAATGTAGGTTAAATTGTCCGCCCCATCTAACGCAAGATTATCATAAGCCTTACGTTGAAATTCTTCAAGTATTTTTGGATCATCGCATTCAATCCAACGTGCGGTTGCAACCTGAATATTTTCAAACACACAATCCACATTATATTCATTTTTCAAACGCCATGCAACGACATCAAATTGTAATATTCCAACTGCCCCTAAAATCAAATCATTGTTATGCAACGGGCGAAATAATTGCGTAGCCCCTTCTTCACTGAGTTGTAATAGCCCTTTTAATAAGGCTTTCATTCGCAGTGGGTCTTTTAGAATTGCTCGACGAAAAAGCTCCGGTGCGAAATGAGGAATTCCGGTAAATTTAAGCGTTTCTCCTTCGGTAAAAGTATCGCCAATTTGAATTGTCCCGTGATTATATAATCCAATAATATCACCCGCGAATGCTTCCTCAATTTGCTCACGTTCACCCGCCATAAAAGTCATTGCATTTGCGATGTTTACTGCTTTTTTAATGCGCGTATGGTGTAATTTCATCCCTTTGGTGTATTTCCCAGAACACACCCGTAGAAATGCCACTCGATCATGATGCGCGGGGTCCATATTTGCTTGAATTTTGAATACAAATCCAGAGAAGTTTTCTTCTTCGGATTGCACTGTTCTTTCAAGGGCTTCGCGTGATTTGGGCGTGGGCGCATATTCGGTAAAAGAATTTAATAAGGCTTGCACCCCAAAATTGTTAATCGCAGAACCAAAATAAACCGGCGTTAAATTTCCTTTCAAAAATTCTTCGTGATTAAATTCATGGCTTGCTCCTTTTACCAAATCAATTTCCTCAACCAGTTCATCTAAACGATGATTACCTAAATATGAAATCAATTCTGGATGATTTAAACTCTTAAAAGTGCGCCCTTCAGTCGTGGTATGATTATGCCCATGTTCAAATAAAGTAATGCTCTGATCTTGAAAGTTATAAACCCCTTTAAATGCTTTACCCATTCCAATAGGCCACGTCATAGGAGCACATTGAATTTTTAAAACACTTTCTATCTCATCTAATATTTCAATGGGTTCACGACCTTCACGATCTAATTTATTGATAAATGTAATAATTGGCGTATTTCTTAAACGGCACACTTCCAATAATTTAATCGTGCGATCTTCTACCCCTTTTGCAATATCAATCACCATCAAAGCAGAATCGACAGCGGTTAAGGTTCGATAAGTATCTTCGCTAAAATCACCATGACCGGGTGTATCTAATAAGTTGATGATTTTATTACGATAAGGAAACTGCATGACCGAGCTTGTTACCGATATTCCCCGTTGTTTTTCTAATTCCATCCAATCCGAAGTGGCATGACGTGAGGCTTTTCTACCTTTGACTGTTCCCGCTAATTGAATTGCTCCGCCGAACAAAAGAAGTTTCTCGGTTAAAGTTGTTTTGCCTGCGTCGGGGTGAGAAATGATTGCAAAAGTCCGACGTTTTTGGATTTCTTCAAGTAATTGGCTCATGATCACACTTATGATTTGAAAGGATAGGTAATAATATTAGGATTGACTAACCGAATATTCATTGCAACGGGGTCTTTATTTGTTTTAGATTTCTCCAAACGAAATTCAAACAACAAATCACGGCTTGGCAAAGAATTTGGATTCACATTTGTTGGCAAATTTGAACCATGAAAAAACACCGAACGATAAGGTGATTCTTCATTCCGAGAATCGGTAATCCACAAACCTTGTCCAATGTGTTCCATGTAACGCATGAAACCAAATCCTTTATCTTCATCGTAATGGTAGCAATACCCACGAACCGTTGATCCAATTTCACCCCAATTCGGTGTATTTTCAGTCAGTTTCTTTGGAGGAAGTAAATTAGGAACTAAATAACCAGAAATAAACATATCTGCTTCACGTTTTAAGTCGCTAGAAACATTATCAAACCCCATAATTTCTACCCGACAGCCATAATTTTGAATCGCTTGCACGACTTTAATGAAATCGCCATCGCCAGTGACTAAAATGACTCGATCAAGGTTTCTCGATTGCAATAAAACATCGACCGCCATATCTAAATCAGCATTAGCTTTTCCATAGCGATTTCCTTTGTCGTCCTCATACCATTTAACGTTTTTTTGAATAACTTTGAAACCATATTCTCTCAACACGGAGAAATAACCATTAATGCCTTTTCTATAAGCCGTGTCCTCACGCGAACGCTCTGGATCAAAGCTCACATAAGCATTCAAACGCAACGCTTCAGCACTATCACGACACGCAAATTCCCGCAAAATATCATAGTGCATTCCGTAGCCGCCATTACGATTAACATTCGCAACATCCACATAAACACCAATTTTGGCTAATGATTTAAACGATTGCACACCTAATTCCTTTGATTTTGCACTACAAAAATTGATTATCAGTTCATATTATACTGATAATCACTGCAATAATGATAGTTTCTTAAACAAAGAAAGATTTTTATGAAAGGAATATTATGCAACTATTTGATTTAATTAATAAAAAATCTAATCAATTAAACGCAAACCAGTTTTTTTGAGGATTTTTGTGCTGTAAAGAATTTGATGATCGAGATCATTTTCTCCCAATAATAAAGCAATTTGTTCTATTTTTTCTTCAACTTCTTTTCTAGTTTTTCCATGCACCATCGCAAACAAATTGAAATGCCAAATCGGTAAATGACGCGGTCGACGATAGCAATGACTTACAAACGGCAATTCTCCAATTTTCTTACCATATTCATCAACCACTTCATCGGACACATTCCACACACTCATTCCATTTGCTGTAAAACCCAATTTGTAATGATTAGGGATTGCACCGATGCGTCGAATAATACCCATTTCTAACATTCGTTGAAATCGCAACATGATTTCTTGAGGTGTTACATTTAATTGTTCAGCAATAACATGATAAGGTTTTGAATTTAATGGAAAACCTGTTTGAGTTGCTTGAATAATTTGTCGATCAAGATTATCTAATTTCATATTTCACACTTCCAAATATAATCCAATATAATATTCTACTTCTTTTGGAACATTATAAACTTTTAAATCGGTTTGAGTTTCTATTTCAGAAATAACATCTTGAATTCGATCAGGTTTCTCAGTGGCAATTACAAACCACATATTCAATTCATGTTCTCTTTTATAATTATGCGCAACTTCTGGAAAACTATTTACAATAGTTGTAACATTTTCAAATGCTTGTTCTGGCACTGACAATGCCGCTAAAGTTAAACCTCCCCCTAATTTCTCCGCATGATACAGCGCACCAAATCGACTTAAAAAGCCTTCTTTTAAAAGTTTCTCTATACGTTGTAATAGTTCATTTTCTTTTATCTCTAAAAGCGTAGCAACCACTTTAAAAGGTCGATCACAAATCGGAAATCCACCTTGTAATTGATTGATAATTTTACAATCTAAATCATCCATTTGCTACGTCCAAAGCAATAGCTTTTCTTTGTACATATTGCGCGCCACATTGCTTAAAACAACGGCGACTAAATAAAATCTCATGCTCAAGATGTTGAAATTGGCATTGCTCAATAATTAAAGCAATTTTTTCTTTAACATTTTCTCGATCTTGCCCATGAATCATACAAAACAAATTATAACGCCAATCGGGGAGTTTTCTTGGTCGACGATAACATAACGTGACAAATTCAAATTCTTTTAATTGTTTTCCAACACTAGAAACCAAATCATCAGGCACATTCCACACCACCATTGCATTGGCTTGATAACCTAGTTTTCGATGCCGAACCACAATCCCAAATCGTTTAATAATGCCATTATCTTGTAATTGTGTAATGCGTTGAATGACTTCACTTTCTGATAAACCTATTTTTGCACCAATTGACGCATAAGGTTTTGAAATTAAAGGAATTCCAGATTGAATTATTTCAATAATATTCCAATCACGATGATCTAAAAGCATAACTTAAACCCCAAATCAATATGATAATCTTCTAGCATCGGCAATGAAATCACAGACAAACCCGTTTCTTCTTCAATTTCATTTAAAATATCTTCTAAATGTTCTTCATCTGTAGCAGTAATGACAAACCACAAGTTAAAATAATGTTCTCTTTCGTAATTATGATTAACTTCTGGCAAACTAGAAATATAATTTGCAACTTCTGCCAAACGAATCGCTGGCACATGAATAGTTGCTAAAGTGCTTCTTCCAATGCTATGCGGGCGAAACACCGCTCCAATGCGGCTAATTACTTTTTGTTTAGAAAGTTCTTTTAAATGTTGTAATACTTCTTGCTCAGAAATACCTAATTGTTCTGCAATTTCTGCATAAGGATTTGAAGAAAGTGGAAAATGACGTTGAAAATCATTTAATAAACGTTGCTGAGTTTCATTTAAAGAAACGGTGTGTAAAGTTTGCACGTTCATTTGTTATAATCCAATGTAATGCGCACGAACTGTTAAAAAAATTCCACTAGGTTTATCGGCGGGCAAAGTAGCGGTTTCTAATAAAGTTTCTGTATTATAAACAACTAATTTATTTTCATCGCGCACAGAAAGCCATATTTCCTCACCACGCGGTGTAAATTCTAAATGCAAAACCGCTTTTCCTACTTCTAAAGTTTTAATGATTTGCAAGGTTTCAATATCCAAGACTTGCACTTTCTCATTATTAGGCAATGCAAAATTAACCCACATTTGTCGTTGATCGGGGCGAACTCTAATAAAAATCGGTTGTCCAGAAACAGGGATTCTTTTAATTTCTTGCCATGTTTTCTTATCAATGACGAGTATTTCATGGCGACCCACTGCTGGAACAAATATATAATCACCTGCAACCCCAAATCCTTCTAAATGTGGCATTTTAAAAATAGGAAGTTTTTCATCTTCTTTCTTTAAAGTTGAAACAATTTTTTGCACGCCTTGTTCAGGATACCACAAATCTAATAAAGCTAAGCCGTCTTCTCCAAATAAACCCGCGATATAATAACGTCCTTCATTTGAAATTAACGCATCATAAGGTAATTTTCCAACATTTTTAAATTTCTGAACTTTTGGATTTTTAGATTCTTTCGCATCAATTAACCAAATTTCATTTGCTTCAAACACACTTGTTACAAATTTTTGATTTGGCGCATCAACCAAACCCACTGTTTTAGAGGTTTGATTTTGCTCACCATAAATAGCGGGGATTTCTGCAAGTTGTTCTAAGGTTTCTGAATCAAATAATTTTACGCCACCAGGAGTATAATTTGAAACCGCAATGATTTTACCGTCTTGAGAAATTGCTCCGCCAATGCTATTTCCTGACTGCATGATTCTATTGACAATTTTGGATTCTAAAATATCAACTTTAGTTAAGCCCCCATCGCGTCCAAAAACGTAAGCAAAACGTTCATCGCGTGAAAAAACAACTGAAGCGTGTGACAAATCCCCTAAACCTTCCACTTTTGAAATGATTTTCTTATGGGTAGTTTCGATGATTAAAATCGAACCTGTTGCACGTTCAATCACAACCCCTAAATCGCCTGTTCCTCGTAATTCAACAGCAAAAGTTAAGAGCGGAAATAAAAGAAATGGAATTAAAAGAAAGCGAAACATATTATTATTTTCCTTGACGCAGCATTTGAATGATAAAATCAACTTCTTGTTCGGTTAATAAAGATTTCCATGCGGGCATTGCAGTGGTAGGTTTTCCATATAAAATAATCGTTTTCAAATAATCATTTGATTTATCTAATAATGCTTGTGGTGTTAAAGGCGTTCCTAAACCACCTTGTAATGTCATGCCGTGACAAGAACCACAATCTTGTTCTAAAAAGTTTTTTAATTCGATTTCACGGTTTGGAGAAATCGCATTTGCAATGGTTAAAATGCTGAGAAGTAATCCGATTAAACAATAGATTTTCATATATTTAAAAAGAGGAGGGAGAAATATCCCTCCAGAAGTAGAATGCTTGTTGGTACAAACAGCCTCGTTAGTAAATGGAGAAATTAATAAACATCGTGCACGGTGTTATAAACGTTGAATTTCCCCGTTGGAGTAATAATACGGTCATCTTTAATGACTTTCTTCAACTTACGGGTTTTATCATCAACAATGACAATGGCTGATTTTTGTTCTTTTCCATTCCACACGGAGAACCAAACTTCATCACCCTCTTTGTTATATTCTGGTTGAACAACTCGTTTAGGACCTTCTCCAACGTCAGCCCATTCTGCAATAGGAAGAACTTCAAATCCTTTCTCTAAATTATTTATATCAAATACGGCTACTGATTGGCTAATTTTAGCATCAGGATTTAATGCGGTATCTACATATAAATTAGTAGATTTTGGATGCGTTTTAATAAATAAAGAACCACCGCCTTGACCTTTCATGGTTCTTACCACTTTCCATGCTTGATCTTTATGACCTTCGGGATCAGTTCCAATGACAGAAATTCCTTCATCACCCAAATCGCTGGTTGCCCACACGGGACCGAATTTTGGATCAATGAAGTTTGCTCCACGACCTGGGTGAGGAACTGCGCCTACATCCACTAAAGCTGCGAGTTTATCTTCTTTTGAGTCGATAACTGCAATTTTGTTTGATTTATTTGCGGCTGTCATGAAATAACGTTGGGTAGAATCCCAACCGCCATCATGTAAGAAACGTGCTGCGCCAATGGTGGTAATTTTCATGTTTTCTAAATTAGAATAATCAACCATTAAAACTTGGCCAGTTTCTTTAACATTCACAATAAATTCAGGATGTTGGTGAGAGGCAACAATTGCCGCGACGCGAGGTTCTGGATGATATTCTTGGGTATCAACAGTCATTCCTCGAGTTGAAACAATTTTCAAAGGTTCTAAAGTATCACCATTCATCACAACAAATTGAGGAGGCCAATACGTTCCAGCAATCGCGTATTTATCTTCCCAGCCTTTGTATTTAGAGGTTTCAACTGAGCGAGCTTCTAAACCGACTTTGATTTCAGCGACGTTATCGGGTTTCTCCATCCATAAATCGATCAAGTTGATTCTTGCATCACGACCAATTACAAATAAATAACGACTTGATGCAGAAAGGCGAGAAATGTGAACTGCATAACCAGTTTTAATGATATTAATGATTTCTTTTGAATCACCATCAATTAGAGCAACTTGTCCACTATCTCTTAATGTGACAGAGAAAAGATTATCTAAATTGATTTTGTTCATTTTTTCTTTAGGACGTTTATCGGCGGGAATTAAGACTTTCCAAGTGTCTTTCATTTCTTTCAAACCAAACTCTGGCGGAGTGGGTGGTTCGTGTTGTAAATAACGCGCCATCAAATCCACTTCTGCGTCGTTTAATTCACCCGATGTTCCCCAGTTTGGCATTCCTGCGGGAGAACCGTATTTGATAAAGGTTTTCAAATACTCAGTACCTCGAGCTAATGTAATGTCTGGAGTTAAAGGTTTGCCCGTTGCACCTTTACGCAATACACCGTGACAACCTGCGCAACGTTCAAAGAAAATTTGTTTGGCTTTAGTGAATTCTTCGGGCGTGATAGAAGGGGCTTTTGCAACTTCAGGTTGTTTAGCAACTTTAGGATCAATTGCACTAGGTGCAGCTTGATAATTTTTTTCAGTTTGAGTGGCTTTTTCAACTGCTTTTGCATCATCTTTTTTCTCTTCTTTGGCAGCTAATGCACTACCAACAGCAAGAGATAATGCAGTTGCTACAAAAATAGACGAAAATTTGTGTACAATAGGTTTCATGGTTGGGGACTCCTCCAAGTAAATAACATTTGAGAACAAATCGGATAAGTTGTCAAACCTAGTTTCCTAGAGTAGTCCTCTGTCCTCATTGACGTAGGTCAACAATCCTACTTGACCTTTGTCAAATTTTATAAGTTTGAAATACAAAAAATATTGTTCTATTGGAAGAAATATTGTGGCTATCTTTAAAAGAAATAAGATATTTTTAAGTGTTGAATATAACGTTTAAAAATTCCCCAAATTTTTTTATCTGTTACAAATACCTCTAATTCTCAATCTATCTCAAATTTTCTACTCACTTCAAGCATATTATTTCTTTTATATATTTCACCGCTTTCTCTCTTTTTACGTTTTTTTAAAAGATGTATGAATTATGTGAAAGGCGATCATTGAAGAATATGTTTTAAAGGATAAATGCTTACATATCAAAGAGTTAATTGTTTTAGCCTATTATAAAAAAAGTCTATACCCTCTTGCTAATAAGCGATAAAAGTTTTATGTTATTGCATTGCAACATTTTTATGGCAACCTAAAAAGTTTTCTTTTTGGTACACATTTAAGAGGGGGATTATGGCAACGTCAACTCCACGCGGTCGACCTTTGTCGCCGCATTTGCAGGTTTATAACTTGCCCATCACAGCGCGTTTGTCGGTTTTACATCGCGGCACTGGCATGATTTTAGTGTTTGGAACTATTTTATTAGTTGCTTGGCTGGGTGTTATTGCGAGCGGTTCACAAAACTACTTATTTATCAATGGGATATTAGCATCTTGGATGGGTAAAATTGCTTTAATTGGCTTTTCATTTTCTTTAATTTACCATTTGTGCAATGGCGTGCGTCATTTGTTTTGGGACATTGGAAAAGGATTTGAAAATTCTTGTGTTAATCGTACCGCTTATTTGACGATTACAATTGCGGTTGCTTTGACGGCGGGCATTTGGTTGCTCACAACGCTTTGATTTTTGGAGAATTTATGTCATTTCAAACACCTTTGGCTCGAGCAAAAGGCTTAGGTTCTGCAAAGGACGGCACGCATCATTTTATGGTTCAACGTTTGTCGGCTATCGCATTGATTCCATTAACTTTATGCTTCGTATTTGCGATCATCAAATTGGTCGGCGCGGATTATCAAACGGTTGTCGCGTGGTTCAAATCCCCTTTTAACGCTTTGCTGATGATTTCTTTTATCCTCATGAGCGCGTGGCATGGGGCATTGGGCGCGCAAGTCGTTATCGAAGACTACATTCACTGCGAAAGCATGAAGATTTTTCTTTTAATTATCATGAAGTTAGCAACGGGTTTGGCGGCAATCGCGGGCGTGTGGTTCGTGGTTTTAATCAACTTGCGCGGAGGAGTTTAAATGGGCGCGTATCCAATAACCGATCATTTTTATGACGTAGTGGTCGTCGGCGCGGGTGGTGCGGGTTTGCGTGCGACCTTCGGCATGGCTGAAAAAGGCTTAAAAACTGCTTGTTTATCAAAGGTTTTCCCCACTCGTTCGCACACCGTCGCGGCTCAAGGCGGAATCAGCGCGGCTCTCGGCAACATGGGCGAAGATAATTGGCGTTTCCATATGTACGACACCGTCAAAGGCTCAGATTGGCTCGGCGACCAAGACGCTATCGAATATATGTGCCGCGAAGCAATCCCCGCCATCATCGAATTAGAGCATTACGGCGTACCTTTTTCGCGTACTGCGGAAGGCAAAATCTATCAACGTGCATTCGGTGGCATGACCACCCATTTTGGTAAAGGTCAAGCTCAACGCACTTGCGCAGCGGCGGATCGTACCGGTCACGCGATGTTGCACACTTTGTATCAACAAGCGTTGCGTTGTCATGCAGAGTTTTTCATTGAATATTTCGCGCTCGATTTGATCATGGATGACGAAGGCGCGTGTCGAGGCGTGATCGCATTGGATATGGCAGAAGGCACACTTCACCGTTTCCGCGCCCATCGAACCGTGTTAGCGACTGGCGGTTACGGAAGAGCTTATTTTTCAGCAACTTCCGCACATACTTGTACTGGCGACGGCGGCGGAATGGTGTTACGCGCGGGCTTACCTTTACAAGACCTTGAATTTGTTCAATTTCATCCAACGGGTATTTATGGTTCGGGATGTTTAATTACCGAAGGTGCGCGTGGTGAAGGTGGATTCTTAACCAACAAAGACGGCGAGCGTTTCATGGAACGTTATGCACCTAACGCCAAAGACTTAGCGTCGCGTGACGTGGTGTCTCGTGCGATGACAATGGAAATTCGTGATGGACGTGGCGTAGGTGAACACGGCGATCACATCCATTTGCACTTAGAGCATTTGGGCGCGGAAGTTTTGAACGAACGTCTTCCTGGAATCTCCGAATCCGCCAAAATCTTCGCGGGCGTGGACGTGACCAAACAACCGATCCCCGTCATTCCAACCGTTCACTACAACATGGGCGGCATTCCAACCAATTATCATGGCGAAGTCGTCACTCTTAAAAATGGCAATCCAGACTCTGTCGTTGAAGGTTTAATGGCAATCGGCGAAGCGGCGTGTGTTTCTGTTCACGGAGCGAATCGTTTGGGTTCTAACTCATTGTTAGACTTAGTAGTTTTCGGACGTGCAGCAGCAAAACGTTGTGCGGCAACCGTTCAATCTGGATCGGCACACAAACCTTTAGCGGAATCTTTTAGCGAACCCGCATTAACACGCTTAGACAAATTACGCAATTCAAACGGCGGATCATCAACCGCACAAATTCGCTTAAATATGCAACGAGTCATGCAACGTGACGCAGCAGTGTTCAGAACAGGCGAAACTTTAGCGGAAGGGGTTGCGGATATTTCTAAGGTTTATCAATCATTTAGCGATGTCAAAGTTACGGATCGGTCGTTGATTTGGAATTCGGATTTATTGGAAACTTTAGAACTCGACAATTTGCGCGGACAAGCGGTGGTGGCAATGAATTCGGCGGCAAATCGTCAAGAAAGTCGCGGTGCGCACGCTCGAGAAGATTTCCCCAATCGTGACGATGAAAACTGGATGAAGCACACAGCGGCGTGGTTGGACAATGACACGGGCGCGGTGAAAATCGATTATCGCCCCGTTCACATGTACACCTTGACCGACGAAGCCGAAGTCGTTCCGCCCAAACCCCGCGTCTATTAGGAGATTATCATGGCTGAATTTACTCTTCCTGCCGATTCTATCGTTAAAAAAGGGCGTGAAGTCAACAAAGAAACTTCTGGCAAACGCATTAGAAAGTTTGTGATTTATCGGTTTGATCCAGATACGGGAGAAAATCCTC
>DYRG01000047.1 GCA_020718845.1 Thiomargarita sp.
TATTCAACATTATAATTCTTCTCTTTCATTGGCATCCTAATTTGATCACTACCCTAATTTGATCACTACCTCTTTTTTCGCAATATCCAGTGCATCGGCAAATACTTCTTGATAAGTAGGCAATAATTGAGTTTGTCGAAAAACATGATGATAGGTTTCTATTGTTTTAGAGTTAGAAACTTGAATAGGTTTAATTAGAACTTCTAGCAACACAACATCAGAAACACAAAGAGAAATCCCTCTTTTAGCTAATTGCATTAATTGGTTATCTATTTTTTATAGGTAAGAAAACGAACCTTTAAAGCGAACAATCCATACAGAGGAATCTACATAAGCCAACGTTATTGTGTTTCCCGAAAAGATCGTAAATCTTTTAAAATTTGATCAATATTTCGCTGTTGAATTGGTAACGCATCTATTTGTTTTAAAGCAAAACCAATTTACTCCCAATTTGATCCCATTTTAATAAAACCAGCAGACTCAACAGATAACACCACTTGCTTTCCTCTAAATTGTGGTAGATATGCCTGTAAAATACCTTCTTGATTAACTTCGCTATGTAAAATCATTTTTTTTAATCCTTTAGATACTAAAATGATGTTAGGGATTTTCCACTAATTGACCGTTGATAAATTTATGTAAAATGCTAGAAACCAATGTTTGATAGGGGATGCCTTCGTTGATTGCTCTCGTTTGTAGAGCGCGTAAATTTTTTGAAGATAAACGAATATTTATTTCTTCATTTTGTTTGAGAGTTGTTTGAGCAATTTATTTATGTTTCTGAAATTCTTGTTCAACATTTGTGATTTTTTTAATTTACCAGATTCAAATGCTTCAAGGATTTCTATTTCTTCACTATCAAGATTGTTCATGAGATTTCTTTTCCTATGTAATGTCTGGCTGCTTTTCGACTAGGAATAATGGTTTTTAAGAACATTTTTTCTTCTAATTCGACAAAGGGTACAAGATAAACATAATTTTCCACTAAAACTATATTTATGTTTTTGCTCTAAATTGTGAGAAACAATGTGGCAACGTTTTGTTCAATAAAGTAGTGTATTCTATTAGATTTCTTAATTGTTTTCACTATAGGAATAGTTTTAAGGTGTTTTATAAGTTGCTTATCAGATATATTTAAAGGTAATTTTTCGAGAATTTGTTTGGGAGTAAGTGTCTCTTTTTTTAGCAAAATGACTAATTGTTCAAACTCACTATTTTCTATTATATTTTTTGAGTTAATGTTATCACTTGTAAGCAAGTTTTTAGGTAGGTTTTCTTCCAAGAAATTGCCATCAATATCAACAGGTTTTGCTCCTTTTTCAATTAAAGTTAAATTGTTGTTTTTTTCAGTATTTTCAGATAGATATGCAAAAATACTTCTGCCTTTTTTTAAGCCATTTATAACACCCGCCCAAGTTCCTCCTGATTCAGAGGACTGCGCCACATAAATCTCATTCGCCAAACCGTAAATAATTGAATTGCGAGCCATTGCTAAACCCACCGACCAAGCAGCTTTGGGGTGAAAGGTACTTACTAGCAAAACATTACCATTTGTTATTTCTGCGTAGTATTTTTTGATACCCGAACCAAAAGTCATAATACCTTGTGGTAAAACAACAATGCTTCGACCTTTATATCTTATAGCACTATCAAGAGATTGTTTATCAACTCCTTTCGCAAAACCACTTACAACTACTTTATTCTGTTCAGAAGCCTTCTTTGCTATGTTATCGGTAAATTGTAATGAATCTTTATCTGCATCACGGCTACCTACAATTGCAATACTATTTTCTTGCATAATTTGCTTATTACCCTTAGTGTACAAAACAGTAGGAGAATGTTTTATTTTTAAGTTATCTTTTAAAATCTTAGAATATTCGAATGAATTAAGTGGCACTACTTCAAAACCTTGTGAAAGTAATTCTTCTGCTAAAAAAGCATTATTAGGAAGTTCTAATTTAGCATTTTGTACATCTAAAACATCATTGTCAGAAAATTCAAATCTATCTTTCCATTCGCTTTCAGAAAGGTGAAAAAATATTTCCAAATTCATTTGATTATCATGAACAATTTTCACAACTAATCGGTTGATTTTTTCAGTCCCCCATTTTGGCAAATGAGCTAAGGTAATCCAATAGGGTATTTCAGTGTGTTGTTTCATAAATCTCCACCTAATGTTTTTGCAATCGTTAAAGGTGCTATTTTAGTCGCTCCTAGTTTAGATAAATACTTTCCAATTTCTTTGATGGTTGCTCCACTATCATAGATGTCGTCAATTAGCAAAATATTTTTTCCGATGATGTCGTTTTTATTTTCAACTGTAAAAGCATCTTTCAAATTATCTATTTTGAGCAACCCAGTTTGAAATTTTTTTTGGGGTTGTGTCATTCTATTTTTCTTCAAGATATTTGAAAATTTAAAACTTAGTGAGTTAGCAATCTTTTCAGCAAAATTCTTAACCAAATCTCCACTTTCGGTGGGTGGAACATACAGAACAATATCAAACTTTTTTCTACCAAAATGTTTATAAAAAGCCTTGAGTGCTAACCTTAATAACCAATCAGGAAAATCTCCACCATTTTCATATTTACTACGGTGCAAAGTTTGTCCTACATTTGAAACACCATAATAAGATGCTGCCACGCCATTGATTAAGTTGGTTGTTTTGTTTTCTATTTCTAAAATGGGAAAATAAGTTTCTCTAAAATTGACTAATTTATCATTCCATTCTTGCGTAACACTTACGTTAACCGTTCTTTGTCGACAATTATCACAAACACCGCAATCATTTGATAGATTATCGTCCAAGAAATTACACAAAAACGTCATTCGGCAATTTTTTGTAACCAAATAGTTAAGCATTTCATCAAATTCTCTGAGTTTAGTATTTCTTAAATCCTTAAAATTTTGCACATTTAAATCTAGTGAACCAAATTTAAATTCATATATTTTTCTTGATTTTTCAACAAGTTCTACGACAATACCTTGTTCAATAAGGTCTGCTAAAATTACCTTTACCTCTGTTTGTTTTAAGTTTGTAGTTTTTACAACTCCATTTAATCCTAATCTTTCAGATTTTATTATATTAATGACAGAGTGGTATTTTTCTAGTTTTGGTCTTCCTCCTTCTATAAAAGATAAAGGCAAAGTTTTATCTTCTGCGGGGTTGTAAAATAAAACAATATAAGCTGGTTTGCTATCACGTCCTGCTCTGCCTATTTCTTGATAGTAGTGAATAGGAGAAACTGGAATTTGTGTATGTATTACGAAACGCATATCGGGTTTATCAATACCCATTCCCAAAGCATTTGTACTTACCACACATTTGTATTCATTATTCATCAAACCTTGCTCAATATATTTTTTGGTTGCCGTATCTATGCCTGAATTATAATGCACTGCTTTAATTTTCAGGTATTCAAACCATTTAGCATAAATTTCTGTGTTTGCTCTTGTTCCCGCATAAATTATTCCTGTACCTTGTATTTTCTCTAAATGTTGTGCAAGCCAAATCATTTTTTCATCTTCAGATTGCACCATTATAACGTATAAATTTAAATTTTCTCTTAAAAGATTTCCACGGATGGAAACAATGTTCTTACCAATCTGAGTTTTGATATCGTCTTCAACTCTTTTCGTTGCTGTTGCAGTAGTTGCTAATACAGGAAAATTTAAAGGAAGTAAATTAACTAAATTTATAATTTTACGATAGGAAGGAATGAAATCGTGTCCCCAAGTAGAAATACAATGTGCTTCATCTACTACTACCATTGAAATCTTAATATTTCTAACTGTTTCTAACCACATTATATTTTCCATTCTTGAAGGGTGAATATAAAGGATTTTTAGTTTTTCATTTAGTGCATCATGTATGGTTTGTTGATTTTCTTCTTCGGTATGTTGTGATGAGATAAAGTTTGCTGAAATACCTAATGCTTGAAGTTTCTGCACTTGATCTCTCATTAAGGCAAGCAATGGGGAAAATATGATTGTAATTCCTTTAAATTGAGTTGCTGTAAATTGATAACACAGCGATTTACCAAAGCCAGTTTTTTCAATTAAAAGTACACGTTGCCCTTGTAATATTTTCTCTATCACTATCCACTGATTATCGTGAAATTGATCAAAACCAAATATAGATTTTAGTTTTTGTTCAGCTTGTTGTCTATTCATTGGAATAAAATTCTAAATATCAATGTAAACGTTTATAGTGTAATCGAAATGCTGTAAAAAGCAAAAACCCAAATCACGAGTTGTGATCTGGGTTTTAAGTTATTGCTCTAAAAGAAGAAAATCTTAGTGGAATTGTTCTTCTTCGGTAGAGCCTGTTAATGCGGTTACGGAAGAAGCACCGCCTTGAATGACAGTTGTGACATCATCAAAGTAGCCCGTGCCGACTTCTTGTTGGTGAGAAACGAAAGTGTAGCCCCGATCACGTGCTGCAAATTCGGGTTCTTGGACTTTTTCAACGTAAGCAGACATCCCGCGAGCCACATAATCTTGTGCTAAATCAAACATATGATACCACATATTATGAATACCAGCCAAAGTGATGAATTGGTATTTGTAACCCATTGCACCGAGTTCTTGTTGGAACTTCGCAATGGTTGCGTCGTCGAGGTTTTTCTTCCAGTTGAAAGAAGGTGAACAGTTGTAAGCCAATAATTTTTCTGGGAATTGTGCACGGACGGCTTCAGCGAATTTACGCGCAAATTCTAAATCTGGTGTACCAGTTTCGCACCACACCATATCTGCATAAGGGGCATACGCTAAACCACGAGAAATCGCTTGATCTAAGCCTTTCTTGGTTTTGTAGAAACCTTCGGGAGTGCGTTCGCCCGTGCAGAAAGGTCTGTCATTTCTTTGAACAGATTAATGATTTTTAATTTCCCAATTTTTTGATTATGCTGTAAATCTTCCGAGTATAAAATGGTGCAATTTGCTTCAATAGCGGCGGTGATTATTAGAGAATCATATAAAGTGTAATTATAGGTTTTCATAAGATTTAAGGTATTTTCATAAAGTTTGGCACTCGTGAATACTTGACACAAAGGAATTAAAACGCTGTGTAAATAATTTGAGCAATCTTCTAAAGACATAGGCGAGGAAAATTTGCGGATTGCTACATTGAAAAACTCTTGAATAACTTGTGAGCTAATTACACCGCTACCGTTAGTTAGTGCATTCTGAACTATCTGTTGAGCAACTTTTTGTTTTTCTAGCGCAGTTTCATCAAAAGAATAGATTAAAATGTTGGTATCAATGAAATATTTATCGCTCATTTAATTCATCTCTCGTAAATGTCCTTCCTGCTTTTACATGATTTAGTTGTTGCATGAGCAGAGTGTAATTTTGGAGAGAACAAATATTAGATTGTTCCTCTAAAAAAGTGACCAAAACCCGTTGATTAGTACGCCAGTGGATATTTTCACTAAATTTAAGTTTTCCTTGATGATCAATGGTTGCTTCAATTGTTTGTAACATAATGATCTCCTAAATTTTAGTCTGTAAGGCATCTTAGATAAATTCATTTTAAATCAAATGGTTATATGAAAACTATATGCGATTTTCACCGCATCTTATGGGTTATATTTTCCATGTATTTTCTTTGAAATCATTTTCAATACATTTTAATTCTGTTGGAAAATGGGTACGGTAAGTAACAGCAAGAAAAAGTGCAGCACGAGTCAAACCTACATAGAAGTATTTATTAGCTAAATCGGGAAATTGGATAGTCATTTCATCTAAATTAATAAAGAAAGCACTTTCAAATTCCAATCCTTTTATAAAAGCAATACTAAATATTCTAACTGCTTTAGTATTTCCTAATATTTTACCTTGATGACATCTTTCCAGTTCAATTCCAATATCAAGTAAAGATTCTTCAAGTATTTCATATACTGCATTAATCTGTTCTTCAGTTGAAACAAAAACAGCAATAGAGGGTAATTCGTTCTCGTTATACTTTATAATTTCTTTAATTCTATTACTAATCCACATTGCCAAATTTTCATCATTTTTTGAACAGAATTTTAAAGGATCAGGTTCAAACTCATTTAATTCAAATGCAGAAGAAAAAGGAGCTTCTGCTTGCATTGTTTCTTCATAAAGTTTTTTGGCAATTTGTAAAAGTTTATTACTTTGACGATAAATTTTATCAACCTTATGAACTTCGAGTTTTGCAAAAACATTACAACTTTCCCACGTTGTGAGTCCTTCAGTTGTAATACGTTGCATTAGATCACCCGCAATAGAAAATGAATTAAATTGTGGGTGTGTTAAGTAAAACATACAACCTAATTGAATTGGAGAAAAATCAGTTGCTTCATCTACAACAATTTGAGTTTTATAGCGTTTTTTGATTTTTTCAATTATTTCAATCTTAGAATCTTCTTTTAAAAACTTACTTTCTCTTTTTAAAATAGTTCTAGTATTTTGAAGTATTATGAAATTAACTATATCAATCTCATGGCTAGATAGATTTTTCTCCAAAATTTGTTTTTTATATAAAGCATTTAAAAAAACGGGGTTTCCAATTTGCTCTTTTCTAAACTCTTGATAGTAAGCTGGAATTTTATTAAGCAAATTAGTGTATCCTTGAGTTAACACATTCGATATATTACAATCGACGATTTGCTTTCCAAGTGTAATTAAAATATCTCTTTTTGCGGAAAGATAATCTGCTATTAAGTGAGCTATTTCAAAATTTATCCCTTTTTTAGACTTGCTTTTTTCAACTAATTGTTTAGCAGCATACCATCTAATAGATTGTTTTAACTTATTATTCGCAATAAGTAAATCTTTACTTTCAGTTCTATGATCACCTTCAGTTTCTGCTTCTTCTGTAATTTCTTCAATTAGTGGGTTACTTTCATTAGCATCTAAGTCACTATCTAACTCCTTAATTTTATGAGCTAGATTAATAATTTCATTTAAAATTTCTGGATGGGACTTTATGATTTCAGTAGATAATCCCTTAATAATATTGGCAATTTGTTTTTTATATTCATCGAAGTACGGACGTAACTGATGTAACCCTCTAATTATTTCCAACAAACTCCAATTAGTATTGATCTTCTTAAAACCTGCAATTAAATCTGGAGAGGTTTGGTGACTTTCCAATCTTGTAAGGGTATCTTCAATAGTGGTTAGTATTTTCTTTTTATAAAAAGATTCAAACACCTCTACATAATTAAGTAATTTATCATTTGATTCTATTTGCAAAATAGGTTCTTTTGCAATTCCAAACTTACCTGATTCCTTATTGCCTAAAAAACCTAAACATTCTCTAGCAAGAGATTTGCTTTCTTCTGACCAAATTTTTATTAAAGAATTATCCACAGGTAAATTTTCTTTGGCAACAGCTTCTTTTAAATAATCTCTTAAAAGCGTATTAGGAGTGAACATTACCCAATTGCGAGGATTAAAAAAGTGGTTTAATTGCTCTTTATGAATATTCTCATATTCTTCTTCTAAAAGAAAATCTTTTGATGTTTTTTGAGAAATTCTCTTTATTAGAATAGTTGTTTTACCTGTTCCAGGAGCTCCAGTAATAATAATCTGGTTGGCTAAATCAAGTTTAGCTATTTTATTTTGTACTTTATCAAGATTAGGTTGATCTCTAAGTGAAATATTATTGACAGTTTCTCTAATTTTTCCTTTCTTAATCTGTAATTTTTCTTGAATTAGAGATTCTTGTTCTTTTTCTAAACGGTCGATTTCTTTTAATAAAGTTTCTAAACGGACTTGTTCTTGAGCTTTTTTAGCTAACTCAGCTTGCAATTCGATCTGTTTTTTTTGTTTTTCTATTTCTAATATGCGATCAACTTCTTTAATGTATTCTCTTTCTGAACTTTGGGAATACACACCAAATTTAATTGAAGTTTCATTTTTGAAAGCGTCAAAAACATAATTAGAGAATGATGGAATAAAGAAATTCTTTTCTAATATCACTCCATGAATTTTAGTTAAATTTTTAAACACACGTTTGAAATCAAGTTCACGATAATCAGGTTTATATTCAAAATCAAATTCTTCACCTACATCTAACGTATGTAAATTTCTAATATGTCTATGATATGCCCCTGTCAGTTGGTAACTACTAAGCAATATATTTTTCTTACACGGTTCATATGTTTTTCTTTGTTTATTATTGAGAGGAACTCTTTGTCTTGAATAAAGAAAAATAACCTCACCTACCTTATCTACATTTGCTTTTACATAGCCAATAAATGGTTCTCTTTCTAAGAGTTCTAATCCATAACAATAGTGATCAATAATTGCAAAGTTATCCTTAAAATAATCTAATTCACCCAAAATGGTGTTGAACATTTCATAGATAATTTTTTGATTCTCTTGATTTAACTGAGTATGCACGTTCATGTAAAAGTTTCCTCCCTAAAATGGGCATTATTTGTGAAAATTTACAAAATTACAAGATACAAAAAAGCCAGATTGCAAATTAAAGCAGTCTGGCTTTTTAACTTATTGATCTAAAAGAAGAAGATTTTAGTGGAATTGTTCTTCTTCGGTAGAACCAGTTAATGCAGTTACGGAAGAAGTGCCGCCTTGAATGACGGTTGTTACATCATCAAAGTAGCCCGTGCCGACTTCTTGTTGGTGAGAAACGAAAGTGTAGCCCCGATCACGTGCTGCAAATTCGGGTTCTTGGACTTTTTCAACGTAAGCAGACATTCCTCGAGCCACATAATCTTGTGCCAAATCAAACATATGATACCACATATTATGAATACCAGCCAAAGTAATGAATTGGTATTTGTAACCCATTGCGCCGAGTTCTTGTTGGAATTTGGCGATGGTTGCGTCGTCGAGGTTTTTCTTCCAGTTGAAAGAAGGCGAACAGTTGTAAGCCAATAATTTTTCTGGGAATTTTGCACGAACCGCTTCGGCAAATTTACGCGCAAATTCTAAATCTGGTGTGCCAGTTTCGCACCACACCATATCGGCATAAGGTGCATACGCTAAACCACGAGAAATCGCTTGATCTAAGCCTTTCTTGGTTTTGTAGAAACCTTCGGGAGTGCGTTCACCCGTGCAGAAAGGCAAGTCGTTTGCGTCACAATCAGAAGTCAATAAATCAGCCGCTTCTGCATCGGTACGCGCTAAAATCACGGTTGGAACGCCATACACGTCAGATGCTAAACGTGCTGCGATGAGTTTTTGAACCGCTTCTTGTGAAGGAACTAAAACTTTACCGCCCATGTGACCACATTTTTTCACGGAAGCTAATTGATCTTCAAAGTGAACGCCGCCCGCACCTGCACGAATCATCGCTTTCATTAATTCGTAAGCGTTTAATACGCCACCAAAACCTGCTTCTGCGTCCGCAACGATTGGTGCAAAATAATCAACATAGCCTTTGTCGCCGGGGTTGATGTTTTTAGACCATTGGATTTCGTCAGCGCGTTTGAAAGAGTTGTTAATGCGTTCAACAACCGCTGGCACTGAGTTCACGGGGTATAAAGATTGGTCGGGATACATCGCCATGTAGGAGTTGTTATCCGCAGCGACTTGCCAACCTGACAAATAAATTGCTTTGATGCCTGCTTTGACTTGTTGCATTGCTTGACCGCCAGTTAATGCGCCTAAGCAATTGACGTAAGGTTCATTATTAACCAAGTCCCACAATTTTTCCGCGCCGTTACGAGCGAGGGTGTTTTCGACCATTACAGAGCCGCGCAAACGGACTACGTCTTCGGCGGTATAACCGCGTTTGATGCCTTTCCAGCGAGGATTTTCAGCCCAGTCTTTTTTCAACGCTTCGACTTGGGCAGCGCGGGACATCGTGTTTTCTTTCGTCATCTTAGTTCTCCAGTTAAATGATTTTGAATGTATTAAGGAAGATGTTCGTAAGCCACGAGGGTCAGAAAATCCGCGAACGTATCACTTGTGGTGATGTTGTCGAGAAGTTCTGCCGCCAAAGCAAAGCGACCGTCTTGATAGGCTTGATCGCTCAGTTGGGTACGAATGGCATGAAGTTCCTGCGCTAAAATCTCTCTAAACATTTGCGCAGTGACCTTACGTCCGTCCGCAAGCTGACCTTTGGGGTAACGAATCCATTGCCAGAGTTGCGCACGAGCGATTTCAGCTGTAGCCGCGTCTTCCATCAGGTTATGAAGAGGGACGCAACCATTGCCGCTTAACCACGCTGCTAAATATTGCAAAGCAACGTTGGTGTTATTTCTTAAACCCGTTTCAGAAATATTTCCTGTCGGGACTTGTAATAAATCTGCCGCCGAAACATTCACATCATCACGCATAACATTTTTTTGATGTGGAGTCGGCATATATTGGTTAAAAATATCCATTGCAATTGGAACAAGCGCAGGGTGAGCAACCCATGTTCCATCGTGACCATTTTTGGCTTCACGTTCTTTATCGGCTCGAACTTTTGAAAGCGCGGCTTCATTAACTTCGGGATTGTTTTTAATGGGGATTTGTGCCGCCATTCCGCCCATTGCATGCGCATTTCTACGATGGCAAGTTTTAATCACCAATTGCGAATAAGAACTCAAGAAATGACTCGCCATTGTCACTTCAGAACGATCTGGCATTACCCATTCTGGATTGCGTTGGAACTTCTTGATAAAGCTAAAAATATAATCCCAACGTCCGCAATTTAAACCAACAATGTGGTCTTTTAATTCATATAAAATCTCGTCCATTTCAAAGCTGGCGAGAATGGTTTCGATTAAAACCGTAACTTTGATTGTACCACGCGGAACGCCTAATTTGTCTTGTGCGAAATTAAAAATATCATTCCACAAACGCGCTTCTAAATGGCTTTCCATTTTTGGAAGATAGAAATAAGCCCCTGTTTCACGCGCTAATAATTCTTTAATATTATGGAAGAAATACAAACCAAAATCCATAAAGCAACCTGCGATAACTTTGCCGTCGACTTTGATATGTTTTTCATCTAAATGCCAACCGCGAGGACGCACTAACAAAGTTGCGGTTTTTTCATTTAATTTGTATTCTTTTTCAGGTGAACTAAAAGAAATCGTTTTACGCACGGCATCGCGCATATTGATTTGTCCGCCCGCCATCAATTCCCACGTTGGGCTTGAGGAATCTTCAAAATCCGCCATGAACACTTTTGCGCCAGAATTCAAAGCGTTAATCACCATTTTGCGATCAACAGGTCCCGTAATTTCCACACGGCGATCTTGTAAATCAGCGGGCGTGGGCGCGACTGTCCAATCGGAATCACGAATATGTTTGGTTTCTTCAAGAAAATCAGGGAGTTTGCCAGCATCTAATTCAGCTTGACGCACGATTCGGCGTTGCAATAATTCATCGCGGCGTGAACCAAAAGTACGGGCAATTTCCGCAACAAAATCAAGTGCTTCGGGCGTTAAAATGTCGGAGTATGGCGCGACATCGGCAAAAATTTCAATGCCGTTGTGCTGCAAAGTCGGTTGTGACATGGCGATTCCTGTTCTTTTTAATGGTTGAAGAAACAAATAATTGCATGATGACGCGGTGCAACATGACAAATTAAAGACATTGTCACGTTGCAGTGCAACAAACACAAGCGAAATGTGTTAATTTGTTCTATTGGATATGTTAATATAAGCAAATCTTAACTTACCTTTTTGCATACCCATAAAAAATAAGGAATTACGCATGGGACAGTCTTCGAACCGTTTTTACTATAAAAAAAATCGACTCAAACAGTTACGCGCTTTTTGTCACGCAGCTCAAACGGGAAGTATTTCAAAAGCCGCTGATCGTTTATTTCTAAGTCAACCCTCCGTTTCATTACAAATAAAAGCCTTAGAACGTGAATTTGATACC
Source organism: Thiomargarita sp. (assembly GCA_020718845.1). GTDB lineage: Bacteria > Pseudomonadota > Gammaproteobacteria > Beggiatoales > Beggiatoaceae > DYRG01. The sequence goes on from DYRG01000047.1 coordinate 11,821, forward strand.
ACTTTATTTGAAAGACGCGGTCCATCGATTGCACTCACGCCAGCGGGTAAGACCTTGTATGAATTAGCCATTCCGCTCATCGAAGGCATCGACTCGCTTTCTGATACTTTTGCAATGCACCAAGGACAAGTTGAAAGCGGTGAATTAGATATTGCTGCGGGAGAATCCGCCATTTTATACATTTTACCCGATATGATGAAACGGTTTAATGAAAGTTATCCAAATGTGAAATTACGTTTGCATAATGTCACGGGTAAAGCACGCTTAGAACAACTTAGATCAAATGAAGTGGATTTTGCAGTTGGATCGTTATTAGAAATTCCTAAAGATATTTCATTTCATCCTGTTTATACTTACGATCCCGTTTTAATTACGCCGCCAAATCATCCGTTATTAAAAAAAAAGCCTTTTAGCTTGCAAGAAATAACCCCCTATGGTTTAATTATGCCCTCGCCACAGCTTAGCACATGGGGCGTTGCTAAAACCGTTTTTCGTGAAAATGAAGTCGAGTATCGCGTGACTTTAGAAGCGGGTAGTTGGGAAGTCATTAAACGTTATGTGAAAATGGGTTTAGGGATTTCAATTGTGACTAATATTTGTTTGACAGAAAAAGAAGAACTTGGACAAATTTCCTTAGCAAAATATTTCCCAAAACGTCATTATGGAATCGTAATGAGAAAAGGTAAGTTTTTAACACCCGCCGCCCGTCGTTTTATTGAAATGATGGACCCTGAATTTTTTATTTCAATGAATATCCCATGAAAACATTTCGTGATTTAATTGATGATTGTTTGCCCTCGGTTCAAGAGATTTTCCCTTGGGATTTGGCAGAACTTATTATTTCAGAGCAACCACCTTTGCTTTTAGATGTGCGTGAACCCCGTGAATTTGGGGCATTTCATATTGCAAATTCCTTAAATGTCCCGCGAGGAATTTTAGAAACTGCTTGCGATTTTGGTTATGAAGACACTGTCCCAGATTTAGTTAAATCCCGTGATAAACAAGTAGTAGTCATTTGTCGTTCTGGAAATCGTAGCGTTTTAGCAGCTTTTGTAATGCAATTAATGGGTTACAAAAACGTAAGTTCTTTAAAAACAGGTATTCGTGGTTGGAATGATTTTGAACAACCTTTATTTGATCAACAAGAACAACTTGTAACAACTGATGATGTAGATGCGATTTTATCTGTTCCTCCAACTCCTGAGCAATTAGGCAAATTATGATCATTACACATCTTTTTCGTTATCCTTTCAAAGGATTAAGCCCAGAAGCATTGCAACGGGTTGATTTAATGGCGGGAGAAACTATTCCTTTTGATCGAAAATATGCCTTAGCGCATCAAACAACATTATTTGATCCGTACAATCCCAAACATTTACCAAAAACTGATTTCGTGATGTTAATGAAAAATGAGAAACTCGCGGAACTTTCCACTAAATTTCAAGACGGTCAATTGATTATTAATAAACCCGATGAATTTTTAATTGTGGCAAATTTGGATGATGAGAATGGACGAAAGAGTTTAGAAACCTTTTTTAAAGAATATTTAGGCGATGAAATTCGTGGAGAACCGAGAGTTGTTGAAGCATTAAATCATAGTTTCTCAGATGTGGCGGCAAAAGTGCTTTCTTTTGTGAATTTGAATAGTGTAAGAGATTTAGAGCAAAAAATGGGTGCAACGATTCATCCATTACGTTTTCGAGCAAATGTGTATTTTGAAGGTTTGCCAGCGTGGGAAGAACTGAAATGGGAAAATAAAGAATTTCAAATCGGATCAGCGCGTTTTAAATTTATTAAAAACACCACTCGCTGTTTAGCAACTAATGTGAATCCAGAAACCGCCGAACGTGATTTAGAAATCCCTCAAGCGCTTTTAAAATATTACAATCACAATATTTTAGGCTGTTATTTGCAAGTCATTGAAAATGGGACACTTGGCGTTGGCAGCGTCATTGAAGTTTTTGATTTAATTTAGGATTAAAAATAAAAGAAAATGGAATATAAAGATTATTATAAAATCATGGGTGTTTCTCGTAATGTAACGCAAGAAGATTTAAAGAAAGCGTATCGCAAATTAGCGAGAGAATTTCATCCCGATGTGAGCAAAGCACCGAATGCAGAACAACGTTTTAAAGAAATCAATGAAGCGTATGAAGTTTTAAAAGACCCAGAGAAACGCGCTGCTTATGATCGGTTAGGAAATAATTGGCGCGCAGGTGAGCAATTTCGTGCGCCGCCCGATTGGGATGTGGGATTTGAATTTAGAGGTGGAAGTAATGAAGGTTTTAGCGATTTCTTTGATACTTTCTTTAGACAAAGTGGTTTCTCGACTCACCAACGCCGTTCTCAAAAAAGAGAAGATCATCACGCGAAAATTCAAATCACTTTAGAAGATAGTTTCAATGGTATAAATCGTTCCATTCAATTACAATTGCCAACCTTAAATGAACGTGGTCAATTAGTTAATAAAATGAGAGAATTAAATGTAAAAATTCCTAAAGGAATTATTGAAGGTCAAAAGATTCGTTTGATTGGACAAGGGATTTCTGGCGGGGATTTGTATTTAGAAATTACTTTTGCATCTCATAGATTTTATCGCGTTGAAAATAAAGATATTTTTTTAGATTTACCTTTAAGTCCTTGGGAAGCCGCATTGGGTTCGGTCGTAAAAGTTCCTACCCCTTTAGGAAACATCGAATTAAAAATCCCTGAAAACACTCAAACAGGTAAGAAATTACGTTTGAAAGGTCGAGGTATTCCAAGCTCTATTGCGGGAGATTTTTATGTAATTATTCAAATCATTACCCCGCCCGCTGAAAATGATAGTTCTAAACGTTTCTATCAAAAAATGAAAGCCTATTTTGAAACCTTTAACCCTCGATCCGATCTTAATTAAAAGAACGATAGTGAGAAAATCTATAACATAATTTGGGGCATAACCATGAAAAATCTACTTTTTTTATCCCTTTTGTTATCTTATACTTTATTTAATGCAGTGAAAGCAACGCCCGATCCAGATCGAGAAAATAGGGTTAGAAATTTGCTTTCGCTATCTTTAGAAGAGCTGATGGAAATTAAAATTAGCACTGCAAATAAAATCGCCGAGAAAATTGGAGAAATTCCAGCGAGTGTTGTTTTAATTACTCGTCAAGAAATTCAACGTTATGGTTATGCAAATTTAGATGAAATACTGCGTCATGTTCAAGGAATGTATCATCTTAATTTTTATGGTGTAGCAGGTAATGCTTTTGGGGTTCGTGGTTATTTGAGCACGGGTTCTGCAAATAGAAACATTATTATTTTAATTAACGGGATCAATAAGGTTTCTGATTATGATTCTAGTTATTTTCTGTCTGGAACGTCTGTTCCAGTGGAAGCCATTGATCGAATTGAAGTTATTCGTGGTCCACAATCAACAATCTATGGAAGTGGAGCTTTCTTTGGTGTCATTAATATTATTACCAATGAAGTTAATCAAAAAGAGGGTTCAAAATCTTATATTTCTTTAGCAAGTGGAAGTCGCTATGCTAATCGTTTGTTTGGAAGAACTAGCTATGCGTATGATGAAGGAAAAATAGTTACTAATGTGGGTAATTATCAGGAGGACGGTTTGGACGTTCCTTATAGCCGATTAGAATCAAAATTTATGGGACTAGAAGGTAATTTGTCAACAAAGGATCGTTTAGCAAGCAAACAGAAATATTTAGATTTATCAGGAAATTACAAAGATATTTATTTTGGATTAATTCACACAGATACGGATACCAGAGGATTTAATTCGCGTCCAACAATTAATCACGGAACATTCAAACAATTAGAAGAAACTCATTTGCGTTTGGGTTACAAAAAAGATTTCTCCGAACGTTTGTCAATGGATAGCAAATTAACTTATGCTCATCATCGTAGTTATTTACGCTATGATGCACCGATTCCTGTCAATACATTTGATTTCCAAGATGAATATGCAACGGCATACGAAGGTGAAATTACTTTGCAATGGAAATCATCCAAACAATTTGATTTAACAAGTGGTTTGTACTATCGCCGCACACCTAATGTAAAAACTTATCTCGATTTACCCGGACTTCCTAGCGCTGTTGCATTTCAAAAATCTTCTCAAAACCTTGCCTCTGGTGAAGCATTAGTTAATCAAGCAATCTTTTCTCAATTGAATTACCATCCAGATAAACAATGGAAATTAACGGCGGGATTAAGATTAGAAAAAATCTTAGGTTATGACGCGATTATAGAGTATGGTGCAACCCCAGCAACTTATAAACAAACCGTTGCTAAGTATGCCGCTCAAAAATTAGCGGTTATTCCACGTTTTGCCGCGATTTATACGCCAAATCAAGAACATATTTTTAAGTTAATGTACGGAAAAGCGATTAATGCACCTTCTTTTGGGCAAAACACGACCGCTCGAGCTGAAGGTAATCTTCCTCCCTTAAATGCAGAGCAAATTGAAACCTACGAACTTAATTATATAACCTATTTATCTCCGCAATATATGTTAAATATAAATCTCTTTCATAATCGTTTGAAGAACTTATTAGAACGCTTGATGAAAGTGGATCAATTTTCTAATTATACGTCGTTTTTAGGAAATGGTGGAAAATGGTCAACTAATGGGATTGAAATTGGATTACAAGCCCGTCCTAATGATCAAATAACCTTAGATTTGAATTTAACTTATCAAGAAACCAAAGATGCTAACCGTCCAGAAATAAAACCCGCTTATTCTCCAAACGTTTTAGGACAATTCAAATTAACCTATCAATTTGATAAGCAACTGAGTTTTGCTTTAACGAATTATTATGTTTCTAAAATGGAAGTTTTCTTTGATCCATCCTTAAAAAATCCCGACGGTAGTTTTGGTCGACGCATTAATGGCGTACCCAGTAAAAGTTATTTAATGACGGGTGCAAATATACGTTATCAAGATTGGTTGAGCAAAGGAACGTTTCTTAATTTACGAGTGAATAATTTGTTTAATAAAGAAATCACTTATCCAACTTTCTCCAGAAATAATTGGATTGACAAAGGTTCAGTGGGTGAAGAACGTAACTTTATGCTCACATTGGGATATGAATTTTAAGGAGGATAATATCATGAAAACAATAATTTTTCTATCTACATTGTTATCTAATCTTTTGTTGAATACTGCGGTAGCAACGCCCGATCCAGATCGAGAAAATAGGGTTCAAAATTTGCTTTCGCTATCTTTAGAAGAACTCATGGAAGTTAAAATCAATTCAGCAAACAAAGTTGCCGAGAAAATTGGAGAAATTCCAGCGAGTGTTGTTTTAATTACTCGCCAAGAAATCCAACGTTATGGTTATACAACCTTAGATGATATTTTACGACACGTTTCTGGCGTGTATAGCATTGATTTTTATGGATTAGGGGGCGCAGCGTACGGCGTGCGGGGTTATTTAAGTACGGGGGCGGCAAACAGAAATATTATTATATTAATCAATGGGATAAGTAAAATTTTAGATCCTGATTCAGCGTTTTTTGTTTCTGATGCGCCCGTTCCAGTGGAAGCCATTGATAGAATTGAAATTGTTCGTGGTCCACAATCGACAATTTATGGAAGTGGTGCTTTCTTTGGTGTGATTAATATTATTACAAATGAAGTTTCTCAAAAAGAAGGCTCGAAATCTTATGTTTCTATTTTAGGAGGAAATGACAACACTCAACGTTGGTTTGCTCGAACCAGTTATGCGAATAATAAAGGAAAAGTTGTTTTAAATGTGGGTAGTTATCGGGAGGATGGTTTTAACGTTCCTTACAGCCGTTTAGAATCAATGCCTATGGCAGCAGAAGAAGGATTATCAACGGGCGGGCGCTTAGAAAATAAACAAAAGTATTTTGATTTGTCCGCTGATTATCAAAATTTTTCTTTCAATATGATACATGCGATTATTAATGAAGAAGCATTTGCTTCCGTACCAACGATTCGTTCTGGAACAGATAGAAAAACCGAATCAACTCACATTAGGCTAGGCTATAAAACAGACATTTCAAATCAGCTTTCTCTGGATAGCAAATTAACTTATATTCGTGATAAAACATTAGTGAATTATGATTCTCCTTTTCCTGTTCATACTGCGGGTTATGATTATGAGGATGAGCGATCAACCGCTTATGAAGGTGAAATGACTTTTTTATGGAAGAAACCAAAGCAACTTGATTTAATTGGCGGGATTTATTATCGTTACGCACCTAAATTAAGCAGGTACATTGATATTCCAATGTTACCTAATGCAATCGATCTACAGAAATCATTAACCCGTTTGAAATCAGGTGATGAAGTGGTTAATCGAGCATTGTTTTCTCAAATTAATTATTATCCCGATAAATATTGGAAATGGGTTGCTGGATTACGTTTAGAACAAGTCTTAGGCTATGGGGCTTTTGTTGAATATGGACTTGGAGAACAATATCAAAGTTTGGTAGTGCATAATTTAAGAGGATATGGTATAATGTAATTTTAATAAAAAATA
>DYRG01000048.1 GCA_020718845.1 Thiomargarita sp.
TATTTGCTTTAAGGTAAATTTAGGCTTGTTAATTATTTGTTTATCTAATCCTATATTTACATATTGGTATATTAGAACTTATTAATTAATAATCTAAAAAATAAGGATTCTATTTCAACATTTTTCTCCTATAATGCAATTTTTTATTTTTCAAGGCGAAAAGGTGATTTTCTATGAAATTACGCAAAATATCTTTATTAATCAGTATGTTAGTAATGGGGGGGGGTAAATTCTGCCCATGCTGCTTTAACTTGTCAGCTTAACCGTTCAGTAACAGGAGCAAGCGTATCTGGGACGCTCACTGTTAATACCATCGGCACAGTTGCTCAAGCAAACATTACGGCTTGGAATATCACCGTAACCACAACTAACCCTGTCACTTTTACAAATAGCAATAGTGCATTAGTATTAGCTGGTTCTGTTCCACCAACAGTAGTTTCTACAGCTAGTTCATTGACAATTACACCTGTGGCAGCAGCCTCTTTGCCTGCTGGAGGGGACTCATATTTTGATATAAACATTGGCGGTTTTGGTGGGCAGTTTTATGGTTTATTTAGTTATGAAGATATGGACTCTTTTGAAACATTTCGTTATGGCCCGACAGATGGTACAGAGCAAATTGTTAACATTTCTCCGCCCGCTTCATTAAATTTAACCTGCACTTGCGCAGTCGGCGGCGGTGTAACAACTTGTTCAAGCGGTTCTCCCGTTTCTGCGTCAGTTGATTTGATTTCTAACAAACAACCCCAAACGTATTCAGAAGAAATTAGCATCAAATAAACAATCTAAAAAAATAAAAGAACGGTGAAAAGCATTTCTGTTTCTCACCGTTTTTTATTTGAAAAATGGGTTTCAACTGTGTAGTGTTTTTTATAGTGTAATTTTTTTTAAAATAATGCGAGATGATGTTCTTGTGCGTATTGGAGAAGCGCACGGTTGACGGATTCAGAATCAGGAAAGAGTTTGTGCAATTCTGGCGTAATGACAACAATGTTTGTTCCTTCTCGATAACACTTTACATATTTCCCTCGTTTTCCTGATTTAATTAGTTCTGCGGAGTATTCAAGTTGTAATGTATCTTCATCATTGTTCATAGGCTTTGCGCTCTTGGTTAGTCATACGTCGTGCTGAAATAATACGGATAACATCTGCTTTTTCAGTGTAAGATACCACAAGGTAATTTCTACACCAAAAATTAAATAACCCGAGTTCGGGATAATAAAATGAGAAAAATCAATTGGTTAAAATCTATTTTTATCTCAAAAATCGATAAATTTCTGAAAATTTGACTTAAACGTAAATTCTAAATTTATAACTCATTGTTTTTAAAGGAGTTAAAGTTCAATTATCCCGAACTCAGGTTAAATATCGTTCTTCAAATACTTCACTTGCTTCAATAAAAGAAACCCTATGCTTTTTTTGATTAATAAGGGCTTTTATTTCATCCCATTCAAAATCCATAACATTTTTCCATGTTCACGTTTCCAAAAAGTATTTGTCAAGTTTTAATCTATTGCTAATAAAATCGCTTGTTGTAATGCGCCCAATAAACCGACTTTCTAATTTTATGGTTCATCCTTAGGCATAAAAAAACCGCCAGTACGAATACAAGCGGTTTTTTGAGTAAAATCAAGGGGTTATCAGATTAAGGATAATAACCTACTGCGCAAACTTGTTTGCCAGCTTGTGCAACGATAGCCACTTTCTTTTGAGGAGCGGTTGCACCGGGGAGGGGCCATTGATAGGTGACTTCGCCCCCTTTTGCGGCTGCTTTGTAGAATTCAGCGCCTACAGCAAAGGGAGGAGTTGCTTTATCCATCAAGTCTTTCATGCTTTTGCCGACCAAAGAAGGATGTGCAGAGAAATTGCCATCTTCACCGCCACAGAAAACATATAAGTCTTTTTTGAAGAAATCACCACCTTTTGCTTTAGCATCGGCGGTAAATTGGTCAAGGGCTTTCTTTTCATCCGCTTTCACTGCGGCGACAGCTTTGTCGAGCATTACTTTGGCTTCGGCGGCTGTTCCGCGTTCATCTGCCGCCTGAATTCCACCTGCGATTAACAATGCGCACGCCGCCGCGATTTTTACTAATTTCATTGAGGATTCCTCCAATTCTATGATTTCAAACAAATTAAATTCAAGTCACTTGCCTTGAATACGGACAATCTCCGATTCCCGCAGTTCAAAGTATCTAGCCTTTTTTTATAGCTGTCAACCGCCATCATTAATATGATATAGAAATCTTTATATTTCAACGAGTTAAAAAACAATCACTATAAAGTTGATAACCACGAGCCGCTTTACTTTTGTTTTCAGGAATTAAAGAAACGGCGGATTGAAATTTTGACGCAATTTCATAAATATTTGCAACATCGCCGCGTTTCAATTCTAATTCAACTTCACAAATCGGTTCATTCAAATGTCCGCAGTGGATATTTCCTTCATCTAAACAAATCTCAATTAAGCTATTTTCTTCGCCTTCAATTAACCACAAAGTGCGTTTAAAATTCGTATTAAAAACAGGTTCTAAGGTTTGATTTTGAAACAAATTTTTTACCTCATTAGGTAATTGCGTCAAATCAGGTGAATTGTGAGCAACTTCAAATTCCCATTCTCGACGTTGATGTAATCCTCCACTGCTTTGTCCAGCGGTTTTAATTGCCTGAATTAAAACCCCATTTTCCTCACGAATCCTTAAAGCAACTTTGTTTTGTCGTAATATTTGATCTGGCGTATCAAAATACGTTGCTTGTAAATGAATTATTTTGGGTGTAATTTCTTGAAATAATGGATGTTTTTTGAAAGCATCAATATCTTGGGTTGCAATGCGTAATTTTAATTCAATTTCAGTGCTCATAGAAATCATAAATCCTTTGATCTGTAATTACTTTATGTAAAGGAATATCCCAACAATTGGGAGTTAAATTTGAAATCCGCTGCCAATCATAAGCAACGCCATATAATAACGGTTTTTTATTACTACGAAAAGACAAATAATGAAAACAACGATCATAGAAACCGCCGCCCATTCCTAAACGATTTCCTCGATCATCAAACGCTAACAATGGCGTAAAAATAACATTTAAAATGCTAGGATGTATCTTTTGAAAATGTTGAGCGGGTTCGGGAATATTAAAACGGTTTTTTTTCAATTTTCCTTCATAACGCATAAAATACATTTTCTTTCCTTTTAAGATTGGTAAATAAATGATTTTATTATGTTTTTTAAGGTGAGTTAAAAGAGATAACAAACTAATTTCACCATTACAAGGATAATAAATTGCAAATCGTTTAAAACGCTTTAATTCAGATAGTTTTTTTATATTTTGAACTAAAGAAAAACTTGCTTGCTGTTGTTCTAATTGAGAAAGCGCACGTCGACGTTGCCGAATCGTGCGTCTTAGAAAAGTTTTTTCTTCCATATTTAAACAGGAAAAACGCCAGTCGACAAATAACGATCTCCTCGATCACAAGTAATCACCACAATTACCGCATTTTCTACCGTTTTAGAAAGCCGTAATGCTGCCGCCATTGCTCCACCTGAAGAAATGCCGACAAATAAACCTTCTTTCGCACCTAATAAACGTGTAGTTTCTTCGGCTTCTTGTTGAGAAACTTCCATGATTTGATCCACTCTTTTTCGATCAAAAATCTTTGGTAAATAGGCTTCTTCCCATTTTCGAATTCCAGGTATGCTCGATCCCGCTTGCGGATGAACGCCGATGATTTGAATATTGGGATTTTTTTCTTTTAAAAACCGAGAGTTACCCATGATTGTGCCAGTCGTTCCCATCGCGCTCACAAAGTGGGTGATTTTGCCATTTGTGTCGCGCCAAATTTCAGGAGCAGTGCCTAAATAATGCGCTAAGGGATTGTCTGGATTGGAAAATTGGTCGAGAATCCTACCTTCACCGCGTGCTTCCATCGCTCGAGCCGTGTCGATGGCGGTTTCCATGCCGCCCGCTTTTGGAGTGAGCACGAGTTCCGCGCCAAACGCCCGCATCACGCCGCGCCGTTCCTCGCTCATGTGTTCGGGCATCACCAAAATCATCCGATACCCACGCATTGCCGCCGCCATTGCCAACGCAATACCTGTATTTCCACTGGTTGCTTCAATTAAAGTGTCACCTGCTTTCAATTCTCCACGCAATTCAGCCTGTTGAATCATATTTAAAGCGGGGCGATCTTTCACTGATCCAGCGGGGTTATTTCCTTCTAATTTTGCTAAGATAGTGTTTGAAGTTTCTCCCACTAATCTTTTCAATTTAATTAGCGGCGTATTTCCTACACAAGTTTCTATGATTTTAAAATCCACTTTTAGACTCCTCGTTATAATTTATGAAATGATCCTATTTTGCTCTGTACGCATCTTTTATTTTATGATCAACTTGTTCTTTTGTGAAACAAATTGTCAATGTAGGAAAAGACTACGGGGACAATTAAAAGACTTAAGGCGGTCGAGGTTATTAAGCCGCCGATCACTGCGATGCCCATGGGTTGTCGAAAACTGCCGTCGCCGCCTAAACCCATTGATAATGGTAACATTCCTGCGACCATTGCGATGGTGGTCATCATAATTGGGCGAGCGCGTTTGCGACACGCATCGATCAATGCGTCGGTTTGAGAAAGTCCGTGCTCTTTCATGCCCAACACCGCAAAATCAACCAATAAAATCGAGTTTTTCGTGACAATTCCCAGCAACATCACCAATCCGATCAACGCGGGCAAACCGATTTCGCCGCGCCCAATCAATAGCGCAATAAATGCTCCGCCGACCGACAAAGGCACTGCCGATAAAATCGTAACGGGTTGAAACCAATCCTTAAATAACAATACCAACACGCAATACACGCACAAAATACCCGTCAACAACGCGCCCGCAAATCCCGTAAATAATTCGACCATAATTTCAGCATCGCCAACTTCGACTAATTTAACTGATGATGGAAGCGCTTGAATTGCTTCAAGTTTTTTAGTCGCCGCGAGCGCTTCACCCAATGGATGACCGCCCAAATCCGCGCTGATCGTGACTTGACGTTTGCGGTCGTAACGGTCGATTTGCAACGGTCCGCTTCCGATTGAAATATCCGCAATGCTCGACAACGGCACTAAACCGTTTTTACCCGCCACGCGCAACGATGAAATCGCATTAAGATTTTTTCTAATCGATTCATTGAATTGCACGCGAATATCGATTTGACGTTGATCCAAATTGAGTTTTGCCAACGCCACCGAAAAATCCCCGCTCAACGCCACCCGCAACGTTTCGGCAATCGCTTGAGTGGTCACGCCGCGTTCTGCCGCTAAAGTGGGGTTAGGTTTGATAATGATTTCAGCACGTTCGAGGCTCGCGGTCGAACTCAACCCGCCCAAATAGGTCAAATTATTGCGCATATCGCGTTCGACGGCTTGCGCGCTTGCCTTGAGGATTTGAGCGTCGTAACTGCTTAATATAATTTGAACTTTTTCACCGGGTCCGCCGCCGCCCATCGTAAATCTTGCGCCCGCGATTTTTTGCAATTCTGCGCGGAGTTGGTTTTCGATGTCGCGCTGTTTGGGGCGTGATCCTTGATCGATGAACAGCACCACCATCGACGCTCGACGCACTTCGCCCGCCATCATCATCCCGCGCCCCGCCGCTTGAGGTGTACCCGCCATCAAAAAAATCCGCTTAACATATTGATTTTGTTTGATAATTTCTCGAATTTCTTCGGCAATCGATAAGGTAGTCGCCAAATTCGAACCCGCTGGCAATTCCATTGAAATGGTCGTAAAACCCTCATCGGTCGGGGGAATAAAACCTTTTGGCAAATGCGGGATCATCGCCAACGATCCGATAAAAAATAAAATCCCTATCAATAACGTGATTTTACGATGATTTAAACACCATCCCGCCATTCGCAAATACCCTCGCATGATGAAGCCTTCTTTTTCCTCTTCGATGTGCTGAAAAAGAGGATTTTCTTTGAGCATCCATGCCGCCATCATCGGGGTGATCAGTCGCGCCACCAACAGCGACACCAACACCGCCACCACCATTGTCCAGCCGAATTGCTTAAACACCAGCCCTGGAATGCCGCTCATGAACGCGGTCGGCAAAAACACCACAACAAGTGTGGCAGTGGTCGCTAAAACCGCGAGCGCAATTTCATTCACCGCATCGACAGTGGCTTGACGGACGGATTTTCCCTGATGAAGATGGCGGGCAATGTTTTCGACCTCGACAATCGCGTCATCGACCAAAATCCCGACCACCACCGACATCGCAAGTAACGTAATGGTATTTAAGGAAAAATTCATCAAATACATAAATCCAAACGTTGGAATGATCGACAACGGCAACGCAATCGCGCCGATCAGCGTCGTTCGCCAATCGCGCAAAAACCACCAAATCACCAAAATCGTCAAAATCGCGCCTTCGTACAGCATATCCATCGAATCGTGATATTTTTTAAGGGTTTGCGTGACAGAGGCGCGCACCAATTGAATATCTAAGTCGGGATTATTTTTTTTAATATCTTCAAGGGTTTGGATCGCTTTTTGAGCGATGCGCGTTTCGTCGAAACCTTTGGTGCGAAAAATCTGAAATCCAATCGCGGGTTTGCCGTCCAATAAAGCGGCTTGAGTGCGTTCGACGATGGTATCTTTGACGGTGGCGACTTGATCCAAACGAATAAATCTTCCATTATTCAACGGGATAGGCAATGCCGCTAATTCGCTGGCTTTTTGAACGGTGGCAATCGTGCGCACGCCTTGTTCAGCGTTGCCCAATTGTCCGCGTCCGCCTGAGGCTTCTTGTTGGACTTTTTTCAATGTGCGAGAAATATCGGCGATCGTGACATTTAAAGCGTTTAATTGTTGATAATTAACAATCACTTGGACTTCACGCTGCACGCCGCCGACCCGTGAAAATTCCCCCACACCTTTGATGCTTAATAAGGTTTTCGCCAACCGATCATCAACAAACCACGACAATTCTTCTTCGGTTCGAGAATTACTCGCAATCGCATACGTTAAAGTCGGACCGCCCGGACCGACGGTGACTTTGCTGATTTGGGGCTGTTCGAGATCAGGCGGCAAACTCATCCGCACTCGATCAATCGCGTCTTTCGTGTCGACCAGCGCGTCGGAAAGATTTCGTTCGAGCACAAATTCCACCACCATTTGCACCATTCCATCCATAATCGTGGTGTAAATGTGTTTTAACCCATTGACAGTGGCGAGCGAATCCTCGACTTTGCGCACGACTTCAGTTTCCAATTGCGACGGCGAAGCCCCCGGCAATCGCAACGACACAATAATCGTCGGCACATCCAAGTCTGGAAAACTCTGAATATTCAAGCGGTTAAAACCCCACAATCCCGCCAATGTCAACAGCCCAAAAATCAAAATCGCTGGAATCGGATTTCGAATCGACCACGTTGCAAATGTCTTTTCTTTTTCGTCCTCATTTTTGAGCATTTTTCTACAACTCCTTGCATTCAATGTAAATATGAAAAATGATTCTATTGAAATCAATATTTAGAAGCGAATTTCACTACCGTTATTTAAAATTAAAAGAAGCCCAAATCGGTGCATGATCGGAAGGTTTTTCTAAACCACGCAATTCATAATCGATGCCAGTTTCTTTGCAAAATTCTTTTAAGCCTTCGCTAATCAAAATCAAATCAATTCTTAAACCGCGCTTGGGATTATCTTCAAAGCCTTTGCTCCGATAATCAAACCAACTAAATTTATCATCTATGTTTGGAAAATGTAAGCGAAAACTGTCGTGAAATCCCCATTTTATTAGATTTTCTAACCATTGGCGTTCTTCGGGTAAAAAACAACATTTCCCAGTTTGTAACCAACGTTTAGCATTTGTTGCACCAATTCCAATATCTTGATCTTTTCTTCCAACGTTCATATCTCCCATTAAAACAACTTTTTGATCTGTTTTAAAACGTTGATTGAAATAGTCGGTTAATTCTGTATAAAATTTTTCTTTGAGAGGAAACTTGGTGGGATGATCACGGCTTTCACCTTGAGGAAAATAACAATTTACTACCGTGATTTCCTCTCCATTTTCTAAAAGAAAAGTGCCTGCAATGAAACGACGTTGCGCTTCTAAATCATCATTTGGCAAACCTTTCTCAATGCGTAAAGGCGCTTGTTTAGAAAGCAACGCCACACCATAGTGCCCTTTTTGACCATGAAAGTACGCACGATAACCCATTGCTTCTATTTCATTTATGGGAAAAGCCTCGTCCGCAACCTTAATTTCTTGCAAACCAATAATATCGGGTTGATGTTTGTCAATGAGAGTTTGTAATTGCACTAATCTTGCACGCAACCCATTGATATTAAAAGAAATTATTTTAAACATAAAAATAGTCATTTTGAAAAAATATTACAATATAAGAAATAGAGAAAAAATGCAAACAGATTTCATTTAATTCTCTAAAATTAGCAAGAAATTTCTACATTTATGATAAAATTTGAGAGAATTTAAAAGCTAATTTTTATTAGAAATAAATGGAGAATATCCCAAGATTTATGTTCCAAAAAATTTCGGTTAATGTTAAAGTAAAGAACGATGTGTAGTATTATTATACAGTTTATGAATGAACAGAGAAAGGAATTGTTTGGAAAAAGAGATAACAAGTTTATTGGAAATATCGGTACAATTTGTGAGAAAGTGGAAAAGAGGAATCCGTAAAATCTTATCGGTAAAAACCACCTAATTAATTTAGACCATTTGTTGATGATTTATAACACATTAAATTAGAGGAATAAAACCATGTTCAACCCAACCGAGTTAATTATTGATGCGTTTGTGCAACAATTAGAAATTGCTTACAAACGTAATTACGGTAATTTAGATGGTTCTCACGTTTCAATTATTGGTTGGGCGGGAAGAATGGCATTAGAACATTTCGCAAATAGTGACGCGCTTTATCATAATATGGAACATACCATTATGGTAACAATGGTTGGACAAGAAATGCTCAAAGGAAAACATATTCGTGAAGGCGGCGTTTCTAGTCGTGATTGGTTGAATTTCATTATTTCGTTGTTATGTCATGATATTGGTCATGTGAGAGGAATTTGTCGCCAAGATGGAGATGGTTTCTATGCAACGGGTGAAGGAAATACTACCATTGTTCTACCCGCTGGTTCAACCGATGCAGCATTAGGTCTTTATCATGTAGATCGCGGTAAGTTGTTCATTCGTGAACGTTTTGGTGGAAATTCCTTTATCGATGCAGAAACCATCGCGGTGAACATTGAATTAACGCGATTTCCTGTGCCTAATGATTCTGATCATCAAGCAACGAATACTTACCCTGGATTAGTGCGAGCGGCGGATTTAATTGGGCAATTGGCTGATCCGCATTATTTGAGGAAATTACCTGCGTTGTTCTATGAGTTTCAAGAAACAGGCATTAATGAAAAGTTAAATTATAAAACCCCCGAAGATTTGCACAAAAGTTATCCTTCTTTTTATTGGAACATGGTGAGTCGTTATATCAAAGACGGTATGAAATATTTGCGCGTCACGCAAGAGGGTCGTCAATGGATTGCGAATTTGTATTCTCATGTTTTTTCTGTAGAACACAAAGAAGCTCATCGATAATGAGTTATCTAAATTTAGAATTTACATCAAATAGAATTTAGGATGTAATCTTTATTCAATTCAAATGTTGAGAAATAAAGATGAAACATCAAGATATTCGTTTAGTAATGATTTATACTAGATTAGTTTGATTTTGTTAAGGTAGAACTATGATTGATCGCAGACGTTCTAAACGACGGGAATTGTTAGTGTTTTTACCCGCATACGACAAAGAAACCTCTGAATTATTGGGATATATTGCCGATCTCAATCACGGTGGGTTGATGCTATTTAGCGAAAAATATTTGGAAGTCGGCAAAAAATATACGATTAAAGTGTGCGTGGAAGATTTGCGATCGTCGTTGATTTTTCGCCCCGATGAAGGTCATGACGGTTGCTGTTTGGAATGGACGGCGCGAAGTCGATGGATTGCGATTCACCCCGAATTATACAGAATTGGCTTTATGTTCACGGACTTAACGCCAACGGGACAATCCGCTTTAAATCAAATCATCACCCATTTGGATGCGTTGAGCGGGACAGGTGAACGTCCTCATGCGTTCAACCAATGTCCCAACCAATCGTCATAAAATATAACGGCTTAAATCTTCATTTTTTACCAATTCACTCAAATACTTATCGACATAATCCACATCAACTTCGATGGTATCACCCGCCCGATCGGGTGCTTCGAAGGAAATATTTTCCAGCAAACATTCCATCATCGTGTGCAAACGTCGCGCGCCAATATTTTCAGTTCTTTCATTGACTTGCCACGCCATTTCTGCAATGCGTCGAATCGCGCCTTCGGTATAACGCAAATTCACTTCTTCAGTCGATAAAAGTGCTGCGTATTGTTCAGTTAAAGAAGCGTCAGGCTCGGTCAAAATCCGCACAAAATCTTCGACAGTTAATGCGTGTAATTCGACCCGAATCGGCAAACGTCCTTGTAATTCTGGAATTAAATCAGAGGGTTTCGCAAAATGGAATGCCCCCGACGCGATAAATAAAACGTGATCAGTTTTAATCGTGCCGTATTTGCTGCTGACCGTGCAACCTTCAACGAGTGGCAATAAATCGCGTTGCACGCCTTCTCTCGATACGTCCGCGCCCCCGCCATGATCACCACGTTTGGCGATTTTGTCTAATTCATCAAGAAAAACAATACCTTGCTGTTCAACCCGTTCGACGGCGCGGGCTTTTAATTCGTCATCATCGACCATGTCGGCAGCTTCTTCTTCGATCAACACTTTAAGTGCTTCTTTTACCTTCATTTTCCGCGACCGCGTGCGATTCCCCGTAATATTTTGAAGCATATTTTGGAGGTGATTGGTCATTTCTTCCATGCCTTGCGGACCGATGATTTCCACGCCCACACGAGAAGATTCGCTGACTTCGATCTCGATTTCACGATCATCGAGTGACCCTTCGCGGAGCATTTTGCGGAATTTGTTGCGGGTTCGCGTCGAAGTTGGTGTTGATGGCTGATCGTCGTTTTCATTACGTTTGGGCAACAACGCATCCAAAACCCGCTCTTCGGCGGCGGCTTCGGCTTGCTCGGTGACTTCTTTCATGGCTTCTTCACGCACCATTTTGATCGCAATGTCCGCCAAATCCCGAATGATCGACTCCACATCGCGCCCAACATAACCCACTTCGGTGAATTTAGTTGCTTCGATTTTGATGAACGGCGCTTTGGCTAATTTAGCTAATCGGCGGGCGATTTCGGTTTTGCCGACCCCTGTAGGACCGATCATGAGGATGTTTTTAGGGGTAATTTCGTTGCGCAAATCGGGATCGACCTGCATTCTGCGCCAGCGGTTTCTTAACGCAATCGCCACTGCCCGTTTTGCTTGGGCTTGACCAACAATGTGTTTATCTAATTCGCTGACTATTTCGCGGGGTGTCATTTGGCTCATAATTTACTTAACTAATCAAAGTTCCTATTCCAATTAAAATCAAACACCTAACCTTCAGATGTTCCTCAGTGTTTCTGCAA
The DNA here is from genome assembly GCA_020718845.1 of Thiomargarita sp. Classification (GTDB taxonomy): domain Bacteria; phylum Pseudomonadota; class Gammaproteobacteria; order Beggiatoales; family Beggiatoaceae; genus DYRG01. The sequence goes on from DYRG01000048.1 coordinate 11,596, forward strand.
ATTCGACAAATACTCAATTAACTCCTTCGGTAGTTCTTTTAAAAGCTCTTCAGGCGTTAATCCCTTCAATCGTTCTTCCAAAGAAATTCCTTTCAGTCTTTCCAAGGTATAACTGCTCCTTCCAAATGATTTTAGTGCTTTTTTAAATCTGATAAATATGCCATTAACTCCTCTAGTGGCAATTTTTGTAAGATTTCTTTTGGAGCTAACCCCTTTAAACGTTCCTCTAAGGAAAGACCCTCCAATCTTTTTTCTGGAGGCAATAAATGGACTTTTTCTTCTAAGTATTCTTGCATAAAATCTTCCATCGTGTAAGGCATAATTGCTCCTTCCAAATGATATAGTTCATAAAGTTTATTAAGCACCGCTTTTTGATGAAGATCGCGCCATTTGTAATGTTGTGTTCCATAATAAAAATCCTGTGCTTTTCCATCAAACAATAACCACAATGCGTTATGTTGTTCCAAAGGAATTTGATTCAAAACTAACAAACGAACATATCGATGTCCCCATTTTAAATCAAAAACGCCTTCACTTAATTTTGTGAACGATTGTTCTTTAGTTAATAACTTTTGCGGATAGCGCGTGCTGACTGCATACAATTGAAACTGTTGAGGTGATAAAAGCGAATTTAAAGAAGGACTTACTAATTTTCGATAATTCACGTAATGCCCAATTAATTCTTCAATTGCCCATTCATCTAAGGCTTCTTGTGAAGATTTATAAGTGAGAAGATTATGCTCAACTAAATTCTCCAAACCAATCGGTAATTCTAACGATGGTGCGCCCTCAACTTTTCTAATAATCACAATATCCAAATATTGCTTTTTAATGGATAGTTCTTTCTCTAATTCTACCTCAAAATTAGAACCCTTGAACAAATCCATTAATGTCAAACCAAACAACCGATGCCAACTAATGATATTATTGTTCATTTGAGAAGTTTATTTGTAGAACGGTATCATGAAATATCCAAGGTTTCGATGGTGAAGTTATGATTGGTATAGATGCAAATATCGGCGGCAATGTTTAAACTTTTCTCAACGATTTCTTTTGCCGATAATTGAGTATTTTCTAATAAAGCGCGAGCGGCAGATTGTGCAAACATACTTCCCGAACCTATTGAAACTACTGGAATTTCTGGTTCAATCACGTCGCCCGTTCCAGAAATTAAAAGAGAGCAAGTTTTATCGGCAACTAACAGCATCGCTTCTAAACGACGTAACATTCGATCCATGCGCCAATCTTTTGCCAATTCGACGGCACTGCGCATTAAATGTCCAGAATGTTGTTCAAGTTTTGATTCAAATCGATCAAATAAAGTGAAAGCGTCGGCGGTTGAACCCGCAAATCCCGCAATAATTCGATCTTTATAAATTCGACGAACTTTGCGAACATTACTTTTCATGATGGTATTACCGAGCGTCGCCTGCCCATCGCCGCCGATCACGACCGTATTATCGCGTCGCACCAGCAAAATTGTAGTTCCATGAATGACTTCCAAACAACACTCCTTAATACAAAAGGTTAATTATAACAAGTTATGACGATTATCCAAAATAATGGGGACTTTTTTGTTAAAATCATCTAAAAATTCACAAGGAAAATATCGATATGGAAACTTTTACGTTTCTTTTCATTTTAATTGGCGTGCCGATTGTAATTGGATTTACGCTGAAGTTTTTGCTTGGAAAAGCCCCGCCTCCCAAACCCGATCAAGAAATCTCCGATGAATTATTTGATGAAATTGAACATACTTCTACTCGTCGCCGTCGTCGCAAACGCTCAACAAATCGAACTTCCTCGAATGAATGAAGAAATTCCTCTTTCTAAAATAAAAGAAATTTGTGAGCATTTTCATTTAACTGCTTTATGGAATAAAATAGAGGAAAATCCTCCGATCCGTCCTTTCAAAAGTGATGGTTGTACGCATTGGGTAAATGAATGGAAAGGTGTGAGCATTTATTCGGCGTGTTTTGTTCATGATTTGAAATACTGGGCGGGTTATCCGAATGAAGAAGTTGAACGTTTAATTGCCGATGCCGAACTTATGATCGACATTGCAAAGTTGCTTAATTCAACCACAATGGCAGAAACCATGTTTTTTGGGGTTCGAATCGGTGGCACTGAAACCTTTAAACGTCCATTTTCATGGGGCTTTGGACGTTTCTAATTTAGTCTAATGTTGCAACAGCCGTTTGTGCAAAAAAGAAATAAAATAATCTTTAGAATTATTTTCCAAACGTTGCGAAAACAACTTCCATTAAACCGTGAATGACTTCGATATCGTCACTTAATGGTTCAACTAAAGCGGCTCGACAGGCTTCAATCGGTGAGAAACCGTGTTTAATTAACGTTGCTGCATACACTACTAATCGAGTCGACGCAGCTTCTTCTAAATCATGATCTTTTAAGTTTCGTAACGCATTGACTAAATTCACTAATCTGGTCGCCATCATTTCATCAATGCCAGTTTCTCCGATAACAATTTTCTTTTCTAAATCCGCATTTGGATATTGGAATCTTAAAGCAACAAAACGTTGGCGCGTGCTCGGTTTCATGCCTTTGAAAACGTTTTGATAACCCGGATTATAAGAAACCACCAACATAAATTCAGGCGGCGCAGTTAAACGTTCACCTGTGCGTTCTAAAGGCAAAATGCGCCGATCATCGGTTAATGGATGTAGAACAACCGTCGTATCTTTTCGCGCCTCGACAACCTCATCCAAATAGCAAATCGCGCCTTCTCGAACCGCTCTTGTCAATGGACCGTCCTGCCAAAAAGTTTGCCCGTCACCAATCAAATAACGCCCGACCAAATCCGCCGCCGTCAAATCATCGTGACACGCCACCGTATAAAGTGGTCGCCCCAATTTCACCGCCATGTACGAAACAAAACGAGTTTTTCCACAGCCTGTCGGTCCTTTAATTAAAACAGGTAATTGATGCGTATAGGCTTGATTAAAAAGGGAAATTTCGTCGCCAATCGGTTGATAAAATGGGTCGCTCATACATACCTCCAAATTGAATCATTTTAAGAGTTTCATTACACTTCAGCCTTGACTTCCATTAGGTTAGGATTTTTTGAAATGACTATTTTATATCGCCCCGCTCAAATTGATGATGCGTATCTTGTTGTTAATCTTATTAATTTTGCGTATCGAGGCGAAGCAAGCAAAGCAGGTTGGACAACCGAAGCTGATTTATTAGACGGTAGAAGAACAACTTTAGAAGAAGTTATTCATTTAATTCAAAGTGAGAACGCATTTTTTCTGTTATCTTTTGAGGAAAATGAATTAATCGGCTGTATTTTAGCGGAGAAACGTGATCAACGTGTTCGTTTAGGAATGTTTGTCATAAAACCCATGTTACAAAATCGAGGATTGGGAAAACAACTCTTAGAGCAAGCAGAACAACAAGTCAAAGAAAAATGGAACATCATTCATTTTGAAATGATCGTTATTTCGTGTAGAAAAGAATTACTTGAATATTATGAACGGCGCGGCTATTTTTTTAAAGGAAAAACCTTGCCTTTTCCTTTAAATCCAGATTTGTGGACACTTAAAGTCGAACATTTAGATTTAAAAATCATTGAGAAAAATTTATAAGTAGAAGGGAAGATAGTGGTGCAATATAGAGTTTAACTCCTTCAACAAATACAACACCACTACCAAAGAAGCTAATTCTTAGCTGAATTGAGCATTTCAAATTGGATGGGGTTTGAATTAATTAAATTTAAATCCATCCAATATTTATCTGAACCAATTTCTAAGCAATTCATTCTCAATTTATTCAAAGAATCAGTTGAGGAAGCAGGTGAATAAACCGCGCAATCGTTATTTGGTGTAAGAGGTTGTTTTAAAAGCGTATTTACGTCAACTTCTAAACGAGTAGGATTATTTGAAATCACCTTTAAATTTGCCTGATAGGTTTCATCACCGACTTTCACGCAACGTAATTTCATATTTGGCGACGTGAAAACCCCACATTGTGAATTAGAAACAGGCATCACGCCCCAAGGATACGTTCCCACGCCGATGGTTGAAACCACTTGATTGGTGTTGGCATCGATGACGCTGATCGTGCTACTTACATGATTTGACACATAAATTCGCGTGCCCGTCGGATTCACCGAAATGCTAAACGGACGATTCCCTACATTTACTGTTGAAATAACTTGGTTGGTATTGGTGTCGACCACGCTCATCGTATCATCTTGATTTGGAACGTTATCTCCGTTATTCGTGACGTACAAACGCGATCCGTCAGGATGAACCGCCACGCCTTGTGGGGAAATTCCTACCGTAATATTTGAAATGATATGATGTGTAAAAGCATCTATCACACTGATAGTATTAGCTTTTTTATTCGCCACATACAAACGTGAACCATCGGGATGAATCGCAATGCCTTGCGGATCAGTGCCGACGGGAATAGTTGCAATCGTTTTGTTAATGTTCAAATCAATCACACTTACGCTCGCGCTACCGTGATTCACGACGTAGGCTTTCGTAGAATCATTATTTAAAACAATGGCTTGCGGCGTACTTTCGACGGGAATCGTTGCAATGACTTTCTCGGAATTTAAATCAATAATGCTCACATTTGCACTCGCGCTATTGACGACGTAAGCCTTTGTTCCTGCTGGATTTATAACAATTTCAAACGGATATTTTCCTACCCCAATTGTCGATAAAACAGTATATGTATTGGTATCGACAACGCTCACCGATCCGCTGACCACATTTGTAACGTAAATCTTTGTTCCGATTGGATTTACTGCGATCCCAAACGGATGACTTCCGACCGTCACGCTGGTGGTAATCGTACTGGTCGCCATATCGACAACGCTCACAGAATTACTTGCAGAATTAGCAACATACACAATTTCAGACTGTGCACCATGCGCAACCAATACAATCAAAAACAACCATTTTCTAAAGCGTTTCATAAAGCGATTCCTTTATTCATTTCAACAAAATTATTAAAAGAGATTTTTTATCATATTTTGCTATAATTGTAAAAGAGTATTTTATTAAGAGAGTGCAACAATGATTACAAGAATCTTTAGAGTTTTAGTAGAACCAGGCTTACAAAACGCATTTGAAGAGAAGTTTCAAATAATTTCAGTTCCTTTCGTAAAAAGGCATCAAGGTTTGATTTCTGTGAGCATTGGAAAACCATTACAAAACTTAAATGAATATGTGATGATTTCAGTGTGGGAAAATCATGAAGTGCTAAAACAATTTGCGGGAGAAAATTGGGAACAATCTGTGATTCCCGAAGGAATGGAACAATTTGTTTCTGAATGTTGGGTTCATCATTACGAAAATTTTAATTAATTCAAAGGAGTACAAATCGATATTCCTAGATTTCTAGCTTTGTGTCATTGCAGAGCTTTGCGAACCCTCAAAATAATCTTTTGATTTTATTATAAATAATAAATCTAGTAATTTCAAGTGGTTATCGAATTTATTGTAATCTAAAGATAAAGATAAAGATAGAGATATGGTATAACAATAGGTGAATTGTGATTTGTTAAATTTCCTAACCAACATGGAGCACAAATAATGAAACTCTATCAAGCGCGTTTTGCTTCACAACATAGTAGGGTGGCACGAAATGGTGGGCAACGAAAGAATGTTGCCCAGCCTACCCGGCTTTTTTTCAACAGGGAAAAGGGGTTGGCATTCGCATTCATCATGCTTCTGAGTCTTGTGTTTTTTGTCAGCGCGGCAAATACCGCATCGGCGGTCAACAATGCGCTGTCATTTGACGGGACAGATGACATTGTGGATATCGGAGATGTTAATTCCCTTGACGGAGTAAGCCAGTACACAGCAGAGGCATGGGTCAGATTTTCTGTCTTCACAACAAATGAAACCGCTTTCGCAAAACGTACCTCTGACACCGACCGGGCTTTGGTTCTGCAATGCTCCGATACCAGCGGAAATGTGCGTATAGGCGTTAGCAACGTAGGATACGGCAGTACATCCTCACCTTTATCTCTGGCATGGCATCATCTTGCTGTTGTATATAATGGCGGAGGCGCATCAAATTCAGACAGACTGAAACTGTATGTGGACGGAGGAACACCGCGTTCTCTGACATTTTCGGATACGGTTCCGACTACAACTCCTGCATCTTCAGGTTCAAGACTTGTTATCGGCGCGGAATATAATCTGACAACGCCTGTCATCGGAACTACAGGAGTTGTTGTACCTTTTGGCGGTCAGATTGATGAATTCCGTATATGGAATGTTGCCCGCTCTGCAACTGAAATTCAGAATAACATGTATTCCCAGCTTACACCTGCTTCCGAGCCGAATCTTGTAGCATATTACAAATTCGATGAAGGTTCAGGCACAACATTAGGAGATTCTAAGGGTTCGAATCACGGCACGCTGAAGAATTTCGCTCTTACCGGAACAAGTTCAAACTGGGTAGCGTCCGGCGTAGTGATTCCCATTTCCGCTCCGATTGATCTGAACATGAACAAACCCGTTGAAAGCTATTCAACCGACATTGAATTAAAATAAATCTTTGATTTAATTGAACTAAAATTAAACCTTCTAGGTTTGCGAAACCTAGAAGGTTTTTTCTCATTTTTTGAATAAAACTAAATAATTCTTTGATTTAAAATAATCCGCTATTTGAAAGATAACAGATTATTTTAAAAAATTAACTCTGTGCAATCG
>DYRG01000049.1 GCA_020718845.1 Thiomargarita sp.
CAACCCGTTCCCGCAGAAGTAATTGCTTGGCGATAAATGTAATCACAAACATCGCCCGCTGCGAAAACACCAGAAATGCTGGTTGCGGTTGCATTTCCATTTGAACCGCCTTGCACTTTCAAATAACCGTTAATCATTTCTAGTTGGTTCTCAAAGAGTTTCGTATTCGGTTGATGACCGATTGCAATGAAAACACCCATGAGAGGAATTTCTTTAATTTCTCCCGTTTCAACGTGTTTGATTTTGATACCCGTCACGCCGCTTTTATCGCCGATCACTTCCTCTAAAGTATGAAACCACTCAATAGCTACGTTGCCCGTTTTTGATTTTTCAATCAATTGATTTGCAAGGATTTTTTCAGAACGAAATTGATCGCGTCTGTGAACAACAGTCACTTTCTTTGCAATGTTAGATAAATACAATGCTTCTTCAACGGCAGTATTTCCTCCACCGATTACTGCAATCTCTTGATTTTTATAGAAAAATCCATCACAAGTTGCGCACGCAGAAACCCCACGTCCTTTAAATTTTGTTTCGGATTCTAATCCTAAATACTTTGCAGATGCTCCTGTTGCAATAATTAACGCATCGCAAGTATAAGTGCTATAATCTCCAATTAATTCAAAGGGTTTGGTTTGTAAATTAGCGGTGTGAATATGATCATGAATCATTTCAACATTAAAACGTTCGGCGTGTTTGCGCATTCTTTCCATTAAATCAGGACCTTGCACACCTTCGGGATCGCCAATCCAATTATCGACTTCGGTAGTGGTCATTAGTTGTCCACCTTGATCTAATCCAGAAATAACAACGGGTTGCAAATTCGCCCGCGCCGCATAAACCGCCGCCGTGTAACCCGCTGGACCTGAACCTAAAATTAATAAACGACAATGTTTGGTGCTCATATTTCATTCCTTGGTAAGTTTCTCAAAAATAGTGGCTTAATTGTACCTTTTCAAGCCTTAATCAATCTTAAATGAATTGCTAAATTGAATTAGCGTATTAAAACGACGGTAAGCCTCGCCGTTAATTAAAACATCTAATGCCATTTGTGTTCCTTCGAGCAAGGTATTTGCTAAACCAGCGGCATAAAGTGCTGCGCCCGCATTTAATTGCACTATATCTCTGGCTGCTCCTCGTTCGTTTTGAAGCACGCTTTTCATGATTTTTAAACTTTGTTGTGCGTTCTCTACTTTGAGGGTTTCTAGCGATTGAGTTTTCAAACCGAAATCTTCAGGAGAAATGGTGTAATGACGGATTTCATCGCCATCTATTTCTGCAATAAAAGTTGGGGTTGCTAAACTGATTTCATCCATGCCGTCTTTTGCGTGAACAACTAAGGCTTTCTCACACCCTAAGTTTCTCAAAACTTGCGCGAGAGGAAGCACCCAATGTCGACTAAAAACCCCCAATAATTGACGGGTTGCCCCTGCGGGGTTAGTGAGCGGTCCTAACACATTGAAAATAGTACGAATTCCCATGTCACGACGTGCTCCAATCGCGTGTTTCATTGCATTATGATGGGCGGGCGCAAACATAAATCCTACGCCAATTTTATGAATACAATCAGCGATTTGCAGGGGTGTTAAATCCAATTTAATGCCAGCGGCTTCTAAAACGTCGGCACTGCCCGATTTGCTCGACACCGATCGATTGCCGTGTTTGGCGATTTTTCCGCCCGCCGCCGCGACCACAAAACACGCCGTTGTTGAAATGTTAAAAGTGTGCAAACCATCGCCGCCAGTTCCAACAATATCAACGACTTGCGAGCCATCAATCGGCACTTTAGTGGAAAGTTGGCGCATCACTTGCGCGGCGGCGGTGATTTCTTCGACGCTTTCACCTTTCATGCGTAAGCCCGTCAAAAAACTACCAATTTGCGCATCCGTTGCTTGACCCGTCATGATGATTTGCATAATTTCGTGCATTTCTTCGGTGGTTAAATCCTGTTTTTCTACGACTTTTGCAATCGCTTCTTTCATATTCATTGTTAAAAATCCTCCTAGGTGTTTTAACCCTTAAATTGATCACGAGCTGTTTTAGCTCGCATAAATAATTCTTTGATTTGATTGGAATTTTCGGATTGAATGGCTTGAGTTAACATTTGTAAATGAGATTGATATTTCTCAAGCATGGTTAAAAGCGGTTCTTTGTTAAAAAGACAGATGTCATGCCACATTTGAGGATCGCTCGATGCAATGCGCGTGAAATCCCGAAATCCTCCCGCTGCATAACGAAATATTTCTTGAGTTGTTTCCATATTTGCTAACAAATCTACTAATGTATAAGCTAATATATGTGGCAAATGACTAGTTGCAGCTAATACTTCATCATGATGCTCAACATTCATTTCAATGACTTCTGCCCCACAAATTTCCCACATTTGCTTAATTTTTTGTACGGCATTTGGATTCGTTTCAGAAATCGGGGTTAAAATCACTTTTCTTTTAATGAATAAATCCGCTTGTGCCGCTGAAACCCCGCTTCGTTCCGCGCCCGCGATTGGATGACCCGCGACAAATTGTGGTAGCAAATTACCTAGTTCTAATTTAGCATCTTCAACCACGCAACCTTTCGCACTTCCTACATCGGTAATTATTGCATTCGGTGAGATAAAAGAACGAATTTCTTTTAAAGCAGGTCGAATTGTACCGAGTGGAACGGCTAACACAATAACATCAGCATTTTCAACGGCTTGTGCCATCGAGTGCGTATAATGATCGATCACGCCCAATTCAACGGCTTGTTTTAAATTTGCAACATTACGTCCGCAGCCGACGATTTCTCCACATTGGTGCTGCAAACGCAAGGCTTTCGCTAACGATCCGCCGATTAACCCGACCCCAATCACCGCTAAACGTGACACTAACATAATGCAAAAACCTCATCTAAAACAGATTGATACGCGACGCGAACCCGTTCTTCAAAAACGACAAAATATACGGTTTCTAATTCTTTGTTTTGATTCACGAAATCCCACACGGTTTTTATTGCAATGTGTGCGGCTTCGTCAACTGGATAACCATACACGCCGCAAGAAATTGCTGAAAAAGCGACGGTTTTACAATGATTTGCAACGGCAACTTTTAAACTCTCATTATAACAAGAAGTTAGCAAATCGGCTTCGCCGTGATTTCCGCCCATCCAAATCGGCCCAACCGTGTGAATGACGTGTTTTGCAGGTAATTGATAACCTTGGGTAATTTTAGCCATTCCGCGCCGACAACCCCACAACGTAAAGCATTCTTGCGCCAATTTGGGACCCGCCGCCCGATGAATCACGCCATCAACGCCGCCGCCGCCCATTAACGTTTCATTTGCCGCGTTCACAATCGCATCGACCGCCAACGTTGTAATATCCGTCCACACCAATTTTAATTCTGTTGTCATAATTCCATTCCAGATCGCCGCTCGGCAAATCAAAGTGATATTCTAATGCCCACAGCCCACTTTCTGCAAAAAATAATATTAAAATCCATTTTCCTCAACTATAAAACCCATCTGGATTCATTTGTAAAAATAAAACAAAAGTCTTTAATTATTTTTTATAATAAAAGAAAGTTGATTTGAAAAAATTATATAATAAGTTTCAATAACTATCTAGGCAATAGAATATTTTTTGATATAATTCATAAAACAAAATAAAAAAGGAGAAGGTGATGAATACTCAAGAAAGTCTTTTTTCAAAAGAAGAAAAAGTTATTTCTAATGGGATAGAAATTTTAAAACAACTAGAAAACCCAAATAACATATTAGCAATTCAATATTATGAATTATTAAATCATTATAAAAAACTCCTGAAACAAACTAAATTATTAGTGAAAGTCAGTGATCGTCAACAGCGCGATAAAATCTATGAATCTCAACAAAAAACTATTTCTAATGAAAAGCGTTTAGCTCAATTTTTAGAAGCCATTCCTTTAGGCATTTTTGTGGTTGATCATGAAAGAAAACCTTGTTACGCAAATCATGCCGCATTCCAAATATTCGACACGATAAATAATCCACCTCATACAATGGAAAAACTTGTTGAAGTATATGATCATTATATTGAACAATCTACAAATGATATTTCAAAACAATGCTTACCTTTAGAACAAGCACTTTTATACGGTAAATCATGCAGCGGAGAAGTCACTTTATCTCTTGAACAACAACAAATGCCTTTAGAAATCTCAAGCGTGCCTATTTTTGATCAAAAAAATCGCGTGAATTATGTGATTGTTATCTTTAAAAATATTAGCAAACGAAAACAAGCAGAAACTCTCAAAATGCGCTTAATCGAAGAAGAACAAGCCATGCTTGCAATGTTACGTTATAGTAAGGAAATTGAAGATAAAAATCAACAACTTATTAAACTAAATCAAGAAAAAAATGAATTTCTAGGAATTGTTGCACACGATTTGAAAAATCCATTAAGCAATATTATGAGTTTATCTGAAATTATCCTTGAAAATAAAATAGACATAGAAATCCAAGAATTTATGGAAATGATTAAAACTTCCGCCGAATCAATGTTTAGTTTAATTACAACTTTATTAGATGTAAATGCGATTGAATCAGGAAAAATTAACTTATCTTTAAAAAAAGAAAATGTACTACCTATTTTGCAACAAGTTTTAAATGATTACAACCAACCCGCTCTTCAAAAAAATATTAGATTTCATTTTGACTGTTTTCAAAAAGATCATTACGCAATTATTGATAGAAATCTCACTCGCCAAATCTTAGATAATATTATTTCAAATGCCATTAAATACTCTCCTTTAGGAAAAAATATCTATATTCGCTTATTTTGTGATAAAGAAAAAATCAAATGCGAAGTGCAAGATGAAGGGCAAGGATTAAGTAAAGAAGATTTGAGCAAATTATTTAATAAATTTACCCGTTTAAAACCACAACCCACAGCGGGAGAACATTCAACTGGTTTGGGTTTGTTTATTGTGAAGAAATTGATCGAAAAAATGAGAGGAAAAGTGTGGTGCGAAAGCGAATTGGGAAAAGGATCGACTTTTATTGTGGAATTTAACTGCACAAATTAAAATTTATGATCTTATTATAAAAATTTTTGCTACAATAAAACTTTCCTCAATAAAATTGAATGTGTTGGCTGTAAATATGAATCATCAAGAAGAATTATTTCAAAAAGAAGAAGATGTTCTTCGAGAATCATTAGCATTTTTGAAAGAACCCTTAGAGCAAAATGAGCAATTACCAACTAAATATCGTGAATTAGTAAATCATTATAAAAAGTTGCTTAAACAAACTAAATTATTAGTGAAAGTCAGCGATCGTCAACAACGCGATAAAATTAATGAAGTGCAACAAACTGTGCTCACAAATGAGAAACGTTTGGCTCAAATTTTAGAAGCAATTCCTTTAGGTGTGTTAGTCGTTGATCATGAAAGAAACCCCTATTATGCAAATCGAGCAGCTTTTAATATTTTTAACGTACATTCAAACTCAATTGAAAGCATTGAACAATTGCTCAATTTATATGATCAAAGTATTATCTATACAGTCAATGATTATTCAATACATTGTTTGCCTTTAGAAGAAGCATTGTTGTATGGAAATATTTGTAATACCGAATTAAATATCGTTTTAAATCATAAAGTTATTCCGTTAGAAATTTCAGGAATCCCAATATTTGATCATAAAGAACGGGTTAATTATGCCATTGGTATTTTTAAAGATATTAGCGAACGCAAACACGCAGAAGAAATTAACATCCGTCATAGTAAAGAAATCGAAGAAAAAAACCATCAATTAATTGAACTCAATAAAGAAAAAAATGAATTTCTAGGTGTCGTTGCGCATGATTTGAAAAATCCTTTAGGGGCGATTTTAGGTTTCTCTGAATTATTATTAGAAATTGTTTCAGATACAGAAGTAAAAGATTATGTTAAAACTATTAAAAACGCAACTAAATCAATGTTGACATTAGTCACTACTTTATTGGATGTCAATGTGATTGATTCAGGTAAAATTAATTTTAATTTAAAACATCATGATGTTTTGCCTATTTTAAATGGATTATTAATGTTCTATAAAAAAGCCGCTTCAAATAAAAATCTTACCATTCATTTTGAAACAACTCAGCCTTCTTATATTGCGTTTGTTGATGAAAATATTGTTCGTCAAATATTAGATAATTTAGTTTCTAATGCAATTAAATATTCTCCCTTAGGAAAAAATATTTATATTCGCTTAATTGAGGATAGAAAAAACATCAAATGTGAAATTGAAGATGAAGGTCAAGGATTGAGTAAAGAAGATTTGAGCAAATTATTTAACAAATTTGCGCGTTTAAATCCTCAACCAACGGCGGGAGAACATTCAACAGGTTTGGGTTTGTTTATTGTAAAGAAATTAGTTGAAAAAATGTCTGGAAAAGTTTGGTGCAAAAGTGAACTAGGAAAAGGTTCGACATTTATTATTGAATTAGTGAGAGGAGAGCAATAATGGACAGTCTACAAAACGTTTTTATGCCGCATGGTTACTGTTTCTCATGGTATCCAGAAATCCTTATTTTGCACGCTGGAAGTGATATAATAACTTCTATTGCTTATTTTGCAGTCGCGGGTGCAATTGTTTATTTCACATACGGTAAAAGAAACGCATTACCAAAAAATACAATTAATTTACTAATTGGCACATTTCTAGTCTTTGCTGCGTGTGGAGCAGTTCATCTTTCAAGTGCAGTCGTTGTGTGGTTTCCAGAATATTGGATTTCTGGCTGGTTAAAATTGTTTAATGCGCTGGTTTCTTCGTATGTATTTGTGTTTATGTTAATTCTTTTAATTCCAATTGCATTAGAAGCACCCACGCCAGCTCAATTAGAATCAGCTAATCAAATGCTCCGTAATGAAATAGAAGAACGCCAAAAAATAGAAAACCAATTACGCCATAGCATGAGTGCATTAGACGTTGCACATCAAAAACTTATGGAAAGCCTACAATACGCAAAAATGATTCAAACGGCATTATTGCCCAACTTAAAACAAATTAAAACTTATTTACCAAATAGTTTCTTAATTTGGTTGCCACGAGATATTGTAGGTGGTGATATGGTTTTTAGTGAACAATTTGAGGACGGGGTTTTAATTGCTGTAATGGATTGCACTGGACATGGTGTGCCTGGTGCGTTTATGACCATGATTGCAACGACTCATTTGCGGCGAATTGTCGTTGATGAAAATTGTCATGAACCCAGTGAAATATTAAAACGTTTGAATGGATTAATGAAAAACGCCTTGCAACAAGAAAAAAAATCTCAAGATATTGCTAATGATAATGGATTAGATGCAGGGATTTGTTTCTTAGATAAAAAACAAGAGAAACTATTGTTTGCAGGTGCTCGAATTGCTTTATTACATCTTCGTAATAATGAGGTTCAAACGATTAAAGGTGATAAACAAAGTTTAGGGTATCGACATTCTAATGCAGACTTTAACTTTAAAACGCATTCTGTTAATATAGAAAAAGGTGCAACTTATTATTTAACCACTGATGGAATGATTGATGAATTAGGCGGTGAAAAATGGTTGCCATTTGGATTAAGCCGTTTAGCAAATGTTTTATTGGAAAATACCGAGAAATCGTTTGATGATCAAGCACAAATTTTATTGGAACGTTTCTATAACTATAAAAATAATCGTGATCGTCAAGATGATATTACCGTGATAGGATTTAGTGTTTAATTAAAGGAGAAAACCATGTTAGAAAAACTCTATGAATTTAAGCAAATGCACGATCAATGTGGCGTAATGTTGTGCTTTAGTGGCTACCTTTCTCAAGAACTAATGACTGGCATTGGAGAAACGTTGCGCAATAAATTAAAGCAAGAAGAGGATTCAAATGTTGTTTTAAAAGTGTTTGCAATCTTTGTAGAACACGCTCAAAATATTATTCGTTATTCAGCAGAGCAACTGGTTTCTAAAAATGAGGATCAGACTTTGGGTGGTGGCATTTTAGTGATTGGAAAAGAGGAAGGACATTATTATGTAAGTTGTGGAAATTCCATTCAAAATAATAAGATTCCAGATTTGAATGAACAGCTTACAAAATTACAAAAAATGTCAAAAGAGGAACTTAAACAATATTATAAAGAACAGCGAAGAAAAGAAACCCCGCAAGATAGCAAAGGAGCGGGTTTAGGCTTTATTGAATTGGCGAGAAAATCTGAGAAACCTTTTGAGTTTTCATTTGATTTTATTAATGAGCAATTTTCCTTTTTTTCAATTAAAACATTGCTTTAATAAAGGAGTAAGTTAATGAATAATTTAGATATTCCAGCCACTTCACAAACGCCCGTAGTGTGTTTTAATGAAGAAACACAGACTTTAAGTATTGTGGGAGAATGTTACCCAGAAAACATTAGTAAGTTTTCTTCACCGATTTTTTCTTGGTTAAATAGTTATTTAGAATGTTTAGAAGAACAAGTTGTTTTTACAGTTAATATTGAACTAGTTTATTTTAATAGTAGTTCTTCTAAAATGCTGCTTGATTTGTTTGATCGTTTAGAAACTGCAGTGAGTGAGCAACAAAAAAATATTGTAGTTAATTGGATTTACGATCCAGAAAACGAAAGCGCATTGGAATATGGTGAGGAATTTAAGGAAGATTTAAACGATTTGACGTTTAATTTAGTAGAAAAAGAAATCTAAAGAAAATGGTAGTGAATTCCTCCACTATTATTGCTTTTTGAAAATTAGGAAAAAAATTTAAGCGCATAAAATATTTTCTGGTAACTTTAAGATCACTAGCCCTTTAAAAGCGTGTAAAGTTAGCCCGAAAATTGCGTATAATGCGGCATTTCACAAACTCCGATTGAAAGAAAGAATTATGATGTTTAAAGTGTTGTTAGGGTTGTTTATTTCTGTGAATGTGTGGGCAACGCAAGCCTCTCCCCCTCAAATTATCGAGCCGCCGCCTGCGCCCACGATCACCGCTAGGTCTCACATATTGTTGGATTTTAATAGCGGGCAGGTGCTTTTAGAAGGAAACGCCGATGTCGCCGTCGAACCTGCGAGTTTGACCAAATTGATGACTGCATATCTGGTTTTTTCCGAAATTAAAGGCGGACGACTCAAATTAACCGACAAAGTTCGCATCAGTGAAAAAGCGTGGCAAACGGGCGGATCGCGGATGTTCGTTGAGTTGAATAGCGATGTCAGCGTCGAAAATTTGTTGCGCGGCATGATCATCCAATCTGGCAACGATGCGAGCGTCGCGTTGGCAGAGCGCGTCGCAGGTAGCGAAGAATCCTTCGCAGGCATGATGAATCAATACGCGCAAAAACTCGGATTGACTAACAGCAAATTTTTTAACGTCACGGGAATGCCCCACGATCAACATTTAAGCAGCGCACGCGATATGGCAAAAATCGCCGTCGCAATTGTCCGAGATTTTCCCGAATATTACGGATATTATGCTGAAAAAACCTTTAAATATAAAGACATCCAACAAGGAAACCGCAATATTTTGTTAAAACGCGATCCGAGCGTCGATGGCATGAAAACGGGTTTTACGGAAAAAGCGAAATATTGTTTAGTGGCATCGGCGAAAAGAAATAATATGCGGTTGATTTCAGTTATTTTAGGCGCAGAAACCCCCAAAATTCGTGCCGCAGAAACCCAAAAAATGCTTAATTATGGATTTCAATTCTTTGAAACTCAAAAAGTCTACGGCGCAGGCGAAGCCATTAATAAACCTCGCATTTGGAAAGGCGCAGAAGACACCGTTCCTATCGGTTTAAATCAAGATATTTACGTCACAGTGACTCGCGGTCAATATTCTAAAATCAAACCCGTTCTTCAATTAAACCAACGCCTAATTGCTCCCGTTAAATTGGGAGAAAATTGTGGCACATTACGTTTAATGAAGGATGACAAAATGTTATTAGAACGTCCATTAGTGGCATTACAAACCGTCAATGAAGGCGGATTAATTCGTTTAATTACGGATTCGATTTTACTGTGGATTCAATAAGATGCTCTACACTAAAACGGGCGATGCGGGAGAAACTTCTTTAGCAAATGGTCAACGTCTTCCTAAAAATGATCCTTTAATTGAGGCATTGGGTGACGTTGATGAGTTAAATGCCGTCATCGGTTTGTTGCACAGCGAATACGAATGGACAGCGCATGAATATACGTCTTTCTTATTGATTCAAAACAACTTATTTGAAATCGGGGCAACGCTGGCGGGCGGCAAACCTTGCGCTTTAAACCTCAACGATGTGCAACATTTAGAACGCGATATCGATCATTTCTCCGCCCAAACCCCCCCTTTAAAACAATTCATTTTACCGATGGGCAACACTTTGATCGCCCATTGTCATATCGCTCGCACGGTTTGTCGCCGCGCCGAACGTCATCTTTTAAATGCCCGACCTGATCCTTATATATTGATGTTTTTAAACAGATTATCGGATTGGCTATTTGCATTATCTCGGGTATTAAGTGTTCGCCAAACTTGCCCCGAAATTCCTTGGATTCCACGTCGATAGACTGACGTTATCTTTAAAAGTTCGCTGATTTTCTATGGTGTGGCTTAAAAATTTTCTCTTTTTGTCCTCAAAAGCCCGTTATAATTTCCACTGGTTTTTCACAATAATATTGCGAACATAATGGATTATGGATTGCTGTGGTTTTTATTGCCGTTGGCGGCGTGGTCGGGATGGTTTGCGGCGCGGCGGGGTTTTGCGTCCCAAACGGGAAATCACGCCCGTCGTTTGTCGCCCGATTATTTGCGCGGCTTAGATTATCTTTTGAATGAACAACCCGACAAAGCGATAGACGTTTTCATTCGTTTGATCGACGTTGACAGCGATACCGTTGAAACGCATTTAGCGTTGGGCGCGTTGTATCGGCGGCGCGGCGAAGTTAATCGTGCGATTCGCATTCATCAAAATCTCATTAAAATCAGTCGTTTAAATTCGCAACAAAAAGCCCTCGCAACCTTAGAATTAGGTTTAGATTATCAACGGGCGGGTTTATTAGATCGCGCAGAAAATTTATTTCAAGAATTGGTGCAAGTTCCTTCCTATCGAGGATTAGCCTATCGGCAATTATTGGATATTTATCAACAGGAACAAGATTGGGAGAAAGCAATTCGCACAGCGTGGGATTTAAGCAAACAATCGGGCGATAATTTAAAACCAATCATTGCGCATTATTATTGTGAACAAGCAGAAGCATTTCAACGCAAAGGAAATATTGAACAAACCCGTCGATTTTTAGAAACCGCATTAAACATTGATCCAAATTGTGTTCGAGCGAGTTTAACAACGGGTTATTTAATGCTTTCACAAAACGAAGATTTTTTAGAAATTATAGATGTATTTCAAAGAGTTGAAAAACAAAACCCGCTGTTTATTCCCGAAATCATTCAACCTTTAGAAACCTGTTATCAACATTTAGATCAACTCAATGAATTTACGGCGTATTTGCAACATATTTTAAAAGATTACGGAGGCATTGCACCACTATTAGCTTTAACGCAAAGAATCCGTGAACAAAAAGATGAACAACAAGCCGCGCTTTTTATCATTCAACAATTACAAAATACACCCTCATTAAAAGGCTTAGCACATTTCATTGATTTAACGCTTAATCAAACCAAAGAAACAGAACAATATCCTTTATCTTTAGTGAAAGAAATCATTGTAAAATTGCTCAAAACATATCCCTTTTATCGTTGTAAAGAATGCGGTTTTAGTGGCAAAACACTTCATTGGCAATGCCCCAGTTGCAAACAATGGAACACTATTTTACCTTTACAAAATTAGTAAAAATAACAAATAGATATTATCTCATTCATTGCCAAACTTAAACAAAATACAGAAACATTATTTTTGCTTAGAATAATTGAATTATATTTTATGTAAAAACGTCCCCAATTATTATAAAATTTTAGGGATATGCTTGACAGATCAAGCGAATCTACCCTAGACTGACAATTTTTATGCTTATCCATAGAAACTTTTTATCGCTCGGAGTCGCCATGTTAGATAATTATTTGCCCGCGCTGTTGTTTATTTGCGTTGGATTATTGGTGGGAATTGGTCCCGTTGTGGTGGGATTTCTTTTAGGCGCGCATCGTCCTGATAGTGAAAAAAATTCTCCGTATGAATGCGGGTTTGAAGCATTTGAAGATGCTCGCATGAAATTCGATGTACGTTATTATTTAATTGCGATTTTATTTATTGTTTTTGATTTAGAAATTGCGTTTTTATTTCCTTGGGCAGTCGTTTTCAAAGAATTAGGCTGGTTTGGCTTTGGAATCATGGCGTTATTTCTTACAACTTTAACCGCTGGCTTTGTGTATGCGTGGAAGAAAGGGGCTTTAGAATGGGAGTAGAAGGCATTTTACGCGAAGGTTTCGTGACAACCTCCGCCGACGCTTTAATTAATTGGGCAAGAACAGGTTCAATGTGGCCCATGACTTTCGGTTTGGCGTGTTGCGCAGTTGAAATGATGCAAGCGGGCGCGTCGCGTTACGATTTAGATCGTTTTGGGATGGTGTTTCGCCCCAGTCCTCGACAATCCGACGTGATGATCGTCGCGGGCACGTTAACCAACAAAATGGCGGGCGCATTACGCAAAGTTTATGATCAAATGCCAGAACCGCGCTGGGTAATTTCAATGGGTTCTTGCGCGAATGGCGGCGGTTATTACCACTATTCTTATTCGGTTGTGAGAGGTTGTGATCGGATTGTGCCCGTTGATATTTACATCCCTGGTTGCCCACCAACTGCCGAAGCCTTAATTTATGGCATTTTACAGTTGCAACAAAAAATTAAACGCACCAACACCATCGCGGCGTAATTATGTCTAAGAAAAATCAAGCCTTATTAAACGCATTGCAAGAGCATTTCAACACTCGTTTGATTTCCTCTACTTTAGCTTTAAATGAAGTCACCATCGAAGTCGCTGCAAAAGATTTGGTTTCTGTTTGTCAAACTTTACGCGATGAATTTGGTTTCAGCCAATTAATGGACGTGTGCGGTTTAGATTATTTGGAATATGGTCAAGCCGATTGGGAAACCGATAAAACCAGCGCGGGTTTCAGTCGAGGCGTTTCAAAAGCCGCTTATCATGATGTTCATCCCGAACGTCCCGCCCGTTTTGCAGTCGTTTATCATTTATTATCTCTTCAAGAAAATCAAAGACTTAGAGTTCGCGCATTTGCCGAAGGTGAACCGCCTTGCGTGCCTTCTTTAATTGATTTGTGGACGTGCGCAAATTGGTATGAACGCGAAGCCTTTGATTTATATGGAATTTTATTTGACGGACATCCCGATTTACGACGCTTATTAACCGATTATGGTTTCATTGGTCATCCGTTCCGCAAAGATTTCCCGATTAGTGGTCACGTTGAAATGCGTTATGATCCAGAGAAAGGTCGCGTCGTATATGAACCCGTGAGCATCGAACCGCGTGTTTTAGTGCCTCGCGTCATTCGCCACGACAATCGTTATCAATAAAACATTTCCTCTCCAATAAAGGGGAGGAATAATTAACTTGGTTATGAATGAATTTAAAGAAATACGTTGGAAACAACGTTTTGAAAATTTTGAGAAAGCCTTATTTCAACTTGATGAATTTATTGCGCAACAAACCTTAAATAAATTTGAGAAACAAGGCTTAATTCAATGTTTTGAATATACATTTGAATTAGCGTGGAAAACATTAAAAGATTATTTAGAAGCACAAGGATTTGAGGTTAAAACACCACGTCAAACCATTCAACAGGCTTTTCAAATTGAAGTAATTAGCAACGGTCATGCGTGGATTGATGCGTTAGAAAAAAGAAACCTTTTAGCACATACTTATAGTGAAGAAAATGCCAATCAAGCCGAGTTTTTAATTAAAGAAACCTATTATTATTTTTTAAAAGAACTACATCAATGTTTGGACTCTCAACGGAAGATTTAAATTATATTATTTTAATCTTAAAACAAATTCCTCAAATTGAGAAAGCAATCATCTTTGGTTCAAGAGCGCAAGGAAATTATAAAAAAGGCTCAGATGTTGATATTGCAATTGTTGGAGAAAAAATTGATTTCAATATTGTTGCACATTTACATAGCAAATTAGAAGAACAAAGTCCAATGCCTTATTTTTTTGATATAGTAGATTACACGCATTTGCAACATCTTAAATTAAAACAACATATTGATGAAATAGGTAAAATTTTTTACGAACGTTCGGGAGAAAAATAAAATGGGCGCAGCATTAGCTTTAGCGAAAATAACGCCTGAAGAATATTTACATTTTGAACGTCAAAGTGAAACCAAACACGAATACTTTGACGGCGAAATCTTTGCAATGGCGGGTGCAAGTCGCAGACATTGCAAAATATCTGCTAATTTGATTTATACTTTTACAGGGAAATTTAAAGGAACATCTTGTAATGCGTATGCAAATGATTTTCGAGTAAAAATCAAAGAAACGAGGCTATACACTTATCCAGATGTAATTATTACTTGTGGCAAAGAAAGTTTAGAAGATCAAGTTAAAGATACTTTATTGAATCCATTAATATTAATTGAAATATTATCGCCTTCCACTGAAAAATATGATCGGGGTAAGAAATTTGCTCATTATCGACAAATAGAAAGTTTGCAAAATTATGTTTTAATTTCTCAAGAAGAACCGCGCATTGAAGTATTTCAACGTCAAAATGATGCTCAATGGTTGTTTTTAGAGAAAAATGGATTAGAAAATAGTATAGAAATACCCGCAATTAATTGTATGCTTTCATTAACGGAAGTGTATGATAAAGTTGATTTTAATGATGATCTTGAATTGAGATAAACAATGTCAGAAATTCGCAATTACACTTTAAATTTTGGACCGCAACATCCTGCTGCACATGGCGTTTTGCGCTTGGTGTTAGAAATGGATGGCGAAGTTATTGAACGCGCCGATCCCCATATTGGTTTGTTGCACAGAGCAACTGAGAAACTCGCAGAAACCAAACCTTTCAATCAAAGTATGCCTTACATGGATCGTTTAGATTACGTTTCTATGATGTGTAATGAGCACGCTTATGTAATGGCAGTTGAGAAACTCTTAGGAATTACGCCGCCGATTCGTGCGCAATATATTCGAGTTTTATTTGATGAAATTACTCGAATTTTGAACCATATGTTATGGATTGGTTCTCACAGTTTAGACGTAGGTGCAATGACCATGTTTCTTTACGCATTTCGTGAGCGTGAGGATTTGATGGATTGTTATGAAGCGGTTTCTGGCGCACGATTGCACGCGGCTTATTACCGGGTTGGTGGCGTGTATCGTGATTTACCTGATCGGATGCCTCAATACAAGTTACAAACCATGCCTAATCATTCTGCAAAAGATATTGAAAGAATGAATGGTAATAGGCAAGGTTCTTTATTGGATTTCATTGAAGATTTCACGAATCGTTTTCCTACTTATGTTGATGAGTATGAAACGTTGCTTACTGACAATCGTATTTGGAAACAAAGAACGGTTGGAATTGGCGTGGTTTCTCCAGAAAGAGCGCAGCAGTTAGGATTCTCAGGTCCAATGTTACGCGGATCGGGTATTGCTTGGGATTTGCGCAAAAAGCAACCCTATGAAACTTATGCAGATTTAGATTTTGACATTCCCGTCGGCGTGAATGGCGATTGTTATGATCGTTATTTGGTGAGAATTGAGGAATTACGTCAATCCAATCACATCATCAAACAATGCGTTGATTGGTTAAGAAAAAACCCCGGTCCCGTGATATTAGATGATCATAAAATTTCTCCGCCCAAACGCGAAGATATGAAAGGTGATATGGAAAGCCTAATTCACCATTTCAAATTATGCACCGAAGGGTATTGCGTTCCTCAAGGAGAAGCGTATGCAGCAATTGAGCATCCTAAAGGAGAATTTGGAATTTATATTGTTTCTGATGGTGCAAACAAACCTTATCGAATGAAGATTCGCGCGCCTGGTTTTGCGCATTTGGCATCGATGGATGAAATGTCACGCGGACATATGTTAGCAGACGTGGTTGCGATCATTGGAACGCAAGATATTGTATTTGGTGAAATTGACCGATAACAAAAAGTGAGCAAAATGTCTAATAGTTTATTAACACCAGAAATCTGCGCACAAATCGACAAATGGATTGCAAAATATCCCGTCGATCAAAAACAATCCGCTGTGATGGGCGCATTAACCATTGCACAAGATGCGAATGGCGGTTGGTTGACGCAACAATGGATGGATGAAGTCGCCGATTATTTAGAAATGCCTAAAATCGCCGTTTATGAGGTTGCAACCTTCTATTCAATGTATGAACACAAACCCGTTGGAAAACATAAGATTTGCGTTTGTACAAACATTTCTTGCTTATTGCGTGGATCAGAAGAAATTGTTGAGCATTTAGAAAAGCGTTTAGGCATTAAAATGGGTGAAACAACGCCCGATAACAAATTCACTTTAAAAGAAGTAGAATGTTTAGCGGCTTGTTGTGGTGCGCCGATGTTTCAAATCGGTAAAGACTACCATGAAAATTTGACCCCTGAAAAGGTCGATGACATCTTAAATCGTTTGGAGTAATCGCATGGCTAATCAAGTTTGTTTCAGAACGCTGCATTTGGACAAATCGTGGACGTTAGCAACTTATGAAAGTGCCGGCGGTTACAAAATGTTGCGCAAAATCTTACAAGAAAAAATCCAACCTACTGAAATTATTAATCAATTGAAATCGTCTGTTTTACGCGGACGCGGCGGCGCAGGGTTTCCAACGGGTTTGAAATGGAGTTTCATGCCCAAATCGGATGTTCAAAAATACATTCTTTGCAACGCCGATGAAGGTGAACCAGGTACTTGTAAAGACCGTGATATTTTACGCTATAACCCACACGCGCTAATTGAAGGGATGATTATTGCGGGTTATTCGATTGGAGCAACGGTGGGTTACAATTACGTTCGTGGCGAGTTTTTTGGTGAACCCGTTGAACGATTTGACGAAGCCGTTCAAGAAGCCTATCAAGCGGGTTTGTTAGGAAAGAATATTTTAGGTTCTGGCGTTGATTTTGATCTGCATTATCATTTAGGTGCGGGCGCTTATATTTGCGGTGAAGAAACTGCGTTAATTGAATCGATTGAAGGTAAGAAAGGACAACCTCGTTTCAAACCGCCCTTTCCAGCGGTGTATGGCTTGTATGGAAAACCTACCACGATTAATAATGTAGAAACGCTTGCATCTGTGCCAATTATTTTAGAGAACGGTGGCGATTGGTTCTTAAACTTAGGCAAACCAAACAACGGTGGTGAGAAACTCTTTTCTGTTTCTGGTCATGTGAACAAACCGGGTAATTTTGAAATCCCAATGGGCACGCCGTTTAAGGATTTGTTAGAAATGGCGGGCGGGGTTTGGAAAGGGAGAAACTTGAAAGCAGTTATTCCTGGTGGTTCTTCAACGCCGGTCGTTCCAGCGCATATCATGATGGATTTGACAATGGATTACGACAGCATTGCAAAAGCGGGTTCAATGTTGGGTGCGGGTTCGGTAATTGTAATGGACGAAAAAACCTGTATGGTCAAAGCCTTAGCGAGAATTGCGCATTTCTATCATGAAGAATCTTGCGGTCAATGTACGCCTTGTCGTGAAGGGGTGGGTTGGATGTCAAAAATCATTCATCGCATTGCACACGGACACGGCAAAATGGAAGATTTAGATTTATTAGATAATGTTGCAAATAACATTTCTGGAAAAACGATTTGTGCATTAGGTGATGCGGCGGCAATGCCAGTGATTGCTTTCCTCAAACATTATCGTGAAGAATTTGAATATTTCATCAAGCACAAACGCAGCATGGTAACGGGTAAATAAATTTATTTCGACTCACAAATAAAAAGGGAGCTAAAAAAGCTCCTTTTTTGGTAGTGCATAATTTAGGATAGTGCATAATTTAGGATGATATGGTATAATGTGATCTTAAGAAAAGAATAGAGGAAATAAAAGAGATGATTTGTCCAAGATGTGGTTCAGA
>DYRG01000050.1:0-11836 GCA_020718845.1 Thiomargarita sp.
TGATTAGTTTTAGCTTCACATTGCGATAAATCACTGTAGCAAATCAAAGCTGTTTTGCGTAAATCCTCAAGTTCTTTTTCTAAAGTAGAAACCAAACTATGTAATTCATTTCGATGGCTTTGGGTTAAGGAACTGCTCAAGAGTTGTTTTGCTTTGCTCAAATCACCATTACGTTGTACATACGCATCGGCTAAGTTGAGTCGAGCCGTTTCAATGGCGGGCGTTAATTCAGAATTGCTCAACGCATATAAAGAAGATTCAACTTCCCAAAACGGACGAATGGCTTCATTAACAATCGCGGGCGTTGCTTTAATGCCATCAACAAATTCTGTGCTCGCTAAGTAATTGATTGCTTTAATAATTGCATTATCACACGCCGCTAAGTTGTTCAAACTACAACTCACAATCGGGGCTTCTTCACCATTCGTTGAACCCACCGCTCTACCTAAAGCAGCAACATCACCGCCTTCTTGAAACATATACACTTCAACTTGAGTATTTTGCTTAACTGTAGAACTCTGGTTGCTCGTCACATTTGATAAATTAAATGAAACAGGTATTTTAACAGGTAGCTTATAAACAGGGATTGCCACATCAATATTAAAATTTAAACTATTGTCAAACCCATTTTTAGTTTCAGCATCACCAAACACAAACCGAAATGCCATTGTAACGTTCGCACCCTTTTCGGTTTGATAGACAAAATGCGTCCCACAAATGCGTTTGAAATCACAGTAATTTGCTTTCGCTTGTTGTGCAACGGTGGTTAAAGGATTATTCCCATCAATGACAAATACATCATTCCCCAAATAGGCTTTATATTCAACACTAAACGTTGAGGAATAATTCTTCTGAATAAAGGTTTCTGAAACCGACCGACTTTTACCGCCACCAAATCCAAAAATCTTCAAACCTCCACTCCGAGTTTTAGTGACGGTTGAAACATATTCAGAAAGGCTTTTTGCTAACGATAAGGTATAACTCGCCGTTGGAGAACCTGCGGTTTTTATTTCTCCATTTGCACATTGCATAACTTTAATCCGATCCCGATCTCGGTCATACGTTCCTCCAATGTAATTGACAATCCCATTATTTGGATCATCCGTTTCAACCGGATAATCACAAAATACCGCATAACTAGGTGTGTTCGCTAACAACATCCCGACAAATAACGCTTTGCGTTTCATAAGTTGTTACTCCTTTTGTTAATTAAAAAATCACTCGCCATGAAAGAAAAAATGTTTCCAGAAAACCGCTACATCATCGGTATGTCTTAAATCCATTTCTGAAATGTAGCCTTTGTTTTCTAATTTGAATTTCATATTACAACCAATAATAAAAGTATGATTTGCTTCATCAAACCACGTTGCAACTTTAATTAAAGGTTTTTTTATATCTGGTCTTTTAACTATGTAATTAGGCGGTTGATAATATTGTTTTAATTCAACACCATCTTTTTTAAGAATAACCTCACCATACGTTATTCTTAAAATGTTAAAAATTGTAAAGCTAAATGTAAAAATGATTTCTTCAGCTTCTTCTTCAGGAATTAACCAAATTTGACAGTAATAATTTTTTCTTTTAGCAATATCATGTTCAAAAGTTTGAAAATAACCCGTTTTAGGAAATTTGTTAAAACTAATGTGTTGCCAAAACAATTTAGCAACATTGCTATAAGCATTTTTAACAGTTAAAGCAACCCCAGTTTCATACACTAAACGCAAGGTAGGAAATATATCATCTCTGGTTCGATATTCTTCAGGGAGTTGCTCTCCAAACAAATCCTCAATACCAATCCCAAGTTCTTTGACTAAAAGATCAAGTTTTTCTTGATTAATGGCATTTTTTGCCGCTAACCAATTATGAAGCGTTCTTACGCTTACTTTTAAGGTTTTCTTCGCAAATGTTTCATAATCAACCCCACGTTGTTCAATATGCGCTTGAATGGCTTCAACGGCTTGAGGGGGAAGATAAATTCCTTTCTTTGGCATGATCGTTATCTCTTTTTGCATAAAGTATAACAATAAATTTGACAGATTTAACTGCAATAAACCGATGAATTGAGCTGGTTATTGCAGTTAAATTGGTATGAATATTGGCGGAAAATTAATCCGTAAGATGTGGTCGATCAGACAAGGCAATTTTGCATTTTTAAAGGCAAGCCCCAACCCGCCCATCATTCATTTGATTAAAGGTAAAGCGTAGAAATAAAAAAAAGAATTTTTTTCTTTAAATTGGCTTTATTTTTACCAGTTGTCCGCCTATTTTTTTATCTTTTCATCACACCAAACTTGTTCGTCTTCCTATTTTCACGCACAAATTGGATAACTTGTTTAGATTTATGAAACGATACTTGATCTACAACTAACATAAAATGAAATTTTTTTTCCTATGGTCACATAATCGTCATATTCTTGGGATATAATTAGAATTGTTAAATTGCATTTTTTAAATTAAGGAGAATTGTATGTTGAAGAAGATACAAACAAGTTTGCTGATGTTTGTTCTGTTGAGTATGGCATTTTCGGTTTCTGCAAGCTGGGAGGAAACGCTGGGTGCTTTATGGAAAGAAACTAAAGCGCAAGCAGATGAATTAAATAAAGGGCTTAAAGAGAAATTTAAGCCAAAAGGACCGGTAGAAATCGGTGTTGCATTTGGAACAGAAAAACAAAAATGGTTAGAATGGGCGGTTGCAGAATTTGCTAAAACTGAAGAAGGGAAGAAAATTAAAATTAATTTAATTCCAATGGGTTCAGTTGAAGGTGCAGAAGCCGTTTTGAAGAAAGATAAACGCATTCATGCGTGGTCGCCCGCCAGTAGTGTGGTTCAAGAGTTGTTGGTTGAACCTTGGCAGAAAGAAATGGGTAAAGACCCGATCCTTTCTGATGCACCTTTAGTTTTAACGCCAATGGTCATTGTCATGTGGGAAGAACGCGCGAAAGCATTCTTAGAAAAATACAATGAAATTAGTTTTAAAACAATTGGACTTGCTTTAGCAGAACAAACTGGTTGGGCGGCGATTGCAAATAAAGCAGAATGGGGTGCATTTACCTTTGGTTACACAAGACCTACGCATTCAAATAGTGGTTTGATGACTTTGGTATTAATGGCGTACGATTATTTGAGCGTCAATCGTAATATCAAACCAGAGCAAATTATGGAAACAAATTTCCTCACTTGGTTGAAAGCAACGCAAGAAAATATGTCCGCCGATGAAGATAGCACGGGTAAATTAATGGATGAAATGTTGCGTTTTGGTCCTTCAAAATTGAATGCCGCAATGGTATATGAAAATTTAGCCTTATCAAGCATTCAAACAGCCGAAGGTCGGTGGGGTAAGTTGAAAGTTATTTATCCAGCTCGCAGTGCGTGGAATGATAATCCTTATTACATCTTAGATGTACCTTGGAGCAACGCAGAGCAACAAACGGCTGCAAAATTATTTCAATTTTTCTTATTAAGCAAGCCAGCTCAAAAGGTTGCACGCGATCAATATTTGTTTCGTCCTGCAAGTTTAGATTTGCCAATTATTGAAGCAGGTAGCTCTTTTGAGAAATTAAAAGACACCGTGCAAGTCGATGTAAATACGGTTAAACGTCCTTCAGCGGCGGTATTAAACGGGTTATTGCAAGTGTGGAAGAAAAACGATAAATAATTGAGTTGAAAATGCTCAAACAAAAGGCGTAGAAACTTATTTCTGCGCCTTTTTTTAATTCATTATTTCGATTAACTGTTTTAAATGTTGAGGAAAATTATTCAATAATTTTTTAAGTTGATGTGTTGTAAAATCAGTATTATTTTCTAAAAATTGTTTGCTTTTTTGTAATAAATAAATAGATTCTTCGGGTGAGGTCATTTGTACATTATTATTATTTTCAAAAAAAGATAGTTTTTCAAAGATTGCTTTATTTTTAATGGTTAAAATACGGTGAGAACAAGGAATATCTATGTAAATAAGCGCATCATTATTAAAAAAGGAAATATTGGACATATAATAGTTATTTTTTATGAAATAGAGTTTGTTATTGTAGTTTTCAAAAACAGAAAGGAATTTATTTATTACATCGATACGCTGCAAATGACTTATTGACGATACGGGGAAAAAGAGAAAGTGAAGCACGTTTTCTAAAATATAAAACTCATGTAATTTTGTAAGATTATTTTGAAAAAATGAAAGTCGTTGTTGATTAATTATTTGCGCTTGTGGAGGGGATTGCATACAAAAACAACTAGGAAAAGAACTATAAACACGAGAGATTTGAGGATTTTTCTTTTCTAGTTCAAATAAATGGTGTAATCTTTTTTCGTCATCAGGTTCTTCAAGAATTTTAATATCAAAATCGCCTAAATAAGTTATATCTTCATTGAGGAAATCCACCATAAAAGCATTTAAAACATGAGCTAATGCTAATCCTTCATGCAGTCGTAAATTATTACATTGATCATTGATTAACTCACTCAAATGTTGGCGGTGAAAATGATGTTTAATTCCACATTTCTTAAAGTGTTCATTGATTTCTATTTCAATAACTTTTTGTAATGGTTTTTTAGGATTCATTTTACTTTCCACAGCATTTTTAATAGCATTTTCTTTTAGCATTGTAAATTGCGAGGAATTTTTCTCACACAATTTATTGCCCTCTAAATTTTGTTTATCTTTCGCATATTGCATACCAACATCCTCCCCTAAGTCCAAGTTTTTTGCCGCAAATCCAACATAATCTTCTCATAATCTATTTTACAGTGCACTATACTAGGTATATAGCAAATCAAACGGCGATGTTTATCGCAAAAAATATGACATTTATTCGATGTCAAATGCGATTTACTTTGCAAACTTCCATTGTAACTTTTTTTTGGGTGGTGGTGCAATTGCTGAATGATAATTTTAATATATTTCGATAAGTTACACTTAAATTTTATCTATATTACTATTGTAGGGTGATAGCGAGGTGTTGGTATGTTTCACTTTATTTTTACGTCTAGCATATCATTATTTATTTGTGCAATTCTAGTGATTACTAGCGGTACAGCTGTCATGGCAAAAAATACAGAGATAATTCAATTTCCTAAAGAGTTAAGAGAATTTTTAACGAAAGGGGAAAAGTTACGAGTTTTGGTCACGTTAAAAGGTAATTTCAAACCTGAGGGAACATTATCCGAACAAGATTCAGAGGTACAAAGAACTGCGATAGCTCAATTACAAAAGCAGTTCCTTGATAGCTTAAAAGATTTTTCGTTACACGAAAAAACCTTTGCGACGATTCCTTTTGTCGCAATTGAAATTGATCAGGTGATTTTAGAGCGAGTACTAAAAAATCCACTTGTGGAAAGTATTACTCTCGATGAAGCCTTCTCTACTCAACCTTCAACCCCATTTTTATCACCAGCTAATTAAGTGAGGTTATTTATGCAAACCAAGCATAATCAAAGACTTATTAGGAAAAATTTCCAGTTTTATTACTGGAAACGAATAAGTTCTTTATTTGTGTTTTTATGTTCAGGAGTTTTATTTCCTACCACTAACTCTATTGCGAATGACTTAGTCGTTCCTCAAAGTTTGGTTAATGAAATTAACCAATCGTATGTTGCGAGAGCCATCATTGGTTTGAAAGTTGATAATGTTCAACCTGAAGGAGATTTGGCAAGTACAGCCGCCGTTGATGAACAACGAAATGATATTGCTCAAACTCGAAATTCATTTCTGCAAGAGCTAACTCAAAGTGTTTGGGGAGAATTGAACTCTATTGGGGGAGTGAGCCAAGCAAGTACAATACAAGCAGAAGTAGAATTTACCACAATTCCTTATCTTGTTTTGAATGTTGATGAATGGATGTTGGCAAAAATTAAGGAAAGTTCAAAGGTTGCTAGCATTCAGTTGGATGAAATGATTCCTCTCTCACTCTCTCAAAGTGTTCCTTTGATTGGAGCAGACAAGGCGTGGGCTAAAGGCTATTCTGGTTCTAATTACGCTGTGGCTGTTTTGGATACAGGCGTTGATAAAAATCACGCTATGCTTTCGTCAAATAAGGTGATCGCGGAAGCGTGTTATTCAACTACGAGTTCGCAAACTCAAACGGTATGCCCAAATGGTACTAACAGCCAAATCGGTACGGGAGCAGGTGTTCCATGTTCATCGAGTTTAACGGGTTATTATCACGGCACTCATGTCGCAGGGATTGCAGCAGGCAATAGTTCTTTGGCTGGAGTTGCTAAAGGAGCTAATATTGTTGCAGTTCAAGTGTTTTCTCGCTACGGTTCTAGCGTGACCGCGTGGACATCCGACATAATTAAGGGGTTAGAATATGTGCTGTCTTTGCACAAAAATAACACCAGAATTGCTGCTGTAAATATGAGTTTAGGGACATCCGCGGTATATAGCACGTCATGTGATGCTACACAGTCCGCAACTAAAGCCGCAATTGACAATTTAAAATCGGTTGGTATTGCTACCATTATCGCATCAGGAAATAGTAGTTCAGCAAGTGGCGTTAGTTCTCCTGGATGTATTTCATCTGCTATTAGTGTGGGGGCAACGGATAAAAGTGATGTTGTAGCTTCTTATTCAAATAGTGCATCAATACTTAAGTTGCTCGCACCGGGTTCTTCGATCACATCTTCAATGCCGGGTGGAAGCACGTCTGCTTTGAATGGTACTTCGATGGCAGCTCCTCATGTTGCAGGAGCATTTGCTGTTTTGAAGGCAGCTCTTCCTACTGCAACGGTTGATCAAATTTTAAGTTGTTTAGAAACAACTGGGAAACCCATTAAGGATGGAAGAAATGGCATTACAAAACCTCGTATTCAAGTTGATGCTGCACTTTCTTGTTTAATACCAACGCCAAATATCATTGGCTCTCCAACTTCATTGAATTTTGGAAATGTTAATGTAGATAGTTTATCTTCAGCCCAAACTGTCACTTTGACGAACACAGGTAATGCTGTGCTCAATGTTGGTGCAATGAATGTTTCTTCAACAGAATTTACCATTCAAAACAACAATTGCGCTAATAAAGCAGTTGCCGCTTCTGGAAATTGTATATTCCAAGTTGTTTTTGCACCAACGTTGGCTGGTAATAAGAGTGCTTCTGTTTCGATTTCTTCTAATGACCCAGATACTGCAAATTTGATTATTGGTTTAACAGGTAATGGAATTGCAAGTTGCTCTGTAACATCCTCGGCAGGTATAGGCGGAACAATTAGTCCTCTTGGAACAACAAAAGCCCTTGTTTGTGGCTCTAACCAAGCATACAGCATTGTTCCAAATGCAAATTACAAAGTGGCAAATGTGTTAGTGAACAATTCATCAGTCGGAGCGGTTAGTTCCTATTTACTCAATTGTAACTGCTCAACGGGTAAAAATGTTACTCATACTATTGCAGCATCTTTTGCTCCATTAGTACCAAACATTACAATTACTCCAACGTCTGCAAATTTTGGGCAAGTGTTAGTAAATAATACTTCATCTGCGCAGTCATTTACTATTTCTAACACTGGTGATGCTAATTTGCAGTTAGGTAGCATTTCGGTATCGAATAGTGACTTTATTTTAACAGATAGTTGTTCTAATAAAGCAGTTGCTCCTAAAGCGACTTGTTCTGTATCTGTTGCATTTAAGCCTCAAGCAGAAGGTGCAAAGACAGGTAATTTGTCTATTGCTTCTAATGATCCAGATACTGCAACCTTAAGTGTTCCTTTACAAGGCGAAGGTAAGAAAGGTGTTCCTGTTCTGGGAGTTTCTCCATTGTCTATTGATTTTGGAGACGTTGAAGTAGGTAAATCTTCTGCATCTAAAATTATTACGGTGACAAATACAGGAACTGCAGTATTGTACGTTGCTGGTGTTACAACAAGTGGTACAAATGCAGCTGATTTCACCATCGTGAACAACGGTTGTATGTATAAGACACTTATACCTTCTCAATCTTGCACTGTTGAAATACAGTTCAAACCAGGAACAGAAGGTTCTAAATCTGCTGAAATTAAGGTAGTTTCTTCAAATGCAGGAACAAGTATCATATCTTTGATAGGAAAAGGTGTTATTCCTCCTACTGAGGCTTGTTCAGAAAAACCAACCATAACTTCTAAGGCTACAGGTAGTTGGAGTAGTTCAAGTTCTTGGGTTGAAGGTCGTGTTCCAAATACGAACGATGTTGTGCTTATCAAGAAAGACCATAACATTACTTTACCCTCCTATTATGCTTCAAATAGAGTAGCAGTTAAAGGTGTTTGTAATCACGGGACATTATGGAGTGGAACGTCTTGGTGGAGTTATTATGGTTACAGTTACTATTTCAGTTTCTCTTGGTTGCATGGAACATCCTTCATTGACAACTATGGACAAATTCGCGGGATTAATAGCATTAATGCGCTTTTTGCAGCAGGTGGTTATCTGTATTTAACGACAGATGGCGAGCTTAAAAACTATCCCAATGCTGTTATCAAAGGTGGAGATGCTGGAAATTACTCATGGTATGGCTATAACTATGGTGGTTCTGGTGGAGGAGTATATGTATACGCTAGAACGATCACTAATTATGGAACTTATGGCACACCTAGCTACGGTGCAATTCTTGGCGGTAAAGGTGGCAATGGTTCATACGCGGGAGGTTGGGGTGGATATGCCTATGCTATTGCATACGGCGGTTACCTAAGAAATGGTGGGATTATCTGCTCTGGTGACGGTGGAGATGGTGGCACTTGGGCAGGTGGTGCAGGTTGGGCTTATGTTAATGGCGTTCCTTACACTTTACTAAATGGCGGTACAGTTTGCTCTGGTAAAAATGGAAAGGGAACTGTTCGCATTGATCCTAGCGTGATTTCTTTATCAGGGAAAGACACTAAGATAGAAGGTAGCGATGTTGTTATCTTTGGTGGAAAAGACTTTGTGATTGATTTGAGCGATATGTCAGAAGGAGCAATTTCTGCTGAAACCTTAACATTAGCTGTTGGCGAAGGTGGAATAATTGACTTACGCGGTAGCAATGCCAAAGTGCTTAATGTAACAGGTGAACTTAAGATTTTCTCTGATAACATTATGTTAGACGAGGGAGTTACTATTGAAGATGTCGTGAAAGCAGGCAAAATTACAGTTGCGCCCGCAAAAGTTCTTTACGACATGGGAATTAGTGGTTCAGAAGTTATTGTAGGAAAGGTTAATGAAACTCTAGCTGCTAAAGTATTTGTAACTAATACTGGACCAGAAACAGACATTTATACTATCAACATTTCTAACAGTAAAGGATGGGATTTAGGTACATTACCTTCCAAACTAACTGTTGAATCTCAGCAAGTAGGTAGTTTAGATTTTAATGTTTCTTTACCTTCCACTGAAGGTCAAAATACCGTTGTCATTACAATCACTTCTCAAGGCGATCCAACCGTTAGTAAAACCTTTGAAATGCAGGTTCATGCTGCAACTGAAATTAAAGAATTAGTTGTAACAGACAATGGGACTGTAGATACAAGTTTAATTACTGATGATCTGAGCAAAGGTGGTGATACAAGTAAGGGCGATGAAAATGGAGACCTTATTGGTATTCAACCTGTTGGCAAATACAGCATTACTGGGACAGTAAAAGATGCAAGTGGAAATCCTGTTAGTGGTGTTACCATAACTGCTGGAAAACAAACTTCTGTGACAGATGATGCTGGAAAATGGTCAATTGGTGGTTTAGAAAACGGTAATTACACGCTTTCTGCATCTAAAGAAGGTTATATGATTTCTTCTAAAGACCTTGTCATAGATGGAAAAGATGTTTCTCTAACGCTTGAGGCAATTATTGGAAAATACACAGCAAAAGGTGTATTGAAAGATAAATCTGGTAAGGCTTTGGTTGGCGTGAGCGTTACCATCAATGGAAAAACAACCACAACCGACGTAAATGGTAATTGGTCAATTGGTGGTTTGCCTGAAGGCAAATACGATATGTTGGCGAAATTAGATAATTTCCTCTGTTCAAATCCTTATTTTGAAGTGGGTAATGAACAGTATCAACAAAACGTAAGTTGCTCTCCGTTGAGTGCACTTAAAGTGAGTGTAAAAGCTGACCGTTGGCAGTCCATTCCTCAAGGTGGCGACCTTAGTTATATTGTTACCGTAATGAATGGTGGGCAACAAACTGCAACTAACGTTGTATTACAAAATATCTTAAGTGGTAATGGTTTCCAAAAGACTAATAATTTTGAAGTTATTAGTTTCGAAACCTTAGACGGCGGTGTTTGTGATACAAAAGCGTTAAGTTGTAACTTACCTGATTTGAAAGCAGGTGAAACCGCACGGGTGAAACTCAAAGTGAAAGCCTTACGCGGTGGTGACATTAGAAATACTGCAACCCTCACTTCTAATGAATATCCAGTGGATAAACGTTCAAATTCTGCAAATGGTGTTTCTCCCTATTTTTCTGTGAAGTTGATAGGTTCACCTAACCCCATTGCGATGATGTCGACGCTTAACTACAAGGGTATTATTGAATTAGGTCCTCATGCTCCTAATAAAACCGCTAGCAATATTGTTTTAACATTACGTTTCCCCTTAGGAACACGGTTGGTTGATTTCAAACCCGCTGATAGCAGCGTTGTTTGCGATATCAGCAACTATCCTGAAGTGAAATGTACGGTGGGTGATTTGAGCATTGAAAGCGCAGTTAGCATTAACCGTAGAATGTTTGAAGCAAATATCAAGCTCACTGAGCCTTCTTTGTTAGCCTTGGTTGCCGAAGGTGAACTCACTGCAAATGGGCAAGCTAAACATAGCGAAACCGAAAGCACGCCTGTTTTCTTACCCGCAGATGCTAAAGTGGATGCTATTTTGATCTTTGATACTACTGAGAGCATGAGAGAGGAACACAAAGCGAACGTTGCTGCTATTACTGCTCTCATCAAACAGGCAGAAAGTGATCCAAATCTTCCTCCTTTGTCAGTTGCATTAGTTGTATTCAAAGATGACGTTCGGTTGGTGAATGTTTATACCGATTTGAAGGCGTTAAAGAAAGCGATAGAAAGCCTGACAATCGGCGGCGGTGGAGCGTGCCCAGAAGCGGGTGCAGAAGCCTTAACGCTCGCGCTTAATCATATCAAAGACGGTGGTTTTGTCTTTATGGCAACCGATGCGCCTTACTATGAAAAAACCGATAAACAAGCCCTTAAAGACCGTGTAGAAGAATACATGTCTAAGAAAGGTGTGAAGTTTATGCTATCTATTTCTGAGCAATGCTCTGTTAAACAAGTGTGGAATGGTTTATCTACCAAATAACCTAACTTGATTTTTGCTAAAGGTACGTTGCTCACAAAGAACGTACCTTTTTTTCATTTATAAGGAGATTTTTATTATGAACATTCCCTTCCTCCAAAAAACGTTAGCTGTTTCTCTTAGTTTGTTCATGGCATCTTCCGTTTTTTCTCAAGAACCCGAAGAAGAACTCACCGCTAAAAATTCTTATTGTGATTTGGGTGGAATTTGCATTTCTTTTCCTACCGTTGCTCAGGATTCAGACGCTTGGCAACAGGCTTATATTGATTTATTCTTGAAAGCATATCAAAACATTCACCTAAGCACCCCCGAGTGGGAAAAAACCGTCAAAGAAACCTTCGACAAACAATCCCTGCAAGGTATTTCAATTTCATTGCCCGCTACTACTACGCAAGTTCCCCCCCCAGTAGAAACTCCATTCAGTAACGAAAATCCTTTTGAAGAATCGGTACAAACACCGGTACAAACACCGGTACAAACACCGGTACAAACACCGGTACAAACACCGGTACAAACACCGGTACAAACACCGGTACAAACACCGGTACAAACACCGGTACAAACACCGGTACAAACACCGGTACA
>DYRG01000050.1:11936-17881 GCA_020718845.1 Thiomargarita sp.
GTACAAATACCCGTACAAATACCCGTACAAATACCCGTACAAATACCCGTACAAATACCCGTACAAACACCCGTACAAACACCCGTACAAACACCCGTACAAACACCCGTACAAACACCACCTAAAATCTCAATAGATCGAATACAGCTATGTGGAGAAAAGGATTGGGGTATTTCTTTAAGCGGAGTAATTAGTCAAACTTGCTTCGATAACGTAATTATCAAAAATGGTCAATTCTTTAGTGAAAATACAGTTTCTGAAAACGACACTGTTGATTTAAGTATTTTAATACGTCCAGAAATAAAGCACATTGGTCAGAAAGCAGATACATTGTTATTTGTTCTTCGCCACCAGTTAAACGGTTTAAAACAAGAAGAATGGCTTACAAGAAGCAAGCAAAATTGGGAAAATTGGTCTTTTAACAACTGGAAAGGAACAACAACAGAGTTACCGTTTGATTTGCAACAAGTAGCATTAGGTTATACTGGGAGCGAAGTTGTATATCATACAACTATGCCAATTTATCAGGGACAATTAACAGGCTTGGGGGGAAGTTCTTTTCTTATCTTTGCTGGCTATCGTTTAATGGATGGGACGGTGATTTGTAATTGTCAAAATCCTCTTGTTTTACACGTTGTAAATTAACCAGTTAGCTCATGATTAGTTATCTGGTCATGAGCTATTTTCCAATGCAAAAAGTGGAGAAAATTTTTCCTAACAATTCATCGGCGGAGATTTGTCCAGTGATTTCACCAATTAAACGTTGAGCTTGATAGAGTTCTTCAGCAATTAATTCACTGTTTTTTAGATCAATTTGTTTTAAGGTTTGTTCGAGATGAATATGCGTTTTTTCTAAAGCATCTAAATGTCGACGACGTGCCATAAAAACGCCTTCATTTTGATGAAATCCCACGCATTTTTTTAACCATTCTTTTAATTCATGTAAGCCTTGATTTTGTTTTACCGACAAACGTAATTCTTTGTCATTGATAAAACCCGCTGAATGCTCACTTAAATCGCATTTATTTCTTATAATTAAAACATGACATTGCGGCGGTAAATTATCAGGAATTTCAGGAAGTTGCAAATCACGATCTTCGCACATCAATAATACAACATCCGCAGTTTGCAAGGCTTGTCGAGCGCGTCGAATGCCTTCTTGTTCTACTGGATCATCAGTATCTCGCAAACCCGCTGTATCCGTAATATGTAATGGCAAACCATCTAAATGAATACTCTCACGAATCAAATCCCGAGTTGTACCTGGAATATCCGTCACAATTGCCGTGTCGCGTTGCGCTAAATTGTTTAATAAACTCGATTTCCCCACATTAGGTCGTCCAATAATTACCAAATGCAATCCTTCTCGCAATAAATAGCCTTGTTTTGCTTGATCTAACAAATGATTAATTTGAGAAACTAGCTCTAAAGTTTGGCGTTTGATTTCTCCGTCAGCTAAAACATCAATTTCTTCATCTGAGAAATCAATTCCAGCTTCTACAAAAACTCTTAAATAGGTTAATTTTTCTACTAAATTATGAATATGTTTTGAAAAGTCGCCTTGCAATGATCTCAACGCACATTTTGCGGCTTGAGCAGATGCGCTATCAATTAAATCTGCAATCGCTTCGGCTTGAACTAAATCGATTTTATTATTGAGAAACGCCCTTTCTGAAAATTCTCCGGCGCGTGCTAATCTTGCGCCACATTCAAGCACTCGCCGCAATAATAAATCCATGATAACAACGCCACCATGTCCTTGTAATTCAAGAACATTTTCTCCCGTAAAAGAGTTGGGCGCAGGAAAATAAAGTGCAATGCCTTCATCCAAAACTGAATCATCAGCCGCATAGAAACGACTAAAAAAAACTTGACGGGGTTTGGGGAATTTTTTGAGGATTTGTAATGCAATGGTTTCAACTAAAGCACCAGAAACCCGCACCACGCCAATCCCACCTCGTCCGGCGGGGGTTGCAATTGCGGCAATGGTGTCGGTTTCAAAGTGCATTTTAAATCACGCCAAGTTTCTTAGTAATGTACCATTGTTGAGCAATAGAAAGAATATTACTCACCGTCCAATATAAAACTAATCCAGCTGGGAAGAACGCAAAGAAGAAAGTGAACATAATTGGTAACATTAACATTACTTTCTCTTGGATTGGATCACCCGTTGAAGGATTGAGTTTGTGTTGAATGAGCATCGTTGCACCCATTAACAGAGGAAGTACAAAATACGGATCAGCCGCAGAAAGGTTATTTAACCAAAGCATAAAGGGAGCATGGCGCATTTCTACGCTTTCAATCAAAACCCAATACAATGCAATGAACACAGGTAATTGAATTAAAATCGGCAAACACCCGCCCAAAGGGTTAATTTTTTCCTTTTTGTACATATCCATCATGGCTTGGTTTAAGGCGGTTTTATCGTCACCATAACGTTCTTTCAAAGCCTGCAAACGCGGTTGCAAACGTTTCATTTCTGCCATTGATTTGTAGCTTGCTGCTGACAAATGATAGAACGCGCCTTTCACTATAATGGTTAAAAAGATAATTGCCCAGCCCCAATTTCCTAAAATACTATGAATGAATTTAAGTAACCAAAAAAGTGGTTGTGCAATAAACCAAAACCAACCATAATCTACAGTTAAATCAAGACCATGTGCAATATTCGCTAAATCATTTTGGATTTTAGGACCGACGTAAAATTTGAAATTAAGAAGTTGTTGCTGACCATTTTCTACACTGGTATCTGCGCCATTCAAACCAATGACTAAACGTTGACCATCTAAGGCTTTGGTGTAGTAATTAAAAGCCTGTTCTGAAGTTGGAACAAGTGCGGTTACATAATAGTGTTGCAACATTGCAATCCAGCCTTTGTTCCAAGGGGTTTGTAATTCTGGAAGAATTTTGCCATCAGAAGTTAAATAACCATTTGCACCGACCTTTTGAATATCCTCAAATGTTACCTTTTGATAACTGGTTTGTGGACTGCCTAATGCCGCGCCTAAATAGGTTTGTAAAAGTTTAGAATCTTCGTTTTCTGCGAGTTTAGAACGTTGTAATTGACTATATAAACGTCCAGACCATAATTGACCGCTTTGGTTCTCTAATTTGTAATCCACATCGACTAAATAACTACCGCGTTTGAAACGATAAATTTTAGTCACTTTTACACCTTCATTTTGCCAATACAAAGGGATTTCTAAAGTATCTGATCCATCTGCTAAAGCATAATTGTTTTGATCTGCACGAAATACGCTTTGATGATTGGGCGCATTTTTGCCTAATAAACCCGATTGCATGACAAATAAATTGGGCATTTGATCTGCCATAATTTGGACGAAATCATTGGGTTTGTCGGGAGAAACTTTATATTTGAGCAAATTCACATGACGCACGTCGCCGCCTTGCAAATCTAATTCAACGTTTAATACGTCGGTTTTAATCGTGATTCGACCCGCAGTTTTTAAAGGACGCGAACTGCTTGATTCATTTAAAGAAGTTGGTAATTCAGTGGTATTCTGAGCGGTAGGAAGTTCCGCATTATCGGGGGATTTCTGACCTGACGTTTGCGCAGGAGAAACCGTTGAGGAAACAGTTGTTGGTTTGGGTTTCACACCGTAATCTGCCTGCCAAGATTGGTAAAGCATCAACGAGATAAAAATCAGTGAAACAACCAGAATAAGTCTAAGATTATCCATAGGTTTTTAATTTGTAGAGAAACGTTTAAGAAGATGTTGCCAGCGACGTTCAAGTGACTGGCGTAAAGTTTGATTATCGGCAAGAATCGCGTCGCTTCGCACCATGATTAAAAAGTCAACGCCTTGAAAAATATGACAATTTAAGCGAAAACTTTCGCGCACGAGTCTTTTGAGGCGATTGCGCATGACGGAGCTGCGTGCGCGTTTTTTGGTAATCACCAGCCCCAATCGAGCGTGCCCCATCTCATTTGGCAACGCCAACACCGTCCAAAAACGGTCGGTCGATTTAGAGGGTTGATGATCAAAAACGTTCGCAAATTCATGCGCTTTGAGCAAACGCTGCGAACGACGAAATGGGTGATGAGTCAACGCCGACCGCCATTAACCAATTAAGCAGACAGACGGGCGCGACCTTTGGCACGGCGGGCTTTGAGCACCAACCGTCCGCCTTTTGTACTCATGCGAGCGCGAAAACCGTGACGGCGGGCACGTACCAATTTGCTGGGTTGAAAAGTTCTTTTCATGATGACTTCCTAAAAAATTGCGCTAAAAATAAAAACGTTACATTATAGTTAACTTGCGTAAATTGAGCAAGAATAAATTAATTAGAAATAGGTTTTGTTGAAATAACAAAAGGATATTTCTTACTATTCTACATTATTTTAATTAAATCACATTTATATTTCATTTTATTTTAATTCATTAAAAACAAGTTGTTATAAATTTATATATAAATCAATAAGATAAAAATAATTTTAATTGATTCATTTGGTTATTTAAAAATCCTGATTCAACGTTTGAAATAAAACCATAATTGCTTGATATTCTTTTATAAATTGAAATAGGCTAGATCAAACGTCGCCAGTTGTTATACACTAGTCGACCCCATCCTGTTGATATTATCTAAATGTCTTGTCCTAACCCATTGAATATAATGACTTTGGAAAATTCTTTGCTCACTCGCTGGCGGCATTGCCTGCAACGTTTGGAGCAGGAATTGTCCGCGCAGGATTTTAATACTTGGATTCGTCCGCTTCACGCCGAAGAAACGGATCAAACCTTGTGTTTGCTTGCGCCCAATCGTTTCGTCGTCGAATGGTTAAAACAACATTTCTTCCAACGCATTATCGAATTATTAACCCATTTTAATCAAGGCGAGAAACCCAAAATTGTTTTACAAGTGGGAACGCGCAAAATTAAAACAACTCAACCCATTCAAAAAACATTTGAGAAACCCGTTTCCTCAAAAAATACTTATGTTCGTCCTTCAAATACCATTATTGTTAATGAAAGTCCCTTAAATCCAGATTTTACCTTTAATAATTTTGTTGCTGGCAATTCAAATCAAATGGCACATTCTGCCGCGTTGCATTCCGCTGAGAAAGGCGGTTTTAATCCTTTATTTATTTATGGCGGTGTAGGTTTAGGCAAAACCCATTTAATGCACGCAGCGGGTAATGCGTTGTTATCTCACAAACCTAATTCGCGGGTTTTATATTTGCACGCCGAACGTTTTGTTGCAGATATGATCAAAGCATTACAAAATAAAAATCTTGATGATTTCAAAAATTATTATCGGTCGGTCGATATTTTATTAATTGATGACATTCAATTTTTAGCAAATAAAACACGCTCACAAGAGGAATTTTACCATACTTTCAATACTTTAATGGATGGACGGCAACAACTTATTTTAACTTGTGATCGCACGCCACAAAGCATTATGGGATTAGAAGATCGTTTGAAATCTCGTTTGAGCAGTGGTTTAACGGTGAATATCGAACCACCCGAATTAGAAACCCGCGTTGAAATCCTTCAAACTAAAGCACATCGAGCAAAATTAACTTTACCCGATGAGGCTGCTTTGTATATTGCAGAACACGTTGTTTCTAGTATTCGTGAATTAGAAGGTGCATTACATCGTTTAATTGCGGGAACACAATTTATGCGTCGCCCGATTTCTTTAGAATTTTGTCACGATGTTTTAAAAGATTTAATTGTTACTACGCCGCGAGTTGTTACCCTTGAAAATATTTTACAAACGGTGGCTTTTTATTACAAAATTTCTCTCGAAGAAATGCTTTCCAAACGTCGGCATCGTTATTTAGTGCGTCCTCGCCAACTTGCAATGTTTCTTTGTAAAGAACTTACGCGGCATAGTATGCCAGCAATTGCTCAGGCGTTTGATCGAGATCGCACCACTGTTTTGCACAGTTGTAAAACTATTGCTGAATTAAAAACCAC
>DYRG01000083.1 GCA_020718845.1 Thiomargarita sp.
TCCTCTTTTCCTTTATCTCCTCTATTATATCATTATAATATGCACCACTACCGATAAAAAAACATTTTACCGCAAAATAATGCGCTATAG
Organism: Thiomargarita sp.; assembly: GCA_020718845.1. GTDB lineage: Bacteria > Pseudomonadota > Gammaproteobacteria > Beggiatoales > Beggiatoaceae > DYRG01. Next base: position 91 of record DYRG01000083.1, read on the forward strand.
AATTGATAATAAGCAATCCAAATGCCTATAAATAATTATCTTTCTAATTCAATAGATTACGCTATGTCTTTATTTTCGAAATAAATGTTTTATGAGCATTTATGGTGCGCATAAAACAATAAAACAAAAAATACTTCGAATTAGTTTCTTTTTGGACTGATATAAAAAGTTAAGCATCTTCAGATTTTTGGGCAGCGGCTTGTTTGCGGGCGACGGCAGCGGCGAGAAAGGCTTTCTTATCACCCGCTTGCTGATGACGGGCGGCGCGTTCGGCTTTTTCTCGATCCAGACGAAATTCTCTAAATTCAAAGCGTTGCTTCGCTTGTTGGGCTTTGAGTTTTTCTTGAACTTGCCCGCGAATTTCCGATTTTGCGTAACGATAAAATTGCACCAGCGGCAATTGGCTCGGACACACATACGCGCAGCACCCGCATTCAATGCACTCAAATAGATGATAATCTTGAATTTTTTCAAAATCTTTCGCCCGCGCATACCAGTATAATTGTTGAGGCAATAAATTCGCGGGACACACTTGTTCGCAACTTCCACATCGAATGCACGGTAAATTTTGAGATTTTTCAATGGGTTGCGATAAGGCAATCAAACAGTTCGTCGTTTTCACAATCGGCAATTCCGTCGACGACACATTAAAACCCATCATTGGACCGCCTAAAATTAATTGCATTAAATCTTTGTTTAGATTGGATTTTTTTAACAAATAATCCATTGGCGTGCCGAGCAAAGTTTCTAAATTTTGGCGAGTTTCCACCGCGTTGCCCGTCACCGTCACGATTCTTGAAATAAGCGGCTGCCCCAATTTCACCGCTCGAAACACCGCTGCCGCCGTCCCCACATTATGTACGACAATTCCCAATTGACGTGGCAACATTTTCTTTGGAAGCTCTTGATTTAAAAGGACTTTTATAAGTTGTTGTTCACCGCCCGCTGGATAACGGGTTGGAACTTGAACGATTTCAAACTTTTCCGCCGCAATGTGTAAATGATCCAAACCACTGTCAGCAACGGCTTTAAGTGCTTGATAAGCATGAGGTTTATTGTCTTCAATCGCAATAATGCACCGTTTCACGCCGCCGAGCGCGTACGCCAAAATTCGCGCCCCAATAATCACTTCAATCGGGCGTTCACGCATCAAATGATCGTCGCAACTAATCAACGGTTCGCATTCCGCGCCGTTCAAAATAAGTGTATGAATATCACCGACTTGCAATTTCAAATGCGACGGAAATCCCGCGCCGCCCAATCCAACAATCCCCGCTTGAGCGATTTTATGGCGCAACACGTCTGGTAATAAATGCGTGCAATCATCGATGATGTCGGCGACGATCCACTCATCTTTGCCGTCGGTTTCGATCAAAATACACACATCTTCCAATCCCGACGGATGTGGGACTGGGCGTTTTTCAATCGCCACGACCGTCCCCGAACTCGGTGCGTGAATCGGCGCGCTCATCGGCACAGAACATTTCTCCGATCCGCATTCAGCAATCATTTGACCTTTCAAAACATGATCGCCGACTTTCACAATTGGCATCGTCGCAATTCCAATGTGTTGCAACAAAGGAACAACTAAAAAAGGCGGAATCCCCGCAGAAACAATTTTCTCCTGCGTCAAACCACCCTTTTTCTCTAAAACTAATCCGCCCGAAAAATTATAGTTCATTTTATGATTAAACCCAACTTTCTATGTTTAATTGAGAAACCCATTGAAAATGTTTTAAATTATTTGTAATAAGTGTACATTTTCTCGCTAATGCGTGAGCAGCAATCATCATGTCCATGCAACCAATTGGTGTTCCTTTATGTTCTAAAGTTGCTCTAAGTTGTCCATATTGCATTGCTGCATTTTTATCCCAAGGCAAAATAATTAAACGATGGACAAAATTTTCAACAATTGGCAAATTAACTTTTTGAGAACTAGAGCGAGTTACACCATAATGTAATTCTGCATAAGTAATAATAGAAATGCAAAGCTGATCTTTCTCAAATTCTTCAAACCGTTTGAAAACTGAGAAAGGACGTTTTTTGATAATATAGCTACAAATATCTGTATCTAACATATATAAACACATTAAAAAAGTTCTCTCTCTTGTAATGGCAAATCAACTCGTTCATTCATAAAATCCTCAGTGGGAAATTGAGGATTTTCAAAAAAATCTTGCCAAGTTGTTTTAGCACTTTTTTGTTTAAGTTCTTTAAACTCAAATAGATCAAGTTTATCCGCTTGCTTTTGAAATAGTTCTTGCAAGAATTGTCTTTGAATATCAACGGATAACGTTTCATAAAGCAAATATAAATTGTGCGCAATATTTGCGTCATAAGTCTGCATTGCTGTTTTCCTTTATTTAAGTTTCTTGATTGAAAAAATAAGTACCAACAAAAGCTAATAAGCCTGAAATACTCACAACAGTTGGATCACCAAACAAGAAATAGACTAAACCTGTTGAGATTACCAGAACTGCAATTTTTTCTAAGATTGTGTTCGTATTAAGATGAGGAAAATATTGCTCTAATATCCAACGCAATACAAACAAGATACCAACTACAAAAACTAAATAAATTAATATCTTTACAGGTAAAAACCATATACTCTCCCAAATATTAGTAATCTGTTGTATAGTATTAGAATTTAACAAATTAATGAAAACTAATTTATCGTTAATTACCGCTAATTTTAAATTAATCAATAAAACAACAGAGCCAATTATAAATATAATTACCGACCTTCTTTCTTTTTCTTTAATCCCAAGAAATAACCAATACCCCATGCTAATTACCAGTAAAATAAAAATCCATATAGTTGGATATAATAATGAAAGCAAAGTATAAATAATTGGTAAAGGAGGAAAAGAAATACCCAATATTCCAAATTTAATCCAATCATTCGGCTCTAAAACTTCCGTAGTTTCTTCAGATTCTGAGCGTTCTATCAAAAAAATAAAGAAAAAATAAAGAGATTGTAATAATAAAGCCTATTGAAGTGCCGATATTTTAAGTAAGAGTAAAAATCCAATTATAAAACCTAAAATGATAAAAAAATCTGATAATAAAAACATAAAAACCTTGTAAATTATTAAAAATTATCTTTGGATAATATCATAATTTTACATTAAAAAATAAAATTCTTTAAAATCATATAATTAAAAAATATACTTGACACCAAAATTATCTTATATAAAATAAGAGGTACTTATTACTTTTGACAAGTACTGATAGGAGATAAACCATAAATACTCACAAAATTCCTAAAACTTCAAATCGGATAGGATATATCCCTTTGAATATCATGAATAAATTGAAAAACTACATTCACGCATATTTCGATCAAAATCCTGACGGAGAAGACGTGACATTGGAAGTTTTTAAACAACTCGGTGGACTTCAAGGCATTGAAACATTAGCCCAGCAATTCAATAAAACAACCGACGCAATTAAGCAAGATATTGGATTAGCGATTTCAATTATTGGTAAAGAACTCTATCCCGATAGTTTTGAATCTATTGGTTCAAGAAAAACGCCTATCGATGCTAAAGAAAGCGGGATACATAATTATACGAAACATCGCTTAAAAAAAAAGCCAACCATTGATTTGATCTTTGGTTGTATTAAATCTAAAGAAGACGGTGTAGCGTATCAAAACAAAATGAGGGAAGAATAATGCGCTACATTGTCGATACAAATGTGTGGATTTATTTGTTTGAAGGGCGACAAGAACTACTTGCATTAAAAAATGAGATTGCTAATCAAATAATCATTCCCGTTTTAACGCCAGTCGTTTTTGCAGAAGTGTTGGGTTGGGAGCAAATTAATGGAGAAAAAGAACAAAATATTAGAAGATATTTTGCGTCTTTAGAAATGCTCCCGATTAATAATAACCATTGGGAACAAATCATTACATGGCGAAAACAAGGAATTAAGAAAAAAATGCCAGATTTGTTAATTGCTGCCAATGCAAAGATCGCTGATTATCCGATTTTAACTCGTAATACAAGTGATTTCTCACCATTGGCAATTGGCTTAAAAAATCCGGTAGTGGTGCATATTATAATGATATAATAGAGGAGATAAAGGAAAAGAGGAGG
>DYRG01000084.1 GCA_020718845.1 Thiomargarita sp.
TTACTGAAAATAAACATAAAAAATGCAAAATCATCTCTTGTTTTTGATCACTACCAAAAATTGTATTCATTTGAATTGATCAAAATAAAATCAGAGGCGGATTGCTCCGCGTCTGAGGGTTTGAAAATCCTCTATTTTTTTCTTAGTTTCTAGGCGTTATTGAATTAACTGATTAAAGCAATTTTAATCTCTTGAATGACAGAAAGTTTTTTATCGCCCGTTAAAAATGTGCTTGCATTTGCACTTAATGCACAGGCTAATTGCAAAGCATCTGGTGTTCTCAGTGCATTTGAATAAGCTACTCTTAAATCAGTTGCCAAATTAATAACATCGGGAGTCAATTCTACTATTTGTAGACTTGGTAATCTGAAAAATTTATTATAGCATTCTAATAAATTAAAATCCTTTGTTTTTAAAGGTAAAATTCGACATTCTAAAAGTGATAGTCTTGAAATAGCTAAGTGGTTATTATTTTGTAAATATTGTTCAACAAATAATCGGGTTTTTTGCCCCAATATTTCTTGAGATTCAATCAAATAAATAATAGTGCACGCATCTAAAAACAATTTCATACCCATTCATCTCTCATGGATTGAAAGGCTTGATTAATTTCTTGATCACTGCGTTTTTTAAGCACAGGTAAATTTTGCATAAATTCAAGCATTTCATTATCGGGTTGTTTAGTTTCCAATGTATTATTTTTTGTTTCGTTGGTTTCAATCACAGCAATAAATTGCAATACTTCTAATGCTTTATCTATTGGCATTATTTTAACGTGTTGATAAATAGTTTCAGCAATATTCATTTCAATTTCTCCATGTACATTTTTTAAAATTTGTTGGGTCAGAGGCGGATTGCTCCGCGTCTGAGAGTTTGAAAATCCACTTCCGAAAGGAAGTTGATTTAAGTGATTGAAAGATAAGGAATTTTCCTTAATCCCCCTTTGTGAAAGGGGGAGCTAGAAAAAAACGGTGCAATTGCATTGCACCCTACGGACTAAAAACAATAGTTTTATCTAGCGATTAAGATTGATTTTAATACCTTTTTGTTGTGCTATATCTAAGAGAACTTGCAAGCTATTTTCACCTAAAGAGGGACTATTTGCTTTAGCATCCAATGCTTTAGCACCCCAATAAGCGTCATCTAACTCACAAAGTCTGTCATATTCGTCGACGGATAAAAAAACGCCGACTTTTCTGCCATTTTTTTCAACAATAACAGGTTCTTTTTTAGAAAAATCAAGATATTGCCCAAAATGATTTTTAAATTCGGTAGCTGAAATCAACATAATTTAACCTCTTTGACGCTTTAGTTTTTTATAGACATCGCTATCGTTGCGATTGCCGACCAAAATAATAAATAATGTTTCAGAATCAAAATGATAGATAATTCTAAATTCACCAACATCCTTTCGATAGAGATCATCATACCCTTTGAGTTTTGCAGAATCGTGCGGGGTAGGATTAACCGCTAAATCTAAGATAGCCCCAACGATTTGCTTATATTGTTTAGCTTGTAAGTCGCCAACAAAATCTCTAGTGACATGATTTATATCAAGTTTTAACATTATTGTACACTTTAGCTAAATCGTTTAAGTTAATTAAATTTACTGTAAAATTTCTTATAAGTCAAATACTACAGAATAAAAGAAGGTCATAGTTATTTGAATTTCTCAAATGCGTATGACCTTTTTTAATTTTAGTTCAGTTAGAAAAATCAGAGGCGGATTGCTCCGCGTCTGAGGGTTTGAAAATCCACTTCCGAAAGGAAGTTGATTTAAGTGATTGAAAGATAAGGGATTTTCCTTAATCCCCCTTTGTGAAAGGGGGAGCTAGAAAAAAACGGTGCAATTGCACCCTACGGGGTTGGGGGTTTATTTAATCAAGGGAATAGAACCCTTCATCTTCTTCAGAACAACGAACTCATAAATTACGGCATTTTGGATTAATCGCTCTGCCTCCTGCGACCCAGTCAGCCCCGACGAAGTTGTCCCCGACGAAGTTGCCTCCGACGCAGCATCAGCGATTACTGCTAAACGGTGTGCGTCCCCATCAAATGCGCCATTTTCTTTCGCCTTTGCATAAGTGCTTGCGTAAGTATATGATTTTCCAGCAGCTATAGCGGTTGCATAAGCAGTTGCATAAACATCTGAGTTACTCATCATTTTACCCGTTGCATAAGCACCAGCGTACGCTTTGGTAATGATGTTAAGCACGCTGGTTGCTTCGACGACTCTATCTCCGATTTGGTATTTTGCAGAAATAGTATATTTACCTGCTCCCAAAGTACCTGCAAATAAATATAAAGTTATCGCATCCTTGGGTAAAACACTTGACGCGGCGGTTTGTAAAGGATTGGTTGCGGCTACCCAATTTCCGTTAGCAAACATGAGCTTAGTGGTAGCAGTGCTTGCTGTGAGATAGAAAGTAGCGGTTTTTCCAACGTCATCCGCTGGGGCTTTGAAGGTTAAATTAATCTTCAAATTATCTGCGTCGGTTGCTTGAGTGATGGCTTTAAGCCAATCCGTCACAGAAAGCGAGAAAACGCCAGAGGATTTAACGCTAATCACGCCCCTTGCAGAAGCATTCGTAACGGCTTCATTGCCCGCTTGAGTGGCTTCAAGAATGCAATTTCCCTCTGCAACAAAGGTCACGGTTTTGTTTTGCACCGAACAAATATCAACAGTTGCACTGGTTAATTCAATGGGATTATTGGAAGCTCCACCCGTTAAAGTCAAATCAACTTTGTCGCCCGCTTTTACACTGGTGGGCAAATTGGTAAAAGTAACGGTTTGTTTTGCTTTCACGGTGAAGATGCTGATAGCTTCTTCTTTTTTACCATCGTCAGTTTGATAAGCGGTATAAACGCGGTATTTTCCTGCGGGTAAAGGACCTGAATATAACAGCAACGTGGTTTGATCTGCGGGTAAAGCCAATGAGGTTAGCATTTGCAATGGATCAGTGGCGGGCACTAAACCATTTGGGGTAAGCATCAATGCCGTACTTCCAGCCGCTATTTTCAAATAAAACTTCGCGTTTTTGTTTGCATCGATTGAGTTTGCTTTGAATGTTAAGCCGATTTTTAAGCTCTCTCCTTCTATCGCTTGATAAATAGGATTGGTTTGGTCATCGGCAAAGAGTAAAGAAAACACGCCCTTCGACATGACTTTAATCTCAAAGTTTTTCTCAACAGGATTATTGTAATTATCACCCGCGTTTTTCACCACAACCGTACACATTCCTTCCGCTTTGTAAGTAATGTTGTTACCTGTTACTTCGCACACTTCAACTGGATAACTTGTAAAGGTTAGCGTTAAACCTGTGTTTAGTTTTGCACTCAAGGCAACAGTTTGTCCCACCAAAGCAGTTAAGTCAGTTAAAAAAGTAACTGTTTGATCTCGCTTAGCCGTTGCATTAACATCAATATTTGCGCTCACTTCTTTAGCGGCATTAAACTTCTCATTACCCGCTTGATTTGCCGTGATTGTACAAGTTCCAAATTGGTAAAACCCTGCGTCGTCCCGAACAAAAGAAAGCACGTTTCCACTCACCGTACAAATGGTTGCGTTGAGCTTGCGAAAACCACTGCTAAATTAGAACTCGCGGTGGCGGTTAAAGTTAAACGAGAAACAGTCGTAACGTTCACTTGCGCAGCGGGACTAAAAATAATCGTTTGATTCGCTTTCACCACAATCGTTGCACTCACTTCTTTCGCCGCATTGTACTTATCATTACCCGCTTGATTGGCGGTAACAATACAATTCCCAGCTCCCACAAAAGAAACCTCGTTTCCACTCACCGTACAAACTGTTGGCGTTGAACTTCCTAAAACCGCTGGTAAAATAGAAGTCGTATATGTTGCATTTGATGATAAAGTTACAGTTTGTCCAACCGTTCCTTTTGGTGAATAAAAATTAAGATCAAAATAAATCGTTTGATCTTTTTTAACTGTAGCAGAAACCACAATCGTTGCAGAAACTTCTTTTGCTGCATTGAACTTATCATTACCGACTTGATTCGCCGTCACAATACAATTCCCAGCACTCACAAAAGAAACACTATTTCCACTGATTGTGCAAACCGTTGCAGGTGAACTTGCAAAAGTAATTGCCGTTAAACCAGAAGTCGCAGTTGCACTTAAAGTTGCGTTAGTTCCTACCGTTCCCGTTAATGCTGGACTAAAAG
>DYRG01000085.1 GCA_020718845.1 Thiomargarita sp.
AATGGATCGGCGGGAATTGAAGTTGCTCTAAAAATGAGTTTTCATTATTGGAAAAATCAGAGAAAAACTAAAAAAACAACCTTTATTACGTTAGAAAATAGTTATCATGGAGAAACCTTAGGTGCATTAGCGGTGGGTAATGTCAGTTTATATAAAGAAACTTATCAACCTTTATTAATGCAAACGATTTCTGCGCCATCGCCTGATTGCTTTAATCGTGAAGAAGGTCAAAGCTGTGAAGAATATGCGTTAATTCAATTAGAAAAGTTAAAACAAATTTTAGAAAAAAAACATGAAGAAATTTGTGCGGTAATTGTAGAACCTTTAGTGCAATGCGCGGGTTTTATGCGAATGTATCCGCCAATTTATTTAACCAAACTAGCGGAAATTTGTAAAACATTTGAAGTGCATTTGATTGCTGATGAAATTGCGGTTGGATTTGGAAGAACAGGGACAATGTTTGCGTGTGAGCAAGCGAATATTACACCAGACTTTCTTTGTTTATCAAAAGGTTTGACGGGCGGTTATTTGCCGTTGTGTGCAGTTCTAACCACTGAAGAAATCTATCAAGCATTTTATGATGATTACAATAATTTAACGGCGTTCTTACATTCGCATAGTTACACGGGAAATCCTTTAGCCTGTCGAGCAGGGGTTGCAACTTTAGAAATCTTTGAAGAAGAAAACACTTTAAAAAATAATAAGATTTTGTCTAAAAAAATGTTTCAAGTGGTTGAGCATTTGAAAGAACATCCAAATGTTGCAGAAATCCGTCAAACGGGTATGATTTTAGCAATTGAAATGATTAAAGATAAGATTAGAAAAACCCCTTTTGATTGGAGAGAACGGCGCGGTTTGAAAGTCTATAATAAAGCATTGAAACATAGTGTATTATTAAGACCGTTAGGAAATGTGATTTATTTCATGCCGCCGTATATTATTTCTGAAGAGCAATTAGAATGGTTAGGAAAAATTACCACACAGGCATTAGAATATGCGGTTAGTGATGATTAGCTAACCAACAACTCGGATCAGCTTGAAATGGATCATTTGTCAGCGCGTAAGAAAGGCATTTCAAACCCCCTCGACAATGCTTTTCATAAAAACATTTCTCACAACCTCTGCTTATTTTATTTCTATCGCGTAATTGTTGCAATAAAATATTTTGTTGATAAATCTCAAATAAATTCATTTCTAAAACATTTCCTACTTTAATTGGCATTCGTCGACACGGATAAACATCGCCATTAGGTTGAATAGTGAGCAAACTCTTTCCCGCGCTGCATCGATAAACATTTCCCCCGACTAAAAATTGCAATGCCCGATGTAAAGCAACTTCGGTTTGATTAAACCATTTCTTTTCTATTTTGCGCTTAGTTTCTGACATCATTTGAAAAAAGTGTAAAGTTTCCTCTGAATTGAGGGTTTGTAAATCTGAACCCGAACCGCAAGGAATTAATCGATCTGACCACACTCGATTAACTTTTAGTTGTCGACCGATTTCCGCAACTTCTTGAAATTGTTGATAATTATTTTTATGTGCCGTAAAAGAAATCAAAGTTTTAATTTGTTGTTTTTTCAGATGTTTTAATGCAGAAATACATTCTTGAAAATGTCCAGTTCCACGAATTTGATCGTGAGTTTCTTCAATGCCTTCTAAACTAATTTGCACAAAACTAGGACGCAGTTGTTTTAATTGTTTTGCGCAATTTTCATCAATAAAACTTCCATTACTTAAAATCCCAAAACTTAACCACTTTTTGTTCTCATAAAATATTTCTAATAAATCAAAAAAATCTTTTCTAATAAAAGGTTCTCCGCCCGTAATATTGATATGCGCAGTTATTTTATGATTTGCAACTTCTTCCAATTTCAAAATAAACCCTTTAAATTGCTCAAAAATGCTCACGAGTATTTCAAAGGGTAATTCGTTGTTTTTATAGTTGTCTTGATAACAATGCTGACAACGCAAATTGCAACGTTCAGTGATATGCCATTGCAATAAAAAATGCTTAGGGATTTCCTCAATCACCACCGCCGCCTCCACAACCGCCGCATCCTCCGCTGCTATCATCACTTCCTCCACTGCAACCGCCGCCACATCCACATCCTCCACCACTAATATCATAGGAGCTAGCACTTCCGTAAATAAAAGTTTCTTGAAATACTGAAAACATTTCAAATCCTATTAATCCAGAAATTCCAAAGATTGCGACTCTTAAAGCGGGATCAAAATCTTTACGTTCTTCAGTTTTTGCCCATTCAAAATATGTCTTGAGTTCTTTTAAATGACGTTTTCCCAGTACACTCATGCGATAGGACATACTAGAAAAAGTAATTTTCAGAATTATAAATAAAGGGATTAGAGAGTAAATTAAAAGCGCAGCCTCATCTGAAAGAATTTGAATACTACTAAAGAGAGCGATCAAGAATACAGCACCAACCATCCCTAAAATTAACCACAAAACTATTTTAGGAATCTTTTTCATATTTTCAAGTTGCTCTGTGGTGCGTCTTAGATGGAGTTTCTCTAATTTTTGATAAATAGTTTCTAACTCAGCATCCATTTGTTGATGAAAAGAATCTTGATAGTAAAATTCTTTAGGTTTTCTCGGTTGTTCTGCAATGAAACGATATAAAATTGCTTCAACCGTATTCTTAGGGGCAAGATTATTTGAAGAAGTGATTTTAATTTCAGCATTTCGATCTTCACCAGAAACATTGATTAACTTTGCATTTTTTAAGGAAAATGAGATGGATTTTCTTTTCTCAGGAGAAATCTCAATTAATTTCGCATTCCACAAATTAAATAACGCGGTATGAATTACGCCTTTCCTTTCTTGTCGAAGTGCTGCAATTTCGTAGGTATTTAATTGCGTGGGGGATGGCGTTGTAAAATACTTTCTTCCATCAATTCGATGAACTAACCATCGTCCAATAAAGATAGCTAAAATAGAAAACGTCCAGAAATAAGCCAATAAATTTTGCATAACAACCTCCTCATTATTTTAAAAAAATTCCCCTTCAGAATATAACAGCAATGTGACACTTTGACGAGATTTCTAAAAAATTCTTTTTGTATAACATATTGATTTTATTGATAATTTTATTTTAGATTATTTTTTATTGTAATAAGGATGTTTTTGGATCGGGTATTTTCTAAAAAAGTTATATTTTTCAAAGAGATACGATGTTAAAAATCATAAGCATTTAATTATAATAAAACTAAAAAACTATGATTTTACTTATCATTTGGTTTTGTCATACTTAGCACAACTCAACGGCGTTGAGGGTCTATCAAACATTTTCTATGAAGGAGACACGAATGAGCGCAAAAAAATATGATGCGGGTGTGAAAGAGTACCGCACAATGTATTGGCAACCCGATTATCAAGTCAAAGACTCTGATATTCTTGCAGTTTTCAAAGTAATTCCGCAAACGGGTGTGCCTCGTGAAGAAGCCGCCGCCGCTGTTGCTGCTGAATCCTCAACCGCAACGTGGACAACTGTGTGGACAGACTTATTAACCGACCTCGAATACTACAAAGGACGCGCTTACGCTATCGAAGACGTGCCGGGTAATGATGATGCGTTTTATGCTTTCATCGCGTATCCAATGGATTTATTTGAAGAAGGTTCGGTGGTGAACGTTTTCACTTCATTAGTCGGAAACGTGTTTGGTTTCAAAGCGGTGCGGTCGTTGCGTTTAGAAGACGTGCGTTTTCCATTATGGTTCGTGACAACTTGCCCAGGTCCTCCTCACGGCATTCAAGTTGAACGCGACAAAATGGATAAATATGGTCGTCCGATGTTGGGCTGCACGATTAAACCTAAATTGGGCTTGTCCGCGAAAAATTACGGGCGCGCAGTGTATGAATGCTTACGCGGTGGCTTAGATTTCACCAAAGACGACGAAAACGTCAATTCTCAACCCTTTATGCGTTGGAGAGATCGGTTTTCGTTCTGCCAAGAAGCCATCGACAAAGCCGAAAACGAAACAGGTGAACGCAAAGGTCACTACATGAACGTCACCGCCGCAACTTATGAAGAAATGCTCGAACGCGCTGAATTTGCTAAAGAAATCGGCACGCCGATCATCATGAGCGATTATTTA
>DYRG01000007.1:0-35807 GCA_020718845.1 Thiomargarita sp.
GAGCACAAAGAAACGGTTGCACAAAAAGCCATTTTAGAGCATTTGTACGGTGGTTTAAAACCCATTATTGACAAACATCCCGATATTTTCAAAAAAATGAAAAATTATGAAAAAACATGGACTTGTCAAATCGGAAGTTTAGGAAGTGGCAATCATTTTATTGAATTATGTTTGGATGAAAATCAAGATGTGTGGGTGATGTTACATTCGGGAAGTCGAGGGATTGGAAATGTGATTGGAAATCATTTCATTTCTTTAGCCAAAAAAGATATGGAACGATTACAAATTCAATTACCGCATCGTGATTTGGCGTATTTCAATGAAGGTGCGCAATATTTTGATGATTATGTAGAAGCCGTGCATTGGGCGCAGGATTATGCAATGGAAAACCGTCGTCAAATGATGCAGTTGCTCTTAAATTCTTTACAAAAAACCTTAAAGCCATTTCAAATAACTCAAGAAGCAATTAATTGTCATCATAATTACGTTAATATTGAGGAACATTTTGGAGAAAAAGTCTTTTTAACGCGAAAAGGTGCAATTAGTGCGAGAAATGGAGAATTAGGCATTATCCCAGGTAGCATGGGAGCAAAATCTTATATTGTTCGCGGTAAAGGAAATGAAGAATCTTTTTGTTCGTGTTCTCACGGCGCGGGTAGAAAAATGAGCCGAACTGAAGCCAGAAAACGCTTTAGTTACAGAGATTTAGAAAAACAAACTTTGGGCGTAGAATGTAGAAAAGATAATGGTGTTTTAGATGAAATTCCTGCGGCTTACAAAGACATCGACCAAGTCATGGCATTTCAAACTGACTTAGTCGAAGCAGTGCACACTTTAAAACAAATCATTTGTGTGAAAGGTTAAATGTAAAACAACCTACTAAATTGTGGAATTCAGTAGGTTATTTTTTAATAAAATCAATGAGTTGCTAAACCCGCAAAACCCATAAATGCCAACGCTAACAATCCCGCTGTGATAAACGCGATTGGCATTCCAGAAAAGAGCGCGGGCACTTGCGAACGACTTAACCGCTCGCGCATCCCCGCAAACATCACCATCACCACAGTAAAACCTAATGCCGTCCCAAAACCCGCCAATAAACTTTGGATAAAGCTATAATTTTCTTGAATATTTAACAACGCAACGCCTAAAACCGCGCAATTTGTGGTAATTAATGGCAAAAATATCCCTAAAACCTGATATAAAGTCGGTGAAATTTTACGGATCACCATTTCGGTAAATTGAACGGTCGCGGCAATCACCAAAATGAAAGAAATAATTCTAAGATATTCAATTTCCAAAGGTTTTAACAACCCAAATTCGATAATCCACGCCGCCGCCGCCGCGACCGTCAACACAAACGTTGTCGCAAAGCTCAAGCCGATTGCACTATCGATTTTTTGGGAAACCCCCATAAACGAGCACAATCCCAAAAATTTAACTAAAACAATGTTATTCACCAACACTGTCCCAATGAGCAACATCAAATAATCCATAATAAACCTCTATTTTTAATAGCATTTTTATCTCATTTAGCACAAAATATGCCGCGATTTTTTGTTATTTAACCGTCTGATTTAATTAATAAAAATCTATATGCTCAACGGAGGTTTCCAAACAAAAAAAGATTATTGTCTTAAAACTTACAACACAAATCTTTAGCTATTCTTAGAGGAAAAAGGATTAGAAAATGTTATCAATTTCATAAGAGCATTACCGAAAATAATTCAAAAAAAACCCCGAATTCAATGAACTCGGGGTTTTATAAAAAGCGCAGTTAAATTAGTTACTTAGCTGGAGTTTGAGATAAACTAAATACATAAGCAGCTAATAAATGCACCTTGGCATCACCTAAAAACTCACCGTGCGCAGGCATTACACCAGCACGACCTTTGGCAATGGATTCGATAACGGTTTCACGTTTGCCGCCATATAACCAAATTTCGTCGGTTAAATTGGGCGCGCCTAACGCTGCCATACCTTTTCCATCAACGCCGTGACAACCAGAGCAAATGGCAAATTTTTCTTTACCTTGAGCGGCTAATTCGGCGTTCACGTCTTTGCGATTGCTTAAACTTAGGACGTATTCAGCAACTGCTTTAACGCCATCATCGCCACCTAAGGTATCTTTCCACGCGACCATTCCTGCGGAATTTTTGCCTTTGGAGATGACTTCTTCGATGGTTTTGGGGTCGCTACCGTATAGCCAATCGTTATCACGCAGATTTGGGAATCCCGTTGAGCCTTTTGCGTCAGAACCGTGACAAACCGTGCAATAGGTCATGAACAAACGTTCGCCCATTTTAACGGCTTTTTGGTTCTTCACGAGTTCTTCAACGGGGGTATTTTTATGTTCCTCAAACATAGGACCATAAGTGCTTTCTGCGTTGTTCATTTCGATATTGTATTGGACGTACTGATCTTGTTTAAGGAGACCTTGAAAGTTTCCTAGTCCTGGGTACAAAGCCAAATAAACGATTGCAAAATACAAGGTGATATAGAACATATTCAGCCACCATTTGGGTAGCGGATTGTTATATTCTTGCAAGTCACCATCCCAAGTGTGACCCATTGTTTCGGTATTGCCATGTTCGTCTTGTTTGGCTGGGGGACTTTTGCCTAACCAGATGATTAAAGCAAAGCAAGCAGCAATACTCAACACGGTAATAACAATAATGTACCAATTCCAAAACTCACTAACAAATAAGTTGCTGTAATCAGGCATGTTTATTCTCCTGTGGGGATTTCATAGAACCTTTTGGGGCATTCAACCCCTCGTCTTCATCGAAAGGTAGATGAGCGGCTTCGTCGAAAGTAGAACTGCGTTTGCTAAAAGTCCACAACAAAATACCTACAAACACCACAAACACCACGACCGACCAAATCGGGTTGAAGATTGCGTAAAAGGATTCTAGTGACATCCCTTATCTCCGTTGTTTAACGGCTGTTCCCAGCCCTTGTAGATAAGCGACTACCGCTTCGAGCTCCGTTTTGCCTTTGATGGCTTCGGGGGCTTTAGCAATGTCGTCGTCGGTATAAGGTACGCCTAAAAACTTCATCGCATTCAATTTAGCTTGAATGCCATTTTCGTCGAGTTTAGCGTCCGCCAACCAAGGATAACTTGGCATGATAGATTCTGGCACAACATCACGAGGGTTGTTTAAATGTGCAATGTGCCAAGCGTCGCTGTAACGACCGCCCACGCGAGCTAAGTCGGGACCTGTCCGTTTTGAACCCCATTGAAAGGGATGGTCATAAACAAACTCACCCGCCACAGAGTAATGCCCGTAACGTTCGGTTTCAGCGCGGAACGGACGAATCATTTGTGAATGACATAAATAGCATCCTTCACGAATATAAACATCACGACCCTCTAGTTGCAATGCAGTGTAAGGTTTCAAGCCTTCGACTGGTTGAGTGGTACTTTTCATAAAGAACAAAGGAACAATTTGAACTAATCCTCCAACACTGACAACTATGAGGATCAAGATCACCATTAGACCAATATTCTTTTCGACTGTTTCATGTGCCGCAGCCATCTTGTTTTAACTCCTCAATTAGTGCGCGTGAGCAGGTTCTGGAATGGCAGCTTCAACTGTTTTTGCACCTTTGATGGTCATAAAAATATTGAACGCCATAATGCACATACCTGTTAAAAATAACAAACCGCCTAAGAATCGCATTGCATAGAAAGGGTGCATCGCTTGAACAGATTCAATAAAGCTGTAAGTCAATGTTCCGTCTTCATTTACTGCACGCCACATTAAGCCTTGCATAATGCCAGAAACCCACATTGATGTAATGTAGAAAATAATCCCGACGGTTGCAATCCAGAAATGCCATTCAACTAATGCTAAGCTATAAAGTTCACGGTTAAATAAACGAGGAATTAAGTAATACATACTTCCCATTGTTACTAAACCCACCCAACCTAATGCGCCAGAGTGAACGTGACCTACCGTCCAATCGGTGTAGTGAGAAAGTGCATTCACTGATTTAATTGCCATCATTGGACCTTCAAAGGTCGACATACCATAGAAAGACAACGAAACAATTAAGAAACGCATAATAGGATCAGTACGAAGTTTCTCCCACGCACCTGATAACGTCATGATTCCATTGATCATTCCACCCCAAGAAGGCGCTAATAAAATCAACGACATCACCATCCCTAAAGATTGTGCCCAATCGGGTAATGCGGTGTAATGCAAATGGTGAGGACCCGCCCAAATATAGGTGAAAATCAACGCCCAAAAATGCACGATCGATAAACGATAAGAATAAACTGGACGACCTGCTTGTTTAGGTACAAAGTAATACATCATGCCTAAAAAGCCCGCAGTTAAGAAAAAACCAACCGCGTTATGACCATACCACCATTGCACCATCGCATCTTGCGCGCCCGCATACACGGAGTAAGATTTGGTTAATGAAACAGGAATCGCTAAATTATTGAAAATATGCAACATTGCAATGGTCAAAATGAACGCGCCATAAAACCAGTTTGCAACATAAATGTGAGGCGTTTTACGTTTAACAATTGTTCCAAAGAAAACAACCGCATACGCAACCCATACGAAGGTAATTAAAACATCAACAGGCCATTCTAATTCAGCATATTCTCTACTTTCGGTGATCCCTAAAGGTAAAGTGATCGCCGCTAACACGATGACCACTTGCCAACCCCAAAAGGTGAACGCCGCTAAACCGTCTGAAAACAAACGTGTGTGACAAGTCCGTTGGACAACGTAATAAGAGGTCGCAAATAACGCCGAACCCCCAAACGCAAAAATCACCGCATTGGTATGCAGTGGACGCAACCGCCCGAACGTAATCCAAGGCAAGTCAAAGTTTAACCAAGGCCACGCCAATTCTGCCGCAACGTACACCCCGACCGCCATCCCAACAATTCCCCAGACAATAGTCATAATGGCAAATTGTCGGACGACTTTGTAATTATAAGTGGCTTCAGCCATTCTACCTCCTACAAAGAGTCTTAATACAGTGGAAAAATTCCCATTACCGCCGACTAAATAACATTTCTTGATAGAGTTGATTTACTAAAAACCTTCCCCATCAACCTCCATACTCTATTATGAAAGGCTAAATAACTTTATAACTTATGTTAAGTTTTTGTGTCCCTTGCCACATCCCTTAAATATCCCTAAATATAAAATAAACTCAACAAAATCAATTCATTAAAAAATATATTAGAATGCAAAAAATTATACCTGTTTGATTTATATCAAAAAATCACTATCCATGTAATGCGAATCAAGACAAAAAATTATTAAGAAACTTCAGAGAATTCACGACAAATAATACTCAGCAATTTGGCGAAGTTGACGAATTTGCATATTATTTGCGAGCGTTTTAATATGATCTGTGACTTCGCTTAATTCGGGAATACATTCTTTTAAGTTTTCACTAAAAGTTAAAATCCCTTCTATATCTCCTAATATAACCATTTCATGAAATGTTGTCGCAAAGGTTGGTTTAAACAAAGATTTATACTCTTTCCAATTACCCATTTGTTTTATGTGCGGATCAACTGTAAACGAATTAGTTGTTTGATAATGATCAGACGTATTAAAAACAACTTGCTTAATATCTTGTTGATTTAATTGATTTTCTTGTGCAGGCAATATAAAATAAAATAAACTTCCTTCACCAACACAGCTTTCAATTCCAACCTCTCCACCTAATTTTTTTGCAATCCGTTTTACAATCGCTAAACCTAACCCGTGACCTTCCGCATCCATTGTATCTGCCAATCGAGTAAATGGATTAAATAATTTCGCTTTTGCTTCCTGCGTTAAACCTTTTCCATTATCGCGCACCCAGAAACGTATTTTCTTATCTTCTTGCAATGTCGCACCAATGGTTATTTTTGGAGGACGACCACCATATTTCAAAGCATTGCTCAAATAATTTGCCCAAATCTCTGCTACCCAAGGCGCATAACCTAATGCAATAGGTAAAGTAGTGGTTTTTTGTAATTCACCATCATATTGTTTAAACAAATGTGACAAACGATATTCCACTTGTTCAATGATTTCATTCATATTAATGGGCGCAGCTTCTATTTTTTGTTGTCCAATTCGCGCTAATAGCAATAATGATTCAATAATTTCAAACATTTGCTGACCCGCACGAATAACCGATTGTAATTGATCGACACTTTCAAAATCTAATTCTGAATGACGCTTTAAAACCATATCCGTCATTCCTAAAATTAAATTTAAAGGATTTTTCAAATCATGAGCAACCATGTAAGAAAACGCATCCAATTGATCATTTTTGGTTTTTAATTCTTCATTTTTAGCAGCTAATTCTTGATGACGTTCTAATAAGTTTTTATTGCTTTCTTGTAACGCTTTCTTTAATTTTTGCATAGTTAAATGCGTGCGGATTCTCGCCAAGGCTTCTTCATTTTGAATTGGCTTAGTAATATAATCAACTGCACCTAAATTGAAACCTGTAATTTTATTATTTATATCGTTTAATGCGGTCATAAAAATAATAGGAATATCACGAGTTTGCTCTAACGCTTTTAATTGCGCACAAACCTCAAATCCATTCATATCTGGCATCATAATGTCTAATAAAATCAAATCAGGCAATTCATCAGTAGCAATGTCTAAACCTGTTTGTCCATCTTCAGCAATTAAAACCTCAAACCCTTGACGATTTAACATTCGAAAAAGCATTTGTAAGTTTTCATGAATATCGTCAACTAAAAGTATTTTTTCAGCCATTTGAAAACTCTCCTTGTTTGTGTTACTTGTTATAAAGATTGAGTAAATTTTTAAGTTTAGCTAATTGAAAATTATCTGCTAAAAATTTAACCTTTTCTGCAAAGGCGATTAACTCAATGTTTTGATTTGATAAATTATCAACAAATTCAATTAATTGCTTAACTTTTCCTTTCTTTGTTAAGATTAAAAGATGTTTAATATCTTCTATCTGCGGTGCAACTAATAAATCGGATTCGGCGGTTAAAATTTGCGGTGTTTCTTTTGCAAGTGAAATTTGAAGATTATTATCAGATATTGTTACCAAAGTTTGATTCATCGATAATAAAGGTATTTCAAAATAAAATTCACTTCCTTTTTGAGGAATACTTTTCACTTTTAGCTCACCTTTCATTAAAGAAACTAAATTTTTACTAATTGGTAATCCTAATCCAGTTCCTTCTGCTTTTTGATGAGGATTTCCCACTTGTAAAAAAGGCTCAAAAATGACTTCTAATTGATTTTTTAAAATACCGCAACCCGTATCTAAAACACCAAAAGTTGCTTGATCATTTGCATAACTCACTTGCAAAATAATGTTACCCTTATTTGTGAATTTAACAGCATTACTTAATAAATTAAGCAAAATTTGTCGCAAACGTTTCTCATCTGCTTTTACAATTTGAGGCAACGGCGTTAAAGCATCAAACTTTAATTTCAAACCTTTGCTTTCTGCACGCATTTTGAACAAATCAGTAATACTTTCTAAAAAATTTGGGAAATTAAAAGTTGTAAATACTAATTCCAATTTGCTCGCTTCAATTTTTGAGAAATCTAACACATCATTTATAAGCATTAATAAATGTTCACCACTACGTTGAATGATTTCAATTCCACTACGTTGATCTAATGTTAAATGCTCATCATCACTTAACAAAATTTGCGCATAACCTAAAATACCATTTAAAGGAGTTCGTAATTCGTGACTAATGCTTGCAATAAAAGTGCTTTTTGCTTGATTAGTTCTTTCGGCAAGTTCTTTTGCCATTTTCAAAAGAGATTCCGCTTTCTTATGTTCTGTAATATCAGTTACAATAATAATTAAATGCTCTTCACCATTATATGATAAAGCAGTTGCAGAAATATCAATCCATAAGGTTTTTCCATACTTATTTAGCATTTTACTTTCTAAACGATAACCTTTAATTTTTCCTCGACTGAGTTCCGCATGAAAATCTTGAATTTGTTTAACTTGTTCAAAAGGAAATTCTAAATAGTTTTGACTTTTAATTTCTTCAGCATTAAATCCAGTCATTTCTAAATAATAACGATTAACTTTTAAAACCTGTCCTTTTTTATTAATAGTTAAAATTCCAATCGACGCATATTCAAATAATGCTTTTAAACGACTTTCACTTGCTTTTAACGCATCTAACGCATTTTTTTGCTCAGTAATATCCCAGCTTGATCCAATGTAACCATTAAACTGATGATCATCACGATAACGCGCAACGCCTTTATCTAAAATCCAACGATATTCTCCATCATGTCGACGCACTCGACATTCTATACTAAATGTTTTGTGTTCAATAGCTGAATTTTTATAAGTTTCTATATAAGAATTTAAATCATCAGGATGTAAATAACATCTCCAACCAGAACCTAATTGTTTTTCTAAGGGTGTTCCAGTAAATTCAATCCATGCTTTATTAAAATAAGTTGCTCGTCCAATTGTATCACTTACCCAAATCATAACTGGTGCAGAATCAGCCATTAACCGAAAACGTCGTTCACTTTCTAAAACCGCTAATTCAGCTTGTTTTCGTTGAGAAATATCCTGCATTGTACCAAAAATATGGGTTACTTTTCCATAACTATTTACTCTCGTACTTCCAAATGATTGCACATAATGAACTTTACCATCGGGATGTTTGACTCTAAATTCTAAATCAAATGATTTTCCAGAATTAATTGTTTGTTGCAATACTACCATTAATAAAGCTCGATCGTGAGGATGAATAGCTTGATTAAATTGATCAACTGAAATGCGTTGTATTGGGGTTGGAGAAATCCCAAAAGTACGGAATACTTCTGGCGATAATTCAATATCTTGTTCTTCTAATATCCATTCCCATTGTCCTAATTGAGCAATGCGCTGTGTTTCTAACAAACGGGTTTTGTGTTCTTGTAATAATGCTTCGGTATTTTTAAATGCAGAAATATCGGTAACAACCGCTAATTTAGCAACTTTTTTCTCATCCCAAATAATGGTGCGTTCTTGAAAATACAACCAACGTTTAGATTGCGCATGAAAATACTCTCGATGCTGTAGACGTTGATTAAGATTTGGGGTTTCTAAAGTTTCACAAAAAGAACACGGATTTTCTTGCCCGGGAAAAATAGTTTTCCAACACGTTTGTCCTAATAATGATTCACTACTTAAAATCGTTTTTGCGGATCGATTTGCAAATAAAATTTTATGATTATAGATATCAACCACATAAATAAATGAATCAATGCTATCAAGCACCGTTACAAATCGTTCGTGAGCAAGTTTTAATTTGTCTTCAGCAGTTTTTCTTTCAGTTATTTCTTCACAACAACCTAAAATTCCAATCACTTTTCCTTCAATATCTCGCAAAGGTAATCGAGTGGTATTTAACCAACCTTGTTTTCCATCGACTCGGAGATAAGATTCAATGCGATGGTAATCGGGAATATCTTCATTTAAAACTGCCTGTTCTATTTCTTCAATTGCTTGAGAATCTTCACGCCATGCTAAATCTTTATTATAAAAACCAACAAGTTGCTGAGGCGATTGCATTCCAACGGTGCACGCAAATGGTAAATTACATCCTAAGAATTGTAATTGGTTATTCTTCCAAAAAACTAATAACGGAATGTTATCTAATAATGAACGTAAAAAGGTTTCTTGTTCGCGTAATTTTCGAGTGCGTTCTTCAACCTGATTTTCTAAAGTTTGTTGATAAGCAAATTGTTTGGTTTCTAATTCATGGCGATGGGTAATATCCTCACTATAACCCACCACGCTAATAATTTTATTTTGTTTATCATAAAGTGGGATTTTAAGGGTTTGTCGCCACCAATGTTTTCCGTTATTAAAAATAGGGCGATCAATTAAACGTTCTTCAGGTTTGCCCGTTTTAATAACATCTTGATCTATATCACGAAAATACTCTGCTTGCGCATCTTGAAAGAAATCAAAATCGGTTTTACCTTCAATATTTTCTTGAGAATTTAAACCCACCCATTGAGCAAATGCAGTATTGCAACCTTGATAAATTGATTGGGGATTCTTCCAAAAAATTAATAAAGGCGTATGATCAATAATTGCGTGAAAGAAATCCGCAGCAGTTTGAGCATTTTGATATTTTTGCTCTAATTGAGTAACATAGCGATAAATTAAAAATATGAATAAAATCCATATCATCGCTAACAACATCGGAGGAATAATAAATATCCCGATGGTTAATAAAAAACCACCGATTAATATTCCCAGAAATTTAAATTGTTTAATTTTTTCAATGAAATACATAATATAATGCTTAGTTTAATAGTTGACAAATCAAATCAAATTTGACAATTTTACCGCCCACCAATACAACAAGCCATTGGCATACGAAACGAAGGAGGATTTCAGTGATTTTCCAAAACTCACAACATCGGCTCACATTTACCTATATTCTAGCACTTTCATTAGTGGCTATTTTAACTATTTCGAGCCAAGTGTTGATTCATCACACCTTAGAAATTCAAGCAAATGATTCTCGCATTATCAATATTTCTGGGCGACAACGGATGCTTAGTCAACGCATTACAAAAACTGCTTTGCTTATTAGAGCAAGCCAAAATGAAACTGAAAAAACAAAATTATTAGAAACCTTTAATGATATTGTAAAATTATGGAAGAAATCTCATTTGGGATTGCAATTTGGCGACCAATCTTTGCAATTACCCGTTGGACAAAATAGCGATGCAATTACGTCGATGTTTTCTCGATTGCAACCTCATTACGAAGCAATGATCGAAGCTGCAAATATTATCCTTAATAATCAAGAAATTATTTCATCTAAAGCATTTCAAATTATCTTAGAAAATGAACACCAGTTTCTCACATGGATGGATAAAATTACCTTTCAATATGATGATGAAGCAAAACAAAGAGTAAAGGGTATTAAACACATTGAAATGACTTTAATGTTGGTAACTTTGTTTTTGTTATTTTTGGAAGCACTATTTATTTTTCGTCCCGCTGCAAAAGCGATTTCACAGCAAATTGAAATTATTAAACAAACGGAGGAAGAAAAAATTCAAGCACAACAAAAACTTATTTCTCAATTAGAAGAATATCGTCAATTGCAACAACGTATTAATCAAGATTTAGAAATTAAAGTTAAAGAAAGAACCTCTGCAATTACAGAGCAAAATCGCCATATTTTAATGCAATCAGAACAATTACGCCTTGCAAAACAACAGGCTGAATCTGCAAACATTGCAAAAAGTCAATTTATTGCAAATATGAGCCACGAGTTACGCACGCCTTTAAATGCAATTATTGGTTATAGTGAAATTTTGGCAGAAGAAGCCGCCGAATCTGGCGATCCAAATTGGACGGCGGATTTGAACAAAATTAAAACCGCTGGAAAGCACCTTTTAACCTTAATTAACGATATTTTAGATATTGCAAAAATCGAAGCAGGAAAAATGGAAGTCATTCCAGAGAACTTTGACATTACAAAACTCATTGAAGAATTGAGCATTAGTGTTGAACCACTGATTCGTAAAAATAATAACATCATTGCATTAGAAATCTCTCCTCACGTTAAACAAGAACCATTGGTTTGTACTGATGTTACAAAGTTACGTCAAATTCTATTGAATCTTTTGAGTAATGCTGCTAAATTTACTGATCAAGGAACGATTAGTTTAATTGTTGATATGAAATACGAAGAAAATAACAAATTCTTAATTATTAAAGTTAAAGATACAGGCATTGGAATTCCCGAAGAATATCAAAAGAAATTATTTCAAAATTTTGTGCAAGCAGATGGTTCTACCACTCGAAAATATGGTGGAACTGGCTTAGGTTTAGCAATTACTAAAAGATTTTGCGAAATCTTAGGCGGAATGATTAGTATGGAAAGCCAACCCAACATAGGAACAACCTTTACAATTTATTTGCCAGCCGTCGTTGATAATGGGATTATTAAAGATGTAAAACGTCATGTTTCATTGGGTAAAAAAACAGTAGCAACAAACCCATCGGATAAAACTAAAGTTTTAATTATTGATGATGATACAGGTGCGAGAGAATTATTTCGTATCCATTTGAATCGCTTAGGTTATGAGATTCTTGAAGCGGATAATGGCGTTGCTGGTTTAGCGATTGCGTATCGTGAGAAACCAGATGTTATTATTTTAGATGTCATTATGCCCGATTTAGATGGTTGGGGTGTTTTAGCGCAATTAAAGAACGATCCAGTTTTATCAAGCATTCCAGTTGTTATGGCATCGATTGTAGAAAACCGTCCTTTGGCGTATGCGTTGGGAGCGGCTGAATTTGTGAACAAACCCATTGAAAGAATGAGCTTAGAAGATACGGTTAAAAAATGCCTAACTTCAGATCATATTTTAACAGTTTTAATTGTTGAAGATGATGAATTGACTCGTTCTATGTTGAGTTCCTTATTAGCTAAGAAAGGTTGGAATATTAGAACAGCGATAAATGGAGCAGATGCTTTAATTTCTGTCAAAGAAATTTCACCAGATTTGATTTTATTAGATTTAATGATGCCAGAAGTGGATGGTTTTCAATTTCTCAAGATATTAAGAACCGAAGAGCAATGGGAATCAATTCCAGTGGTTGTTCTTACCGCAAGAAACCTTTCTGAAGTTGAAAGAAATACGCTTTCAAATGATGCGCAAAATATCTTACAAAAAGGTGCTTATGATAAGGATTATTTATTAGATCAAATTCGTTTGTTGGTGAGAGAAAAATGTACTTAAATGGATAATTTGGCGGTTTTAGTTAATTTGGCTGCTCGAACGCCACGCAAACCGCTAATTTCTCCACTTAATATTTCAATTTCTTGCGGATTTCCTTTAATTATAATCGTTTCTAAACATAAATCATGGCACAAATGAACGTGCGTCGTACAAAGCACATGGACATAGCTATCATGTTGAATATCCATGATTTTTTGAGCAAGTTCGCGCTGATGATGATCATAAGTCAGCGTCAAAACACCAAATACTTCATTAGTTTGATCTTCCCATTCATCTTCAATAATTTTCTCCCGAATCAAATCCCGAATAAATTCTGAACGAGAGCTATATCCTTGTTGTGAAACCTGTTTATCCAAGGTTTCAAACAACGTTTGTGGCAATGAAACGCTAAAACGAATGGTACTTTCTTCTTTTGAGGAGCTCATGATTAAATTACTCTGATTTGGGAATTTAGCTAAAATGTGTTAATATGCAATGTTTTTAATCGTCTATTTGGACGCTATGTTTGCTTATTTAGAACTTATTTTATACAAAACCTACGCCGACCTCAAAGCCGAAACCGAACGCACTTATTTGGGGTTTCTATGGTGGATTTTTGAACCTATTTTGTTTATGGGCGTGTTTTATTTTGTTTTTGGCGTTCTTCAAAAACAACCCGTTCCAAATTTCGTCCCTTTTTTATTAGTTGGATTAATCACTTGGGAATGGTTCAAAGCCTGCGTTTCTCACGGTTCTTCGGTAATTTATGGGCAATATCCGCTCATGCAACACGTTCATTTACCTAAGATTTTATTTCCTATTATTTTAATTCTAACAGATAGTTTTAAATTTGCATTTGTTTTTAGTTTGTTATTGATTTATTTGTGGTCAACGAATTATCCCGTAAATATGGCTTATTGGTCGTTGCCAGTGGTTTTATTGGTTGAATTGCTCTTTACAATGGCAATTACGTTTTGGGTTGCTGCAATTGTCCCTTTTGTTCCCGATTTACGATTTGTGATTGAAAACTTTTTAACCGCTGTATTTATGATTTCTGGCGTGTTTTTCAGTGCAGAACAAATGACCGACGGTGTTCAATTCTATTTTTATTTGAATCCAATGGCAAATTTAATTGAAGATTACCGTAATATTTTATTGCATGGAAAATTTCCAGATTGGTCTTCTTTAATGATTATTACGGCTGTTTCTTTAATTGGTATTTTAACTGCGCTGCGTGTTATTCGCCGCTTTGAATATGTTTATCCAAAGATTACTCCATGAACAAAAAAGTTTTTTCTTTACAAGAAGTTGGCATTTCCTATCGTAAAAAACGCGGTATTTTTGGTGAGCCTTTCTGGGCATTAAAAAAAGTGTCTTTTGATTTATTTCAAGGTGAAACCCTTGGCGTGATTGGTAGAAATGGTGCGGGCAAAAGCACTTTAATGCGCATTATGTCTGGCATTGTTCAACCCGATTGTGGAACATTTATAAATTATGGATACAAGGTTTCTTTGCTCTCATTACAATTGGGTTTTATTTCATATCTAACAGGTCGAGAAAACGCCATTTTAGGTGGAATGTTAATGGGGTTAAGACGCAAAGAAATTGAAAAGAGAATTCCAGCCATTAAAGAGTTTTCTGAATTAGGCGATTTTTTTGAGAAACCCATTAATACTTATTCTTCTGGAATGAATGCGCGTTTAGGTTTCTCGGTGGCATTTCAAGTTGATCCAGATGTGTTATTAATTGACGAGGTTTTGGGCGTTGGAGATGAAGAGTTTCGTGCGAAATCAACTCGCGTTATGAAAGAACGTATTTTAAGTGGTAACAAAACTATTGTTTTTATTTCTCACGATGCACGCAGCATAGAGAAACTCTGTGATCGAGTAGTGTGGATAGAAAATGGTGAAAGTAAAATGGAAGGAAATCCTAAACAAATTGTTGAAGAATATCACCGTTATTTGCATACAAATTAATTGAACATGGCAACTAATCAATTTAATTATCAAGCCTGTGATGTGCAAGGAAAATTGCATAAAGGACAACTGAATGCTGAATCTGAGCAAGAAGTTGTTTCTTTATTACAAGCACGACAATTAATTCCGATTCAAATTGAGTTAGGAACTGGCTCAACAAATTCATTATCTTTTAACAAAAAA
This sequence comes from Thiomargarita sp., assembly GCA_020718845.1. Lineage (GTDB taxonomy): Bacteria > Pseudomonadota > Gammaproteobacteria > Beggiatoales > Beggiatoaceae > DYRG01. Next base: position 14,900 of record DYRG01000007.1, read on the forward strand.
ACTGTTTCAACTCAAGAGGTTATTGAATTTACTAATGGTTTATGTACATTAATAGAATCCCATATTCCAATAGACAGAGCACTGGGTTTGTTGGAGAATTTAACTGAAAAGCCAACTATGCAAACTTTAATTACTGATTTACGCAGAGAAATTAAAGACGGTCGTTCTTTAGCGGATGCATTACAAAATCGCCCTGAAGTCTTTTCAAAAATGTATATCAACATTGTTCATGCAGGTGAGGAAGGTGGTATTTTAGAGAAATTATTGCCTCGCATGGCAAAATTCTTAGAAGAAGCAGAGGAATCTCGTCGAATTTTGATTTCTGCAATGATTTATCCGCTGATTTTATTAGTGGTAGGAATTTTGAGCGTGATGGCATTAATGATCTTTGTCGTTCCTCAATTTGCAACTTTATTTGAAGACATGGGTTCATCAATGCCAGAATCCGCCGCACTTCTTTTAGGATTAAGCGCATGGTTGAAACATTATGGTTGGACATTGTTATTTGTTCCGCCCATTTTATGGTTTAGTTGGAAATACTTAGATACCAAACCCAATTTACGATTACAACGTGATCAATTTTTATTACAACTTCCTCTGTTTGGTGGTATTTTACGCGAATCAGAAAGCTCTCGTTTTTGTAGAACATTAGGGGCGTTGCTAGGTTCTGGTATTCCTCTGTTAAAAGCATTACATATTGCTCGAGGCGTAATGGAGAACCAAGTCTTAGCTGATAGTTTAGAACAAGTAGAAGAATCGGTAAGACGCGGGATTAGTTTAGGTAAAGCATTATTAAATACAAATCAGTTTCCCGTTCTATTGCCTCAATTGGTAATTGTGGGAGAAGAATCAGGCAAAACAGCGAGCATTTTAGATAAACTCGCCGAGTCTTTTGATTCAAATGTACGTCGACAAACCAGTCGTTTGGTTTCTTTGGTAGAACCATTATTAATCGTTTCTTTAGGCATTATTGTTGGTTCTGTGGTAATTATCATGTTATCTGCTATCTTTAGCCTTAATGATGTTAAACTTTAACAGATTGGATTTCTTATGTATTTCAAATTAGAAAAAATATGGACTTTTTTTATTATCAGTAGCTTAACTGCGTGTTCAACTTTTGAAACAAAACCAAAAGAAAATCTTAGTACAAATGATTTAATTGGTTTAGATATTCCGGGCGCACCACCTTTACAAAAAAACATAGAAAATGTTCCCGTATTAAACAGTTCAACATCGACTACACCTAAAAAAATAATTGACAATATTGGAAAAACTCCAGAAATTATATCTCATAACCCTAAGCAAGTACCTCCACTCGCAGCAAATAAACTTGATGGTGATAAACATTCATTAAATCTTGAACAAATTGAATTGAGAGGGGTATTTGAAATTATTGCAGATGCATTAGGAATTTCAGTAGTTATTGATTCGTCTATTGCCGAAAAAGTAACTGTAAGAACCGCACCCGATAAATCTCTAACACAAAATGATTTGTGGGCATTATTGCAATTGTTGTTGGCAGAAAACAACGTTACAATGGAAAAAAAGGGCAATACTTACCATTTAAAGAAAGAGAAAAAATCTTTACCTGATACAATAGGAAGTAAGAAAGATCAGTTAGCTAATGCTAACGCATCTGAAGTATTACAAGTTACTCCTTTACGTTATATTACGGTTGATTCTGCTTTAATTGCTTTGAAACCCATGGTTGAACCAGAAGGTCGTTTGTTAGTGGTTTCAAATTTGAATGTTTTAGGCATTGTAACATCACCTGAAAAACTCAATAAAATTAACAAATTATTAGCATTATTAGATGCCGATCCATTTGTGCATCGTGGGATTCGTTTGTTTAGATTGCAAAATGCTAAATCAAGTGAAGCAAAAACAGATTTAGATAAAATATTGCAAGCCGTTGAAGGTAAAATGCCAGCATTTGAAATTATTGCTTTGGATAGAATTAATTCATTATTGGTAATTTCTCCGCCACAACGTGGATTTGATGAGGTTGCACGGTGGATTGAAATTGTTGATGAACGCAATGAAGCGGGCGGAGAACAAATCTTTATTTATCGAGTGAGAAACTTAAAAGCAACCACCTTAGCAACGACCTTAAAAGATGTGTTTCGAACTGATGGGAAAGAAACCCCTAAAACAACGCCTAAAGACCCCAATAAACCCGACGAGAAACAACCAGAGCAACCTAAACCTGTTGAACAAAGCCCTTTAAACCAAGCAAATAATCCTCAAAATACTGCGATTGCAGCGGCTAATTTGAAAATTAATATTGTGGCAGATGAAGAAACAAATAGTTTGCTAATTAGATCAACACCGCGTGATTATCGCCATTTACTAACTACCATTGCATTATTGGATAATTTACCTAAAGAAGTTATGATTAATGTCGTGATTGCAGAAGTTGAATTAACAGAAGGAAATCAGTTTGGTATTGATTGGTTCAGTTTATTCCATAAAGGAACAAAAGGTTTTATTGGAAGTGATTTCAAAATACCAGAAAGTACAACGGTTACAGATGGTATCCCAGTACGTGGCGATAATGGATTAGTTGTAAGTTATATCACGGGGTCTGTTAGTACGGTTTTAAATGCTTTAAATACTGAAGGAAGAGTTGAATTGTTATCGCGTCCTTCTTTATTAGTAAAAAATAATCAGGAGGCTACTATCAACGTGGGTGCTGATGAACCAACAATTACTCGTGTAAATCAAACAACTGGGGTAACTGCTGGGGTAACCACTTCTAATGAAGTTCAATATAGAAAAACAGGGATTATTCTAAAAGTAAAACCCCAAATTAATGAAGATGGGATTGTGAATATGACGGTAAAACAAGAAGTTTCTGCATTAGGAGCAACCAGAACTGCAGAGCAACTACCTTCTTTTAGACAAAGGGTCATTGATACATCTCTAATTGTTCGTGATAGAACGGCTGTTATTATGGGAGGATTAATTCAAACATCAAATAATAATAGTAATGAAGGAATTCCTCTTTTAAAAGATGTGCCAGTGTTAGGAAAATTATTTCAAAGCCAAAGTAGTACTCGCACAAGAACTGAATTAGTGGTAATTATTGTTCCACAAATCATTTATCCCGATGCAGACAATCGAGAATATGTGCGTCAATTCCGCGATAGAATGAGTGAAGTAAAACGTTTAATGGAAGAAGATGCAGTTCCAATGGTTGTTAATAAAACATTGCCCGTTAAATATGAAGAATAACTTTTTGAGGAACTTGTTATGAAATATCCTTGGTTTCCTTTAATTATATTGGGTTTCTACACACAAGCAAATAGTGAGAATGCTGCTTTGTGTCAAGCAATGGACAGTTTTATGCCAGTTCGTCCGAATTCTCAAATATATCAAGATGATAGTTATCATTTGAGTTCTAATCAAGCCGATATTCGTGAAATAAAAGGTATTAAACATTATTTGTTTAAAGGCGATGTTTTGCTGCAATATCAACAACGTACCGTGCGATCCGATCAAGTAACTTATCAAGAAGATACTGCGTTATTAACTGCGGAAGGTAATGTTACTTTGTGGGATAAACAATTGATTACACAAGGAAAAAAAGTCAACATCCGTTCAGATCGAACTGGTGAAGCATTTGATATGCAATATTGGTTGCCAAAACGTCGAGGACATGGAGAAGCATTGCACGCAGAACGTTTGAATGAAGACCAAATAAAATTGAAAGAAACGCGCTATACAACCTGCGATCCAAATGAAGAAACTTGGCGATTACAAAGTAAAACAGTTGATTTAGATTTTAAAGAAGAACTGGGCATTGCAAGAGATGCCACTTTACATATTAAAGATGTGCCTGTTTTTTATTTGCCGTATATTAGTTTTCCTTTAAGTGATAAAAGAAAAAGTGGTTTCTTAATGCCGTCGGGTGGTTATTCAAAAACTCGAGGATTTGAAATCACCACGCCTTATTATTTGAATCTTGCACCAAATTATGATGCAACCTTAACGCCTCGTTTAATGACCAATCGCGGTTTAATGTTAAATAGTGAATTTCGTTATTTGACAGAAACTTCTAATGGTAAAATAATTAATGAATATTTACCAAATGATCGTGAAGAAACTGATCAGAACAAACGTTATTTCTGGCAAGTAAAAAATACCACTAAATTTAATCCACAATGGACAGGAGAACTTTATTATAATAAAACGTCAGATTCTCGTTATTTTGAGCATTTTGGAACAACCCCAGAAATCAATAATATTACCCATTTAGAACAACGTGCAGATTTAAAATTTCAAAACAATTTATTACGTTTCACAGGAAGAGCGCAGCGTTATCAATCTTTATTAGAAGATTTAAATGCTAAACCTTATGAACGGTTGCCACAATTGCTTGCAGAAACAGTTCAAACTAAACGTAACAACCAGCTTTACTTTCAAAGCAATGCAGAGTATGTTCATTTCAATCGTGACGATAAAGAAGCCATTAATGGAAAACGGAGCAACTTTACGGGTGCGGTGAGTTATCCTTTTAAGAAACTTGCGGGTTTCTTTGAACCTAAATTACGGGTTGATTATACAAATTATAGTTTAGATTCTCAAACCAATGAAAATCGTTTTTTATATAGTGCAACGGCTGATGGTGGTTTGTTTTTTGAACGCACTTTAGATTTTAATGATTCTTCATTATTACAAACCTTAGAACCGCGTTTATTTTATTTGTATCGTCCTTACAAAGATCAAAAGAATATCCCAATATATGATTCGGCAGAAACTGATTTCTCTTTTAGCCAAATGTTTAGAGATAATCGTTTTAGTGGAATTGATCGTTTAAGTGATGAAAATCGGATTGCAACGAGTATTACAACCCGCTTTTTAGGGCAAGAAACAGGTGAAGAATATGTGAAAGCAAGTATTGGACAAATTTATTATTTTGAAAAGCCTCAAGTCACTTTACCAACTCAAACTCGTTTTATTACAGATCATAATTCTGATTTATTAGAAGAAGTTTCTTTTAGATTATCAAAAGATTTCACATTTAGCCAAAATCTGCAATGGAATTATCAACAAAAAGAAATAGTTAAAAGCTCAGTAGCTTTAACTTATCAACCAAAAGGTCAAAACACAGTTATTAATTTAGCACATCGACTTCGTAAAGATTTGCCAGAGAAAATGAATCAAACAGATAGTTCTTGGTTCTTACCTGTGACAAATTATTTGAGGGTTTTAGGACGTTGGAATTATTCATTAGAAAATAGTAAGCATTTAGAAACCTTTGCTGGATTTGAATATGAAAGCTGTTGTTGGGCAATTCGTTTGGTTGGAAGACGTTATTTACAAAACGCCCAAAATGATTACAGTAATGGTATTTATTTACAGTTTGAATTTAAAGGTTTGGCGGGCACTGGTAAAACAACGAATACCTTTTTAAAACAAAGTATTCCTGGATTTCACTCACCATTAGAAGAAAGCATTAGAAGATAAACATGGATATTTTATATTTGTTAATTCCCGTTTCTTTGGTTTTAGTGGTTGGAATCACTGCTGCGTTTCTTTGGTCGATTAAAAGCGGTCAATTTGAGGATTTAGAAGGTCCAGCGCATCAGATTTTAATGGACGATGACACGCCAAAGCATAAGAAAGTTTCAGAAGAATAATTAAGCAACTTATGTTTAAACCAGTTGAAATTTTTTATGCTTATGCTCATGCAGATGAAATCTTGCGTCAAACCTTAGAAAAGCATTTGATAGTATTACAACATCAAGGTATTATTTGCGGTTGGCATGATCGAGAAATTGCAGCAGGTGATATTAGAGAAACAGAAGTAAAGAAACATTTGAATAACGCGCAATTGATTTTATTATTAATTAGCCCCGATTTTCTCGCCTCAGATGAATGCTATCAAATGGCATTGCACGCATTAGAACGCCACGCACAAGGTCATACAAAAGTCATCCCTATTTTGTTACGTCCGACAGATATGTCGAGATTGCCTTTTATTCATTTGTCAGCCTTACCTAGCAATAATGAACCCGTGACGTTGTGGACAAATCAAGATGCGGCATTTGTCGACATTGCAAAAGGCATTCGTCAAACCGCTGAACGTCTATCAAATCACGTAAGTTCTTTTATTAAACCACAAGGAAATCCTTTTAATCCCACGCAATATATTTCTCCGTTGCGTTTTATTGGTAGAAATCATGAATTAAATGAAGTATTTAGCATTTTAGAAGATAATCAAAGTGTTTCATTAGTGGGCGAACAACTGATGGGAAAAACATCATTTCTTCATAAAATTATGGATCATTTTAAATGTAATGTACCTCAAAAGAAAATTTTATTATTTAGTGGTTTAGATAGTGCAAGTCAAGCGATTACAAATTTTATTGAAAATATTATTGAAGAACGCATAGAAAGTGAAGATTCTGATCGTCTTGCTGATCAATTAGATCGTTGGGTTTCTAAAAACACGCAACAAGGCACGATTCCTCTTATTATTGTGGATGATGCAGAAATCTTATTTGAACGGTTTCCAGTGCGTTTCTTGGAGCGTTTAAGGGGAATGTTAGGACGGATTTCTTTTATTTTTGCAACGCAGCGAGATTTGGATTTATTAATTAATGAAATTTCTCGCACGTCTGGATTAGAAAATCGCTTGAAAATAATTAGATTAACTCTATTAGAAGACTCAGCAGTTGAAAATATTATTCAAGCGGGTTCTCCAATTTTATCAAAAGAAGATCAAACACTTTTAAAAGAATGGGCGGGACATCATCCTTTCTATTTGCATTTGTTGGGTGCTCGTTTGTTTAATGCACGATTGCAAGGTCAACATAGTGAAGTTGCAATCGATCGTTTCTATATGGAAGCAGCACCTAAATTACGTCGGATTTGGAATAGTTTGCCAGAAATTGATAAAATCACATTAAAAAATTTAAGTCAAGGAAAACAGATATTTACAAGACATAGAATTTTAAAAATACGAGGTTTGCTCACGCCCGATGGACAATTATTTGGTAGGATTTTACAAGAATGGATCGAACAAGAAACATAACAAATAATTTACCACCTTTCTTTCAATTTCTTTGGTTGTTTTTTATGCAACCTATTAAATTATATCAAATCCTCAAAAGCTGTGGAATTGAACAACCAGATGCACCGATTTTTAATTTGTGGTGTTATCATGAATCGCTTTGTGAAATTCAAAGACATTATGTTATTCAACTCGTAAAAATATCATTGCTGACTGTTCCAATTGTTAGTTTCTATGGCGTAATATTTCTTTCAAATAATATTATTTTATCTTATTCTCTTAATTTAAATAATATTGTTTTAAGTGTTTTAATTGGTATTTTAGTTGGTCTTTTAGTGGGTGGTTTAATTGGCTTATTAATTGGGATTGTTAATGGTATTACTGCAAGTTTGATTTCAGGGATTTTAATTGGCTTTCTTGCCATATTGTTAGAACATAAAGGTATTTTGTTATTATCTGGAAATCCAAATTCAATTATTTTTATTGCAATTTTTATGGGTGGAGTTTGGGGTTTTATTGATAACATAGCCTTTGCACTTTCAAATGGTTATTTGAGAGGAAGATCAACCATTTTAACCACCTTACTGCATACTTTATGGATTAGTGGTGTTTTTAGTTTAGCTATTACATTTCATAATTATTCTGTTGAATCAAATTTTCAAGAGATTTTCATTATTTTTATGAAACATTATGTCGCTTTTTTCATACCATTTTCTTTAATTTTTACGATTAGTTATTTAAGACTACCTTTTTATATTTTAGAAAGTTTTTGGCAAACTTTGATTTATTATCGTCAGCTTTTAACTGGCGCAGAATCCTTGCATTTATCACCCGTTTTGTATCATAATTTATCTTATTTTTCATATCCTTATTTAGTTAAACATTGCTTGCTTTCAAAAGAATCTAATCCTGTTATACTAAAGAAAATACTTGAAACAAGCGTATTAACGCCCGGGCAAAAAACAAATTTTCAAAAAATTTTAGCGCGGTTGCAAGTTGATGAAATTACTAAGTTAATTAGAACTAATAAATTTAAACAGTTATCTGAATTACGCGGAGAATGGCTATCAATACCTACACAAAACATTTCTTCGCCGCTTTTATTAATTAAAGAAATCGGACGTTATTTACAAGCCGCAAATAGTGTTATTTTTACTTATCATCGATTGCAAAATTTAAAAGATGCTGAAATAATTTTAAAACAATTAGAAACTCAACTACATCAGGATAATTCACCTTTAGGAAAGATGATGAATGCACAGCTTGCAACTTGGAGAAACTGGTTAGAACTCTGGCGTGAAGAAACGGAGCAAGTAAGTCGCCGTGAAGTGCCTAATCCTTTTCGTTCTGGAGAACCCCTAACACCTGAGCGTGGATCAGAGGTTTTTCGTGGAAGAACTGATTTGATTATGCAAATAGAAGGCTTATTAGCAGACCCTCAACAACGCCTTTCAATTGCTTTATTAGGACCGCGTCGAGTGGGTAAAACATCGTTGTTATATATGCTACCTTCTTTGTTACCGCATAGCATTTGTATTTTCTTTGATTTGCAAGATAATCCGATTGATAAACCAACGCATTTTTTTCAAGCATTGTCGAGAAGAATTCATGAGCAAATTCCTAAAGATAAAAACATTAAATTACCCACTTTACCCATTAATGCAACTATAGAAAATGCGGCGGAATGGTTAAGAGAATTAGATCATAGTTTAGGTAATCAACAATTATTGATTTCAATTGATGAATTTGAGCGTTTAGAAAGTGTTTTTCCGGGTAATCAACGTGAGTTTCTTCAGCTAATGGGAATCTTTCGTTCAATCATTCAACATCGTCGTAATATTTGTTTATTATTAGCGGGGGTTGCACCTTTTGATGAACTTGATTCAATTTGGACAGATCATTTTATTAATGTGCGTGAAGTAAAGATTGGTTTTCTTTCAAAGAAAAATGCACTTGAATTATTAATGCGTCCAGTAATTGGTTTTCCAAGTCAAGCGATTTCTCAAGAGGTTGCAGAAAATGTATTTGAACGCACGGCTGGACAACCACTTTTGTTGCAATTTTATGGTTCTCGTTTAGTGCAATCATTAAATGAGCAAAATCGTCGAGAAGCAACCTTAAAAGACATAGAAAAAATTGAAGAACGTGCATTAGAAGAAGTGACTTATTATTTTCGTAATTTATATCAAACAACGCCGCAGCATTTGCAACCTATTTTAGAGCAACTCGCGTATAATAAACTTGTTGATTTGGATAGAAAAGATAAGGCTTGGTTACGGCGGCGTTTATTAATTGATGAAAATAATCAATTAGTGATGCCAGTTTTTGCAATGTGGATTCGTGAATATTTTATTTGAAAAGGAGAAACTTTATGCGGTACTTTTTATTTCTAGTTTTAATGTTCAGCTCATTTATAACAAAAGCTGAATTTGTTTCAGAAGATAACCTGATTGCAACGTATCGAAGTAACGAAAGTTTTGAAACCGTTAAAGAAAACGTTCAGCAGGCGATTACAAATAAAGGTTTGATTATTAGCGGGACATTGCACATTAGTGAAATGTTAAATCGCACCGCAAAAGATTTGGGGATTTCTAAAAACGCTTATCAGAAAGCGGAAGCCTTTGAGTTTTGTAGTGCGGTGCTTTCTCACAAAATGATTCAAGTAAATCCTTTGAATTTAACCGCTTGTCCTTTCACAATTACTTTTTTTGTGAAACCCGAAGAAACCAATGTTGTTTATTTGGCATTTCGTAAGCCACAATTAGCGGGAGAAAGTAAAGAAGTTTCTCAAGAAATTAACAATTTTCTACACAGTATTGTTAAAGAAGCGACGGGAGAATTTTAATTAAATTTCATTCCCACGCTCAAGCATGGGAATGAGTAAGTAGTTATTTCTTAGGAAATGCGTCTAAACCTAAATATTTTGCAGTACTTCCTAAACGTTCTTCGATGCGAATTAAACGGTTGTATTTTGCAACCCGATCACTTCTTGATAAAGAACCTGTTTTGATTTGACCTGCACAACTTCCAACCGCTAAATCTGCAATGGTGGTGTCTTCGGTTTCTCCAGAACGGTGAGAAATAATGTTTGTGTAACCTGCTTGTTTCGCCATTTCAATTGCCGCCATCGTTTCTGACAATGTACCAATTTGATTTAATTTAATTAAAATCGAATTAGCAATCCCTTTCTCAATGCCTTCTTTCAAAATCAGCGTGTTTGTTACAAATAAATCATCACCCACTAATTGTACTCGTTTTGCTAATTTATCAGTGAGCAATTTCCAACCGTCCCAATCGCCTTCTGCCATTCCATCTTCAATTGAAATAATTGGGTATTTATCAACCCAATTTGCTAAATAATCGGTGAATTGTGCGGCATCGAGTTTCTTACCTTCAGAAGCAATGTTATAAACTCCATTTTCATAGAATTCAGAACTCGCCACATCTAATCCTAGAAATATATCTTGACCAGCTTTGAAACCCGCTTTTTCTATCGCTTGTAAAATGACTTCAATCGCTTCTTCATTAGAGGATAAATTAGGCGCAAATCCACCTTCATCTCCTACCGCAGTGTTCAAACCTTTGTTCTTTAAAACACCTTTCAACGCATGAAATACTTCTGCACCATAACGCACCGCTTCTTTTAAACTCGGCGCACCTGCTGGGATAATCATAAACTCTTGTAAATCAACATTATTGTCTGCATGAGCACCGCCGTTAATAATGTTCATCATGGGAACTGGCATTACAACATCACCTTTACCGCGAATGTAACGATACAAAGGAACATCCGCTTCTAATGCTGCCGCTTTTGCAATCGCCAGAGAAACCCCTAAAATAGAATTTGCACCATATTTGCTCTTATTGGGTGTTCCATCTAAATCAATTAAGATTTTATCTAATTCAGCGGTAGGTAATAAAACCTCTTTATCCATAACAGCGTCGCGTAAAACCGTATTAACAAATTGCACAGCTTTCTTTACGCCTTTTCCTAAGTAACGGCTTTTATCACCATCACGCAGTTCTAATGCTTCACGACTACCTGTTGATGCTCCAGAAGGCACTGCTGCTCTTCCAAGTTTTCCTGTTTCTGTTCTTATGTCAACTTCAACAGTTGGATTTCCACGAGAATCAAGAATTTCTCTACCCGCTACATCAATAATTTTCGACATCTAAAAACTCCTTTGTTAAAAAATTTAATTACGGCTTTTGTAATAACCAAATATAACCAGGACAAAACCAATATGTATTATTGACAATAAACTTTGCAATCTTATGTTTGAGAGAGTTTGGTTTTAACATATATTCTATTTTATAATTTTCTGGATTATGTAACATTTTTGAAGTGAAATCTATCATTTGAAATGATTCTACTAATTTTTTCAATCCCCAATAACTCAAATGTTGCTCATAATAAAAATTACCTCGTTTCATTAAACGTAAATATAAATGCGCAAACGGTTTTGGAATAACTGATAAGAAAGGTAAATTGTAATGAGGTTCTTGAATATTAAAACGATTTCCAGCAGCAAAATAACAAACCCCTTGGGGTTTCAAAACTCGATAAATTTCTTTGATCATTTTTTGAGCATCTGGAACGTGTTCATAAATCTGCGCACAAATCACTATATCAAAAGAATTATCGGGAAATGTAATATTCATTGCATCGCCAACTTTAAAAGTTAAACGCTCGCTTGTTAAAGTTTTATCAGCATATTCAATGGCTTGCTCATCAATGTCAATTCCATCGACGTGTTTGAAATGTAACGATAAATAATGATCAATAATGCCCGTTGAACTACCCACATCTAAAACCGTTAATTCAGATAATTTTTCCTTTGAAAAAAATTCACCCAATACTTTAATCATTGTGATAGCTTTTTTCTCACGAATTTCTTTATTATACATCGCATCTTGATGTAATTCTGAGAAATGATGTTGGTAACCGCGTTCCATTAGAGTAGTTCTTTAACCGTATTGTCTAAAATTTTAAGTGTTTCTAATAATTTTTTCATTTCTGAAAGTTTTAGAGAGTTTGCACCGTCACTTAATGCTTGTTCTGGATTTGGGTGGGTTTCCAGAAATAAACCAGAAATCCCCACTGCAATCGCTGCACGCGCTAAAATGGGAACAAATTCACGTTGTCCACCAGAAGAAGTTCCTTGTCCACCGGGTAATTGCACTGAATGCGTCGCATCAAATACCACTGGACAATCAGTTTCTCGCATGACAACTAAAGAACGCATATCTGAAACTAAATTATTATATCCAAAGGAAAATCCGCGTTCACAAACCATAATTTGTTGATTGCCTGTTGCTTTGGCTTTCTCTGCAACGTTCTTCATTTCCCAAGGCGATAAAAATTGACCTTTTTTAATATTAACTGGCAAACCTTGTTTGCAAACATTTTGAATGAAATTTGTTTGACGACATAAAAAGGCTGGTGTTTGTAGAACATCAACCACTTTTGAAATTTCTTCTAAAGGTGAATCTTCATGGACATCGGTTAAAATAGAAACTCCAATTTGTTGTTTTATTTTTTCTAAAATTTGCAAGCCTTTTTCTAATCCCAATCCTCGAAAACTGTTTAATGAAGAACGATTCGCTTTATCAAATGAGGATTTATAGATGAAAGGGATTTTTAATTCTTGAGTAATTTCTTTTAAAATTCCAGCGGTATCCAATGCTAATTGCTCAGATTCAATAACGCACGTTCCCGCAATTAAAAAAAACGGTTCTTTTAGTCCAATTTCAAATCCACATAAATTCATTTTCTTTTAATCCTCAAACCATGATTCTGTAAGTTTTAAATGTTTATCTTGCACCATTTCTCCCGCAAATATTCCCCAATTATTTTCAAATCCGAGAGGATCAGAAATTGGAATACGAAATCGCCGCATAGTTGTATTTGTGACGGGTTTCTGGCGAGTGCGTAACCAATACAAATGTTGTTCACGCACATACATAGCAACATAGAAACTTGGAACAATAAAAAACTTCGGTAATTGTGTAAAACCACGCAATGCAACAAAACAATAAAATAAATTCAAATCCGCTAAAGTTTCATGTTTTGCAGTCATTGCCCAATGATAGCAGGGTTCATCCAAAAAAAGTAATTCACGGTGAGGATTATTACCAGTTGTTTTTACTTCAATTTTAAATAGCCGATTCAATTCAGAATTTGAAACAAGAATATCTACACCTTTTGTATTTGCTAGAGTGAACGTGGCTACTAAATTACGTTGCACAAGTTGCGCAAGAACATAAAATTCTCCAGCTAAACCTATTTGTGTTCTATCCATACAAACCTAATTTGTTATATAAAGTTGTTCAACTAATTAACGGTTTTTTAGAGCGGCATCGACAAAGCTACTAAATAAAGGATGACCATCACGCGGTGTTGAGGTAAATTCAGGGTGAAATTGACACGCCACAAACCAAGGATGATTAGGCAATTCAATCATTTCAACTAATTTATCATCGGCAGATTTCCCAGAGAAACACAAACCCGCTTGTTGTAATGTTTCCGCATACGCATTATTAAATTCATAACGATGTCGATGACGTTCGTGGATTTGCTCTGATTTATAAATCGCTTTTGCTTTAGTATTTTCTTTCAAATGACAAACCTGTCCACCTAAACGCATTGTTCCCCCTAAATCAGCGTTTTCATCACGGCGTTCTATTGTTCCTTGATGATCTGTCCATTCGGTAATTAATGCAATAACGGGGTGAGGCGTTTGTTGATTAAATTCAGTGCTATGCGCGTCTTTTAAGTTTGCAACGTTTCTCGCAAATTCAATGACGGCAACTTGCATTCCTAAACAAATCCCTAAATACGGCACATTTTGTTCACGCGCAAACTGAACAGCTGCAATCTTTCCATCAATGCCGCGTTCTCCAAATCCCCCAGGGACTAAAATCGCGTTAGCTTGTTTTAAAATATCTGTGCCGTTAGAAACCAAATTTTCTGAATCAATGTAATCGATTTTGACTTTACAGTTGTTTTGAATGCCCGCGTGAATTAAAGATTCGGTTAGAGATTTGTACGCATCGGTGAGTTCCATATATTTTCCAACCATTGCAATATGGATTTCACGATGAGAATTATCTAATGAATTTAAGACCTTATCCCATTCAGACAAATCAGCTTGTTTGGTATTTAATTGGAGTTTTTCACAGACAATTTGATCTAAGCCTTGATCGTGCAACATTTTAGGAATGCGATAGATAGTATCGGCATCTGGAACAGAGAAAACTGCCCGTTCTTCAACGTTAGTAAAGAGAGCAATTTTACGACGTTCACTTTCTGGAACAACTCGCTCAGAACGGCACAATAAAATATCAGGTTGAATCCCAATTGAACGGAGTTCTTTGACCGAATGTTGGGTCGGTTTTGTTTTCATTTCACCAGAGGTTTTAATATAAGGAACTAAGGTTAAATGAATAAACAACGCCCGTTGATGACCTAATTCTAAACCGATTTGTCGAATGGTTTCTAAGAAAGGTAAAGATTCAATGTCGCCAACCGTTCCGCCGATTTCAATTAAAGCAACGTCAAACCCTTCAGCGGCTTTGCGAACGTGAGATTTGATTTCGTCGGTGATGTGAGGAATAACTTGCACAGTCGCGCCCAAATAGTCGCCACGCCGTTCTTTTCTAATGACTTCGGCATAAATGCGTCCAGTGGTGCAATTGTTCAGACGGGTCATTTTAGCGCGCACAAAGCGTTCGTAGTGCCCCAAATCCAAATCCGTTTCCGCGCCGTCGTCGGTGACAAAGACTTCGCCGTGTTGAAAAGGACTCATCGTGCCGGGGTCGACGTTGATGTAAGGGTCTAATTTTACTAAAGTTACTTTAAGCCCACGCGCTTCGAGCAATGATGCCAACGACGCAGCGGCAATGCCCTTGCCAAGCGACGACACCACGCCGCCGGTCACGAAAATGAATCGAGTCATGCAAGTTTGTCCAGACAACGAAAAACGTATAAACCTAACAGATTTAGCTTATTTTCTCAATCACAAATGATATACCCATGTTTTTAATATGTATATACGGTGATTTATAACTAAAGAAAGGAAAATATTGAGAAAGGATCGATCAACTTAGCATATATTTTATAATTTCTAAAATAAAATGCTAAATTGATAACTATTTGATTATTTTAAAGTTTTTACGCCATTATCGCTGCCTAATAATAAAACATCAGCGGGACGTTGGGCAAATAAACCATTGGTAACAACGCCAACGATTTGATTTAAAGCAGTTTCTAATTTGACGGGTTCAGCAATGTGTAAGTTGTGAACGTCTAAAATAATGTTTCCATTATCCGTTACAAAGTTTTCTCGCCACACAGGTCGACCGCCTAATTTAACGATTTCTCTTGCAACATAACTCCGCGCCATTGGAATGACTTCAACAGGTAAAGGAAATGTTCCTAAGGTATCCACTAATTTACTATCGTCGGCAATACAAATAAAACTTTTTGCAACGGCTGCAACGATTTTTTCTCTGGTTAATGCGCCGCCGCCGCCTTTAATTAAATGTAAGTAATGATTGCTTTCATCTGCGCCGTCGACATAAATAGAAATTTCATTCACACCATTTAAATCATAAACTGGAATACCGTGTGATTTCAAACGGTTAGCAGTAGCTTCAGAACTTGCAACCGTGCCTTCAATTTTGTGTTTAATGGTTGCTAAAGCGTCGATGAAATGGTTGGCGGTGCTACCCGTTCCTACCCCAATAATCATGTCTTGTTTGACGTATTCTAATGCGGCATAAGCCACTTGTTTCTTTTTATCATCTGCGTTCATTTTGGTTTTCCAATGTTATATTTTAAGAGGAGATTTTAAATGATTTTTGAAAAGGTGTTGCTTAAAAAATTCAATGCTTTTTTTTAGAACATAAAAAATAACAAAAACAAAAAAAAGCGAACTGTCGTGAAACAATTCGCTCTTTTAAAAAAGGTTTAATTAGATCGCTGTAACGTTTTCAGCTTGATCGCCTTTTTTACCTTTGGTAACGTCAAATTGAACACGTTGACCTTCTGCTAAGGTTTTGAATCCGCTGCCTGCGATTGCACTAAAATGTACAAACACATCATTTTTATCATTACCACCATCGCGTGAAATAAAGCCAAATCCTTTGGATTCATTAAACCATTTAACCGTGCCTTGCATTTTTTTACCTCAATAACTTACTAAATATTGACAAGTTTCCTTGTCAGCCTTACACCCGCTAAGATTTGTATCTGTCAAATTTTACATAGCAAAGTAAAGGATACTATAATGTAACTTATTGGGGGATGTCAAATTGATAAACGTTTAAAAAACAATCTTTTTTAAAGCGAAGCCCTTAAAATAAAGCCTTGAGTGGGTGTGAAAATTTTTTAACGCCCAAACCTAAATGAATACAAGGGGAATAAAATGTTGCGTCATCTTTGGACAGCGTTATATGTGGTTATTATTGCGATGCTTCCGACCAGCAGTTGGGCGTTGTGTTATTACTTGGTGGATCAACAAGGTAACGTGCAATCTTCAATTTATCCGCCTTACGATTTGAGTTATCCGTCCGATCAATTATCGCCCGCCGAACGCGCCCGCCGTGCCCAACTGGGTCATTTGATTATCGGTGCTCGAGTCCCAACTTGCAACAATCAACCCTTTTCTCCGCCCAAAATCGCTAAAACACAACCTGTTGATTCTAATAAAAAAGTCGATAACACAACTACCACTCAAAATGCGCCTCCGCTTAAAAAACCACTCACCCCAACCGAAATCCAAGAAGCCACTAAATCATTTCAAAAAACTGAAGAAAATCAACAAATTACAACAAGACCCGCGTCAAAACCATTGCCCACAGTCGAAGAGCCTTTAAAGGAAACTAAAAAAACTGAAGTCGTAAAAGAAGAAACAACTCAACCCGTTAAAACACCATCTGCAAAAGAAAAGCCCGTTGAAAATCAACAAGTTGCATCAACGCCAGCCGTCACGCAAGCAAAAGAACCGCCTTTAGCGACGACGAAAGAAACTGTAAAAGAAAAAACAGAGCAACCTGCCGAAAAACTTGCTGAAAAACAAGCCATTCAAATTACTGAAAATATGGCATTACAAGCGATTCAATCTATTGATGATACTTTAAGCAGACGAGATTTGGTTTCTTATCGTAAATTATTAGCCCCGTCTTTAGAAGTCGGCGAATCAAAAAGCGGCAAATTAAAAATGCAAAAACTCACCGCCGAAACCTATAGCAAACAATTAGAACAAGCCTTATCAAAAATTGCTCGTTATGAATTAAAACATATCGACCCAAAAATAACGATTGATCATGAGAAATCTCAAGCAACCGTTAATTCAGAAGTTCATGTGCGTTTGGAGTTTCAAGATGCTTTAGAAACCAGTAAAACTTACGGTGAAATCACAACCTTTAATTTGGTAAATGAAAAATTGTTATTAAGCCGTTTAGCGGTGATTGCAAATGCACCAAAATCAACGCCTCAAACTGCACCCGCTGTTTCAGAAACAAAACAACCTGTTGATCGTTGTAAAGGCATTAGTGAAATCCCAGAAACCGAATGTCAATCTTTAGTTGAATTATATGAAACCACCGACGGCGATAAATGGAAGAATAAAAAGAATTGGTTTAAAACGAAACAACCTTGTCAATGGTTTGGCGTAACTTGCGTTAATAATCATGTGGTTACGATTAAATTGGATAAAAACCAACTTAATGGAAATGTACCTAATTTAAGTGGTTTAACCGTGTTAAAAATCCTTAATTTATCCAGAAATAATTTAACAGGAGGATTACCGTCGTTTAATGCGTTATTGGAATTAGAAGTTTTAGCGTTGGACAATAACAAATTAAATGGACGTTTGCCCGAATTAAATCATTTGAAAATGTTGAGGATTTTAGAATTAAATAAAAACCAATTAACGGGTAATCTTCCTAATTTGGATAATTTTATAGAATTGGAAGAAATTAATTTGAGCGACAATCAATTTGTCGGTGATTTGCCAAGTTTGAAAAAAATGAACAAACTTCAAAAATTTGCAATCTATAATAATCAATTAACAGGGAATTTACCTGAATTAGATCAATTGGTCAGTTTGAAATCGATGCACTTATCTGGAAATCGTTTGACGGGACAAATCCCAGATGTGAGCAACTTATTGCAATTAGAATCGCTTAATTTGAGCGTTAATCAATTATCTGGAAATTTGCCGATTGGTTTGTCAAAATTAGCGAATTTGAAATGGTTGCAATTAGAAAGCAATCAATTGAGTGGAAAAATACCTGATTTGAAAGATTTGCCTAAATTAAGTATTTTAAAACTTCAAAATAATCAATTATGCGGAGAAATTCATGAGGGATTGAGATTGAGTGGTTTAAAAGAAGCAAACAGTGAATTACAAATTCAAAACAACCATTTAACCGCCGATCATCAAGAATTATTGAGTTTCTTAGAAAGCAAAATTCCAAATTGGCAAACCACTCAGAAACCTCAGGCTTGTGAATGAAACTACGCTAATTCAATGATAGAACCTTCTCGAGCAAGATGACATTGCAAGGGAGCGTTTCTTTCACTAATTAAACGCAGAGCATCGCGGTGCAAATCTTCCATTTTATCGTCGTTATACGCGGGATCAACGTGAAATAAATATAAATCTTTCACACCCGCTTCAATTGCATAATCAACGGTATCTAAATAACACGAATGTCCCCAGCCCCGTTTCTTTTGATAATCAGCGGGCGTATATTGCGCATCATGAATAAAAATATCTACATCTTTCAAGATGTTAAGTGCACTTTGACGTTCTTCAACGAGCATTGCATTTAAGATTTCAAGTTCTTCGGGGTCTAATTCATTGGCGCGTAATTTTAGATTTTGTTCAATAAAATAGAGTTCATTATCAGACACATACACAATACTTTTATCGCCAATATCAATGCGATAACCAAAAGTTGTACCAGGATGATGAACGTTGAAAGGCGTAATTTTGAAATCACCCCAAATGACTTGATTATTTGAATTTAGCTCTAAATAATTGGTTTCTGCCATCCACGTTTCTAGTTCAACGGGAAAGTAAGGATTTTGCATTTGTCCGCCGAGCGATTTTTCTATGTCTTTGCCGTTTTGACTAGGTCCAAAGAAATTCACTTTCCAACCGGGTACAAATGCGGGAACAAAAAAAGGTAAGCCAGAAATGTGATCCCAATGATAATGGGTCATTAAAATAGTGACTTCTCGAATTGCACTTTGTCCCAATAATGAATTGCCAAGCGGAATAATACCCGTTCCACCGTCGCAGATAAGCACTTGATCATTATAGTTAATTTCTACGCAAGAGGTGTTGCCGCCCACTTTAAGATGCGAACTAAACGGGGCTGGATAAGAACCGCGCACGCCCCAAAACCGCAAATAAGGCTTATTCATGAGATTTCTTGAGGGATAATTTTAGCGTATTTGAAAACGAGTTCACGGATTTCTTTAAACTTGATGGGTTTAATCATAAAATCCAATGCACCCAGTTGTTTAGCCACGCCTCGATCTTGCATATAATCTTTAGAAGTGACCATAATGACGGGGGTTTGTTCTTGGAGAGGAATACTGCGTAATTGTTTGAGGAAAGTTAAACCATCCATCCCAGGCATCACAATATCTAAAAACAACAAATCAGGAGAATGTTTGGACAAATACGGCAGCGCGGCGGCAGGTGAAGGAAAACTCACGAAATTTACGGCGAGTTTTTGCAAGCTGATGCGATAGACCCCAATAGAAGTCGGACTGTCATCCACCACAACGATGGTTGGCATTTTCCCTGTTGTCATTTGATGGAAACCCTGTGGGGTACAAAAAACGCCTAAGTAAAATAAAAAGTGGTGCCCCGAGAGGGAATCGAACCCCCGACTGATGATTACAAGTCAACTGTTATACCATTTAACTACCAGGGCTTTGGTGTCATTCCAAAACAAAGTGAGCGCATTTTAAGCTATTTCTTACTCAAACGCAATTATTCTCACCAATATTCTTTAAAAGCAAAAATCTCTTTATAAACAAAGTGTTAGGTTGATTTACACAAAAATAAAAGATAATTTTATGAAATTATGATCGAATTATTCTACTTTGCGGATTTGACCTTTTAAGCCTTTTTCTTTTTTGAGTAATTTGAGCTGTTGTTTAGCGGCTTCTTCGGTTTCTTGGGGTTTCAATTGGATTTTGTACCATTCACCCGATTTAATGACTTCGGCGGGTAATTTTTTCTCGGTTAACTCATTTGCAAGTTTCTCTGCACGGTCTTTATCTTTTCCACTTGCCACTTGCACATACCATTTCTTATCTCCTTTCTCGGTTTTTTTAGTTTTATTTTCTTTGATATTTTCTTCATCGTCTTCGTCATCCATTGTTTCGGCGGTGGTGTCGGAGCTGCTCGACATGGGTTTGCCGTTCAAATCCAAAAACACAAAACGATTGATTAAGGGATATTTAAATTGAGGATTAATTTCATTAGAATCAGAAGGTTGTGCGACTGTTTTAATTTCATCAGGCAATGGGGCGCGCAAAGCATACGCCGTTCCGCCAGAAATGCCCAGCAAGGCTTTCAAAAGTGCGTACAATAAAATCATCAATAAAATCAAAACAATAGCTCCGACCGCACGTTGTTTTGGATCGTAAATTTCGCTTGGAGAATGACGGATATTTGGTTGCGTCATGGCATTAAAACTTAACTAAAGAAATCAAAGCATTTAAGTATAAAACATAACGCTTTTTCTTAAAAGAAATAAAAAAACCTACCGTTTTTGACGCGGTAGGTGTGGGGATGTAGCCTAAATGATGAGGCTAAAAGGAGAGAGGATAAATTTTAACCGCGAATTCCTTTTCCTTCG
>DYRG01000007.1:35907-86228 GCA_020718845.1 Thiomargarita sp.
TGATGAGGCTAAAAGGAGAGAGGATAAATTTTAACCGCGAATTCCTTTTCCTTCGATCGGAGGTGTGGTCGTGCCACCTGTTGGAGGTGTGGTCGTGCCACCTGTTGGAGGTGTGGTTGTGCCACCTGTTGGAGGTGTGGTTGTGCCACCTGTCGGAGGTGTGGTCGTGCCACCTGTCGGAGGTGTGGTTGCGCATACACCAAACAAGCATTGAGGCGCGTCTTCGTTAGTGGGCGGAGTGACGTTCGCATCGGAATCAGCATATCCGTCGCCATCTTTATCGCCAGTGATTAAACCTGTTTTACTAGGGTCTTCGGCATCGGGAGTGGTGGTTGCGGCGACTTTCACCCGTTTAACGCCGAGCATCGCTTTAAAACCGCCATACCAATCGTTCAAATTTAGAGGATTTCCGCCCAATTTGGTGACGATCATTGCCATTTGGTAATCGCCCGCGGGCAAAGTTGCCATTGTTTCAGCGGGGAGAGGGACAATCGGACGAACTTTATCGCCTTCGGCATTGGCATCGGTCGTGGGCACATCAACCACAACAGCCCCTTGATCGCCAGGCATCGTAATTACGATTTTAACAACGGCTTTTCCTTCCCAAACATCTTTCAAACTTTTTGGAACAACTGCTTTCAATAAAAAGCTATCGCCAGGGTAATGAACTGTTTTGCCTGTTTGAACAAAACCAGCATTGGCAGCGGGTTTAGTTTGAGGTAAGGCTTTTGCGTCGTCTTTATCTTTGAATTGTTCACGAGCTTTTTGTTCAGGCGGACGTGTATCTGGGCGAGCACCTTCTGGTGGACGAGCAGAAGTGGTTGTCGGTGTTTCAGAGCCTTTTGTTTCTTTATCGTTGTCTGCCCAAACAGGTGAAGCGGCAATTACGCTTGCAATCGCAGCAGATAACAAAGTGACGTGTAATTTCATGGTATTTCTCCCGTGTATGAAAAACTAAAACAAATTTCAAATTTTAGTGACGTGTAATTTCATGGTATTTCTCCCGTGTATGAAAAACTAAAACAAATTTCAAATTTTAAGGTTAGAATAAGCGTCGATTCTTAAACAAGCCTTAAAGCAAATTGTTGTTGAACTTGGAGCTAGTGTAACAAAGCAATTTGAGAAATAACGCACATAACTGACAAACGGTAACAAATAGGTGACAAATGAAAACAAACTTTTTTGAAATGGCATATAATTGCCTTATAAATCAAGATATTACACAAAAAATCACTTTAACCCGCGAAGCCGATCGTTTATGGAAAAGCGGACAATTTGATTTTGACGATCTCGAACCACCACAACTTATTTTAAGCGCGGGTCGACCTGAAAAACCTCTTTTAGTTTCACCTAAACATTTGATTTCACGAAAATTAACCACCAAAGAAGGTCACGCCGCGCTCATTCATGCGATTGTTCACATCGAATTTAATGCGATCAATTTAGCGTGGGATGCCGCGTATCGATTTCGTGGCTTACCTGTTGATTTTTATGGAGATTGGTTGCAAGTGGCGGTCGAGGAAGCCTTGCATTTTGAATTGCTGCGCGGGCATTTGCAGAGCTTAGGCTTTGATTATGGGGATTTTCCTGCGCACAACGGTTTGTGGGAGTTGGCGGTTGAAACGGCGGACGATGTATTGTCGAGAATGGCGTTAGTGCCGCGAGTGATGGAAGCGCGTGGTTTAGATGTTACGCCTCAAATGATGGAAAAGTTGAAACAAATCAATGATTTAAAAGCTGTTGAACATTTAAAAATAATTTATCGAGATGAAATAGGTCACGTTTCACGCGGTTCAAAATGGTTTCATTATGTGTGCGAGAAACGTGGTTTAAACTCAAAAGAAATTTTTTTAGATTTAATTCGCAAACATTTAAAAAGCGGCTTAAAACTTCCGTTTAATCAAGAAATTAGATTACAGGCAGGTTTCACACCCGAAGAAATTTCTATCCTTTATGCTTTAGCAAACAACAGATAAATTTTTATTTGAAATATTTATCTGTTGAAATAAAATACAAAACTATTTTTTCGCATTTTCAGCTAAGAATTGTACTAATTTTTCGGCGGGCACATAACCTGGTAATAATTCACCATTTGGTAATAATAATGCAGGCGTTCCAGAAACCCCTAATTTACGACCCAATTCAAAGTGTTTTGAAACAGGATTTGCACATTCTTTTTGAGGAACTGGTTTAGCATTTTTCGCGTCATTCATTGCTTGATGTTTATCATCGGCGCACCACACAGAAACCATTGTTTTATACGCTGGAGAATTCAAACCACCACGAGGAAATGCAATATAACGGACTTCAATTCCTTGATCATTATATTTGCTCATATCTTTGTGCAATTTCACACAATAAAAACAATCCACATCGGTAAAAACATTCACCACATATTTGGTTTCTTTGGATTTGAAAATGATCATATCATCTTCTTTAAGTTCTTTCATTGCAGAAACTCGAATTCCATTCCGACGTTCTTCGGTAATATTTTTGCCTTTTTCTTTCAAATCCAAAATATCCCCGCCGCGAATCAAATAGCGCCCATCTTCCGACATATAAAAAACATTTCCTTCTAAAACAACCTCTTGCAATCCTTTTAAGGGCGAAGGCTGAATTTGAATATCATTAGCGGCATCATCCCCCACTAATTCCTTCAAAGCTGATTTTGCATCTTTTTGGGTTTCTTTCGCAACTTCTTTTGCGGGTTCTTTTGAAGTTTCTTTAACGGGTTCATTATTTTGAACAGGTGGATTTGTAACTACAGGTGGTTCGGCAGCAAATACCGCGCTGCTCAATAAACTTACTAATAATACTTTACGCATTTTACTATCTCCTGAGGTAATGTTTCAAATAAATAAAAAAGAAATGAATGAAAAATAAGTTGTTTTGAATCCTTTTCTATAAAAAGCGAATAATAATATCGATAAATTATTAATCGCTTTCTATAGAGATTACAAACCCGCAGCGTCTTTGAGAAGTTGAGCTTTGTCGGTGCGTTCCCAAGTGAATTCGGGTTCGGTGCGACCAAAATGTCCATACGCGGCGGTGTTTCTATAAATGGGGCGTAACAAATCTAACATTTCAACTAAACCACGCGGACGTAAATCAAAATGTTCACGAACTAATTGCGTTAAACGGCTTTCGTCGATTTTACCTGTTCCGAAAGTTTCTACCCGAATCGACGTTGGTTCTGCCACCCCAATCGCATAAGAAACTTGGATTTCACAACGTTCTGCTAAACCCGCCGCAACAATGTTTTTCGCCACATAACGACACGCATAAGCCGCTGATCTATCTACTTTTGTTGGGTCTTTGCCAGAAAATGCCCCGCCACCATGTCTTGCCATTCCGCCGTAAGTATCGACGATAATTTTTCTTCCCGTTAAACCGCAATCGCCCACAGGTCCGCCGATTACAAAACGACCCGTTGGATTGATATAAAAACGGGTTTCTTTTGAAATCCATTCTTTGGGAAGAACCGGCAAAATAATTTCATCCATCACGGCTTCGTGAAGTTCTTTATTTCCGATTTCTGGATTGTGTTGAGTCGATAGAACAACTGCGTCAATTCCAATGGGTTTATTTTGAGCATCATAACGAAAAGTGACTTGGCTTTTCGCATCGGGACGCAACCAAGGCAACGTGCCGTTTTTACGCAATGCGGCTTGGCGTTTGACCAACAAATGCGAATAAGTGATCGGCGCGGGCATGAGCACGTCGGTTTCGTTGGACGCATAACCGAACATAAGTCCTTGATCGCCCGCCCCTTGTTCATGATTTTCGCTTTCGTTCACGCCCATTGCAATGTCGACTGATTGTTTGCCGACTGCCGAGATCACCGCGCACGATTCCCAGTCAAACCCCATTTCAGAGCTATTATATCCAATATCTTTAATGACTTGGCGCGACACCGCTTCGACATCAACCATGCCAGAAGAGGTGATTTCTCCCGCGACCAATACCATCCCTGTTTTGACTAAGGTTTCACACGCAACCCGAGCCTTGCGATCTTGGGTTAAAAACGCATCTAAAATCGCATCAGAAATTTGGTCGGCAACTTTGTCGGGATGACCTTCGGAAACAGACTCGGAAGTAAATAATTGATAATCAGACATTTTTCTGGATTCCACTTGAGCTAAACATAAATTTCCTATTATAACCCAAATTTATTTCACATTATCTACGAATAAAATTTAAAACGTGAACGCACATTTATAACCTTTTAGAAATATAGGCGGCAACTAAAAATAATATAAAATGAAGTTTAACCACCACCTCTTCCTGAAGGGAGGGAGGATTGATCCGCTAATTTTTAAACCAGAGGAATATTCTCATGTCTGACACTCATTTATTTAAGCAACTTTTAGAGCAAATGTTTGAGGATTTTCTTCTCGCTCGAGCGTGGGAGCGAGGTTAAAACTCATTACGGGAATTAAAATGTCAATTGCAACCATTCTTCCTTTAGTGGAAGCA
This sequence comes from Thiomargarita sp., assembly GCA_020718845.1. GTDB lineage: Bacteria > Pseudomonadota > Gammaproteobacteria > Beggiatoales > Beggiatoaceae > DYRG01. The sequence continues at coordinate 40,384 of DYRG01000007.1, forward strand.
TTGCCACATTCAGAGAAATTTCAATTGATGCAAGTATTGCTAAATTATCTTGCAAATGAGGAAGGGGTTTCTTTACAAGCACCCCAAACAAATCAGGGTCAGAAAATGGCAGCAATTCTTCAACGCATGGCGGATAGAAATGCACTTTCTCAAATTACTGATCCCGTTTGCTTGGCAGAGAGAAATTAGGCAAGATCGGATTTTGGCGGGGAGAGAATAACTTATGTTGTTAGATAGCAATTCGATACTTAATGCCATTGATACCGTTACCTGCTATATTGTATTTTCACACATTGAACAAAGAGAGATCGTCTATGAATCAAGAACAACTCAAGCAACAAATTACCACTTATCTTGCGGAAGAAAATAAACTTTATCGAGATTGGTGGAATGAATTAAATCCACCCTTAGAAGGCGTAGAACAAGTTTCTCTAAAAGAGAACATTGAAGAATATCAACGACGTTTTAGCAATTGGTTTCAACAATGGTATGAAGAAAACCGTTTGCCTTTTAAGAAAGCCTGCTGTGAAATAAAAATTCGTGGAAAAACCGTTTGCGAACGATGGTTAGAAATTCGCAAAGAACATGATTTCCATAAAAAACAAGATTTGACCGTTTCATTGATTGTCGATCTGATCATTTCAGCCATTATCCATTCGCCTCATACTGTTATTTCAATAATTATTATTGTTTCAAATAATTATTTGGATAAAATATGTAATGATTAATTTTTAACTCATTGATAAATATGGATTTTATTTGTATTAGTCCATATTTATCTGAATTTGTTATCAGTGTTCATCTGTAAGTCAAATCTGTGTTTATCTGTGTTTAAAAAGGAGGAAAAAATGTCAAAAGAATTAGATAATAAACTCAAAGCAACTTTGGTAAAAATCTATGTTTCTAATATTTTCAAAGGAACGGGATTTTTCATTACACCGCAAGGTCATATTTTAACCGCACATCATGTAATTGATGATTATGCGGGAAAACAAATCAAAGTTGTTTCTCAACGGCATGGAGAGTTTAGAAATGTAACGTTAGAGAAACATAAAACCTGTCGTAGTGCTGATTTAATAATATTAAAAATCAATTTTGATAAAGATCAACTTGTTTTAGACTGTGTACCACTTTCTATCAATTTACCTGAAGAAAGAGTTAAGTTATTAGGGATTGGTTATCCTTTAGGAACTGAACATCCAGAAATGTTAAAAGAAGCGATTTTGGAAGGGCAGTTTATTCGTTGTTGTAATCCTCAAACATTTGAAGTTAATAATGCGATTCAGGGTGCTGGACAAAGTGGTGGATTGATTTATAACTTAGAAACCCATCGAGTAATAGGTGTGGCGAAAGCTATTCATGATGGTAATGTGATGAAAAACACAGGGTTAGCTTCACGTTTAGATGAATTATTTAATAGTTGGGAAGAGCTTGATGACATAACAAAAAACGTTGCTCAACAATGGGATCAGTATTTACTTAAAATAAAAGAAAAACAGAAAGAAATTATTCATAGTTTTTATATGAGTTTGCTTGAAAAAATATTATATTGGTCTATTTTTAGTTTATTATTGTACACATCTCCTTTTATTCTTAAATTTGTTTTAAGATTATTTGAAGATAATAATTCTATTAATGTACTAGAATATTTTATATGCCCAAGTGAATTACTATTAATTTCTATTTTAAGTTTCGGAGTATCAATAAAGGATTCTTATCGTTATAACAAGAATGAATCAAAAATAATTCGTTATCTTATAATAATTTTTCTAGTAATTCCTTGTTTATTTTCAATATTATTACTTACTAAGTATTACCCTTTTTGTGGCATTCAAAAAACAGATTTATTTCCTGTTTCTTTGATGATTTTTACTTTTAGTTTAATTACAAGTTTATTTATAACAGTAGTATTGGATGATACCTTATGAATAGTATTACAGTTTTTTATATTACCATTTTAATAATAACCATATCTCTTTTTTTTATGGGAGCGGTTGTTTGGGTAAAAATAAAATCAATAAAAGAATCTATAGTAATGGAGGATTTAGAAAAAAAAGGATTTAAGCTGGATATATCAAGATTACCGAAACCGTCGACAAAATTAGTGGGAAGAATTGAGGAATTAGAGGATTTAAACAATGCACTTTTGGATAAGAATAAAAATATAGCGTATATTTGTGCGGCGGGAGGAATTGGGAAGTCGGCGTTGACATTTCAATGGTTGAAAAATATGCAGCCCGAGTATTGCAATGTTGAGAAAGTGTTTGCGTGGTCGTTTTATTCGCAAGGGTCGCACGATACGCAAAATTCGTCGACGGCTTTTTTTCAAGAAGCGTTGCCGTTTTTTGGTTTCAACGGAGAAATGCCCAAAGATGATACGGCGAAAGGGCGTTTATTAGTAAAATATCTTAATAATCAATCCTTTATTTTAATCTTAGATGGATTAGAACCGTTGCAACATCGGGTCAATATTTTAGACGGTGAATTAAAAGATGTGGGGATTCGGGCGTTAATTGACGATCTGTTTTATCATGGTTTGAAAGCAGAGAAAAATTTAGTTTTAATATCATCGCGGCAACCCTTAAAAGAATTAGAAAGTTGGGATCAAGAAAAGTATTTGAATCTTGATTTGAAAACCTTGAACGAACTAGATAGCATTCAATTATTACAAAATTTGGGCGTTAAAGGAACGGAGAAAGAATTTAAGAAAATTTTTGAGGAAATTCAAGGTCATGCGTTATCATTGATTTTGTTAGGAAAATTATTAGTTAATGAGTTTGATGGCGATATTCAAATGCGCGATCAATTGCCGAATTTATGGGAAGAAGAAAAATTAGGAAATCATACTAAGAAAATTTTGCAATATTATTGGAATTTGTGGAATGATGAAACACCCGAGAAAGCGTTGTTGTGTTTGTTAGGATTATTTGATCGACCAATGGGTTTATTGGAAAAAGAGCATTTAATTAAAAATGCAGATATTTCTAACCCTTTGAAATTATTAAATAACTTACAGTTTAAAAAAGTCGAAAAGGGATTAGAAAAAGCGGGTTTGTTGTTGCATATTCAGGACTGGCAATCCTCAAAGGACTGCCAGTCCATTGCTGTTTCAAGAAAAGAATGGGATTGTCACCCGTTGATTCGGGAATTTGTCGGAGAACAATTTAAACAACAGCATTTTAACTTATTTCAACAAGCGCATTTGAAGTTATTTGAATTTTATCAACAATTACCAGAGAAAAACCAACCCGATACACCCGAAGAACTTGCGCCGTTATATCGCGCCGTTGTGCATGGTTGTTTGGCGGGGGAATTTCAGAAAGCATTAGATGATGTTTATTGGGAGAGAATTAAACGAAAAGAAGAATATTACAGCACTCAAAAATTGGGGTTGTATAGCGAAGATTTAAGCGCGTTGGCGGCGTTTTTCCCGCAGGGTTGGTCACAACCCGTCCAACAGGGCTTATCCGAAGCCGATCAAGCATGGTTATTAGCCGCCGCCTCGTTTTGTCTAATGTCCTTAGGGCGGCTCGCCGAAGCCATTCAGCCCAGACAGGCTGCTTTAAAAATTCGTGTAAAAACAAAGGATTGGGAAAATTCTTCAAGGACAGCGCAAAACCTTGTGGATTTAATGCTGCCGTTGGGACAATTAACCGAAGCGACCACCGCTGCGCAACAAGCCCTTGATTATGCTCAACAAGCTGAAGATTTATTTGAACAAACGAAAAGTCAAGCCTATTTAGCAACGGCATTGCATCGGGTAGGAAAATTAGAGGAATCTCAAAAGAATTTTGAACAAGCTGAACAATTACAAAAAGAAAGACAACCAAACAATCCTCAATTATATTCAGGTGCTGGATTTTATTATTGTGCGTTGTTATTAGATCAAGCAACCGAGCAAACGGAGATTCAAACGGTTTTGAAACGGGGCAAATATTCTTTAGAAATTGGGATTGCAAATAATCATTTAATAACGATTTCTTTAGATCAATTAACTCTCGCCCGCGCTTATTTCAAATTGGATGAACTAAAAGAAGCAGAAAACTATTTTAATCAAGCAGTTGAAGGGGTTCGAAAAGCTGGAAAAATTGAATTTATGCCAATATTTCTCCTCGACCGAGCAAACTTTTTCATAAAAATCAATAAATTAGAAGAAGCGAAACGAGATTTAAGCGAGGCAAAACAAATCATTTCCCGCAGCGGCATGAAACTCTATGAAGTCGATTATCATCTCGCCATGTGTCGTTTCTTTCATCTCACCAAAGAAAAACTTTCTTTCGACAAACATTTATCCGCCGCCAAAACCCTGATCAAATCAACAGGCTATCATTTAAGAGATAAATCCGTTTTAGAACTCGAAAACCTAACTTTTTAACACAGATGAACACAGATGAAAAAACACAAATAAACACTAAAACCTGACAGGTTTCAAAAACCTGTCAGGTTTGGAACTAAAAGAAGGTGCAATTGCATTGCACCCTACATTGGACACCCGAAAATTGAAATAAAAGAGGTAATAAACCGTGCAAAGTATTTCATTTAATCATTTGGTTGAGCAAGTTCAACAATTAGCCATCGATGAGAAACAGGTATTATGGGAATTATTGGAAAAATATTTACAGGAAGAACGGCGTAATGCTATCTATGAGTCTTATCAAGAAGCGCGGGAAGTTGAAGAACATTTAACCTTTTCAAGCGATATTGAGCAACTAAAAAAGCAATTACAATGATTAAGATTGCATTTAGTCCCGCTTTTGAACGAAATTTTTAGAGGTGTTTGAACCTCAACTTAAAACGCATAAATTAACTGGAAAATTACAAGATTTGTGGAGTTTCAGCATCGACTATGATTTACGAGTGATCTTTTATTTCGTAAATGAAACAAATGCCGTATTTGTTGATATTAGTTCTCATGATGAAGTGTATTAGTTTTTCCGATAAACAAAAAACCTTTTATTCTTCAAAAGTGACTTGTCAAGAGGAAAATCCGCTAATATAATTGATTTTTTTCAATAAAGAGCAGTCGTTCGGTCGACTGCTTTTTCGTTTTTTAGGGGGGAATACACGATGACAACCACCCATTTAATGCCCAATTATGCGCGGCAACCTATTGTTTTTACGAAAGGTTCTGGCGTTTATTTGTGGGATAGCAACGGTGAAAAATATTTAGATGTGCTGTCGGGCGTGGCGGTGTGCGCGTTGGGTCATGCGCATCCAACATTGAGCGCGGCAATCGCCGATCAAGCCGCGACCTTGATTCACACTTCAAATCATTACGGCATCGAATTACAGTCACAATTGGCGGATAAACTGGCGAATTTGTCAGGCATGGAAACCGCGTTTTTCTGCAATTCGGGCGCGGAAGCAAACGAAGCCGCGATCAAATTAGCGCGTTATTGGGGTAATTCTCAATCTATTGAAAATCCTAAAGTTATTGTGATGGAAGGCAGTTTTCACGGTCGGACAATGGGTGCATTGAGCGCGACGGGAAATACGAAAATCCAAAAAGGGTTTGAGCCTTTATTGCAAGGTTTTATCCGCGTTTCTTATAATAATATTGAGGAAATTCAAAATCTTACAAGCGACAAATCGATTGTAGCGATTTTAGTCGAACCCGTGCAAGGCGAAGGCGGCGTGAATATTCCTTCAACAGGTTATTTACAAAAATTACGAGAAATCTGCAATCAAAACAATTGGTTATTAATGCTTGATGAAGTCCAAACGGGGATCGGACGGACGGGAAAATGGTTTGCGTTTCAACACGAAAACATCATGCCCGACGTGATGTGTTTGGCGAAAGGCTTGGGCGGCGGCGTGCCGATTGGGGCGTGTTTGGCGACGGGCAAAGTGGCGCAAACCCTTCAAGCGGGAACGCACGGTTCGACGTTTGGAGGAAATCCTTTAGCGTGTCGAGCGGCTTTAACCGTTATCGATGTCATTGAAAAACAAGGCATTTGTGAACACGTTGAAAAAATGGGATTACGTTTTTTAAATGGATTTCGAGCTGAATTAAAAGGCATTTCAAATGTCAAAGAAATTAGAGCAAAAGGCTTAATGGTTGGGATTGAATTAGATCGTCCGTGCGCTGAATTGGTGAAATTAGCATTAAAAGAACATCTTTTGATCAATGTCACCGCCGATAAAACGATTCGTTTATTACCGCCTTTAATTATCAATGAAACACAAGTAGATGAAATTATTCAGATTTTAAGTCCATTGATTCGCAAGTTTCTATCTGAATAATTGAACTAAAAGGAAGGAGAAGAAAAATGGCTATTCGGCATTTTTTAAGTTTATTGGATTTAACGCCAATTGAACTAAACAATTTATTACAACGCGCCATCGAATTAAAACGTCAGCACAAAGACGGCACTAGCCCACAATGCTTAAAAAACAAAGTGTTAGGCATGATCTTTGAAAAATCGTCGACGCGGACTCGAGTGTCGTTTGAATCGGCAATGGCACAATGCGGCGGTCACGCGATCTTTTTATCGCCTAAAGATACCCAACTCGGACGCGGTGAACCCGTCGAAGATACCGCAAGAGTTTTATCGGGAATGGTCGACGCGGTGTGCATTCGGACGTATCGTCAAGAAACCATTGAAAAATTCGCAGCTTACGCCAGCATTCCCGTCATCAACGCACTCACCGATGCGCATCATCCGTGTCAATTATTGGCGGATATTCAAACCTTTATCGAATATCGAGGAGCAATTCAAGGCAAACGAGTCGCGTGGATTGGCGACGGTTTTAATATGTGTAATTCATTTATTCATGCGGCGAAACAGTTTGATTTTGAACTGAGAATCGCTGCGCCACACGGTTATCAACCTTCAGAATCAATGCTTTCGGAAGCGGAAGGTCGAGCGGAATTGCGAGAAGACCCCAATTGGGCTGTGGAAAAAGCGGATTTGATCGTCACCGACGTGTGGGCGAGCATGGGTCAAGAAGACGAGCAAGCGTTGCGTGAGCGGATTTTCGCGCCTTACCAAGTCAATGCCGCACTCATGGCGAAAGCGAATCCTAGCGCGTTGTTTATGCACTGTTTGCCCGCGCATCGAGGCGAAGAAGTCACCAATGAAGTCATCGAAGGCGCGCAAAGCGTGGTGTGGGAAGAAGCGGCGAATCGTCTGCACGCACAAAAAGCCCTTTTAGAGTTTCTCTTGGTGACTTCACAAGAATGAAAATCTTAGTCAGCAACGATGACGGCTACCAAGCGGCGGGGATTTTAGCACTCGTTGAGATGTTGCAATCACTTGATTTTGTTGAAAAAATTACCGTCGTTGCCCCCGACCGAGATCGCAGCGGCGCGAGTCATTCTTTAACGCTCGATCAACCGTTACGCCCCGTCGAAGTTCAACCCGATTTTTATCATGTGAATGGCACGCCGACCGATTGTGTTCACTTAGCAATCAATGGTTTATTAGATTTTATGCCAGATATGGTGATTTCGGGAATTAATGCGGGCGCGAATTTGGGCGATGATGTATTGTATTCGGGAACGGTCGCGGCGGCGATGGAAGGGCGATTTTTGGGATTGCCGGCGATTGCGGTGTCGATGGGCAATTACAAAACGCCACAACATTATTCGACCGCCACGCAAGTTTTATCTAATTTAATCAAACGCTTACATCAATATCCATTATCACGCGATACGATTTTAAATATCAATGTTCCGAATGTGCCTTTTGAAGCGTTAAAAGGTATGCAAATCACACGCTTAGGACATCGACATCAATCCGAACCGATGATCAAAGCCTTCGATCCGCGAGGTCGAGCGATTTATTGGTTAGGACCGCCTGGCAATGCGCGTGATGACGGCGAAGGCACTGATTTTTATGCACTTTCTCAAAACATCACCTCGATCACGCCTTTGCAAATCGACTTAACCCGTCACGCCGATATTCCCATTTTAAGCGAGTGGTTATCTTTAACCTGAGTTCGGGATAAGGAAGTAGATAAGAGGTTGAATTTCCAGAAAAAGTTGTTGATAAAAATATGCTTATCGAAAAGATTTTTTGTGATTGGACAGCAAGGTAACTCTGCTTTTATTTCAAATGATCAAAAATTTCAACCCACTGTTTGATAAGCACTTTTTTTGATTGCGATCCTGAGTTTTTTAAAGTTCTTCGCCCCAGATTTTGGCGATTTTTGTTTTGATTTTTGTTTCAAATTGCGCAACCAGTTGTTTGCACGCCTCGACCGCCGCTCGTTCTTTCTCGATTTCCTCTACTATCGCGTTTTGGATTTCTAATGGGGGACGTGGGATTTCTATTCTTAATAAATCATTTTGATTCATCGTTGTCATTGTTGCTGATCGAGAGTTCTCAATTAAATTTTCCCGTGCAATTGGATGTTGCCAATAAATAGCTAAATATCTAGGATTTATTATAGATTTATTTACTTGTACTCTCATCAAATGGCATTCAAAAACAATTGGTTCTTCTAGTTTATCTATGTATGCACACCATCCTATTCCTTCTTTTTTTAGGGAAGAACGACAGAAGAATAGATCATCTTTTTCAACGGAATATAGTTGTAACTCCTTTTCTGTAACATCAACTCTTTCTAGCGAATTTGTATCAATAGCTAAAGACTTATACAAATCTGAAACATTAATTAATTTAACTCCTCTTCCAAATTCCTCTCGTTTTTTAAACACACCATTATTAACTTTCAAACAAATATCGCCTAATTTAACTATTTCCCAATCGGGATTGATTGAAATGGTTGGACGATAGTTTGAAATCACTTGTTTTGCGCCATCAATCACCTTTTGATATTGCTCAATTTCTTCAACTATTCCATTCTGAACTTCTAACGGCGGCAACGGGATTTCAAAACCATAAAATCCACTTATTTGCAAATGTTTAACATTTGTTCCATGAGAATAAGTTTTTATACTTTCGTGGTACTTTTCATTTCTTAGAATGAAAAATATATATTTAGGATGTACTGTTTCTAAAAACTCATCTCTAAATATTAATTTTCCTAAAAATTTCTGGAATATTCAACGCCGTGCTGAATTTCTCTAATGCTGACATATAAGTAATTAAGCGTTGTTCTCCACTTAATGTTTTACTCATCAAATTAGCCCATTTATACTGATCTAATTCATCAACAATAAAACTTGCAATGCCTCCAAGTTCCTCTGATTGTCGATCCATATCATCCATGAATTTATAAATCAACGCCGTCGTAATTTGCTCAACTTGGGTTTTTGGATCAGGCACTTTTCCTACCAAAATATCTCGCGCCGAATCAATCCGTCTTTTTGTTTCTGAATCTAACATCCGTGTTTCCCTTTTTTCCTTAATAAATTTACAGGTAATTTCTTGGTGCAATTGCATTGCACCCTACAAACAACTAATCACTTCCTCTGCGGTTTGTGCAATATAATGACCTTGATAAAATGCGCGCAAATCATGCTTCGCTTCAATCGCAATTTTTTCACGCTCCATATCAATTAACGTTCTTTGTTGATCTAAAGGAAGTTGTATTGCTTCATCAAGCACTTTTTCTAATGTCATCATACTTTACTCCAAATAACCATTAAGAGAAATATTTCTTTTTATATATGTTGGGAGAATTGTTCGATATTCTCCTAACGCTTTAAAATCATTCATTGTAAAACTTGCATAAGTATTTAATGCGCTAAATTTTCCACTATTAATAATGATTCTAAATTGTTCATTATTCAAATATAAATTTATAAAACTGCGAATTTGCGGCAAATAATTTTCTTCAGGTTGATATAGTGTAACAAATTGATTCACTTCTAAATTTAATTTTTCTTCTTTTGTGACAAACCGATCAATAAAACCAAAAATTCTTTCTAACACTTCTCGCCATGTCAATCGCCGATCAACATTTTCACTGTGTTGAATTTTCTCTAACGTTAAATACAAATCTGGTTTGTCTTCATATTTATCTTTTAATATCTGTTGAGCAATATCCCATTGTTGTAATTCAACGGCAGTTTTAATATCCAAATCATCCACAATAAGTTGTTTTGCTTTATGAAATAATTGGCGATCTATTTTCATTCCTTCAACCCCAATCGGCGTTTCAATTAAACTGGTAATTTTGTCTTGATTTGTAATCACCAAATGTTTAAGATTTTGCTCTCTTTCTTCATTATTTATTGGAACATCGTTACGAATAGGCGGTAATTGCAATATTTCATCATAATTAAAAGTTTTCTCAAAATACTCACAATTAGCAAAGAAATCAAATAACTTAAAACGTTCTTTTGGAATTTTAATATTTTTATTAGCAAATTTAAAAAGATGGGTGCGAGTGCCGCGTCCTTTCATTTGTATAAAATCGGTCGGACTAAAAATTGGACGCATTAAACCTAAATTCAAAATATCTTCACAATCATAACCTGTCGTCATCATGCCTACCGTTACACAAACTCTTGTTTTTGAAGTCTTATATCCTTCCAGAAACTGAGAATCTCCTCCTAAATTATTATAAGCAAATGATCCCGCCATTTCTTGAGCATTAGGAATCCGAGAAGTCACTTGCATTGCAAAGTTTGATTGGTATTTTTCGGGATAAATTTGCTCAATTAATTCATTTAAAAGTTGCGTGATTTTGCTCGCATGATCTTGGCTCACACAAAACATAATTGTTTTCCCAATTTCTCCTGTTATTGGGTCTTTGAGTGCATTGATTAAAAAGGTTTCACAAAACGCTAAATTTGTTGCGTCACTAAAAAATTTTTTCTCAAAATCTTTACCACCAAAAATTTCATCAACTTCTTCGGTTTCTGTATATTGTTGAAATGCGTATCCTTCCTCACTTAATAAGCGCGTAGTTATTTCAGTTCTTGCATCAACAACAATCGGGTTAATTAAGAAACCTTCTTCCACTCCATTAATTAAAGAATAACTAAAAGTTGCATCCTCTTTTTCACAGCCAAATATTTGATAAGTATCTAATAATAAACGTCGTTCACATTGACTGGGATTATTCGGATCGGCGGACGCATTTTTCAAATAATTTTTAGGCGTGGCAGTTAAACCTAATTTAAAACCAATAAAATACTCAAAAACATTTCTCGCAATCCCATTTATACTACGATGTGCTTCATCAGAAATAATCAAATCAAAATCATTCGGCTTAAAATCCGTTTCATAACGATTATTTTTAATCAAACTTTGCACAGTTGTAATGACAATTTCGGCATTTTTCCAATCGGATTTGTTTTGTTTATAAATAACAGATCGATAATCTTTGCTTAATGAAGATTGAAAACTTTTTAATGCTTGATTTTCTAATTCAATTCTATCGACTAAAAACAAGATTCGCTTTGCATTATTGGTTTTTAAAAAGAGTTTAATGACGGCGGCAGTGGTTAAGGTTTTGCCCGTCCCCGTTGCCATTTCAAACAGAAAGCGATTTTTCTTAGATTTTGCTTGTTTTTGTAAAGCATGAATTGCTCGAATTTGATAAGGTCGAAGAAATTTTAATGTATTTTCAAAAATATATTTTTCGCGGGTTTGTGGGTTTTGATAATTAGGGTCAGCATTAAAATGCGGATTTTGAGAAAGTGCAATATAATCTGCACCAATATTTTCTTGAAGCAAACGTTTGTAATTAGGATTAAATTCTGTTTGATAAGTGAGAAACATTAAAGTCGGAAATTCTTTAATAATCATCTGATTACCCGATAAAATATCCCACAAATAATGCAAATCCCCATTAGATAAAATTACAAATCTTGCATTTAATTGTTGCGCATAACGACGCGCTTGTTCTTTACCATCGAGAGGATTTTTGGTGGCTTTTTTTGTTTCAATAATAAGCAGCGGCGAACCCCGATCATCTAATAACAAATAATCCGCAAATCCTCGCTTGCTTTTCTCAAAATTAATATGTGGTTCTAATATGATATTTTTTTGAGCATTTGCTTGATCTTTGAAACGCCAACCTGCTTGTTTAAGCAAATCATTAATCTTTATGCGTACTTCTGCTTCGTTAATCATTTAAAGTTACTCACCCAAATTAAAAAAATTGTTATTTTGCTTAACCAATTTTAAAGGATACTACAAAGCGTCGAATAAAAAAACTAAAGCACCGTTGATAGATACTTTAGTTTATAAGAGGTGTTTTAGGAGTTTTTTTATCTTTTGATTTTGCGAAGTTTTTGAATTGCCTGAATTTGAGCCATTGCTTCGATAAGTTCGGCTTGGGCTTTCGCGTAATCGATATCGCTCTTTTTGTCGGCTAAGAGTTTCTCTGCACGTTCTTTAGCTTGAATTGCCGCTGCTTCATCTAAATCTTTTGCACGCAATGCGGTATCCGCCAACACTGTAATCAAATGCGGTTGGACTTCTAAAACTCCTCCAGAAATGAAAAAGAATTCTTCATGATCTGCGGAGGTTTTAATACGCACTTCGCCTAGTTTCAAAAATGTGAGCAACGGTGCGTGACGCGGCGTAATCCCTACTTCACCCATAATCGCTGGCGCAGAAACCAATTCTGCTAATCCTGAGTAAATTGATTCTTGCGCACTTACAATATCAACATGAATGGTCATTGCCATATTTTCACCTGTTTAAAAAGTGAGTAAATTCAAGAAGTTACTCACTTTAATAGATTAAAGTTTCTTGGCTTTTTCGACCGCTTCTTCAATCGTGCCAACCATATAAAACGCTTGTTCTGGCAAGTGATCGTATTCGCCGCTGACAATTCCTTTGAAACCTTTGATGGTTTCTTTTAAGGAAACGTATTTACCCGCAGAGCCAGTAAATACTTCTGCAACGAAGAACGGTTGTGATAAGAAACGTTGGACTTTACGAGCGCGTTGAACAAGGAGTTTATCTTCTTCAGATAATTCGTCCATCCCCAAAATCGCAATAATGTCTTTCAATTCTTTATAACGTTGCAAAATACCTTGAACAGCCCGAGCAGTATCATAATGCTCTAAACCAACCACTAATGGATCGAGCTGACGGCTGGTTGAATCTAACGGATCAACCGCAGGGTAAATCCCTAACTCAGCCACTTGGCGTGATAAAACAACGGTCGCGTCTAAGTGAGCAAAGGTCGTCGCAGGTGAAGGATCGGTTAAGTCGTCCGCAGGAACATAAACCGCTTGAATCGAAGTAATTGATCCCGTTTTGGTCGACGTAATGCGTTCTTGTAAAACACCCATTTCTTCTGCGAGTGTTGGTTGATAACCTACCGCAGAGGGCATCCGACCTAATAACGCAGAAACTTCCGTTCCCGCTAAGGTGTAACGGTAAATATTGTCAATAAATAACAACACGTCACGACCTTCATCACGGAAGAATTCAGCCATCGTCAAACCAGAAAGCGCAACGCGCAAACGGTTGCCGGGTGGTTCGTTCATCTGACCGTACACCAACGCAACTTTGTCTAACACGTTGGAATCTTTCATTTCGTGGTAGAAATCGTTACCTTCACGAGTCCGTTCGCCCACACCCGCAAACACAGAGTAACCACTGTGCTCAATTGCGATGTTACGAATTAACTCCATCATATTCACGGTCTTACCTACACCCGCGCCCCCGAACAAACCAACTTTACCGCCTTTCGCAAAAGGACAGATTAAGTCAATGACTTTAATGCCGGTTTCTAATAATTCGTTAGCCGACGCTAAATCTTCGTATCGAGGGGCTTTGCGGTGAATTGCAGAACGAGATTCTTCGCCGACGGGACCTTGATCGTCGATGGGATTTCCCAACACGTCCATCACCCGTCCGAGGGTTTTTTTGCCGACGGGAACGCTGATGGGTGCGCCCGTATTTGAAACAGCTAATTCACGTTTTAAGCCGTCGGTTGTGCCCATTGCAATGGTGCGCACCACGCCGTCGCCTAATTGTTGTTGAACTTCTAAGGTAAGATTTACTTCGTCGACGATTAATGCTTGATACACTTTCGGCATATTGTCGCGGGGGAATTCAACGTCGACCACCGCGCCGATAATTTGTACAATTTTGCCCGAACTCATGGATTTCCTCTGTAATTTCTTATGTGGTTGCGTTAGACGGCGGCAGCACCAGAAACAATTTCTGACAATTCTTGGGTAATGGAGGCTTGACGTGCTTTGTTATAAGCCAATTGCAATTCTCCAATTAACGACACGGCATTTTCGGAAGCGTTCTTCATTGCAACCATTCGGGCGGCTTGTTCACAAGCAATGTTTTCAACCATGCCTTGATAAACCCGTGATTCAATGTAACGCACTAATAAATAATTTAAGACTTCTTCCGACGTTGGTTCGTAAATGTAATCCCAATGATGTTTTAGTTTCTCATCATCAATGGGTTCTACGGGTAATAAAGTTTCTATTTGGGTGTCTTGGGTCATGGTATTGACAAAACGATTGTACATAATGACCAATTGGTCAATTTTACCTTCGCTGTAAGCGTCCAACATGACTTTCACGATACCAATCAACGATTCAATGGTGGGCGCGTCGCCTAAATGAGAGGCTTCTGCGACTAAATTACCACCGACTCGTTTGAAAAACATATTTGCCTTGTTACCAATGGTGCACAAATCAAATTCAACGCCGTCGTTCTTCCATTTTTTTAATTGCCCAAGTGCCGCTTTGAATAAGTTGGTATTCAAACCGCCGCACAAACCCCGATCCGAAGAAACTATAATCACACCGACCCGTTTAACTGGACGTGCAATCATGTAAGGATGTTTGTAATCGGGACGCGCATGACCTAAATGTCCAATCACTTGAAGAATCTTTTTGGCGTAAGGGCGAGAACGTTCCATTTGCTGTTGGGCTTTACGCATTTTACTCGCCGCAACCATTTCCATTGCTCGAGTAATTTTTTGCGTATTTTTAACGCTCGCAATTTTGGTACGGATTTCTTTTTTGCCTGCCATGTTTCTTAATTCCCTAACTTTACAACACGGATGAACCCAGATTTCTACGCGGATGAACACAGATAAGAAAATCCGTGTTCATCTTTGATTTTTATCTGCGTTTATCTGTGTTACCAAGTATGGTTGGCTTTGAAATCTTCGAGAGCTTTCTTAAACTCAGCTTCGATTTCATCGTTAAAGTCACCAGTGGTATTGACCTTATGAATCAATACTTTATAGTTGGAGCGCATATGGTTGTGTAAAGAGGCTTCGAAATCGCCTACTTTCTTCACATCAACGTCATCCAAATAACCACGATCAACGGCAAATAAAGAAACCGCCATTTCACCCACTGTTAAAGGCGAGTATTGTTTTTGTTTCATTAATTCGGTAACGCGACGACCACGTTCGATTTGTTTGCGAGTCGTATCATCTAAATCCGAAGCAAACTGTGCAAACGCGGCTAATTCACGATATTGCGCTAAACTTAAACGTACACCACCACCGAGTTTCTTAATGATCTTAGTTTGAGCAGCCCCACCAACCCGTGAAACCGACAAACCTGCGTTAATCGCGGGACGAATCCCTGAATTAAACAAATCTGTTTCTAAGAAGATTTGACCGTCAGTAATAGAAATTACGTTGGTAGGAACGAATGCAGAAACGTCACCCGCTTGGGTTTCAATGATCGGTAATGCCGTTAAAGAACCGGTTTTACCTTTCACTGCGCCATTGGTTAATTTTTCAACTTGCGCAGCATTAATACGCGCCGCACGTTCTAATAAACGTGAATGTAAGTAGAAAACGTCGCCGGGATACGCTTCACGACCGGGAGGACGGCGTAATAACAATGAAACTTGGCGATATGCCCATGCTTGTTTGGTTAAATCATCATAAACGATTAACGCATCTTCACCACGGTCGCGGAAATATTCGCCCATCGAACAACCCACATAAGGTGCAATAAATTGCATTGGCGCGGGATCAGAAGCAGAAGCGGCAACAACGATGGTGTGACCCATTGCGCCGTGTTCTTCTAATTTACGCACCACGTTGGCGATAGAAGAGGCTTTTTGACCAATCGCAACGTAAATACATTTAACGCCGGTGTCTTTTTGGTTGATGATTGCGTCAACTGCGAGCGCAGTTTTACCAGTTTGACGGTCGCCGATGATTAATTCGCGTTGTCCACGACCAATCGGAACCATTGTGTCAATCGCTTTCAAGCCGGTTTGTACGGGTTGACTCACGGATTGACGGGTAATTACACCGGGCGCAACCTTTTCAATTGGCGCAGATAATTTGGTATTAACAGGACCTTTGCCGTCGATAGGCACGCCCAAAGAGTTGACCACGCGACCTAATAATTCAGGACCGACGGGCACTTCCAAAACTTTACCAGTACATCTAACCCAGTCGCCTTCCGTAATATGTTCGTAAGGACCTAAAATAACCGCACCGACGGAATCGCGCTCTAAGTTAAGCGCCATGCCGAAGGTATTGTTGGGGAATTCTAGCATTTCACCTTGCAACGCATCGGCAAGTCCATGAATCCGCACAATACCGTCGGTGACGCTGACCACCATCCCTTCGCTGCGAGCTTGGGTAGTCAACGCATAATCTTGAATTTTTTTCTTAATCAGTTCACTGATTTCAGAGGGATTTAGCTGCATCATAATATTTCAAAACCTTGTTAAGGGACTTGCCGACGGACTTAACCGTGCAATTCGGCTGCTAATTGTTGAAGCCGCCCGCGCACCGACATATCGATGACTTGGTTATCGGTTCGCACCACCCAACCACCGATCAAACTTTTATCAACAGAAATATCAAGTTCTGCTTTTTTACCAAAACGTTTTTCAAGCATTTGATTAACGCTTTCTTCTTGTTCTGGAGAAACCTCGTAAGCGGAAACCAGAGTAACTTTCAAATAGTTCTCGTGTAATGCTTTTTGAGTTTCAAATTGTTTGAGGAGATGTGGGATAACTACCAATCGGCGATTGGCAGCCAGCAAATTGATAAAATTTTTGCCCTGCTCATCAAAAGCTAACTCAGATTGAGCGGCGCAAAGTTCACATAAGAAAGTTGCGACCGTTGCTTTATCGACGCTGGGATTGGCGGTCAAAGCAAGCATTTGCGGGTCTTGCACAGTGGCACTCAAGAAATTCAATAAGTTAGACCACTGCGCGAGTTTGTCCGATTTTACTGCCAACTGAAAAACCGCTTCAGCATAGGGACGAGCAAGTGTTGCTAATTCTGCCATGATGTCCGCCTAAAGTTTTGCTGCCAATTTAGCGACGAAATCACTATGGGAATTGGCATCCACTTCGCGTTCCAGAATTTTTTCTACTCCAGCAACGACTAAAGTACTTAATTGCGTCCGCAAATGTTCTTTAGCGCGATTGCTTTCTTGAGCGATTTCCATTCTGGCGGCTTCTAACTGGCGTTGCCCTTCCGCATGACCGGTTTCTTTTGCTTCTTCGACGATTTCAGTCGCACGTTTGTTGGCGCGAGCGATAATATCAGCGGCTTGTTGTTTGGCTTCGCGCAAGCGTTCGGCGGCGCGTTTTTCTGCCAATTCCAACTCGTGCTTACCGCGTTCAGAAGCACTCAAACCATCAGCAATTCGTTTGCTGCGATCAGACATGACTTGAATCAATGGTCCCCACAGATATTGGTTGACAAACCAAACCAACACTGCAAACGTCAACATTTGACCCAAAAGGGTGGCTGTAATACTCACCTGTCGTAGTTCTCCGTAGGTTGTAGAAACGACTGCGGTTTAATAATTATTTCAAGCCCGCCAAAAATGCACTCACGAACGGATTAGCTGTCACGAACCACATTGACAAACCTAACACGATCATCGGGAACGCTTCCATCAAGCCACCCGTAAAGAGCATTTGTCCCATTAATTGCGCGCGCAATTCGGGTTGACGAGAAATACCTTCAAGATATTTAGCACAGATTAAACCCCACCCTAATGCAGAACCGATCCCAGCGAAAGCTAAGATGATACTTGCACCAATGGCAGTTGAGGAATAAATGCCAGCAAGCGCACCAGCGGTTTGAGCGTCTAAAGCCATAATGGTCTCCTAAATTAAAGTTAAAAAAAGCACCGAACAAACTTACACGAAATTTACAACAAAGACTGTTAATGATGATCTTCAGCTTCTTGGTGAGCAACGCTTAAATAAGCAATCGTTAAGAGCATGAAGATATACGCTTGCAACGTAATAACTAAAATATGGAAAATTGCCCAAATACCACCCGGCATCCATTGTGCCCACCAAGGTAATAAAGCAATTAATAAGAAAATCAATTCACCCGCGAACATATTACCGAATAACCGCAAACCCATACTAATTGGTTTAGAGAGTTCTTCAATAGTGGTCATTACAATATTGAACGGAATTAAGATGATTTTCAATAAGATATTATCAGCCGCGAACGGATGAAATAAAAATTGTTTAATGTAGCCCCAGCTACCTTTGACACGAATATTGTAATAAATAATTAAAACAAAAACGCTAAATGACATCCCGAAAGTTGTCGACAAATCAGTGGTGGGAACAACTTTCAAATAAGGAATACCGATCGATCCCGCGACCAAAGGTAACAAATCGACAGGAATCAAATCAAAGGAATTCATGAAGAAAATCCACATAAAGATCGTCAAGGCTAAGGGTCCAATTAAAGGATTATAACCAGAGAACATTTCTTTAACTTGGGTTTCCACGAATTCGAGGATCATTTCGATAACATTTTGAAGGGGAGTAGGTTTATCTGCATTGAGAGATTTACCGATGGTAAAGGCAATCCATGCAATAATCCCCGCTGCGATCCAGCCAAAAACCAAGGTATCCAGATTTAAACTCCAGAAACCCTCGCCAATTCGCAGATTTTCTATGTGGTGAGAAATATAACTCGTTGGCGTTAATTCACTTGCTGCCTGACTCACAACGATTCTCCTGTGGATGACTTTGTTTCAATCCCAAAACGTATGCCACTTGCGCGACCCCAAACCCCGCCAATATCGCCAGCGGAGGTAATTTCAACCAAGCAAAGCCTAAAACAAAAAATAATAACGTAAAAACAAAACGTTGCATCGCACCAACATAGAAAAAAGCCACATCGTTTTTCAAGCTCTCTGGAGATTTATTGCTAAAATCAGCCAGCCACACCCAAAAATAACTGCTTAATACATTTGTGATAGCGATCAAACCGCCCAAACTCACCGCCCACACGGCTTCAATGTGCTGAGAATAATACAATGCGCTTGCAACCACTGCAATCAAAAAAATCTGATAAAACAATATCTTGCGAATACCCGCTTGCAATCCAGCGTAAGCATTATCCATATCGGTGTTTTGCTGCTATGCGGTAAAGCGGGTGATTATAAAGACAATCCCCTATCAAATCAATAGCCCGATAAAGGATTTTTTTATCTCTGGCTTTTATTTAATCTTGTTTTTTAGGATGGAAAACCAAACAACTTGATCGCCCATAACCTCTTGATTTTACACCGCCGCCATTATAATGATACCCATCTCATTTCAAAAAAAGGATGAAATATAACCATATTATGAACAATGATTACACGCCACTGCATTTTCCAATGCAACGTTTGATTTTAAAATGTGAATCAGATCAACAACTTATTTTCAAGCAACACGAAGCACAATTACGTTTAGCGGGAGCATTTGGGCGAACGGTGTGGGAGAAATGTGCGATTGAAGCGCGGTTTTGCGAACGTCATAAAACCCAAGCCGAACCGAAATGTCAAAACGGGGTGAATTGTCTAACGCATTGGTTATACAAGCCTTTTTCGGAAATTCATCGTCGGGATTTTGCGCGACCGATTTTTTTATTTTCGCCGACTTTTGCGCAACCGCACGAACCCACACAAGCCTTTGATTTAGAAGTCACTTTATGGGGACGACACGCCATCGCCGCACAAAGCCATGTTCTTGATATTATTGAGAAAATTGGAAAAGTGGGTTTGCGATGTGAAGATAAAAACATCTCTTTTAAAGTGGTTGATTATCAAAGCGGGTTAGTGTTGACGATCAAAGATCAGCTTGCGTATTATGTTGATTTAGAAGGAATTAAAATACATTTTTTAACGCCGTTGTGGTTTGCGAAACGCGACGGATCGGATAGTTATCGTCGGCGATATTATTCGGTGTACGAAGATGAATTGCCGCTGCGGGATATTTTGGCGAATCTGGCATACGAATGGGCGGCGTGGGACATTGAGGATCGTCAGTTGCCCGTTGATCAACCGACGCGGCATCGGCGGGCGTGTGAGTGGCGAGATGCGGCGCGGGCGGCGGCGGACGGCTTGCAAATCGTCGAGGCGGAACTCCACCAAATCGACTGGGGCGAACGTCAATCGCGGCGCAATCAGCATTGTTATCCCTTACAAGGCTTAATGGGATACGCGCAATTGGGCGGCGATTTAAAGCCCGCGTTGCCGTATTTAATCGCGTTAAGCCAAGCGGGCGGCGGGCAAAAACGCGCTCAAGGCTTCGGAGTCGTGCGTTTGTCATAGTTGCAATTTCTTTCAAGGTGTGAAATCATAATCTCAGGTTGCAACAATATGACAGAAGAAACCCCGCCAATGCAGGCGATTGAAACACTTGAGAAAAAAAATTGAGCAATAATACCAAAGTTGCAACCAACCGCGCCAATGCAGGCGATTGAAACCTTTTTAATATTGTTTTTATGCAATCTTAACTCTCGTTGCAACCTACCTCGCCAATGCAGGCGATTGAAACTTTTTTCATATTCGTTTGAATTACTGGAAAACAGGAAGTTGCAACCTACCTCGCCAATGCAGGCGATTGAAACATAAAGTTAATTATTAGTTTTAATGAACTTAAAAAAGTTGCAACCTACCTCGCCAATGCAGGCGATTGAAACAAAATAGAACGGCATCATTAACGTAACATTTTGACGTTGCAACCTACCTCGCCAATGCAGGCGATTGAAACTTATAATGAGTGTTCCGACAATTGCACTAAAGAAGTTGCAACCTACCTCGCCAATGCAGGCGATTGAAACGTCCAAGCATTTGGTGGATTTTTATTACAATCCGTTGCAACCAACCGCGCCAATGCAGGCGATTGAAGAAATCCCCTCCTTTTAGGAGGGGACAGAGGGGTGGTAGTTAAAACAACTTTCTTCCTTTTTGAAATCATTTTTTTAAGGAAAAAAGCCAAGATTGAAATCACCACCCCCTAACCCCCTCCTTGAAAGAGGGGGAATTGTTTTTACCCACGCCAACGCAGGCGATTGAAACCCTGTGGCATAAACTTCTTGAGAAGAAAAAATAGTGTTGCAACCTACCTCGCCAATGCAGGCGATTGAAACAAATCACAATTAGTAGTTTGTTGAGAAATAGTTGTTGCAACCAACCTCGCCAATGCAGGCGATTGAAACAACAAATCATTAACATCTTTACCATCCCATTTTTGTTGCAACCTACCTCGCCAATGCAGGCGATTGAAGAAATCCCCTCCTTTTAGGAGGGGACAGAGGGGTGGTAGTTAAAACAACTTTCTTCCTTTTTGAAATCATTTTCTTTAAGGAAAAAAGCCAAGATTGAAATCACCACCCCCTAACCCCCTCCTTAAAAGAGGGGGAATTGTTTTTACCCACGCCAATAGCTGGCGATTTGATTTAAAAATGATCCAAAATAAAACCTTTTAAGCCTAAGAAACTTAGAAGGTTTTTTTTGTGTGCGAATGACTTAATTTGATTTGCCAGCTAAAATAGCTATAATGGACTTATGCTTACACTTGATATTAAACCACAACCTGCTAATTTCATTAAAGAATTGCCGTCCAAACAATGCAAACAGCTTTATGTTGCTATTTTAGAGCTTATGAAAAACCCGACCCCGCACGATTCTGCAAAACTTAAAGGATATGATAATCTTTATAGAAAGGATATCGGCGAATTTAGAATTATCTATCGTATTGATAATACTCATTTATTTGTTTCACTTGCGGGCAAACGCAACGATGATGACATTTATAAAAAATTAAGGAACTTACAATAATGAACGTTCAAGCAACTGAGTTAAAAACTCGTTTAGGCAAATATCTTGATGCAGCGATCAAAGAACCCGTTTTTGTTGAAAAAAATGGCAGAAATACCGCCGTGATTATTTCTTTTGAAGAATATAATCACTTGTTAGAATTAGAAGATTTTTATTGGGGAATCAAAGCCTTAGAATCCGAAAAACAACCTTCTATCGACAACGGGTTAGAATTCTTAAATCAAGTGATCAAAGATAAAGATATTAACTTCGAAACTTAACCCGTGATCAAATCAGCGTTCATCTGTGTTGCAAAAATGTCATGCAAAAAAAGGCTTGCAATACTTTGAAAGCTATGCAATTATCTCACCAGTTGCAACCTACCTCGCCAGTGCAGGCGATTGAAACTAATTAGCAAATTCGCATACCCTAACTCTTCTGTTGCAACCTACCTCGCCAATGCAGGCGATTGAAACTAATTAGCAAATTCGCATACCCTAACTCTTCTGTTGCAACCTACCTCGCCAATGTAGGCGATTGAAACCAAAAATAAGTAAAGTTTTTCCTTCTTTTATAAGTCCTGTTGCAACCTACCTCGCCAATGCAGGCGATTTGATCTAAAAGAAAAAGCCCTTTCTCTTGAATGGAGAAAAGGCTTTTTTTATGGAGAATGGGAGAAATTACAAATCAATTTCAAATAACAGATTTTCTTGGTAGATATTCCCAAAAGTTTGTTTTAGTGGCATTTATGATTTTTCTTTTGTTCCTACTTCATCTTGAACCTTACGACTAAATGACGATACTTTTAAACTTCCAATGATATGATTTGCTCTCACCACAGAAACATCGACATTTACGACCCAAAATTTAATGGTGCTTTGTTGTAAGGTTTGCAAAAAATCCATTAATTGCTGAGAGTTAGCTTCAAATTTTAAAGATTGTGTTAATAACAACCATTCGCCCGTTTCAACAAATTCTGGCAAATCAACCGACGTTAAATTAATTTTTGAATTGCTCGCATATTCTTTTAATAAACTTTGTGCACGCGCACTTACTAATGCTCGAGTTTCTCCATTCAATAAACTGCTTTCTGTGGTTTGAACTTGTTGAGAAATTGTTTGAAAATCTTGTTGCCATTTGTTCACTTCGGCTTTTAATAAATGCAATCGGGAAATTTCGGCTTTTTGTTTTTTGATTTTGTCAAGGATTTGATTACCTTCTTTCCAAATAAAGGGCGCGGCTTCAAATGGAATCACATACCCAAAAAATAGGATTCCCGCTAACCATAATGATTTCTGTTCTTTTTTAGTCATGATTTATTTGTTCTTCTGATTTTGGGGAAAGTATTTTTCGAGGTATTTTTTAACTTCCAAGCCATTTAATTTGAAAGAAATCCCGAATTTACCTGTTCCGCCTTGGCTGTCGAATTGGCGATTGAAGGCGACTTCGCTAAAGGCTGAATTTTGCGAGAGTTTTTCTAAAATGCTGCTTGGATCAGAAGTCATGCCTTCGATTTCAACGTGACCCACATCCACTTTTAAGCGCGTCAACCAAGAATTTTTAGGAATTGCTTCATTTAAGTAGTTCAATAAACTTAAAATATCTTGGTTTGGAAAGTTTATGATCGGTGAAATTTTATCTTCTAATTCAATAACTTGCGAACGAACTTGATTAATATCTTTGGTTTCTGCTTGCAAGCGTTTCAAACGTTTGTCGACTTTGTCGATGTAATTCCACGACCAAAACGTCGCCCAAATCGCAATTAACCCACAAACCACGCCTAAGGCTTTGACTCCTAACCATTTTTGACGACGACGTGCTGCAAGTTGGGCTTGTTCAGCGAGCGGCGGCGTAAAACCATGTCGAAAAATCTCTGGCAATAAATGTTCATGTGCGTGTAACCATTTGGTTGTATTGTCTTTTATTTGTAAAGTCGGCGAATTTTGAAAAGGTTGCGTGATTTGATCAAATTGTTCACAGAAATGCGGATCATCGTATTCTTCTCGCGTTAAAGTCAACCAATTTGCAAGCTGTTGATTTTGATATGAAATAAAAGAAACTAATTCATTATCTTGATCAAAAACTTGTGAAGTTTTATCCGCAATCGCCGCCAATGGTCGAGGCAAAAGCAAATTTAAAGATAATCCCACTTGTGAAAACGCACTAAATAATGAATCTGCGTAACCTGATGATAACCAAAGAATTGTGTACATTCCGTCGGGGCGAACTGTCGGCGGAATGCTCATCAAAAGTTTTTCAGTCACACCAGGCAATAATTGGGGCAATTGCAATCGCAGCGCATTCGCCAAATTTGCTTGCGCAACGCCCGGTAAATGCACGCTGGTCGCCACAAACGCCGATGGCGGCAAAAATAACGCGACAGGTTTATTCCACTGCGGAAGCAAACGTCGAGCGGTCTGTGCGACTTGGACGGGATCGTTGGGATCGATCAAAAGTTGGTGTTGCCCGTTTTGCACGTCAATCAACGCATCATCATGGAGCAACAAACTTCGCAACACGGTCGGTGCATGAACTAAAAAAAATAGTTTTTTCATGGAGTTACAGTGGTTTTGGGTGGGTCGGGCAAATAAAGCGCGCCTTTTTGACCACACGCACTCAAACCAAGCATTAATAACAATAGTAGTAAAATCTTAAACATAGAGGAGTTTTGCAGAGGGTTAATTGATGTTACCATAGTAGCATTCTAACATAGCAGCAGAGGGGTTTATGACAGAATCCGAGTTTAAGCGGCATTTGGAGGATACCTTAATTGCCGTTGAAGAGGCGATTGACGAAAGCGGCGCAGAAATCGACTTTGAAACCGAAGGCGGCGTGCTCACTTTACGCTTTCCAAACCGTTCAAAAATCATTATCAACGGTCAGCCTACTTTACAGCAATTATGGGTCGCTGCCAAATCCGGCGGATTCCACTTTAATTACGACGACACCGAGGGCGTTTGGAAAAATGAAACCGACCGCGAAGAACTCTTTTGTTTATTAGGGCGCATTTGCTCTGAACAAGCGGGGCATTCCATGAGTTTCACTTAATCTTTTTCATTCCCACAAATTCACCGTTGTGGGAAGATTTTTTTCTGATATAGAAAAACCTAGGTTGGACTATAAGTCAAATACAAGGTCTACCCTGTTTAGAAGGATAATGTTTAGTCATTTTAAAAAGTTATGAAGGTTTATCGATGAATTTGTTATAAAGTTGTGCGAACAAAATCGCTTTGTTTTACTATATTAGAAATTTTAGATAAAGGAAAATCTTCGGAGATACCATGAAAACACTCACGCTTTATTCACGAACGGGTTGCCATTTGTGCGAGCGCATGATTCACAACTTGATGATTTTACAGCAACAACACGTTTTTCAAGTTTTGGTGGTGGACATTGACGGCGATCCCAAATTACGCGAGCATTACAACGAGCGAGTGCCTTTATTGGTGGCTGAAAAGGAAGAACTTTGCGAATATTGGTTAGAAAATGCGCCCATTTTGGAATATTTGCAACGTCATGAAGATTGCCATTAAAAACTTATCATGTTGATTTATATCATATTTTTTATTATTTTATTAACGGGATGCGCCCCTCAACCGATGCAACCGTCATCGGGACATCTGCACAAACAAAGTGAAGCGCCTCCCGTGCCGCCCGCTAAAATCCCGCCGCCCGTTTTAAACGCACCGTATGTGCCGCCGCCGTCCGCTAAAACCCCTAAAACTGAGCTTTTCACGGTCGTTGTCGATCAAGTCCCCGCGAAAGAATTGCTGTTTGCGCTCGCCCGCGATGCCAAATTAAACGTCGATATCGACCCGCGAATTAAAGGCGTGGTTTCTATGAACGCCATCGATCAAACTTTACCGCAACTCCTTGATCGTATTGCAAAACAATTAGATTTGCGTTATGAATTAAAAAACAATCAATTAACAATTTCCTTAGATTTACCTTATATCCAAACCTATAAAGTTGATTATGTCAATATAAGCCGTGACAGTGATAGTCGGGTTTCTGTTTCTACCCAAGTATCGAGTAGTAGCATTATTGGAACTGCAAGTGCTGGAGCAACAGGAACTGCAACAGGAAATAATTCACAAATTTCGGTTGTAGATATTTCAAAAAATCGTTTCTGGGAAACCTTAGAAAAAAACATTAATGCGATTTTATTAACAGAGGAACGCTCGACAATTACTCGCCGCAAACAATTAAAAACTTCCTCAAAAATAGATGAAGCAAATAGTGCTTCAAGATCAACCGATATGGAAGAAGAAAAAGAAGAAAAAGTGGTTCAAAATAATGTGATGGTGAGTCCAGAAAGTGGGATGATTTCAGTTCGAGCAACTTCACGCCAACATAATGAAATTAAATCCTTTTTAGATAAAGTTGCGACTAGTGTTCAACGCCAAGTTCTTGTTGAAGCAACTATTGTTGAAGTAATTTTAAATGATCAGTATCAATCAGGCATTAATTGGCAACGTTTAGGTGGAAAATTCAATATTATTCAAAACTTTAGCCAAATAAACACTGGAACTCCGCCTTTTTATGGGGTAAGTTATGCGGATAAAAATAGTGAAATTGGCGACGTTTCTGCGGCAATTAAATTATTAGAGAGTTTTGGAAATACTAAAGTGCTTTCTAGCCCTAAAATTATGACATTAAATAATCAACCCGCTATTTTAAAAGTCGTTGATAATATTGTATATTTTAAAATTGATGTGCAGGAAAGTGAAGCAACTCAAAACAGTACACGGCGTATTACTTATGCAAGCAAAATGGAAACTATTCCTGAAGGTTTAATTATGAGCATTACACCGCAAATTAGCGCAGATGATAATGTAATGTTAAGTGTTCGTCCAACCATTACTCGCATTATTGGTTATAAAAACGATCCGAATCCCGCTTTAGGAGATGTTATAAGTCAAGTACCTGTTTTACAAGTTCGTGAAATTGAATCACTTTTGAAAATAAGAAGTGGTAATGTTGCAATGATTGGTGGTTTAATGCAAAACACTGCAAAACAAGGCACAGATGGCATTCCAGTTGTTTCAAAATTACCAATGGTTGGGGATTTGTTTAGCCAACGCGACGATCAATATAAGAAAAGCGAATTAGTGATCTTTCTTCGTCCCGTTGTAATTAAAGATGCTGCAATCAATGGCGATTTCCAAAATTATCGCCAATACCTCCCCGATTTAAATCAACTAGAAACCGCTCCCATTACCAATATTCCTTTACCGAATTAGATTGATATTTTATTTCACTTGCATTTTTTTCTTTGTTTAATAATAGGAGTTAAAGGCTTTGAACATTCCTCAACAAATCCCTTTCTGAGCACACATTTTTTCTTTCTTATATTTCTTTAGCGAATTAAAGATATTTTATTTCAACTTACATTTTTTTCTTTGTTTAATAATAGGAGTTAAAGGCTTTGAACGTTCCTCAACAAACCCCTTTCTGGGCGCATATTTTTCCTTTCTTAACGTGGTTTCCTACCTTAAATCGTTCGACAATTCAAGCAGATATTATCGCTGGCATTACTGGAGCAATTATCGTTTTACCTCAAGGGGTTGCTTACGCGATGATTGCAGGTTTGCCGCCCGAATATGGTTTGTACGCGGCGATTGTTCCAGCTATTGTGGCGGGATTATTTGGATCGTCGTGGCATTTGATTTCAGGTCCAACCGTTGCAATGTCAATTGTGATTTTCACCGCATTAAGCCCAATCGCAGAAGTTGGAAGTAAGGAATTTGTTCAATTAGCATTAACCCTCACTTTCTTAGCGGGCGTATTTCAATTTGTTTTAGGATTGGCGCGGATGGGAACATTAGTTAATTTTGTTTCACATTCGGTAGTTATTGGTTTCACGGCGGGCGCAGCAGTTCTTATTGGAACAAGTCAAATTAAAAACATCTTAGGCGTTGAAATTCATGCGGAATCTTTCATTGAAACTTGGCATCAATTATTTAATGCACTTCCTCAAACTAATCTTTACGCATTCAGTGTTGCAATTGTTACCTTAATTGCTTCAATTTTATTTAAAATTTTCTTTCCAAAATTACCAGGTATGTTATTTGCGATGATTATTGGTGGATTAATGGCGATTGGTTTAGGTTCAGAAGCGCATCATATTAAATTAGTTGGCGCATTACCTTCGCAATTACCACCCTTTTCTTTTCCAGAATTATCTTTAGAAAACATCAAGTTACTTGTGCCAAGTGCCTTAGCGATTGCAATGTTAGGATTAGTCGAAGCGGTTTCAATTGCTCGATCAGTTGCAACCCGTTCTCGTCAAATTATCGACGGAAACCAAGAGTTTATTGGGCAAGGTTTATCTAATATAGTGGGATCATTTTTCTCTGGTTACGCGGCATCGGGTTCTTTCACTCGAACAGGCGTGAATTATGAAGCGGGCGCGAAAACCCCTTTAGCGGCTGTTTTTGCTGGAATTTCTTTAGCATTAATTGTCTTATTAATTGCCCCTTTAACGGCTTATGTTCCTATCCCAAGTATGGCGGGAATTTTATTAGTAGTTTCTTATGGATTGATCGACTTTCATCATATCAAAACAATCATTAAAACCAGTCATTCAGAAATCGCTATTTTATTAGTGACTTTCTTATCGACATTATTTTTAGAATTAGAATTTGCGATTTATGTGGGCGTAATGTTGTCGTTAATTATTTATTTGAATCGCACTTCAAAACCGCGCATTATTACGCTTGCGCCTGATAGTGATGATATTAACCACCGTTTGATTAATATTCAAAAGAAAGAACTTCCTCAATGTCCACAGTGCAAAATCATTAGAATTGATGGTTCGTTGTTCTTTGGTGCGGTGAATTATATTGCAAAGAAACTACAAGACACGCCAGAACCTAACGTATTGATTATTAGCAGTAGTATTAACTTTATAGATGTTGCAGGCGCAGAAATGATCACGCAAGAAGCTCAGCGTCGACATGAAATCGGTGGAGGATTGTATTTTGTTAAATTGAAATCTCGAAACTGTGACATATTGAAACGCGGTGGATATTTGAAAGATTTGAGAGAAGATCATTTCTTTGAAAGCAAAGCAGAAGGTATTCAAGGCGTTTTTAATCGCTTAAACAAAAACATTTGCCAAACTTGCACCGCACGCATTTTTAATGAATGTGCAAGCGTGAAATAACAAATTAGGTAATGTTAGAAACACTGTTTTTGTTGAAGTGTTCTTTAACATTCCTTAATTGAGATGCTACTTTGGTAGTGGTGCATTTACTGAATGATAATCTTTATATTTCAAGAAGTTAAGAGTAAGATTTCACATTATTTTGCATCGCTACTGAAATTAACCTTGCAGATCGTTAATTATGAAATTATTAAAACAAAAACAACGTGGAGCGGTATTGATTTTGGTGTTGTGGACGGTTGCGCTTGCAACGTTATTGGTTTCTACGATTGCATCAGAAGTGCGTTTGTCGGCGACGGCGGTTTTTTATCATCGAGCAGGCGTTGATAATCGAGCAAAATTGCTTAAAGTTGCTCAATATGCGCTGTTTGAAATTATGTTGCAACGAATGCCTCCCGAAGATGAGAAAAATCAAGAGCAACCTCAAAATAATCCTCAATCTATTTTAGTAAAAGAAGCAGAATCTCCTTTGTTGGATTTTAATGGGCAAGTTTTAGAAATGTCCCATCAACTGCCTGAAGGTGTAAAAGTGCGTATTTATGATCACGCAGGAATGCTTAATATTCGACGTTTAACACCTCCCCAATGGCGCGATTTGTTTAAACATAAATTAGGCGAAGATAATCCAGAGAAACTTGATTCATTAATCCAATGCTGGGAAGATTGGTTAGATAATGATGATTTGAATCGTTTGAATGGCGCAGAAAAAGATTATTATTCAACATTAGAACTACCCTATGAACCGCGTAATGCACTGCCTGAAACTGTCGATGAATTACGATTAATTAAAGGATTTGATGAACTATTTAAAGATGTTGATTTATTTAATATTTTTACAATATATGGTACATTAAACGGCGTTAATCCCAATTATGCAACTGCCGAAACTTTATTGATGATCCCTGGTTTAAATGAAGAGAACGTTGAAAAAATTATCGGGTTGAGAAAAATCCAAGAAATTACATCAAATGCAGATTTGCAAGAATATATTCTACCCAACGATTTACAAAAAGCGACACCTTGGTTTCATTATGTGAAGACGGGAAGTAATTTTTATACGATTGCCATTCAAATAGAATCCGAGCAAAAACCCGTTTTAAATGTCAATAAAAAAATTGAAGAAATGCCCAAAGAAAAAGTTGAGAAAAAACGGGAATATGGTTATTTGATGACAGTTGAATCAAAAGGTTTTGCGTTGCCGCCGCGTATTTTAAGAATTGATCCCCAAGGTATTTTGCCAAGCACTCGTTTTGAAAACGCCGAACCACCCAAAAAATTAACGGGTGAGTTTGCTGATTCTAAAACGCCAAATCTATCAAATCCTCAAACAAATCCTCAAAGCGCGCCTAACCCTTTAATTAACAAATAAAAAAAATCCTGTTCCATTGAGGTCTCAGGAACAGGATTCAAAGTTAAGCACACAATTTGGAGATGCCGAGGACAGAATATCTAAAATCACCGATGGCGTATTGCAAAAACCGCTGAACGGTCAAAATTGCCAGACAAACGGTGCAGCGCACAAAATAAAGCCAACATCGATTGGTTAATTCAGGTAAAATTACGGACTTAACAATCATGTCCCCCAAAAGTCCTTTGAATATCAAAAGAAAGGATTTTATCACTCAGGTTTTCTATGTCCACAGAAATAATTAGCCAATTTTCGCAACTGGCACTTGCACCCGAAGTTCTCCAAGCCGTCAACGAAGTAGGTTACGAAACCCCCTCGCAGATTCAAGCGCAAAGCATTCCTCCTTTACTCGACGGACGCGATCTGCTCGGTCAAGCACAAACAGGTACGGGCAAAACCGCCGCCTTTGCATTGCCCTTATTAACGCGCATCGATGTCAATAAAAATTTTACACAATTATTAGTTTTAACGCCGACCCGCGAACTCGCCATTCAAGTCGCCGAAGCGATGCAAAAATATGCTAGATATATCAAAGGCTTCCATATTTTGCCAGTGTACGGCGGTCAAGGCATGAGCACCCAATTACGTCAATTAAAACGCGGCGTTCATGCGGTGGTTGGCACACCTGGGCGGATTTTGGATCATTTACGGCGCGGCACGTTAGAACTCGATCAATTGAGCTGCTTAGTTTTAGATGAAGCTGACGAAATGTTGCGGATGGGTTTTATCGATGACGTGAATGAAATTCTCGATCACACGCCCAAAAGTCGCCAAGTTGCGTTGTTTTCCGCGACGATGCCCGATGAAATTCGTCACATCGCCCGCAAACATTTGCGCGACCCCGTTGAAATCCGTATTCAAACTAAAACCGTCACCGTCGACAGCGTCAATCAACGTTATTGGCAAGTCACGGGAACGCACAAAATCGATGCGTTAACCCGCATTTTAGAAATTGAAGAATTTGATGCAATTATTATTTTCGTGCGCACTAAAACGGAAACCGTTGAATTAGCTGAAAAATTAGAAGCTCGAGGTTATGCGTGTTCTCCTTTGAATGGCGATATGAATCAACCCATTAGAGAAAGAACTATTGAAAATTTGAGAAACGGTTCTTTAGATATTGTGATTGCAACTGACGTTGCGGCGCGTGGTTTGAACGTTGAAAGAATTTCTCACGTTATTAATTACGATATTCCAACCGACACAGAGGCTTATGTTCATCGTATTGGAAGAACAGGTCGAGCGGGTAGAAAAGGTGAGGCGATTTTATTTGTTTCTCCGCGTGAGCAACGGATGTTACGCGCTATTGAAAAAGCCACTCGCCAACCCATTACACCGATGCAATTACCTAGTCACGATGATATTGTTGATAAACGCATTACTCAATTTAAAGAAACCATTTCAAAAACTTTAGAAGCTCAAGATTTAGCGTTCTTTGAAGATTTAATTAATGGTTATCAACAAGAACATAACACTGGAATGAGTGAAATTGCGGCGGCTTTAGCATTTCTAGTTCAAAAAGAACGTCCTTTAATTGTCAAAAAGAAAACCCCCAAAGAAAAAGCCGCAGATGATCAATTAATGGAACGTGAAAGAGAACGTGCAGAACGCTCAGATCGTCCCGATAGAAACCGCAGAGAACGTCCACCTCGTGATGATTCTCCACCCGTATTTCACAGCCATGAAGTGGGCATGGTGCGTTATAGAATTGAAGTGGGCAGATCGCACGGTGTGCAACCTAAACATATTGTTGGCGCGATTGCAAACGAAGCGGGAATTGATAGCAAAAATATTGGTCAAATCAAGTTATTTGACGATTTTAGCACGATTGATTTACCTGATGGAATGTCAAAAGAAGTTTTAAAACATTTGCACAAAATTTGGGTATGTGGTCAGCAATTACAAATGAGCGTTGCAAGTGGCGCAGAAATGGGTGAGGAAAGAGTCAGTCGACCTCGTTCAACAACTAGTGAAACTCCACGTCCGCGTCGCCTTTCTAGTGAACGTTCAGAACGTGGTTCAGAAAGAGGGGAAAGAAGGGGAGAACGCAGTGAACGTTCCTCTTCAGCAAAACCAAGAGCAAGTTCTCCACGTCCTCCTAAAAAACGCTAATTAAATAGCAAGTGGTATATTTTTAATGATCAATCAAGCAACTAACGAATATCATATAATTTATACCACTCCTTCCTATTATCAAAATGTAATTCATTCTACTTTTCAAATAACGCAACTTTATGATCGTGGTTATGTTTTCAAATATACGAAAATACTCTCCTTCTTCTCTTTCTTCTAACCTTTATTCCTCTTAAAATATTATCCCGAACTCAGGTTATTTTACTTAAACGATTATTCAAGATACTTTAATTTTTAAACTTATTTTATAAAATACTGGATAGTGCGAATCGCAGGGGAGAAAAAAAATGAATGCGCAAACCCTTTATGAGAAACTTCAACACGCGAAAAGTGAAGAAGATGTTAAGGATATTTATATCAAAGCATTGGGTTTAAAAAGCGTTACAAAAGGTTTGATTGATATTCGAACAGAAGAGATTTGGTTTGAAGCAAAAGATGGCAAAATTTCTCTGTATGCGATGTTCACGCAATTATTACATTATGTGCAGCAAGACCTTAATAAAGGTGAGAAACTTCCTCCGTTTTTAGCGGTGATCGATACCGAGAAAGCGGCGTTAATGAAAACAGAGGATGTTTTACCATTATTAAATAGAAAAACCGTTAAATGGGGAAAATCTGCCAGTCAATATCCTAAAGCCGCGTTAGATGAAGTGTCGGCGTATATTGGAACATATTTTGTTTCATTTAAGATAGAAACGCATGAAGAAGAATTTATAAATACCGTTAAAAATGCAATTAAAACAGGAGAAATTGTTCGCACGCAAATTACGCCCGATAATTTAAAGCAAGTCTTTGATAAATGGGTAAAAATGATCGGTCAAGAAATTAATAAAATAGAGGAAAAAGATTATGCGTTGTTATTTTTTGCAGATATTATGCACGATGGTCAAAAATCAACCCACGATTTACCCGCAGAATTAATTCATGTGAATAATGCGCCCGCGTTTTCATTGTATGAGAAAATTTATAAATTAAATAATAAAGAAGGTTATCGGCAATTCTGGGCAATTTATCACAAACCGCCCGCAGAAGAACATCGTAATAAATTATTAGAACGTCGAGATAGTTTAATTCCTTTAGATGAACGGAGTTTCAAAGGTGCATATTACACGCCGTTAGATGTGGTTGAGAAAGCCTACAATAAACTCACTGAAGTTTTGGGTAAGAACTGGCAAAAAAATTATTTAGTGTGGGATATGTGTTGCGGGGTAGGAAATTTAGAAGTAAAACATAACAATCCGCGTAATATTTTTATGAGCACTTTAGATCAAGCTGATGTGGATGTCATGAAAGCAACTAAAACTTGTATGGGGGCGCATCGGTTTCAATATGATTATTTGAATGACGACATTTCTGATAATGGAAAAATTGATTACACTTTAACAAAAAAAATTCCTAAAGAATTACAACTCGCCATTAAAGAAGGAAAAAAGATTTTAGTTTTAATTAATCCTCCTTATGCGGAATCAGGTGAAGGTTTTAGTAGTGGAAATAAAACTAATGTTGCGAAAACAAAATTTGCAAATACTGCAATGGCTAATTATGGTAAAGCAAGTAATGAACTTTTTACACAATTTATAGCTCGCATTGCGCAAGAAATACCCAATGCAACTATTGCAATGTTTAGCAAATTAAAATATGTCAATGCACCTAATTTTGAGAAATTTAGACAAAATTGGAATGCTGAGTATTTAGGTGGTTTTATTGTTCACAGCAAAGCCTTTGATGGATTAAAAGGAGATTTTCCGATTGGTTTTTTAATTTGGAAAACAAATCAAAATGCTAAAAAGAAAACACCTATTACTGAAATCACTGCTGAAATTTTAGATAAAAACACTCAACCGATTGGTGAAAAGAAATTTTATAATTTACCAAATGACACTTTTTTAAGTGCATGGGTAAAACGTCCAAAGTCTAATAAAACTGAAGTTATTGCTCTAAAAAATGTAGTTTCACCAGCTATATTAAAAACAAGCATTTCAATGTGGTCTGATAATGCAATTGCTCATATGTTATGTGATAGTAATGATATACAAAATGCGGTACAAACAGCGTTATTTTCTTCTACTCATGGAATTGGTCATAAAGGTGGTTTCTACATTAATTCAGAAAACCTTTGGCAAGCGGCAATTGTTTTCACAGTTCGTCGAATAATAAAACCAACGTGGATTAATGACAGAGATCAATTTTTACAACCAAATCAAGAGCTTAATGATGAATTTAAAAACGATTGTTTAATGTGGATGTTATTTAATGGCAGTAATTTAACGGCGAGTGCAAATGATTTAGAATGGAATGGAAAAAAGTGGTCAATTGTGAATCATTTTATTCCTTTCACAGAAAGCGAAGTGAATTCATCAGAACGATTTGAATCGGATTTCATGGTGCAATATCTCAAGAAAAAGAAACTCTCAAAAGAAGCCAAAGCAGTTTTAAATGAAGGACGCGAATTGTGGAAAGCCTATTTTTCTTATACTGATGTGAGAAATGTGCGAGAGGAATTGAAATTAAATCGCCCCGATGTGGGTTGGTATCAAATCCGTAATGCTTTGAAAAGAAGAAACGAGAGCAGCGATTTCATTCCCGTAAGTTTTAGTGCATTTGAAATAGCTTATAAAGTTTTATCAGAAAAATTACAACCATTGGTATTTGAATTGGGGTTTTTGAGAGAGTAGAATATCATTGTTAGTGGCAAGATTGATAAACAAGCGTATTTATTGAAGAAATCTTGGTGATTTTCAAAATGCTTAAAGCCGTTAAATAACGCATCAAAAGCCATTTTCAAAAATAAAAACATTCACTTGTGGTTTAATTTATTTATATAATTAGGCGAATTCCTTTGGGGATCAAATTTTGCAAAATGGGAAAGTTCACAGTCTTGACAATAAGATGCTGACGATTGTTAAGGAATCGGTTAAACTTTGTATAGTTTCAGTTTGATTATAGGTGAGAAATCGCCATGCCGTTGCCATTAATAGCATTGCCCTCGCAGCCGCCCCGCGATGAAGTGGACGAGGAAATTTTAGATATTTTCGTCGAAGAAGTCGCCGAAGTGCTTGAAGACATTAAAAATAATCTCATTGCGTGGAAACAAAATCCCTCCGACCGCGATGCGTTGACTAATTTGCGCCGTGCGTTCCATACCCTTAAAGGGAGTGGGCGATTGGTCGGGGCGTTGGTGATTGGCGAACTGGGTTGGCGTTTTGAAAGTATGCTTAATCGTTTGCTCGACGGAACAATGCAGCGAAATCATAATGTCTTGAAATTATTAGATAAAATTGAAGACCATCTTCCTCAAATGGTCGAAGATTTTCGCGCAGGCATCACCAAACCGCCTTTCGAAGTGCATTTGTTGATCTCGCAAGCCGATCACATTACCACCACTAGAGGTGCGGAAATCGGCGAATTTGAAGGCGAGCACGCTCAAGAAA
This sequence comes from Thiomargarita sp., assembly GCA_020718845.1. GTDB lineage: Bacteria > Pseudomonadota > Gammaproteobacteria > Beggiatoales > Beggiatoaceae > DYRG01. The sequence goes on from DYRG01000007.1 coordinate 76,425, forward strand.
CCATTGATCATAAAGAAGAAATTGCTGCGCCCGTTGTCGAAGAAGAAAAAATTACCCCGCCGCCGCCCGTTGTGGTCGAAGAAATTCCGCCCGCAACCGTAAAAACCCAAGCCGCTGAAAAATCACCCGAAACCACCACACGACCACCACCATTGCCAGCGGGTGTGCAACCTGATGTTTTGAAAAAGATTTTCTTAACGGAAGCAACGCAGCATCTTAAAACCTTAAAAGCGTTCTTAATTCAAGCGCGTCAATCGACAACCGTTCTTCCAACCGAAACTTTAATGCGTGCTCTGCATACTTTAAATGGAAGTTCTCGAAGCGTAGGATTGCCAGAAGTCGCTGTTTTAGCCGCACCAATGGAACAATACACCAATCTTTGCTTAGAAAATCATTTGCCTTTTAAAAAAGAAGTTCTTACCCTGTTGATCGAAAGCGGCAAATTACTCGAACAAACCCTACAACATGGCAAAATTAGTGATCCCGACAAACACCAGTTGTTATTAAATAATTGGCAAAAATTGCTCAACTCATTCTCAGCGCACGATGACAAGAAAGTAATGCCCACGCCTTCTATTATTGAAACCTCAAAACACGCACCTGTTGCTCATATTTCTTCTCCCTCACTTCCTACCACGCCACAACCTAAATCGGTTAAATCAGAAATGCCCACTGAAACTGCCGATGAGTTCATGGAAATTTTCCTCGATGAAGCAGAAGAAATCTTAGAAACCTGCCAATCCTTACTTGGACGTTGGCAATCTTCCCCAAATTCAATGCCACTTTTAAAAGAACTTCAACGCGAATTACATACCCTAAAAGGTGGGGCGCGAATGGTAGGTATTTCGGCAATGGGTGATTTAAGCCATCAACTAGAATCCGTATTAACTAAAATCGTTGATGGCAATGCACAATCTAATCCTATTCTTCAAGGCATTGTTCAGGAAAGTGTTGATGAACTTGCAACCATGCTAGAAACCGTTCGAACGGGAGGAACACCACATCCAGCTCAACATTTAATTAATAAAATAGCAGGCGCATTAGATATAAGCAATGCCGTTGAACATCCAACTGCAAAATCAGAACTCGTTGAAACTAAGTCAGAAAAAGTTGAGAAAGTTGCAAAAATAGATAAATCTGAAGAAAATCAAAGCAATGAAACCTCTGGCTCTGATCCCGATGAACGAGTTCGAGTAAGCGCATCATTAATCGATAAATTAACCAATTTAGCGGGTGAAATGGCGATTTCTCGGGCGCATATGGAACAACAACAAGGGGCAGTGAAAACTAACATCATTGAAATGGAACAAACCGTGATGCGGTTGCGCGATCAATTACGGCGTTTAGAAATCGAAACCGAAGTTCAAATTATTTCAAATTATAGCCATGCCATTGTTCCCTCTTTTGGAATGGATAAGCGTCAACCCAATAGTAGTGATGATTTTGATTTGTTAGAAATGGATCGTTTCTCAACCTTGCAACAACTTTCTCGAAGTTTAATGGAAACCGTTAATGATTTGCAAAACATTCAAGATAGTTTGAGAAACTTAACCCGTCAAAGTGATTCATTGCTCATTCAACAAAATAGAATCGGTGCAGAATTACAAGACGGTATTATGCGGACTCGAATGATACCCTTTTCTCAAATCTCACCTCGTTTGCATCGCATTGCACGTTTAACGTCGCGTGAATTACATAAAAAAGTCAATTTTGTAATCAACGATGATACGATTGAATTTGAAAGAACGGTTTTAAATAGAATTGTCGCGCCGCTTGAACATATGTTGAGAAACGCGATTGGTCACGGGATTGAAGAATCCGAAATCCGCGTCAAAGCAGGCAAACCCGACATGGCGACCATCCGCATCGATTTGGCGCAAGAAGGCGCAGAATTAGTGTTGAGATTAAGCGACGACGGCGGCGGTTTGAATTACGAAGCGATCCGCGAAAAAGCGCAGGCTCGAGGGCTTTTAAAAGCGGGACAAAGGGTTTCAGATCAAGAACTTAGCCGATTTATTTTAGAACCCGCGTTCTCGACCGCCAAAGCAATTACCCAAGTTTCAGGTCGCGGTGTCGGAATGGACATCGCCAATAGTGAAATTCGCGCGCTCGGCGGAACGCTGAATATTTTATCGACACGCGGACTAGGCACGACTTTTGAAATTCGCCTGCCGTTGTCGTTGACGATTAGCCAAGCCCTTTTAGTGCACGTCGGCGAAGAAACGATGGCGATCCCATTGCACAACGTCGACGCGGTGATGCGTTTGCCACGTCAAGAAGTTTTCTTAGAAAACAACGAAGAACGTTTCCATTCGTATATGCACCACGATTATCGAATCGCGCATCTTGCTGATTTACTTAGATTTCCACGAGCATCGGTCGATACCTCACTTTTGCCAGTGTTATTGGTGAGTTCGGGCAAACATCGAGTCGCGTTAGTCGTTGATATGATTGAAGGAAGTCGTGAAGTCGTCATGAAATCGGTCGGACCACAATTAAGCGCGATTCGGTGGATTTCGGGCGCGACCATTTTAGGCGACGGGCGCGTGGTAATTATTTTGGATATGCTGACGTTATTGCGCAGTAATTTAGAAACGCCCACCAAAATTACCTATCAAGACAATACGTTACAAGTACAAGAAAAAGCATTGGCGAAAACCATTATGGTTGTGGATGATTCGATTACGGTTCGAAAAGTCACTGCGAACTTGTTGAAACGTCAAGGCTGGGAAGTCGTGACCGCGAAAGACGGCGTGGACGCGGTGGCGCAATTGCAGGAAGTCGTGCCCGATTTAATGTTGCTCGACGTTGAAATGCCGCGCATGGATGGTTTTGAACTCGCCACCCAAATCCGCAACACCGAACATTTACGCCACATCCCCATCATCATGATCACGTCGCGCACGGGCACAAAACATCGTGAACGCGCTTCCAAAATCGGCATCGACCGTCATCTCGGCAAACCTTTCAACGAACAAGAATTACTAGAAAACATTAATTCTTTATTGCCAGCCTAAAGTTTCTCTCGTTATCAAACCAAAATTTGGTAACGAGTTTTATTTTAAACTGATGCTAAACGTGAGTGGAAAACAGATTTGTAAAAAGAAAATTAGAATTTGAAAAACTGTAGATGCCAGAATTAAATTGCACAGATTTCATCCGACAACCCATTCTTGAGTTGATACAAATAGAATTTTACAGAGAAAATGTTGTATTAGTTAATGGTGTATTCATAAGAATGGGTTTCTAAATGGTGAGAAATAGTTTTAGAAACATGGTGATGATGAGCGGAAGCATTTATTTTAGAACGGCTTTTATTTGCATTTTGTTTGACGTGACAAGGCAAATACAAAGAAAAAGTGCTCCCAATTCCTACATGACTTGAAACATCGATGTAACCGCCCATCATTTCTACAAATTCACGAGTAATCGCCAAACCTAAACCCGTTCCTCCATACACTCGAGTGGTCGAATTATCAGCTTGCACAAAGGGTTCAAATAGCGTTTTGATTTTAGTTTGCTCCATGCCAATTCCTTGATCTTGAACGCGAAAAACCACCCATTCTTCACCCTGAATAAACATCGGATACACTGCAAAATAAACCTCAGTTCGATTAGAAAATTTCGCCGCGTTGCTCAATAAATTCAATAAGCATTGCCGCACCTTCATGATATCTGCTTTCATTTCTAAAGGCACATTTGCATAATCAGTTTTCAAATAATTTTGATTATTTTCCATGACAGGTAAAACCATTTGAATAATATTATGAAGCATTTGTGGTAAATTGAAGTTTTCAATATGTAATTCCATTTTACCAGCTTCAATTTTTGAAATGTCTAAAATCGCGCTAATAATATCTAATAAATGCTCACCAGCCTTTTCAATATTATTCACATCAGAAATAAATTCCTCACTATCTGCATCTTGCATATCTTCACGCAAAATTTGACTATAACCAATAATTGCATTTAGAGGTGTTCTCAATTCGTGGCTCATATTTGCTAAGAATTGACTCTTTGCTAAATTAGCTGCTTTTGCTTCGTGCATTGCTTGGTTTAATTCAATGCTACGTTGTTCTAACTGCACGATTTTATGGGCTAATTCACGATCATAATTACGAAATTTTAAATCAGTAATTGCTTTCAATAAATCCATCACCATTCCAATCCCACAATATGCCCCTTCATGCACAATAATGAAATCTTCTGTCACGGGTGTTTGCATATTATCTGTTAAATATTGACTGGCTTCTTCCAAACATAAATCATGATCTAATTTCAAAGGGCGATTATTCATAAAATGTGTCACGGGTTTCTTTCCATACACTTCTCGACCAAATGGCATAAGAAAAATCTTTAAAATTTGATAACGACTAATTACGCCAATCGGACGATTATCTTTAACAATTGGCAAAGAAAGTAATTGCTGGCTTTCTGGCAATAGAAAACGCTCAGCAGCTTGCTCTAAAGGACAATCTGGCGTTAAAGGTTGCACTGGCATAATTAATGAAGCAACTGTTTCTATGCTTTTCAAATGAGGCAATGACATAATTTTTAACCTTCTTAGAAATATTTCCCAAAAGTGTAGATCAAAACTATGACAAAATAATGACTTTAAATAAAGATGCTAAAACTATAAATTAGAATTTAAGAAAAAAAACATGAAAAAGAACTTATTTTTTTAGTAAAATTTATTATAAAAGCATTAGAAGAATTTATTTTTATGTAAGGCAAAATATGGCAAGAATTGTAAATCAAAAGGAGATAATAAAATAAGCCTTAGCGTTGAGCATTAGTGTAAATTTAGGTGAAGAAAAATGTTATAATTATCGCCAATTTGGAACTCATTAAATTTGTAAAAAAGGACTGTATGTCGACTAAAATCCAAGCAATTCGTGGAATGAACGATATTTTGCCAGAAAAAACTATTTTTTGGCGAGTCGTTGAACGAAAATTATCAGATATTTTAATAGGTTATGGCTATCAAGAACTCAGATTGCCACTTTTAGAAAAAACCGCTTTATTTCAGCGCGTGATCGGCGAAGTCACTGATATTGTCGAAAAGGAAATGTACACTTTTGACGACCGCAACGGTGAAAGCCTCTCTTTGCGCCCAGAAGGCACGGCGGGCTGCGTTAGAGCGATGATTGAACACGGATTATTGCGCAACACCATTCAAAAAATCTGGTACAACGGCGCAATGTTTCGTTATGAGAAACCTCAAAAAGAACGCTATCGCCAATTTCATCAAATCGGGGTTGAAGTGTATGGTTTGTCGACCGCTGATATTGATGCAGAAATTCTTTTAATGACAGCGCGTTTCTGGCAGGTTTTAGGATTAAAGGATTTAGAATTGCAAATCAATTCATTAGGATCAAGTGTAGCGAGAGCAACTTATCGAGAAAAATTAGTGGAATATTTCTCAAATAATTTAGAGCAACTTGATGAAGATAGTCATCGTCGTTTGCATAGCAATCCATTGCGAATTTTGGATAGCAAAAATCCTGATTTGAAAACCTTAATTGAAAATGCGCCACAATTATTGGATTATTTAGATGATGAATCCAAACAACATTTTGAGCAACTTCAAATGTTTTTAAATGATGCTGGTCTAAAATACACCATTAATCCGCGTTTGGTGAGAGGATTGGATTATTATAACAAAACGGTATTTGAATGGGTAACAACTAAATTAGGTTCACAAGGAACAGTTTGCGCGGGCGGACGTTATGATGGTTTAGTGGAACAATTAGGCGGTTCAAATACGCCAGCGATTGGATTTGCGTTAGGTTTAGAGCGTTTAATCGCGTTATTAGAAGCTGAACAACTTTTTCAAAATACTAAAGAAAATCAACCACATATTTATTTGATGATGGTTGGAAATGAGGCTTTAATTAAGGGTCTAAGTTTAGCGGAGCAATTGCGCAATGAATTTCCTCAATTAAAATTAATTACGCATTGTGGTGGTGGGAATTTCAAAAATCAGTTCAAAAAAGCCGACAAATCAGGTGCAAAATGGGCATTGATTTTGGGAGAAACTGAATTAGCAAATCAACAAATCGGTTTTAAAAACTTACGCGAAGAACAACCCCAACAAAGTTTTTCTCGTTCTGATTTAATCACCCATTTGAAATCGTTGTTATAATTTAATAATCAATTATTTATAGGGTTGCTTTAATTTTTTCAAAGACTTGTTCTAAACGCTCAATTTCATAATGGGCGTTTTTATTTTCTTTCGCATTTATTTCCATTTCCTTTAATAATTCCTCAGCTTCTTGCATAACTAAATTAGCACATGAGCCTTTTAAATAATGGGCGGCTTTAGAAATCGTAATATTGTCATTTATTTCAATTGCTTTCCTTAATGTATTTAGAGCATCATCTAACGTTGCAAAAAAATCATTCAATAACATATCAACCGTTTCTTCATCTAATTCTAATTGTTGCATTGTCATTGATTTGTTATATTTAACAGAAATGATTTCTATTTTATTTGGTGGTTCTGGTAAAATAACTGATGTTTCTATATAACGATGAATTGTTTTCACCAGTTCTTTAAAAACAAGTGGTTTCGATAAATAATCATCCATACCCGCTGCCAAATAAATTTCTTTATCCCCTTTTATTGCATTTGCAGTTAAAGCAATTATTGGAATATTTGATTTATTCAATGCTTTAATTTTTTTAACTGCTGTAATACCATCCATTACGGGCATATTAACATCCATAAAAATCAAATTATACTCATTCATTTGATATAATTCTAAGGCTTCTTGACCATTATTTGCTATCTCACATTCTAAGCCTAGTTTATTTAATAAAATTTCAATCAATTTTTGATTATTAATGTTATCTTCTGCAACTAAGATTTTTCCTTTAAATGTTTGTTTCAAATACTCTTCTTCACTCACTTGTTGTTGAATTTGACAAGCCGTCGCAACCACATTAAATACTTTAGTACTATAAATAGGCGTGTCCAAATAGTAGTTAATTAAAGGTTTTAACTTTGGATTATTAGCAACTAAATCTATGTTCCCAATAAAAACAACTGGACAATTGAAACGTTGTTTTATTTCATTTAATTGCTCAAAATTATTTTCCTTTCCAAAGAAAAACAAAACATCAATTTTATCAATAGATTGCAAAACATTTAAATTAATCACATTACCAAATTCTGAGAGATAATTGATTAAATTAATTCTTATTTTTTCAAGATCATTATCTAAATCTAAAACAACAAATTGAAAGTTAGTTTTTGGAATTTGTGGATTAGCATTTTCTTGGTTTTTTAAAATAGGCATTTCTAAATTAAAATGAAAACAACTACCGCTTCCTTCATCACTATCTAGTTCAATTTTAGAACCCATCATTTTGATGATTTTCAAACTAATTGACAAACCTAAACCAGTTCCACCATATTTCTTTAAAATACTTCCATCAGCTTGTGTAAAAGGATCAAAAATATTCTTTTGTTGTTCTTTTGAAATACCAATACCACTATCTGTCACTGCAAATTTTAAGATAATGTTATGCTGAGAAATATTCAATATTTCTACATTAAAACAAACACAGCCGTTTTTAGGCGTAAATTTGATTGCATTACTTAAAAGATTAGAAAAGACTTGCTGAAGGCGAACAAAATCACCCATTAAAAAAATTGGCAAACGAGGATCGGTATTATAGATAAATCTAACTTGTTTTTCTTTTGCTTTAACAGAGAATAACTCTACCATTTGCTCAAGTGATTCTCGAATATTAAAAGGTTCGGAAATGATTTCAAATTTTCCACTTTCTACTTTAGAAATATCCAAAATATCATTAATTATATCTAACAAGGATTTAGCACTGCGAGAAACGATATTAGCGTGTTCTTGTTCTTTGATAGGAAGTTGGGCATAGCAAAGCAAATCGGAGAAACCAATAATTGCATTTAGGGGCGTTCTAATATCATGACTCATATTAGCAAGAAACCGCGATTTTGCAATGTTTGCTTGCTCTGCTTCTAAAGCAAGTTGTTTTGCGCTATCTTTAGCAATTCTTAATTGTTTATTAGTGCGTTGAATTTGACGTGAAAGAATATAACCCAGTATCATAACAATACTTAGTATAGAAAGCGTGACAAATATTTCTAATTTCAAATAAAACGATTTTTTGCTTTGAATATTATTGTCGATTTCAAACATACTTCGCTTACTTTCATATAACAAACGACTGGTATTTTCACGCATTCGAATGAAATGGCTTGGCATTTGTTTGAAAAAGATTTCTATTTTTAATCGACGTTTTTTATTTTGTTCATAATCGTGTTCTTCAAGGATATTTTGTTTAAGTTTAATCATGTTGATCATTTCATCTAGTTTTTTTTGTAATTCAACTAATTTTGGTTTTAGATCAATTCCTTCAAATGCGTGCTTGCTATCACTTTGGTTATAGCTAATTTCTTCAATTACTTCACTCAATTCTACTAAATTTAACTCAATACGGTTCTTTAATATTCCTCCATTTTCCAAAACATCAATTGCTTCATTAATCAACGAAATTTCTTTTAAAATGTCTTGTTTAATTTGCAATGCAGCATCTTCCCTAAAAAGGGTAGTAATTTTATAAAATTTGCTTTCAATATCACTAATTTTTTTTAAAATATGTTCTCCAATTTTATAACGCGCTTGTTCATTTTTGATACGATTGTCTAGTTGTTCAACGATACCGTTAAAAACAAAATAAATCATTATTAAAGCGCCATAACCTACTATAAAAACAAATAGCAGCGCCAATAAATTTCTAAAAACGGTATCTTTTAAAAACATAGTCTATTTTCACAAAACAATTAAAATTTAATATTATCAAAATTCTTCAGATCATTATCATCCAAGAAACCATATTTATGAAAAATTGCTCTTCCTTCTTGTGAAGTTGCATATTTGATAAATTCTTTGGTAAGCTCTGGATATTTAGAGGTTTTTAGTAAATTGAGAACTAATATTTCTTTCTCAGCATATTTCTCATTAATGACTAAAGGTTCTACAAATTTATTATTATCTACCCAAAAAGTTGTTGCAAACCAATTTAAACCCACATCTGCTTCACCATCTTTAATTGCTTTTGTTAAATTTCTTGAATCAGGCACTAAATAAACTGTATTAAGAATTGCTTCCTCGTAATTACCAAATTTCATAAGTACTTTCTTGGTTTCATCACCAATACTTCCACTTTCTACATTTCCTAAAACTACGCGATAATTTTTGTCACTTAAAACGCTCAAATCCGCAGGAATTTGTTTAGGATTTCCTTTCGCAACAACTAATGCCACTTTATTATAACCAACAAATGCGCCATCTAATAAAAATCCTTCAGATAAATATTTCTGACGATAAGACAATGAACCTGCTAAATACAAATCTCCTTTTTTACTACTTTTCACGCTTTCATATAAGTCTTGGCTGCCACCTTGTAGAATTTTAATATCACATTGGCATTTCTTTTTAAAATTTTGTGCTAATTCATTCATTGGTTTTACCATTGTAATGCCAATATAAAACAATAATTCCTTTTTTTCTTCTGCAAGAACATTAAAACTAATTACAAATCCTAAAATAATAAAAACAAATAATCTTTTGAAGATACTCATATTAATTACTCCTGTTATTAAAACATAAAAAGTTATGAAATTTTAAGCAAACGGGGTTGAGGAAACGCATCATGCCATGTAAGTTTTTATTTGTCAAATAACGTTTATTAGAAATCAAGTTCTGGTAGTGATCAAATTAGGATGCCAATGAAAGAGAAGAATTATAATGTTGAATA
>DYRG01000086.1 GCA_020718845.1 Thiomargarita sp.
GCCTATCTTGCCGCTCTTTAAATAGACCTTATCACCCTATTTTGCACCACTACCTTTTTATCAACTTTTAATTACGATTTAAATTATGAACGTGGTTTCAAATACAAATCTACCTCATTTTCCTCCACCTTGGGATTATGTGTTTGCGCTTTCTTCACGCATTGTGGTGTGGGGATTGTTGTTTGGAATTTTATATATTTTAAGTTCCTTTTTCTTATTGATTTTCCTCACTTTTATTTTTGCGTATATTCAAGAAAGTGGCGTGTATCGTTTGAAGCCTTACATTAGGAAACGTATTTTAAGAGTGATTATTGTTGCAAGCCTCCTATTTGGCGCATTAACGTCAATTGGTTTCTATCTTGTTCCTCAAGTAATTAACCAAGCACAAGGTTTTGCTCAACAATTTAGCACTTATGCCTCAAAAATAGATGAGGTTCTTTTAGAAATCGGAAATAAAGTCCCCGCACTATATGAAATATTGCCAGAACTTAAAAGTTTGAGAGATAAAAACTTGCTCGCAGAAAATAGCGATAAAACTATTTCTCCCACTATTTCAGTGGCCGGTAAAATACTCGGGCATTTATTAGATTCTGATAGTTCTAGTACCGATATAAATAGCCAACAAAACATCAAAGTAATTATCGATAAATTGAAGAATATCAGTAGTTATGTGTTATCAATCACATCCGCATTTTTGCTATCATTGTTGTTTTCATTTTTAATTGTCTTTGATTTGCCAAATTTAAGTGCAAGCGTGGCAAATTTAGCAAATACTAAATTGAGGTTTATTTATATTGAAGTGGCGGATAGTATTTTAGATTTTTCTCGCGTCTTGGGAGAATCTTTTGAAGCTCAACTTTATATTGGCATGGTAAATACTTTTCTAACCGCCATTGGCTTGTATGCAATGGGCATGGGAGAACATATTGCTTTCTTATCGGTGATTGTATTTTTCTGTAGTTTTATTCCAGTAGCAGGTTTTATTATTAGTTCAATTCCAATCTTTCTGGTTTCTCTACAATCAGGGGGATTACAATTAATGAGTATTGCTGCCGTTTTTATTGTTATAATTCATATCATTGAAGGGTATATTTTAAATCCCAACATTTACGGCGCAAGGTTACATATTAATCCAGTAATTGTCTTAATTATCTTAACGTTAGGAGGAAAATTATTTCATTTTTGGGGATTATTATTAGGCGTGCCGGTGTGTACTTATTTATTTGGTCACGCCATTCGTTACAAACACTCAATTACAACTCAACATGGCTCGCCATAAAATCTTTGATCCAATGCAGCGGTTTCGCGCCGCTGAAATGCCCGACCATTTCTCCCTTTTGAAACAATAGAACTGTTGGAAATCCTCGTAATTTATAACGTCCCGCGAGTTTCATATTTTCATCAGCTTCAATTTTTGCCAAGCGCCATTTATTTTCACTTTCCTCAAGATATTTCTCTAAAATGGGCGTTAAAACCCGACACGGATGACACCAATCTGCCCAAAAGTCCACTAAAACGGGTTTTTCAAACGAATATTTTAAAACTGTTTCTTCAAAGTTTTCTTCCGTTGTATCGACTATATCAAGATGTTTTTTTTGCATAAATTTTGATCCAAAAGTTATCAAAGTTAGTGAAATGCCATTATACTAAAAATGCTAAAAATATGAAAATGCTTTAGAGATGAGAAATTAATAAAGTAATTCAAGTGTTTTTCTAATTATTTCATTTCTTCATATGATGAATTTAATTTAAGCGATAGTTTTTATTTTTAAAATATCTTTAAAATTAAATGGTTATGATTAAACATTTATGCTTTTCAACCCTCTAAAATATTATTGCAGAGAATTAACAAATTTAATCATTGAGAGCATTTTAAAAACTATTTAAAAACAAATGCTTAGTTATTAATAAAACTACGCTTTTAATCACTATGCGAGTTTTGTTACACTGGCGCTTGATTTACAATCAAACCAACGGATATTTGTAGGCATTGATTGAAAACTTTGCTACATTCCATGACCATTTTATTTAAATTCTTTTCTGAAACAACCACATAACGAAGGAGTCTTCAATGTCTGACGTGAAAGTTTATGACGTACCCGCCGATGCCGCCGCGCGCGCTCACATCAACAATGACAAATACTTAGAAATGTATGATCGTTCTATTAACGATTCGGATAATTTCTGGGCTGAACAAGCTGAAAGTTTTATTTCTTGGACTAAGAAATGGGACAAAGTCCAAGATTGGGATTATAACAAAGGACACATTAATTGGTTTATTGGCGGTGAACTCAATGTTTCTTATAACTGTTTAGATCGTCATTTAGAAACTCGCGGCGATCAAACCGCTATCATTTGGGAAGGCGACGATCCTAATGAATCTAAACATATTTCTTATAAAGAATTACACGCGGAAGTTTGCAAATTTGCTAACGTTTTGAAATCACGCGGCGTTCAAAAAGGGGATCGCGTTTGTATTTATCTTCCAATGATTCCAGAAGCCGCTGTTTCTATGTTGGCGTGCGCGAGAATTGGCGCAGTTCATTCAATTGTTTTTGGTGGATTTTCTCCCGAAGCACTTAAAGATCGGATTATCGATTCAGATTGCCGCGTGATCATTACTTCTGACGAAAGTTTGCGTGGTGGTCGTCGCGTTCCTTTAAAAGCCAATGCAGACAAAGCCTTAGAATCTTGCCCGAACGTTCACACTTCCATCGTCGTCGAACGCACTGGCGGAAAAGTCAATTGGAAAGAAGGTCGTGACGTTAAATACGGCGAATTAATGGCTCAAGCCGCAGCAGAATGTGAACCAGAATCAATGAGTTCCGAAGCCCCTTTATTTACGCTTTACACTTCTGGATCAACTGGCAAACCCAAAGGCGCGTTGCACACGTCTGGCGGTTACATTCTTTATGCGGCAATGACTCACAAATATGTCTTTGATTATCATGAAGGTGATATTTATTGGTGTACGGCGGACGTGGGCTGGGTGACGGGTCACTCTTATATCGTGTACGGACCTTTGGCAAACGGCGCGACCACTTTAATGTTCGAAGGGATTCCGACTTATCCAGATGCGGGTCGTTTTTGGCAAGTCGTTGCAAAACATCTAGTTAACATTTTTTATACCGCGCCGACCGCGATTCGTTCATTGATGGGTCAAGGCGAAAGTTTCGTTGATAAACATGATCTTAGCTCATTGCGATTGTTGGGAAGCGTCGGCGAACCCATCAACCCCGAAGCGTGGGAATGGTATCACCGCGTGGTCGGCAAAAACCGTTGCCCAATTGTGGATACTTGGTGGCAAACCGAAACGGGTGGAATTTTAATCACTCCTTTACCTGGCGCAACCAAACTCAAACCTGGTTCGGCAACTCGCCCATTCTTCGGCGTTGTCCCTGCGTTAGTCGATAACGACGGCAACTTCATCGAAGGCAATCCAGCGGAAGGTAATTTAGTGATCACTCGTCCTTGGCCAGCTCAAATGCGTACCGTGTACGGCGATCACGAACGCTTTATCCAAACTTATTTCAGCACTTACAAAGGCTTATACTTCACTGGAGATGGCGCACGCCGCGATGAAGACGGTTATTATTGGATCACGGGTCGCGTCGATGACGTAATTAACGTTTCTGGTCACCGCATGGGAACTGCCGAAGTCGAAAGCGCGTTGGTTTTACACGAAAAAGTCGCGGAAGCTGCGGTGGTTGGTTATCCACACGACATCAAAGGTCAAGGCATTTACGCTTATGTGACATTGATGAGCGGCATCGAACCCACCGACGAACTCAAAAAAGAATTGGTTGCGTTGGTTCGCAAAGAAATCGGACCTATCGCATCTCCAGACGTAATTCAATGGGCACCTGGTTTGCCAAAAACCCGTTCAGGCAAAATCATGCGCCGCATCTTGCGTAAAATTGCCGCCAACGAAGTCAGCGCATTGGGCGACACCTCAACCCTCGCCGACCCATCCGTTGTCGACAACTTAGT
>DYRG01000023.1 GCA_020718845.1 Thiomargarita sp.
CACAATCAATATGTTCTGGAAGGATATTTTTACTTAAAATCAACATATTACCTTTATTTTGTTTAATGGCTTTGCTTCCAAAAGGTTCAGCCACAATAAACGCATCGATAAAACCTAATTCCATTGCTTGTTGCATATTGGGTGGTGCAATCGATTTTAAAGTGACATCTTTTAATGATAAATGTCCTCTTTTCAAATAACTATTTAATAGAGCAACGTGGGTTGATTTATTTCCAGGTATTCCAATTCTTTTTTCTTTCAAATCAGTAACATCTTTAATGTCACCTGATTTAGTTATTGTAATCGACGAACCATCTCGATGTGCAAGCAAAATGGTTTTAATATTTTCTCCATTATGAAACAAATCCATCGCCAAAGGTGCTAAAATAAAAGCTGCATCGATTTTATTTGCTTTTAATGCACCAGTTAATTCAGACCATTTCTTAAATAAACGCGGTTTTACTTCTAATTGTTGATATTGTTTGTTATCTAAGGCGTGAGAAACTGGGAAAATTAAATGATCCATAATTGGCATATAACCCACACGCAATATTTCTTTTGCGAAAGTTGCATTTGAAATGAGCAAACCAAGGCAAAGTATTACTCTCGTCAAGAGCATAGCAACTGTTGTCCCTAAATTTTTATGTTATAAGTTTATAGGAGATCGAGTATATAATTTATTGCATCGTAAAGCAAAATACTCCCGCAAACGCTGTGAGAGTGCGGCGATACAGCAATTTGAGCGAATTTATGCTATCTTAACTAGGTACATTTTAACGGTCATGTCACGTTTAAAGGGGATGAGATGGATATTGGTGAATTATTAGCGTTTGGTGTCAAAAATGGCTCTTCTGATTTGCACTTATCGGCGGGTGTTCAGCCGATGATTCGATGTAGTGGTGAGATGCGCAAAATTAACTTGCCGTCATTAAGCCATTCCGAAGTGCGCGACATGATGTACGACATTATGAACGACCGCCAGCGCAAAGAATATGAAAAATATATGGAATGCGATTTTTCTTTTGAAATTCCTGGGCTTGCGCGATTTCGAGTCAATGCGTTTGTGCAAAATCGCGGCGCGGCGGCAGTTTTTCGAACTATTCCGTCGACAATTTTAAGCCTCGAACAACTCAATGCCCCTGAATTATTTAAAGAAATCGCCATGACACCGCGTGGAATTTGTTTGGTGACGGGCGGAACAGGCTCTGGAAAATCAACCACTTTAGCGGCAATGATCGACTATCGAAACACCAACGACGCAGGTCACGTTTTAACTATCGAAGACCCCATCGAATTCGTGCATCAATGCAAAAAAGGCATGATCACCCAGCGCGAAGTCCACCGCGATACCCTTGGATTTAGCGAGGCTTTGCGCTCGGCTTTGCGTCAAGACCCTGACGTAATTTTGGTCGGCGAAATGCGCGATTTAGAAACCATTCGCTTGGCATTATCCGCCGCTGAAACGGGTCATGTCGTGTTTGGAACGCTTCACACCAGTTCCGCCGCCAAAACCATGGATCGGATCGTCGACGCATTTCCCGCCGCCGAAAAAGATATGATCCGTGCGATGCTTTCTGAATCGCTGAAATACATTATTGCGCAAAGTTTGCTCAAAAAAATTGGCGGTGGACGGGTCGCCGCGCACGAAATTTTAGTCGGAACTCCCGCGATTAGAAACTTAATTCGTGAAAACAAAATTGCTCAAATGTATTCCGCCATTCAAACGGGTCAAAAATTCGGAATGCAAACCCTCGACCAATGTTTAGCGCGCCACGTTGCAAACAAAGTTATCACCAAAGAAGCCGCCCGCGAAAAAGCCGCCAACAAAGATAACTTCTTGTAAAACTTAAGTGAGGAAATAAAAAGATGGAAAAGGATCAAGCAAGTAAATTAATTCGAGAGTTGCTCACTTTAATGGTGAAAAAAGGTGGAGCAGATTTATTTATCACAGCAGGGTTTCCACCTGCGATGAAACTTAAAGGAAAAATGACTCCTTTAATGAAACAGCCGCTTTCTGCGGAGGATTCAAAAGCTCTAACTCAAGCCATTATGAATGACAAACAACTCAAAGAATACGAGCAAACCAAAGAATGTAATTTCGCCATTAATCCACCAGGTATTGGACGCTTTCGTTGCAACGCATTTGTACAACAGGGTTGTCAAGGATTAGTTGCGCGGGTAATTACGGCTGAAATTCCTAATTTTGATAAACTCGGTTTGCCGCCCGTTCTAAAAGACGTAATTATGAGCAAAAATGGCTTGATTTTAATGGTCGGAGGAACGGGTTCTGGAAAATCAACAACAATGGCAGCATTGATCGATCATAGAAATGCCAATAGTTATGGTCATATCATTACCTTAGAAGACCCTATTGAATATGTTCACCCGCATAAGAACTGCGTTATTATGCAAAGAGAAATTGGGGTAGATAGCCATAGCTGGGAACACGCAATGCACGCGACTTTACGGCAAGCACCCGACGTAATTCTAGTGGGAGAAATTCGGAGCAAAGAAACGATGGAATTCGGATTAGAACTTGCTCAAACGGGTCACTTAGCAATGGCAACTTTACACGCCAATAGTGCAAACCAAGCATTGGATCGGGTGTTAGGTTTTTTTCCTATCGAAAAACAAAAGAAACTCCTCGCCGATTTATCATTAAATTTACGTTCAATTATTTCTCAACGGTTGGTAAGAACTATCGACGGGGGACGTTGTGCCGCCATTGAAATTTTAATTAATTCGCCCTTAATTGCAGAATTAATTATAAATGGAGATGTGGGTGGAATTAAACCGATTATGGCAAAATCGCGTGAAGCAGGTATGCAAACCTTTGATCAAAATTTATTTGATTTGTACGAGGAAGGAAAACTGGATTTAGAAGGCGCATTAGGTTATGCAGATTCTGCTAATGAATTGCGTTTAACCATCAAATTAAAAGGTAAAGAATCAAGAGGTCGTGATCCTTTATCTGGTTTAGATCATCTTTCTTTCACAAAAACAGAGGAAGAAGGTGAAAAAGGAAAGCATTAGAAAATGGATATTAAGCCCTATTTGAAATTCATGGTAGAAAAGGACGGTTCTGATTTATTTATTACCGTTGGATTACCCGTCATGGCAAAAATGCAAGGCAAAGCAAAAGCGATTGGAAAAGCGATTTTAACACCCGAATTAACCAAAGCCGCTGCATTTGGAATTATGACCGAAGCACAAATCGAAGAATTTGAAGCAAAAAAAGATTTGGATTTTGCAATTGCATTAGATAATCCACCCGCCCGTTTTCGGGTGAATGCTTTATATCAAAAGGGTAATGCAGCATTAGTAATGCGCTTAATTCCTTCTAAAATTCCTAATGCCATAGATATGGGTTTGCCTGAAATTTTGCTCGAAGTTATTATGAGCAAACGCGGTTTGTTATTAATGGTTGGTGGTACAGGTTCGGGTAAATCAACGACCTTAGCTGCTATGTTAGATCATCGTAATCGTAATTCAACGGGACACATTTTAACAATTGAAGACCCGATTGAATTTTATCATCCACATCAAGGCTGTATCGTTACACAAAGAGAAGTCGGCACGGATACAAAAACCTACGCAGCTGCCTTAAAAGCCTCCTTACGCGAAGCCCCCGATGTAATCTTAGTCGGAGAAATCCGCGATAGAGAAACGATGGAAGCAGGTTTAGAATTAGCAAATACCGGACATTTGGCGATTGCAACTATGCACGCAAATAATGCTAATCAAGCCATCGATCGGGTGGTTAATATGTTTCCTAATGCCATGCATAAGAAACTCTTTATGGATATGGCGATGAGTGTTAAAGCAATTTTGTCGCAACGTCTAATCCCCGATGTGAGAGGAAAACGCTGCGCAGCCATTGAAGTAATGATTAATACGCCTCACATTGCTGGCTTAATGATGAAAGGACAACTAGAAGACATCAAAGATGCAATGGAAAGTAGTGGAACAAAAGGAATGAAAGCATTTGATCAAGCCTTATTTGATTTATATAAAGAAGGTAAGATTACCTTAGAAGAAGCCTTAAACAACGCTGATTCTCGCACTAATTTAGAAGCTAAAATTAACTTTGGATAAAAACACCATGTCTCAACTCAAAATTGCTTCATTAACTGAAAGACTTAGAGATTTAAATCTCCCCGATGATGTTTTAAAAACGGGCTTGGATATGTTTGAATCTTTTTGGGCAATCGCAGAACAACATATTAAGGTTGAAATAGAGAAATCAAAAACGCACTATTATAAGAAAGAAAGTGAATTACTTCAGAAACAACAGCGCGCCGTTGATATTATCGAGCAACTCAATAAAGAACTCGCCGCCATAAATCAAAAGCATGACTTATTACATCGTGAAAATGAAACGCTGCATACCGAAGTTGATCGTAAAATTGGAGAATTGGCGGGTTATCAAACGCATATTGCGCGTTTAGAAGAAAAGGATTTTGCTCGATTACATGAAGTTAAACATTTAATGGAAGAAACGGGAAAATATAAGGAAAATCAAGAGATTACACAAAAAAGACTCGATGAAACTAATCGTCAAGCACAAGCTGATTTCAAAAACTATAACGAAGTACGAGAGGATTTGAAAACCCAAACTCGACTTAAAGAAAATGCTCAAGAACAACTGAAACGTTTAACAGAGGAAAATATTGTATTACAAGAGCGTTTTAAAGTTGAATATGGTAAAGCAATTGCCGCACAAGCTGCATTGGAAGAAATTAAACTCTCCATCAAAAGGTATGAAACAGCTATTCAAGAATTAAAACAAGAACTTGAATCTCAACGGGATAATTCGAATGCGGAACAAAAGGTTCGTTTGGAATTAGAACGTAAAATAGCGGTTTTAGAAACTCAATTGAGCAACCAAGAAACGATTAGCAAAGAAACCATTCTAAAATTAGAACAAGAACTTAATTTACAGAAATCCGAAGTGATGAATTTGCGAACGCGCTTGATTAAATCTGAAGGGGCTTTAGAACGTGAGAAAAAAGCCGTTGAACGATTAGAAACTAAATTAACTTCCTCAAGATAATTAATGTGTCGTTGCATGATTGCGTAGTCGAACAATTACTTCTACGCTTTCAACATAAGTGCCATTTGGTAAATAAGGCATTGCATTCAAAGGAACATCATCCGCAATAATATCGGTTAATTCGCCAGTATCTACGTTATAGAAATGATGATGAAAAGTTGTATTTGAATCATAAACAACTTTCTCCGCATCGACCAATAATTCTCTCACCAATCCTTTTCGAACAAATAACCCCAAAGTATTATAAATCGTTGCTTTAGAAACTTTTGTTTTAGAGTGATTAACTTTGTTTAAAATTTCTTCCGCCGAAATGTGTTGCGCATAACTTAACAACGCGGTTGCAATTTCAATGCGCTGAGTGGTAGGTGAGATTTCATGTTGTAGAAGTAAATCAATGACTTCTGCGCGGCTACGTTCAAACCATTGCATGGTTTTATCCCTCTGAATTAAAAAACAAAAAACTTTGCGTTTGGCGACTTTGTTGTTGGCGTAACAACTCCCAATGATTGGGGATATTAAACAAGCCGTTTTTCTCTATTTCAACATAAATCAATGCTCGAGGTGCTAACCACCCTTTTTGTAATAAATCAATGGTTGGATTTAAAAGATTTTTATGAAAAGGCGGGTCTAAAAAAATTAAATCAAAAGGCGTGGGCGTTTGATTGAGAAAAGATAACGCATTTTGATGAATAATCTTAATGGGGGCGTTAGGAAAAGATTGCAATTGTTGTTGCAAATGTTGGACAATTAAATAATTTTCTTCAATTAAAACAGAGTGTTGCGCGCCTCTGGAAATCGTTTCGAAACCCAACGCGCCGCTGCCTGCGAATAAATCCAAACAAGTCGCGCCATCGATGTACGGCATTAGCCAATTGAAAAGGGTTTCTCGCAAACGGTCGGGGGTGGGACGCAGACCGACAACGTCTGGAACGACTAATTTGCGTCCGCGCCACAGCCCGCCAATAATGCGGATTTTGCCCTCACCCGATTTCAAGTTAAACCCTACACATCATCAGGAAAATCGGCTTCGCCCGCCAGAATTTCATCTAAACCGACGGCGACTAAATCGGTTAAAAGCGCGTCACGACCTTTAATTTCTTCGGTGTTGACGCTTTCATAATCTGCGCCGCGTTGTTGAATAAGTTTTTCCACGCGGGCGGCAATCTCGTCAGGTATTTGAAATTGCAACGTTTTCATTGATTGTTCCTCTGGTTTTTAGCTGAAAGACTTACGTTAAATTAGTTTATCATATTCATTTTAGGAATTTGGAGAAATGCGCGGGCTGATTGACACGCATTGCCGTTTTGATGATTCAAATTTGATTTTAACTCATTGATTAAACATAATAAAATGATATTTATATATAAATTATCCACGCAATTGATGTTATTTTTTGGGAACGCATTAAAAAAATTTACAATCAATTCAAAAAGTTATATGCAATGTAATAAAACTGATTTAATAAAAAAGACCTTCTAAGTTTTAAAACCTAGAAAGTCTTTTTAAGATACAAATTACAAATAATCGTAACCACGTTCTTCGTGTTGGGTGATGTCGAGACCTTGCATTTCTTCTTCTTGAGAAACGCGCAATCCAACAAACATTTCAACCACTTTCAAAATTCCCCACGTTAAAATCGCTGTATAAACAATCGTTGCAATCACGCCAATCATTTGAACGGTCATTTGTGCGCTCATGCTAGAAATGTCTTTTGCGAAACCCGATCCACTAAAAATACCTAATTCTGGCGACGCAAAAATTCCCGCTAATAACGTTCCTAAAATTCCTCCCACCCCATGCACGGGAAAAACGTCTAATGAATCGTCAATTTTGAGTTTGCGTTTGATTAAATTAGTCGCATAGAAACACACCAATCCCGCCATTAAACCAATCACAAATCCGCCCGCAGGTCCAACATAACCCGACGCGCCCGTCACTGTTCCTAAACCCGCGACCATTCCCGTCACAATGCCTAACACGCTGGGTTTGCCGTATTTGATCCATTCTAAGCTCATCCACACTAAAGCTGCGGTCGCTGCTGAAATGTGCGTCACTAAAATCGCCATCCCCGCATCGCCGTTTGCCGCCAACGCGCTGCCGCCGTTAAATCCGTACCAACCCACCCACAACATCCCTGCGCCTGTGACGGTCATGGTCATGTTGTGGGGCATCAAAGCGGTGTCAGCAAAGCCGCGCCGTTTGCCCATCACCAACGCCGCCACTAAAGCCGCCACGCCCGCCGTAATGTGAACGACCGTGCCACCTGCAAAATCGAGTAAGCCCATGTTTTGTAACCATCCGCCGCCCCATACCCAATGCGTGATCGGCGTATAAACTAAAACCACCCACAACGCACTAAAAATGAGCATTGCGGAGAATTTCATGCGTTCGGCAAAAGCACCCACAATTAACGCAGGCGTGATGATTGCAAAAGTGAGTTGAAACATCGCAAACACGGTTTCAGGTATCCCATTGTTTAGACTGGCTTTATTGATGCCATTAAAAAAGAATTTTGAAATGCCACCAATAAAAGAATTGCCTTCACTAAACGCTAAAGAATACAGTCCAATTAACCACAACACAGAAACAATCGCGGTAATTGCCGAGCATTGCATAAGAACCGAAAGAACATTTTTGGAACGAACTAAGCCCCCGTAAAATAAGGATAATCCGGGTAATGTCATGAATAAAACCAACGCCGTTGAGGTTAAAACCCATGCGGTATTGGCGGAATTGAGAGGTTCGTCAGCGGCAAAAGCGAGGCTTGGCAACCACAACAACGCGCTAAAAAAGTGCAACCATTTGAATTTCATAAAGCATTTCCTTGAGTTTTTGAGAATTAATGCACCGTAAAAGCCGCTTTTTTGGCAATAAATGATCCATTTTAGAAATGTTTTAAAATCAATAAATTACTCTATAAATGCGTACAAAAATGCTTTTTTTTAGGGCGATCACCTTAATTTTGCACTATTTTGGATAGTTGCTTTTCTACAAAGGCGCTACCAGTGTTATGGTAAAATATCCCAGAAAAACAAAAAAAGGACTTGTTCTTCAATGAAAATTAAAGCAAATCAACTCGCTGCACATTTAAAAAATTCAAATTTATCAATGGCTTATTTGTTAATTGGTGAAGAACCTTTGCAGCAAATGGAATGTGCCGATGTGATTCGTCAAACGGCATTGCAAGCGGGTTTCAACGAACGCGATGTATTAAGCGTCGAAGCGCATTTCAATTGGCAACAATTAACGGCGGCGGCGGCGGGTTTATCTTTGTTTGCGACTAAACGATTGATTGAATTGAGATTTGCCGACAAACTCCCCGATAAAACCGCCAGCGAAACTTTAGCCGCGTATTTTGCCAAACCACCGCAAGATACCATATTTATCATGAGCTTAGATAAATTACCCGCCGCCAATCGCAAAAGCGCGTGGTTCGAAGCCTTTGATAAACTTGGCATTGTGGTTGAAATAACCCTTCCAGACGATCAACAATTACCCGCGTGGCTCGCGCAACGATTGGCACAAAACGGCATCAAAGCAACCCCACAAGCCATCGCGTTATTAGCCGAACGCACCGAAGGACATTTATTAGCTGCCGCGCAAGAGATTGAAAAACTTAAACTTTTATTTCCAAACACGCCCATCGACGAATCGCACATTTTAGAATCCGTTGCCGACAGCGCACGTTTTGCGGTCTTCGATTGGCTCGACACCGTCGTCGCTGGACACGCCGCCAAAGCCGCTCGCCAATTGCACCATTTACGCGCCGAAGGGTTAGAAGCCGCGATCATGGGAAGCCTTTTAACGAGAAAAATCAGAACCTTATGTCAATTAGCCTACGCAAAACAACAAGGTCAGGCATTAGAAAGTTTATTTCCGCGTTTCAAAATTTGGCAACCTGCAAAGAAAAATACGGTTTCAAAAGCGATTTCTCGGCATTCAGTTGCCAAATGGCAAAATTTAGTGCAACAAACCACCATTTTAGATCGAATGTTGAAAGGTATGGCGATAGGAAATGTATGGGAACAACTACTTTTTTTAACAATGCAAGTCGCGGGCGTTTCTCTCAAAATAAAAGCGATTTCTTAAAATAACACAAAAGCACCACATGATTTGTAAAATTGCCTCTTTTTTAACTTTTTAATAAAATCAAGGAATTATGTATGTTCACTAAAACAAAACTTTACCTTTGTTTATTAAGTGCTGGTTTGTATCATGCCCCTCTTTTTGCAGAGGAACGTTTGCTAATTGATCCGCTTTGGCAACAAATCATTTTAGATTTAAAAACCGATGCGGTTGTGACTGCTGCAAGATATTATGTCGCTTCTTTTAATATTAATAACAAAACAAATGCCTACAATGAATTGCTTACACAAACGGGACAGCGTTACAATTTACCGCCGCAAGAAATTGATAATTTCCTCAATTCAACTAAAACTATCCCGTTAGGAATAGATAGTTGGTCAGCAACCGTTTTTCATATTAGAAAATCATTGCTAGATTGGGTTGATCCTTTGATGAATTTAACGAATGTTGATTTGTCAAAAGCTACTGATGAAAATTTCATTACTAATAATTTAAAACCCTTTCTTGCAGATCAAACTGCTTTAACTTCTTCTGATTATTATGGTTTCACGCCTACACTGTGGCAATTAGTTAAATTAAAAAATAACCATAAAGTCAGTTGTGAACAATGGAAGTTCACCAGCACCGAATTAAATCAACATATTGCTCAAACTTTTGCAAAAGAATTTTCTATCATCTCTCAAATTGCTTATAATGATTTATACGAAGGTACATTGTTAGCCATTGGCGGTAAAATTTTGAATCAAGAAGGTTATCCCGTTTCTATATTTCCTTATTGGTTAAATTTATTGGTATTTGGTTTAGAAAATTTAGCTATTTTACAAAATGAAGCATTATTAGAACTTCAAACTCAAATTAATGCTGAAACTAACCAAGCAGTTGCAATTGGAAAGCAAATCCAAGCAATTCCAGCAACGTTACCCACTGATGTTGCAACTTTGCAAACACTTGATGCGAGTGTAAATAAATACATTGGTGATTTAGAAAATATTGAGGAAACTTGCGCTGGAACAACAGGAAAAACCACGCTTTTAACTACCGCACAACAAAAACAACTTAAAATCGAAGCGGCAATTGAAATAGCCACTGAAGCAACCCAAGAAGGTAATGAAGCAACCCAAGAAGGCGTGGCACTTACAAACCAAATTGCTCTTGAGAAAAGCCAAGTTGATGCGATTGCTGTACGTTTGCAAGGCTATCCTTCTTCTTTACCAACAGATTTAGCGCAATTACAAACATTAAGTACTGATTTAAATACTCTAATTTCAACGTTGGAAAACTTTGAAGAAACTGTGCCTAATTCAACGGGTAAAGATGCTGTTTTAGCATCCGCGTTACAATTACAAATTAAACTAGATAATGCCATTGAAACTGAAAAAGAAAAACTTTCAGAATTGGAAAAACTCAAAGTTAGTTTCCAACAATTAACCACCATTGAATTACAAACTCCATCAGCTTCATTTACGGGTGATGATTTTGATTTCGCATTGACCGAAATTAAAAAGCCTAATGTGACCATTAAAGCAATGATCACTTTATTAGATAATTTAGAGAAACTTAAAAACTCTACCAATACCAATGCAGGGTCAGCAAAAGCTGCGTATGATGATTTGGTCGATACTGTTCAAGGTGAAATTGAATCAATTAATAATTTTACGTTGCAATTATTTGTCAATCCTCAAACGGTGAATAATCCTTTGTATGGTTATAATGGCGTGAATTTTTATATTACAAATGGGGCGGCAAATGTTTCCAAACAACTTATTGCATTGTATAATATTAATCGTCAGCATCCATTAGATATAAGTCCATTAAGTGATCGAATATTTCATGGAGAAATGCCAACGAATATTATGGATGCTTTGTATATGAAAACACCTAAATTAGTGCGCAGTGATTGGATTGATGTCAATAATTTTAAAGATCAATTCCAAAGTGCATTGCGAGGGGGAGATTTCTCAATTGGAGCAACGGGTAAGAATTACACCGCCCTTTCGGATTTGTTAGCAGCAGATTTATTTTTAGATTGAAACGAGGAGCATTAGATGAGTTGTTTTGTAGCAGTTTTAATGGGATCAGATTCAGATTTTCCATTAATGCAAGGTACGCTTGATACCTTGAAAACATTACAAATCCCATTTGAAGTTAAAATCACTTCTGCGCATCGCACGCCCGCCACCACCCATGCGTATGTGAAAGACGCGGAACAACGGGGTTGCGCGGTGTTTATTGCGGCAGCTGGAATGGCAGCGCATTTGGCAGGAACAATCGCGGGTTTGACTTTAAAGCCTGTGATTGGCGTGCCAATTGACGCAGGTCCGTTGCAAGGCATCGATGCGCTGTTATCAACCGTTCAAATGCCAGCGGGGATTCCTGTGGCGTGTGTGGCGATCGGGAAAGCGGGCGCGAAAAATGCCGCCTATTTGGCAGCGCAAATTTTAGCGACCAGCGATGCCGATTTAGCAAAACGTTTGCTTGCCGAACGATCCACCCAAAGTGACGCGGTGATCGCCAAAGATCGTGATTTACAAGCAAAATTAAACGCATGAGCACGTTTAGAATCCGTCAAGCTGCACGGATTTTAAAGCACGGTGGGGTCGTTGCGTATCCCACCGAAGCCGTGTGGGGATTAGGCTGTGATCCGCATAATTTTCAAGCAGTTATGCGGTTATTGCAATTAAAAAAGCGTCCTTGGCACAAAGGCTTAATTTTGATCGCGGCGGATTTTTCACAATTGACAGATTTTGTCGAACCTTTAGATAAAAACCTTCAACATCAATTGCTTGAAAATAAAAATAAACCGATTACATGGTTATTGCCTGCTCGTTTGAATACACCGAATTATTTAAAAGGTATTCATTCGACGTTGGCGGTGCGGGTAACTTTTCATGCGCAAACCATTGATTTATGTAAAGAATTTGGTGATGCAATTGTTTCTACCAGCGCAAACCCTGCTGATTTTCCTCCCGCGAGAAATGTTTTAACCGTTAGAAAGTATTTTAGAAATAATTTAGATTTCATTTTAAGCGGCGAAACGAGCGGTTTTTCCTCTCCCAGTGAAATCCGCGATCCTTTCTCTAATCAAATCATCCGTGCTTAAATTTAACCATAATAATAAAACTATATTAGTGTTTTTTTAGCACGTTAAATTTCAATTGTCATGAAATTGTCATATTCTTATTGGATACTTAGCGAAGCAATTTCATTAATGAGGGAGTTTTAAATGAAGAAGTTTTTAGGTGCAATTAGTGTGTTAGCGGCGAGCATAAATTTTTCTGCGCACGCAGTAGAACTTGATGCAAAATTGCCTGTGTATGAGAAAACAACAGGCGTGTCGGGCAATTTATCTAGCGTTGGTTCGGATACATTAGCGAATTTAATGACGTTGTGGGCGGAAGAATTCAAACGCAATTATCCGAATGTAAATATCCAAATTCAAGCGGCAGGTTCTTCTACTGCACCACCCGCTTTAACTGAAGGAACTAGCAACGTCGGTCCTATGAGCCGTAAAATGAAAGACGGTGAAAAAGAAGCCTTTGAAAAGAAATATGGCTACAAACCCACTGAAATCAAAGTTGCTATCGATGCATTAGCTGTTTATGTTCACAAAGATAATCCCATTGAAGGTTTAACTATTGAACAAGTCGATGCAATCTTTTCTTCAACACGCAAATGTGGAGGAAAAGAAGACGTTGTGAAATGGGGACAGTTGGGCTTAACGGGTGATTGGGCTGAAAAAACAGTGCAACTCTATGGTCGTAATTCGGTTTCTGGAACTTATGGTTATTTTAAAGAAAATGCTTTATGTAAAGGCGACTTTAAAAACAATGTTAATGAACAACCGGGGTCTGCATCAGTTGTTCAATCTGTAACGGCTTCAGAAAATGGAATTGGTTATTCTGGATTAGGCTACCGCACTTCTGGTGTAAAAACCGTTCCTTTAGCAAAAAAAGCGGGCGAAGAATTCGTTGAAGCAAATGAAGAAAATTCACTCTCTGGTAAGTTTCCTTTATCACGTTTTCTTTTATTATATGTGAACAAAGCACCCAACAAACCATTAGCACCTTTAGAATATGAATTTGTTAAAATGGTTCTTTCTAAAGTAGGTCAAGAAGTGGTTGTAAAAGATGGTTATGTTCCTTTAAATTCAGGATTAGTTGAAAAAGAACTCGCCAAGTTAAAATAAATTAGTTTATCAAAACAAAACCTATGAGGTATCAAAGCCTTGTAGGTTTTTTTATGCTTAAAGCACTAAAGAAAAAACAAGCAAAATTGAAAGAACTAAAATAATCAATGCACTGGTTTTCATGGTTGACATCTCCTTACTCAAAGTATTTTAAATAAGTTAATATCAACAATAATGCCAAATCATAACTGATTAATTTTAAAAGATTTTAACCATCTTTATCATTCCAATCCGTCAAATTTTTGGCAAATCACCTCGCATCGTTAAAAAAATGACAGTCACAAATAAATTGAAATAAACTTTTCTTAGTAAATTAGTTAATTTTTAATCATCATAGTTTAAAGACAAAATCTATAGTTTCTTAAACAAAATTAAATAACTGGTAAGATTTGATTTTTGTGAACTGCTTTAAAATTTTAATGCAAACGGAATAAAGAAACGTTAAAATAGAACTTTTAAATCCAAATAGGAGAGTATTAAGATGTTGAAAGTTATGAGTAAAGTTTGGTTAGTTTGTTGGCTATTGATTGCGCAAACGATTGTTTTTGCTGCGGATCGGGCGATTTTATATCCACCCACACCCGAAGGTAAATTACAAGAAATTGCTGCAAATATCCAAAATACTAATACCCCAAAAGTGGCGAGTGAAGCTATTCCGCAACCCATTGATTATTTTGTAAGAATTGCGCCGCGTCAATATGTTTTATCGGCGGATAATAAATTGCTCCCCAATGCGATTTTGGGAACAAAACCTTATGTATTTATGGCAACTCCAGAAGGTATATATGGAAAGCAATTGCTCGATATTTATTTGGATATTGGTTATGAAGCAGAAGATATTATTCGTTGGCAACGTGATGTTGAAATGGTTGCAATCATTTTCAAATATGCACCACCCATTGCATTATCTAATGTCACAGATGGCAAACTTCCTGATAATTGGCAACAATTTATCTATTCACCAACATGGGATAATATTTTTGCGATCTTCCCTAAATTAGCGGCTGATGCTCCCATTCAAGCGGATAAGAAAGGTGAATTTATGCCGACACAATTGTTCTTTAGAAGTGACGCTGAAAAACAATTAGTCTTAGGATTTCCAGAAGCGGGCAAACAACGTTTGAAAAATGTTGAGTACAACACTTTAAAAACCATTGGTGGATCAGATTGGGTTTATCGTGATTTGTTAGAGAAAAAACTAAGCATTTTTGAGCATTTCAGAGGCACTGGAAGAACCTTAAATGAAGTGATTGATCCGCGTGGAGAACACCATTTGTCGGGTATTTTGGAGTTTGTTGCTCCAAATGCAAACTTAAATACTTTACCTGAAGTTGCAGTCGTTTCTTTAGGTAAATTAGTGATTTCTAACTAATTTTTTTACTCTTGATTCGAATATTTTTAATATTTTAATGATTTTAGAAATATTCGAATTATTTTCTTGCTAAAAATAAATCTTTCTTGTAGACTGAACCTCCTTTTTAACTTAATTTTGGAGAAATTTCCATGAAAATTCATTCTATTTGTTTAATATCTGCATTATCATTAGTTGGTGCAAGCGTTCAAGCTGCAGCACCCGAAGGTTGGGATAAATCATGGTCTGATTGTTCAAAAAAATATGACGACGAAGAACAAAAATGTGGAGATGGTATAAAAAAACTTTTTGGAGCAAAATCAGATTCCAAAATTGCTGTAAAGCAACTGGGAACTTGCATGGATAATGCTCAAGAAACCTTCAATAAGTGTATGCATGTAGGGATAGATTCAGTCAAATCAAAAGATGGTAAGCCACTTAGTGAAGCAGAAAAGAAAAATAGTTTAGCTTTATTGGCTAAAGTTGGTGCTGCACTTAACAAATGTGAAGCAACAACAATGGCTTGTTGGGACAAAGCTAAAGACGAAAAATCCCATGATGAGTGTTTCAAAGCACTTGACAAATGTACCGACGAAGCTCAAAAAACTAAATAACGTAATTTAGAGATTCTTTGCTGAATCTTCAAGCATTTCTCTCGCGTGAGCAATGGTTTGTTCCGTGAGAGAAAGTCCTCCCAATAAACGTGCAAGTTCTTTGATACGTTCTTGTTTTTGAAGATTTTTTACTTGAATATGTGTATGCGATGGATGGGCGTGTTTGCTCACATGAAAATGATGTTTTCCAAACGCCGCAATTTGAGGTAAATGCGTAATACATAAAACCTGCCGTTGTAATCCCAACTTTGCAAATAATCTTCCAATTACTTCTGCAATTCCTCCACCAACTCCCACATCTGCTTCATCAAATATTAATGTACCTATTTGATTGGTTTGAGAAATCACCACTTGCAATGCCAAACTCAAACGCGATAATTCTCCACCTGATGCAACTTTTTGTAATGGTTTGGGTGGTTGTCCGATGTTGGTACTAATCAAAAACGTAACATTATCAGTGCCTAAGAACGACGGCAACGCGGTTAATTGGGGAGAAACTTCAATAATAAAACGCAAATGTGGCATTCCCAATTGTTGCGCATGAAAAGTGACGGCTTCGCTAAGTTCTTCTGCAAGTTGTTGACGTTGAAGGGATAATTGTGCGGCGACCTCTCGATAATGTTCGACTGCTAATTGTAATTCGGGTTGAATTTCTGAGGCTCTTTTTTCATCTTTTTCAAGGGCTTGCAAACGTTCTTGTAATTGTTTTGCGTAATTTGGTAATTCAGATAAATGCACTTGATGTTTGCGCGCAAGTCTTTGTAAAACATTGAATTGTTCGTCTAATGCTAATAATCGAGCGGGATCGTGATCGAGATGATCCAAATAATGCCGCAATTCGTCCGCCACTTCGCGGGCTTGAATCAACGCGCTGTCGAGCAATTCCACCGATGAATGTAAGCGTTTATCGTGCGCTTGCACCGCTTGCACTTCTCGCAACGCTCGATGCAAATTCATCACCGCCGCATCATCTTGATCTAAATACAATAATGCTTGCTGAACGTTGTGTTGAAGTTGCTCGGCGTGCGCTAAACGACGATGTTCGGCTTCAATCGCGGGCAAATTCAATTCTTCGATACCAATCTCTTGTAATTCAATGACTTGATAACGTAACCATTCGATTTGAGCGGTGCGTTCAGCGCCTTGTCCGCCGAGCCGTTGGAGTTCGTCATGCAGCGTTTTCCACGTTGTCCAAGCGTCCTGAACGCGCTGTAAAGCGAGATTTGGGGTCAGCCGTTCATCGACCACTTGGCGTTGATAATCGGGGCGCACAAGGTCTTGTTGGGCGTGTTGACCATGAATATGAACAAGGGTTTCTCCGATAATTGCAAGCTCTTGAATTGTAACGCTTTTTCCATTCACAAACGCTCGAGATCGTCCGTTTTTAGAAATGATCCGTTGAATGTGATCGTCGCCAAACCACCCGTTGAGTTCGGCTTGTTCTGCGCCTTGGCGAACCACTCCGCTATCTGCGCGTTGTCCGAGCAATAAACCTAACGCATCGATTAAAATCGATTTTCCAGCGCCAGTTTCTCCCGTAATTACAGTTAAACCTTGTTTGAAATGTAAGTCGAGTTGTTCTATTAAAATGAAATCGTGGATGCGGAGT
The DNA here is from genome assembly GCA_020718845.1 of Thiomargarita sp. Lineage (GTDB taxonomy): Bacteria > Pseudomonadota > Gammaproteobacteria > Beggiatoales > Beggiatoaceae > DYRG01. Next base: position 16,900 of record DYRG01000023.1, read on the forward strand.
TTTTTAAGCATTGGCGGCGGGCTTGAGCATTTCTGCAAAACGGTGAGCAGGTAAAGGGCGGCTATAAAAATAACCTTGCATTTCATCACATTGGCGATGGCGGAGAAAATCATATTGCTCTCGATTTTCTACCCCTTCCGCAATGGTTTTTAAATTCAAACTTTTTGCCATTGAAATAATCGTACTTGTAATGGCAGCATCATCGGGATCAACTAAAATATCTCTCACAAAAGATTGATCAATTTTGATTTTATCGACAGGAAATCGTTTCAAATAACTTAAACTCGAATAACCCGTTCCAAAATCATCAATCGATAATTGAATCCCCATCTTTTTCAAACTATGTAATGTTAATAAAATACTATCAATATCTTCCATTAATAAACTTTCAGTCACTTCTAATCCTAAATAATACGCACTTAATTGATTTTCTTCTAAACATTTGTTCACTCTATCGGGTAAAGTTGGCAAACGAAATTCAGCCGCCGACAAATTAATTGCAATCGGTACAATGTTTAAACCTTGTTTCTGCCATTCTCGATTTTGCCAACACGCCATTTGTAGAACCCATTGCCCTAATTGAAATATCAAACCACTGTCTTCTGCAACTGGAATGAAATACGCTGGATTAAGCATTCCTCGCTTGGGATGCAACCAACGTACTAATGCTTCTGCACCCGTTAATCGTTCGGTAATTAAATTAACTTGGGGTTGAAAATACAATAACAATTCATTATTTTTTAATGCTTGCCGCAAATCATTTTCTAATGCCAATCTTTCCAATGCGGCTGCTTGCATCGACGGCAAATAAACTTGAATACCCGTTCTTTTCTGCATTTTTGCTTGATACATTGCAGTATCGGCTTGACGCAACAAATCACTTTCCTTTATCTCATTTTCTGGAAATAATGTAATCCCAATACTTACACTAATATAAAACTCATGATTATCAATAATAAAAGGCAGAGAAATATCTGATCTCAAACGTTCTGCAATGAGTTGTGCGTGAGTAGTTGCAGCATTTTTAGCTTCCGCTAAGTTACTCAAAATAATCACAAATTCATCACCGCTCAAACGCCCCACCATATTATCTTCGTGAATGGCTTTTTTTAAACGTTGCGACACTTCAATTAAGAGTTGATCACCCGCAGCATGACCTAAAGAATCATTGATATTTTTAAAACGATCTAAATCTAAAAATAACAACGCACCAAATATTATGCTATTATCTTGATGGGTACGATTTAATTCACGTTTTAATTGTTCTAAAATAGCCGTACGATTTGGTAAATCAGTTAAAGAATCATGATACGCTAAATGATGGATTTTTGCTTCTTGTTTCTTACGCTCTGTCAAATCTAAAAACATTGCTACATAATGTGTAATTTCTCGGTGATTATTTCTAACAGCAGTAATTGTCAACCATTCAGGGTAGATTTCCCCATTTTTACGTCTATTATAAATTTCACCTTGCCAATGCCCTTTTTCTTTTAAAGATTCCCACATTTCACGATAGAAACTTGCATCATGCCAATTTGAACGTAAAATACGCGGCGTTTTTTCTACCACTTCCTCTAAACTATAACCCGTAATTTCACTAAAAGCCCGATTTACTCTTAAAATTTTATTTTGTTTATCAGTAATTAAAATCGCATCAAAAGTTTCAAAGGCAGTTGCTGCTAATATCAAATCTTGTTCAATACGTTTTTGTTCAGAAATATCATGTGCAATTAACAAATAACCAATTAAAACAAAATCCTCATCTCTAATTCCCGCAATTCGCCATTCCACATAACGAATCAAATTATTTTCTTGCCAACTTGTGATAGTTTTATATTCATTATTTTCTTCAATCATTGGAAAAGCCTGCAAAAATAAATGAGCAGCATTAAATAAATGACAATGTGTTTCAATAAAAGACTGTTTTAAGGTTTGTTTTATGGGTTGATTAAAAAGTTGTTCTGCGGCAGAATTATAATAATTAATTTTAAAATTCAAATCCGTTGCAATAATCGCAAGTTCTTGAGAAGCTCTTAAAATACTATTTAAATAAGCATTCTTTTGATGTAAAGCTCCTTCAACAATTTTCAAATTTGAAATATCATGAATAATTGAATATAACAAAATTCCTTCAGGTGTTTCAATAGGTCCAGAATACACTTCTACATCTCGAATTTCTCCAGAAGCCAATCGATGTTTAAAATTAAAATACAAACGTTCTTCATTTTTAGCTTTGAGCATTTCCTCCTTTACTTGAGAAGATGATGGCGTATTTATATCTGTAATTTTCAATGTTAAAAGTTTCTCTTTAGAATAACCATAAAACTTTATTGCAGATTGATTCACTTCTATAATACTTCCATTTCTTGGATCAATCACTAATTTAATCGCTTGATTGGTTTCAAACATTTGATGATAGCGTGCCTCATTAATTTTAAGTTTATATTCAATTTGTTTATGTTTTTCAATGGTTTGTTCGGCAATTAATAATTTTTTTCTTGAAATACTTTTGTTGCTTAATACATAACAAACTACTAGCACTACACTAAAAAGTAGTAGCCCTTCAAGACTCAATAAAATAGTGCTAGTAGAAAGCATAATCTAATCAAAATGTAATGCTTGATAAGGGAGTTTAATCGCCTCTCCACTTAGCAATTCATTTAAGAATGTCCAAATAGCATCGGCGGACGGCGGACAACCAGGCAAGAAATAATCAATTGTAACCACTTCATGCAAAGGATGTACTTTATTTAATAACAAAGGAATTTCTGGATCATTAGGGATTTGTGCGTTCTCTAATCCAATCCCGTTCAAATACGATTCCTCTAAACAATCTTTTAATGAATAATGATTTCTCAATGCGGGAACACCCCCATTAATCGCACACGCTCCCATTGCAATCAAAATCGTACAGTTTTCACGAAATTCTTTTAAAACATGGACGTTCTCAGCATTACAAACCCCACCTTCAATAATTCCAATGTCGCATTTTCCTATCTTTTTAACATCAGTAATTGGGCAACGATCAAATTCAATCAGCTCTGATAAAGGAATGAGTTTCTCATCAATATCTAAAATCGACATATGACAACCAAAACAACCCGCTAATGAAGCCGTTGCTACTTTAAGTTTCTTAGTCATGATGTTTTGCTCCTGCGTGAGGTTCTGCAATATCGCCCATTTCATCAATTGGCGCTTGATCGTAGAAACGTTCTCCAATCGGATTCATATAACCTTGTTTTCGTTTTATAATTGCACCCACTGGGCATACTTGCACTGCTTTATCATTAACATTCAAATCGGTATCACCTAACTTTCCAGTTGGAGAATTAATAATCAAATGTGCTTTAATTCCTCGACCACTCATTGCAAAGATGTTCTTTTGATCAATATCACGACTTGCTCTCACGCACAACTCGCATAAAATGCACCGATTGAAATCAATAATGACATCTGGATGCGTTGGATCTAATTCTCGATAAGGATAAAAATGTTGAAAACGTGGTGAGAGCATTTCTGTATAATAAGCAACGGCTTGCAATTGACAATTCCCACTCTTTTCACAACCCGGACAAACGTGATTTCCTTCCACAAATAACATTTGTGTTAAACAACGACGGTTCTCTTGTAATTCTGGAGTATTGTTCTCAATTTTTTGACCCGCAGTTGCTTTAGTTGTACAAGAAGACATCATTCGCCCATTGACCTTCACCACACACACTCGACAACTACCATGCGGTTCAAACTCTGGATTATGGCACAAATGAGGAATATAAACGCCCGCTTCCATTGCAGCGTCCATAATAGTTTGTCCCGTTTTAAAAGGGATCATTTGTTCATCAATTGTAATAATATTTTCCATAAAAATTCCTCAAGCTGACAAATGCGCTGCTGCGTCTTGACGATGGGTTATTTGACGTGCATCTTCTAATGCCGCATCTAAATCAAAAGTGGGATGCAAACTTTCACTATTATGCAAACGTTCTTTATAGATTTGTGGGAATTTTTTCAATGTATCAGAAATGTGATTAGTTGCCGTCATTCCTAACCCACAATGTGCGGCATTTCTAATCAAAATACTCAAATCTTGCATTTCTTTAAGATCAACATTTGAACCTCGACCTTTTCTTACTTTGTTCACTAAGTTTTTAATGATCGATGTTCCCACTCGACAAGGCGTACAGAAACCACAACTTTCATGCACAAAGAAGTTTGCAAAATTTTGAATGACTTCTAATAAATCTTTGTCCTTATTAAAAATCATAATTGAACCCGTCGTGCTCACATCTTCAAAGGCAATTTTTCGATCAAAATCTTCAGGCGATAAACTATTTCCCGCAGGTCCTGAATTTTGAACCATTTGAATATTTGAAATATCTGCCCCGCAACTTTCTAAAACCTCACGCACAGAAACCCCATATTGAAATTCATAAATGCCAGGTTTCTTACAATCACCACTAATGCTTAAAAGTTTTGTGCCGTGCGATTGTTCTGTACCTAATTTTGCGAAAGTTTCTCCACCCATTTGCAATGCTTTCACCGCTAAACAAAAGGTTTCAACATTATTCACTACTGTAGGCTTTTTGTTATAACCTTGATGCACAGGATAAGGTAGTCGCCGACGAGGAACTCCACGATTACCATGTAATGATTCAATTAACGCAGTTTCTGCACCACAAATGTATGCACCCGCACCCATAAAAATCTTAATCTCAAAATCAAAATTAGAATCACCTAAAATGGCTGTTCCTAAGAGATTTTGATCACGACGTTTTTCGAGTATTTTCTCTAAAGAATCCAATAAATAACGATATTCACCGCGTAGATATAAAAAGCCCTGTTTTGCTCCAATTATTTTTGCACAAATTGTCATACCTTCAAATACTAAATCCGCGTAACTTTGAAATAAAATTCGATCTTTAAAAGTACCCGGTTCACCTTCATCAGCATCACACACGACAAAACGTTCGTCGGCGGGTGTTTGACGGCAGAAATCCCATTTGCTATCCAGAGGAAAACCCGCACCCCCACAGCCTCGAATCCCCGCAACCTTTAAAATTTCCATAATTTGATCGGCGGTGTTATTTTTCATTTTATCCAATACCGATCCAGCAATAAAATCAGTACTTAATAATTGATCTTTGCGCTGAATGTTATCTTTAACTTCAAACCATTGCGCATTCCATTGAGAAACGGGGATTTTTTTCTCGATTAAATCCACCATTTCAGAAATACGTTGTTCATCGAGATTTGTAATAGTTAAACCATTCACTAAAACAGAAATTCCTTGATCACTCATTCCAATGCAAGAAGTATTATCGATACAAACCCGATTATCTGCGCGAACTTTACCTAATTCTACGCCTAATTTGCTCATGAGTTGTTTCATGAGTTGCTCTTTACCTTGCAACTGTTCAATGATATTATTACTAAATAAAATATGATAATCTCTCGGCGTGGTATTTAATAAGCTGTAGAAATCTACTACGCCTTGTACTTTTGTTAGAGGAATATTTAACTTTTCAGCAAAGAAACTCATGACTTGTGGAGAAATATAATTTTCTTTCTCTTGCACAAGCCGCAACATTTGTAATAAATAATGCGGATGGTGTTGTTCTTTGGCTAAAATTGCTTGTAATTCAATTACATCCATAATGGTATCCTTTTTTGATTTGGCGGCTAAAATCATACTCGATGCAGATGACAACTTGTATTTCAATATGCTTTGCAAGGACATAGGTGAGATATTTTGTTATTTTACCTGATGTTTAGGCTTAAATAAAAAAGAACGCCATTTTTTAGCATTTTTTTGGCATAATCCTAAAACTTTCCAACGGATTTTTTCGCATGACTTTGCATTTTCAAGGCAATTCTTTCGCTCACGACGCGGATATTCCCATCGGCATCGTGCTAACCAATCTGGGCACGCCCGATGCGCCAACTGCCCGTGCTTTACGGCGTTATTTGGGCGAATTTCTGAGCGATCCGCGTGTCGTAGAAATGCCGCGTTGGTTGTGGAAAATTATTTTGCACGGAATCATTTTGCGGTTTCGTCCGCCCAAAGCTGCGCATAATTATCAACAAATTTGGACACTTAGCGGATCGCCGCTTTTAAATATCGCGCAACAACAACGCGACGCTATCGAAACTTATTTAAATCAGCACTTTCCCGTCAAAATTGAGTTAGGGATGCGATATGGGACACCTTCGATAGCGCAAGCCCTTGAAAATCTTAAAAAAGCGGGTTGTGAAAAAGTCCTCATTTTGCCGCTTTATCCACAATATGCGTCGGCGACTGTCGGTTCGACATTTGACGCGGTGAGCAAAACATTGCAAAAATGGCGGTGGATTCCTCAATTGCGTTTTATTTCAAATTATCACGATTGGGATTTGTATATTACAGCATTAGTTGAAAGTGTTAAAGAAAACTGGCAAACAAATGGCAAAACTCAGAAACTCCTTTTCTCATTTCATGGGATTCCTAAACGAACCTTTTTAGCGGGCGATCCGTATTTCTGTCATTGTCAAAAAACTGCACGTTTAGTGGCTGAACAACTGGGTTTGAAAAAAGAAGAATATTTGGTTACTTTTCAATCGCGTTTTGGGCGTGAAGAATGGTTACAACCTTATACCGATAAAATTTTAGAACAACTTCCCAAAGACGGCATTTCTAGCGTGAGCATTATTTGCCCGGGGTTTTCGGCAGATTGTTTAGAAACCTTAGAAGAAATTGATCAACAAAACCGCCAACTCTTTTTAAATCATGGTGGAAAAACTTTTCATTACATTCTAGCTTTAAATGATCAAAAAAATCATATTCACGCGCTTTCTCAATTGATTTTACATCATTTGCAAGGTTGGGAACATACTTCTAATTCACAACAACGCCAACAATTATTTTCAGAAATGGAGAATAATCTAAAATGAAATATTGGTTTTTTTTAATTTTAGTTTTTAATATTCATGGAATATTTGCAGCAGATTTACCTCAAAAAGAAAGTGAAACACTTGAGGAAAAACAACAACATTGGCAGCAACAATTAGCGGGTTTTGAAAAACAAGGCAAAATTCCAGATAACGAATTGGAACAAGCAAGCAGTAATGTTGATGATTATCAACTAAAAATCAAAAGATTTGTTTTAGATAAAGAACACGCGCATCAAGAAATGGAAGAAAGTAAAAAAGCCTTAACAGCTTTAAAAGAAAGTTTAGAGGAACTCAAAAAGCAATCCACTGATAAATCAGAAGATAATACTGCGGGAGTTGAAACCTTGCAAAATCAAATTAAACTTCAAGAAGAACGATTTGATCGTGCAGAAAAATCTATTCCTGAAACAGAAAAAAACTTAAAAGAAATTACGGAGGAATTAAAAGTTGCTAAATTATGGCAAAAACAACTAACTGAATTAAATCAAAAATTACAAAATCAAGATTTAGAAACTCGTAATAAAAATCTTGAGAAAGAATACACTGAATCAATTCAATTACTTCGTGCAAAATTAAGCAATCATTCCTCCAATAATATGATTGAAAAGAATTTTCTTGAAACTCAATTAATGAATTTTCAAGAACAAATTCAATTAAATAAACGTCAATTAGCACTTTCAAAAATAACCAATCAATTACAAAGCATTAATACGCAGCTTTCTAAAGATGTTTCTCAAGTGTCTTTAGAACATTGGCAAGATATTATAAAAAATTTAGAAGAACATCAGCAAAAATTAAAAGCATTACAAAATATTTTACAAGAAAGATTAAATGTATTAATGCAAAATAGCAAATTAGCTGAAAATAGATTAGTAGGCTTCAATTTGTTTGGAAAAAATCAACAAATGGCAACCGAAGAAAAGAAACTTTTAGATGTTTTAATTACCAGTATTGATAATCAAAGCAAAACTGTTATTGAATTAAGCAAATCGGTTGAAAATTATCATATAACAATTTCTAATATAATTAAAAATTTAATAAGTGAACGTCTATTTAAACAACGTCAATTGCCAGATAATTTAAAAGGCTGGAAAAATCTATTAGATGAAGCGTTAGATGCGCCTGAAATTTTATGGAAACAAATTCAAAAAGCATTCTCAGATGGTTTATATGATTTAAAACGTATGAGTGGAGGAAATTGGTTAATTTTTTCTATCTTTTCTCTCGTTATTTTATTGGTATTAAATTGGTTACAAAAATACATTCAAATCAAAATTTTGAAATTATCTCATATTGAAACTGAAGAAAGAAGTTTCTTAGAAAATAATTTATTAGTCATGTTTAGATTGTTAAAAGGTAATTTAACGGGTTTGGCATTAAGTTGCATTTTAGTTGCTTTAATTTTTATTGCAAATTTTAATACATCAACCATTTTACTTGTTTTAAGTTTAACCATTATTTGGTTAGGAATTAAAATCCCCATTGATTTAGCTTGGGAATTATTAGTTTCTCATTGCATAAAAGAAGAATTTCGTGATGAACATTTATATCAACAGTTGCGTTGGATGTTTTTATTAATTGGGATTTTTAGCAGCATTACAATTTTAATTCATATTTTAGAATTATCTCCTTTAATAAAAGAAATCAGTGATAGTATTTATATGGTGTTTCTAATGATTACGGTTTTTCCATTATTACGGATTAGAAATATCTTTATTCGTGTAATGGGAGAAAAACAAGTTCGTCGCTATTGGATTCTTATTTTTAGTTTAAGCACGTTGCTATTCCCTCTGAGTGTGTTAGCAATGGGTATTTTGGGTGTAATTGGTTATGTTAATTTAGCGTGGAAAGTTGCTCATATTTTAACGTGGTTTGTGTTTGTTTTGACGGTTTGGTTAATCTTTAGAGGTTATGTTGGAGATATATTTGAATATTTTAAAGAACAAGCAAGAAATATGGGAGGAAATTATAATTTATTATGGGAACAAGATATTTTTCCTATTCTTTATCGAATAACGTTAGTTTCTTTGTTTTTTGTAATGTTATGGATATTACTCGAAGGTTTAAATATTGATTGGATAGTTCTTTACAATTTCTTAAATTATCCAGTATTTGTTTTTGAAGATAGTACCATTAAAGTTGGCGGGATTATTTTCTCATTAATGGCGATTATAACAGTGATTTGGTTAAGTAAATGGATGCGTCGTATTACTTATCGTTGGATTTACGTTAATATTGCTGATGTTGGTGTTAGAAATAGCTTATCCGCCTTTACTCAATATACGATTGTTTTAATTGGATTTTTCATCGCATTACAATTAATAGGATTGAAATTAACAACCTTAACTGTTTTTGCTGGAGCATTAGGGGTTGGATTAGGATTTGGATTACAAAATATTGCGAGCAATTTCATTAGTGGTTTGTTATTATTGGCAGAGCGTCCTTTAAAGGCTGGAGATATTGTTTCTATTGGTAATTATGAAGGTGAAGTTAAAAACATTGGAATTCGCTCTTTAATGATTACAACACCTGATAATAAAAATGTCATTATTCCTAATTCAGAATTGATTTCCCATCCTTTTACAAACGCAACAAAAAATGATAACAAAATTCGATTTGTATTAGATATAGGAACATCTTATGAAAATAATCCATTAAAAGTCAGCGAAATTTTATTAGAAACCTTATCAAAAATACCTAGTGTTTTAACTTCGCCACCGCCTAATGTTTTTCTTTCTAATTTTGGGGATTCAGCGGTAACTTTTAGATTACAATATTATGTTGACTTTAAACATGGCAATAGTAACATCACTAAATCAGAAATATTATTTGCTGTGTGGGAAGCATTTCAAGCAAATAATATTTCAATGCCGTATCCACAACGAGATATTCATATTCGCTCAATTCCTCCCGAATTTAAGAAGAAATTAGAAGATATTTGTCATGAACTTTCAAATCCAATGTAGAGAACTTTTATGCCTGTTAATATGCCCGAACTAACTAAATTAAAACCCGTTTCTGGAGTGCGTTTAAATAGCATTTGTGCGGGGATTAAACGCACTGACCGAGATGATGTAACTTTATTTGAATTTATTGAAGGAACAACTTGTGCGGCGGTGTTCACAAAAAATGCGTTTTGTGCTGCACCCGTAGAAATCGCAAAACAGCATTTGACAGAAATCATGCCACGTTTCTGGTTAATTAATGCAGGGAATGCAAATGCGGGAACTGGAGAAAATGGATTACTCAATGCAAAACGGAGTTGTTCTTCGGTTTCTATTTTAGGAAAATGCGAGGAAAATCAAGTGCTTCCATTCTCAACAGGCGTTATTGGTCAACCATTACCTGTTGAGAAAATTGAAAGCATATTGCCTGATCTATTACATGGTTTAAAAGAGAACAATTGGTTAAAAGCCGCTCGTGCAATTATGACCACAGATACTGTTCCAAAAGGGATTTCTGTAGAAATCATCATAAATGAGCAAAAAATAACTATTACAGGTATTTCAAAAGGGGCGGGAATGATTCGCCCAGATATGGCAACCATGTTAGCTTTTATTGCAACTGATGCAAAAATTGGGAGCAACTTATTGCAAAATTGTTTAAATAAAGCGGTAGAAAAAAGTTTTAATCGAATTACCATTGATGGTGATACTTCTACTAATGATGCGTGTGTTTTAGCAGCGACTGGAAAAAGCGTTGAATTTAATCAAGAAAATATTGCAACTTTTCAAATAGCATTAGAGCAAGTTTGTATTCATTTGGCGCAAAGCATTGTGAGAGATGGTGAAGGAGCAACTAAATTTATCACCGTTGAAGTTTTACAAGGAAAAACTGAACAAGAATGCTTAAATGTAGCTTATACAATTGCGCATTCGCCATTAGTGAAAACAGCCTTTTTTGCAAGCGATGCAAATTGGGGAAGAATTTTAGCCGCAGTGGGTAGAGCTGGCGTGAGCAATTTAGATTTGAATGCGGTAGAAATTTATTTAGGCGATGTTTGTATTGTGAGAAATGGTGGATGTGATTTAGATTACACAGAGGAACAAGGACAGAAAGTAATGTCACAACCTGAAATTTTAGTACAAATTTGTTTGCATCGTGGAAATGCACAAACCCAAGTGTGGACTTGTGATTTTTCTTATGATTATGTGAAAATAAATGCAGAATACCGCACTTAACAACCTTGAGAAACATACATGAAAATTTTAGTGCTAGGAATTGGTAATTTAATATTACAAGATGAAGGGCTTGGAATTCAAGCAATTCAACAATTACAAGCGCAATTTGAAATCCCGCCAGAAATAGAAATATTAGATGGAGGAACGTCAGGAATGGAGCTTTTAACGCCAATTTCTGATGCAGAGCAAATCATTATTTTAGATGCGGTAAAAACTGGTAAGCCAGCGGGAACAATTGTTCGATTGGATAATGAGGAAATTCCTACCTTTTTTAGAACAAAAGTTTCTCCGCATCAAATTGGTTTAGCGGATGTATTGGCGGCGGCGACTTTAACTGATTCAATGCCGCGTAATTTGGTGTTGTTTGGTGTTGAACCTTTAGAAATCGATTTGGGAATGGAACTATCTGTGCCAGTGGCTGAACAAATGCCGCGTTTAATTCAAATGATTGTGGATGAATTAAACGTCATGGGTGTAATATTAAAACTTAGAGGAAAAATGTAGAGATATTATCTCAGAATACTTTCACTATTCTCAATAGGAAGATTACCAATGAAATTTTTGAAGAAAATCGCAGTAAATAAAGTTAGCTTAGAAGCCTCAACTGCGTGTCAACTACGTTGCCCCGTTTGCCCGACCAGTCAAGGTAAAACATCAAAGAATATATGTGGTACAGGTTTTCTCCGTTTAGAAAACTTCAAAAGGTTTCTCAATCTGAATAAATCGATAAAAGAAATCGAGCTAGCAAATTGGGGTGAAGTATTCCTTAATCCACATTTGTCAAAAATTTTCGAATATGCCTATCAACAGAACGTGAGCATGACGATTACTACGGGAGCAAATTTGAATCATGTAACAGAAGAATGTTTGGAAGCATTAGTTAAATATAGGGTTAAAGAACTAGTGGTAGCTTTAGATGGTGCTAGCAATGAAACATACAGTATCTATAGGATTGGTGGCAACTTTGACAAAGTTATAGAAAATGTAAAAGCTATAAATCAACTGAAACAGAAATACAATAGCAAAAGTCCAAAGTTGATATGGCAATATGTTGTTTTTGGGCATAATGAAAACGATATTATTAATGCTAAACAACTTGCAAAGAATTTAAATATGGAATTTAGAGCTAAATTAAATGTTGTGCCTAATTATTCGCCAATACATAATACTGAAAAAGTATTAAAGGACGCGAATATTAATTCAGTTAAAACAGAGGATGATTGGGGTATAGTAATGTGTAATCAATTGTGGGAATCACCTCAAATCAACTGGGATGGCAATATTCTAGGTTGTTGTCATAACAACTGGGCAACGTTTGGTGGTAATGTATTTGAGAAAAATTTGGATGAATGTCTTAACAGTGAACCAATGATATATGCGCGTGAAATGCTAATGGGTCACGTTCCCGCACGAGAGGATATTCCATGCACTACTTGTGAATTTTTTGAAATAAGATTAAGAAACAAAAAGTGGCTCAATATGTACACAATTAAACGTTCACGCATAGCAGAAAAATACCCATTTATTAGAAATTTGTTCCAAATTTTTAAACGCTTGGTTTTATTTAAACGTTATTAGTTTTATCTGGTTTTTCTTCTATATTAGAAACATTATTTTTGAGTATTTTTTGCTGCTTTTCTTTTAAAGAAGAAAGAACATTTTGCATTTCTTGCATCCAATCGCTAAATTCACTATTTAAAATCTGTTCAGTGCGCATAACCAAACTATCAATATTTGTTTGATCTTCTTGCGCAAAAGCGGGCAATGCAATCCACCATGTTTTCACATTATTCAATTCGAATGCTGCGCGATTGTATTTAATTAATGTTTTCTCAGTTTGTTGATATTCTAAATATGTTCCAAATGCGGCAACTAAAGAACTTGTTAATGCAATCCAGATTTCCATTCCAAAAGCCGCTAATAACGTTCCAATTCCACCGACAATATAAATAGCCCATTGTAATTGCTTGAATTTTTTTTCTAGTTGTGACGTTTTTTTCACATAATAATTATATTGATCTTCTAAACGATAGCTCAAATATTGCTCAGGTGATAAACGACTAATACCATCATCATTACTTGCAATACAATTTAGAGGTGGAAGTGTGTTTTTATAAGATTGCAAAGCCGATGTATTAATATCAGTTTGTAACAATGAACTATTAATATCTTTTAATCTTTCTGCTAAACGTTCTTCTCGCGTGGGTTGTCCTTTTTCATTAGAGAAATAATGATCTGCACGCGCTCGATATTTGAAAATTTCACGCATCACAGATTGTGCACTTCCTCTCAATAATAACCATTTTGCTCCCGTATTAAAACGATTTGCTGCCGCTAATAATGCCGTAATCATAATTGGTATAAAAATAATAAAACTACGTAATATTTCACTCATAGTATGAAAAAAACTTTCTCCCCAAATAAACCAATGCTTTAATGTTAATTTAAAAGTTGCTTTCACTCCATTTTTTGGTTTATTTGTAGAAATGGTATTTCCTATAATTAGTTTTTCTTCTGTATGTGTAGTTAAGGATTTCTCTTGCTTACCATATTCTTCAATTTCTTGTTTATAAATATTTGCCCGATCTAAATGATGATCTAAGGAATTTTGTAATAAAGCCAACCCTGTTCCTATCACGCTGAGAAATAAAATGGCTAATTGAAGATGTCGGAAGTTCTTTTGGTGACGGCTTGCATTTTCATCATAAACTACAAAACGTTCCCATGCTTGTCTTAAAGTAGTATCACCGCGCAATAAACGTCTAATAAGTCTTTGTAGTTCAAGGATTTTTTTATCTAAAGTTCCCTCATTTTCAAATAAATAAAGTTTCCCATCTGCAATAATTTCTGCGTGCATGGGATTACTAATAAATTCGGGAGGATTTTGTTTCAAAGTTACTAACTCATTTGCTAAATAACCTGTTTGATTGAGAATAATGATTGGAAAACCTTGCCGCACACTATGTAAAACTTGCTCACAAGCAATATCATCACCACCCACTAAAATAGTTAAAATAGGTAATTGATTTGAAAAATAATCAACAATTTTGTTAAAAATATCTTTATAATTCAATGTTTTATTATCAACAAAGATAAAATGACTATGATTTGGTTCGAGTTTCTCTTTTTGATCCGCAAAAGCCGCATCACACACACCAATCAAAGGGGATTTATAGCGCCGATCTGCAACTCCTTTTCCTATTAACGCATTGATTTCATTAGAGATTCCGTTGTCAAGTAATGCCGCACCCAAATCCGCCGCCACTGCCGCGATGCTTCGACTAAACAATTGCGCCATTCGCCCATTCGTTTCTCCCTCCAAACATTGCGAACCCGCTAGATTAATCAATGCGTTAGAGGAAAAAAGATTCAAATTTTCAAATACCTGAGAAATATCTTGCATTTCCTCTGTAATTTGCACCGTTTGCGCTTTACGATGATTTGAAAAGAAAATCGTTTGAATTGGTAAAGCTGGAGAAACCGTATTTGAATTGTTTGGAATAGGCACAATCATGGCTTTAAGTTTCTATATTTAAAGAGTGGTATGTTTTAAGAAATCCCGAAAGGAAGTTGCAACCTCTGGGTGTTTCAATGCGTAATCAACCGTTGCTTGCAAATAACCTAATTTGCTCCCGCAATCATAACGCCGTCCTTGAAATTCGTATGCTAAAACTCGACGATCTTTCAATAAAGCTGCAATGGCATCCGTTAATTGAATTTCTCCCCCAGCACCGCGAGGAATTTTCTCTAAATGCTCAAAAATTTCTGCACTTAACAAATAACGTCCGACCACTGCTAAATTAGAAGGTGCAACTTCGGGTTTTGGTTTCTCAACAATGCTTTTAACGTCAAATACTCGATCATATAAATTGCTCGGTTCGACAATCCCGTATTTATAAGATTCTTCTTGAGGAATTCTTTCGACCCCAATAATGCTACTTTGCTCACGCAAAAACAATTTCACCATTTGAGATAAACAAGGTACATTTTCTCCATCAATCAAATCATCCGCTAAAATCACTGCAAAAGGTTCATCACCAATCACTGGCTTTGCACATAAAACCGCATGACCTAATCCTAATGCTTCGGGTTGACGAATATAAATACAAGAAATCTCTGGTGGCACAATCGAATGTACCATTTTTAAAAGCTCTTGTTTGCCACGTTGCTCTAATTCATGCTCTAATTCTGCATTACGATCAAAATGGTCTTCAATGGCACGTTTGCTACTGCTTGTGACAAATACCATTTGGCGAATCCCCGCAGCAATAGCTTCTTCTACACCATATTGAATTAAAGGCTTATCAACAATCGGGAGCATTTCTTTAGGGCTTGCTTTAGTGGCTGGCAAAAAGCGTGTTCCTAAACCAGCAACCGGAAAAACTGCTTTGCGAATTTGTTTCATTTTCAAATACCCTTATTTTGTTGTGAAAGTCGTAACACCATCCCAGTTCTTTTCAGGTGGATGCTCACGAAAATAATTAATGCGTTCTAAATA
Source organism: Thiomargarita sp. (assembly GCA_020718845.1). Classification (GTDB taxonomy): domain Bacteria; phylum Pseudomonadota; class Gammaproteobacteria; order Beggiatoales; family Beggiatoaceae; genus DYRG01. The sequence goes on from DYRG01000023.1 coordinate 32,506, forward strand.
TATCTTGTAAATCAATCGCATAGGCGCTTTATTGTGTAAGTTTTGTAAAATAGTTTCTGCCTCATTCCAACATTGCTGGCGATAGAGTTGTAATGCTTGATGATATTGTTCAAGTTCTTGACGAGTTGCACTATCTTGAACAGCATATTCTCCTAAGGGTTCAAAGATTGCAACGGGGCGATCTTTTCCTTTGACTTTTACCCGATCTAATTCACGAAATACATGATCAGAAACTTCCAATTTAACGGCTTCACTAACAATAATTGAAACTCCATATTGTTTAGTTAAACCTTCTAATCTTGAACCCAAATTCACGGCATCACCTAGAACTGTATAAGCCATACGAAATTCTGATCCCATATTTCCTACGTTCATTACGCCTGTATTTAAACCTACACCAACATGAATTTCGGGCCATCCTTTTGATTTAAAAATGGGTTGTAATTCATCAAGTTTCTTAATCATATCTAATGCTGCAAGCAATGCGTTTCTCGCGTGTTGAGGATCGGCTAAGGGTGCTCCCCAGAAAGCCATAATTGCATCGCCCATGTATTTGTCAATTGTTCCACGATGATGATGAATCAAATAGGTCATCGGGGTAAGAAAAGTATTCATTAATTGAGAAAGTTCTTTTGGATTTAAACCCTCAGAAATGGACGTAAATCCTCTCACATCAGAAAATAACACCGTCATTTCTCGACTATCCCCTTCTAAAGAGAAAGTTGCACTCGGATTTTTACTCATTTCATCAACTAATTGCGAAGGAACATATTGACCAAACAAACCCGTTAATTGGCGTTTGTGGCGATTTTCTAAGAAATACCCTAAACCCATATTAAATAGAAATAACGTCCAAATCATTACCAACGTCGACGCGAGAGGAATTACTAATTGTAATTCTGTCCAAAACCACAAATTAACCCAAATAATTCCACCACTCATTACAATTGCAATAATAATTGACCATAAAGGATTAATCCAAAATATTAGAAAAATCATGATAACAATGCTAACCATCATTAAAAGAACTTCCGCACCTTGTACAAATGCTGGACTGGCTAATAAACGATTATCCAACAAACCACTTAACATATTAGCGTGGATTTCAACTCCAGGATAAACTTCATCTACTGGTGTGGCTCGTAAATCAAATAAACCTTGTGCCGTTGTTCCCATAATCACGATTGCATTTTGTAATTTATCTAAAGGCACTTTTTGTTCTAAAATATCAATTGCGGAGAAATATTCAAAACTTCCTCGTTTTCCTCGATAAGGAATTAAGGTTTCTAATTGTTCATTAACTGGAATAAAATGTTCACCTAGTTTTAATGCTTCAATCGCTTGATAATTACCTTTTCTCACAATAATGGGTTCAATAATTGGTTCATTTAATGCAACTCTTGCCATTGCTAATGCAATAGATTCATATAATTGGTTGTTATACGCATATAACATTGGTATTCGACGAATAATACTATCATTATCAGGAAGTTGACTAAAGTGTCCACCCCCAACGGCAAGTTGATTAAAAAGTGCTAAATTACTTGCAAAACCTTGCGCTGGAATTGGCGTTGTAATATTTTCTAAATCACTAAGTTTTAAGATAGGGGTTGGTAATTCACCACTTGAGGAACAATTACCTTGTTGGCATTCTTTATTACTAATCATGGCGAAACCCAACACGACACGACGATCTTTAATGCTATTTGCAAACTGTTGATCGTAATTTAATTCAGCGCGTAATTGGGAAAGTTTCTCTAAAAAAGCGGGTTGATCTTTGAGTTTATTTTGAGCAAGTTCTTCTAAGACGTTCAAACCCGAACTTTGATCGGCTTCGGGAAACACAATATCAAATCCCAATAAATTAATTTTGTAATGATTAAATAGTTGATCGAGAATATCCGCTAAAATGCTGCGTTTCCAAGGCCAACGTCCTAACATTTTCAAACTCTTTTCATCAATATCAACAATTACAATTCGAGGATCAGAGGTATTTGGCAATGAAAGATTTAAACGCGTGTCATACGCTCGTCGCTCCAAATAATCCAATAATTCCCAATGACGAATTCCTAATGCGTGGGTTAAAAAAACCAAGACAATTAAAATACTTACGACAAATCGTAGCCCATGTTGTTTGCAAAAAATCCAAATTCGCAGCATTTGTGTGTCCTCAAATTTAAGTTCTATATTTTAGCATTATAGTTTGGTTAGTCTAAGAAAAATCGCTTATACTTAGATCAATATATTCGCTAAAATATTAAAAATATGGTGATTTTGTTCACAGATTTTGGAATCGGAAGCCCTTATCAAGCGCAGCTAAAAGCCCAACTTTGGGAACACAAGGCAACACTGCCGATCATTGATTTACATGGAGATTTGGCGGCGTTTCAACGTGCAATTTGCGGCGTATTTGCTGGCGGCTTATTTAGAGAAATTCCCTATTCAAAGTGTATTTCTGTGCGTGGTTGATCCCGAAGTGGGCGGTGCGCGTCGACCGATTGCTGTGAAATGTCAACAACGTTGGTTTGTCGGACCTGACAATGGTTTATTTCAAATATTAGCGCAACATTATGAAAATATTGAGATTTTTGAAATCATATGGCGACCTCAATATTTGTCAAAGAGCTTTCACGGACGAGATTTATTTGCACCGATTGCTGCTCAATTAAGTAATCAAAACAAAACTGGATTACAACCCATTTCAAATTTAAGTTCAAATTTAAATAAATGGTCAAATGATTTGAGGAAAATCATTTATATTGATCATTATGGAAACCTTTTTTCAGGGATTAGAGCAAAAACGCTTTCACAAACTGCCAACATAAAGATGGATGAGCGTACTTTTTCTTATGCAGAAACCTTTTGTGATGTTTCAAAAGGACAAGGGTTTTGGTATGAAAATAGTATTGGTTTAGTAGAATTGGCAATTAATCAAGGAAACGCCGCACTTTCTTATCAAATATCGGTAGGAAAAAGCCTTTCCTTTTAGTCGTTTTATGTTTCAGGGGGAAACATGGCAGTAGAGTTTTTTAATGATGGTCAACACAAATGTATTGGCTTTTATGATTTGGTTTCTGGTGATGGTATTCAAGCAAATCAATTTCTCGTGGTAAATGGAGGACATTCTGCGTTAATTGATCCGGGTGGAGATTTGATTTATCGTGATTTGTTCATGGAATCTTATCGTTATTTGTTCACCAAAAGCCTTGAATATGTTATCGGTTCTCACCAAGACCCTGATATTATTTCTTCATTAAATCAGTGGATGTTGGGTTCAAGTTGTAAAGTTATTGTTCCAAAATTATGGGAGCGTTTCATTCCACATTTTGCGCCGAAATTAGATTTCAAAAATCGTTTAATTGGCATTCCAGATGAAGGTATGAATATTCAGTTGGGCGATGCCGTTTTACAAGCCTTACCAGCGCATTTTTTGCATTCTGAAGGTAACTTTCATTTCTATGATCCAGTTGCTAAAATTTTGTTTAGTGGTGATTTAGGAACGTCATTAGTTAATAGTGATTTCTCACGTCCAGTTGATAATTTTGAAGCGCATATTCCTCACATGGAGAAATTCCACCAACGTTATATGAGTGGAAATAAAGTTTGTCGTTTGTGGGCAAATATGGCGCGCAAATTAGATTTAGAATGGGTTATTCCTCAACATGGTCGCCCTTTTAAAGGAAAACCAGTCATTACAAAACTTATTGATTGGGTTGAGAAGTTGCAATGCGGAGTGGATTTGATGACGCAAGATAATTATCAAATTCCTTGCAGTACAACTGGCGAGAAAATCAATCACGCCGCAGCGCGTCGTCGTTAATATTGTTATGAACTGGGTTTTTAATAACTCACACCACAAGAGAATCTTGATGTATTTCTGGGTTCTCTTTTTATATTTATCCACTATAATCAATACATTAGCGAATGATAAAACTAAAATAATTATTAATATTTCAAAGCAACAACTTTATCTTTATGAAGGAGAAACATTGCTTAAAACTTTTCCAATTTCAACAGGAAAATTTGGCGCAGGAAACAATCCTCGAACGGGAAGAACTCCCATAGGAAAACATATTATTTTTGACAAACTTGGCAAAGATGCACCAAAGGGAATAATTTTCAATGAACACGGGCGTTCAAATAGAATTAAAAAAAATTTAAGAAATGGTGCATTAATGACTTCTCGAATTTTAAAATTACGCGGCATTACAAAAGATAACAAAACAACCGAGAAACGTGGGATTTATATTCATGGAACTTCCGCAGAACATCGTTTAGGAAAAGCGGTTTCAAATGGTTGCATTCGCATGAAGAACGATCATGTCATTTATCTTTTTGATAAAGTTAAAATAGGTACATCTGTAGAAATCAAACGTTAAAATGTACCTATCAAAGATTATTTCCTCAACATAGAAAGAATAACTTTCTCTTTTTCTAAAAAAGGTCTTATTTGTAGTGGTACATAATTTAGTAAGTTTATCTTTATTTCTAATTCCCTTAAACCTTTTTCTAACTCATTAGCTGTTTTATTACCAAAATCATTAATGGCTAGTCCCACTTTCGTAATTGATTTTGTTATAAACATTGTATTTGCCAGAAGGTTTTTTCATGGGAAGACGTTTGATTTCTTCTAAGGTATTTGCATCATAAATAACTAATGCACCGTCCATTTCTGCAATGCTTAATAAAACATATTTTCCATATCGATCAAATTCAACGTGCGCAGCGGTTTTTCCAATGCTTGGTTGTAATGTTTTAACGATTTCTAAAGTTTGTTTGTCGATGACGTGAATTTTGTCTTTATTTTTGCTCAACATTGCATCCACCCATACATAACGACTATTTTGATGACTGCGCATAAAGAAACCAGCACCTGCTGTTTCTATTTTTTTAAAGACTTTCCAATCCCCCAATGAAATAAAACTTACAATATTTTCCTTTAAATTAGGGGTCGCTAAAATGGTTTTATCTTCAAATGTCCAATTAATACCCGATCCTAAATGCGGCATTCCGGGAATTTCTATATCGGCAATTTTACGTCCAACCACTAAATTAACCACTTGTCCTTGATTACCTTCACGAGAAGCACCGATCAAATGTTGATACGGCGGATCAAAAAAGAAATCATCCAATACCGTTTCTAACTTAATTCTTCTAATCGGAAAATGACGTTTATCGACTAACGAATCCTCTCCCGATTCAGCTCGATAATCGTGCATTACACCCGTATAAACAGGTAGAGCAGTTGCTTTATCATTATAAGGAATTTCCCACACTTCAGAAATATCTTTAAAAGCCGCAATAAAACTATTTCTCGGCGGCGCAGTATAAACCGCACTCACTCTCGATGTGTTACCTTTTTCATCTTTTATATCAATGAGTTGTAAAGGCGTTAAATCTTTAGCATTTAAAAGAACTAAAGTGCGCGGCAAATAGTTTGCAGCAATCACCGTTTTACCATCCGCAGAAACCGCAATATTACGAGTATTTATGCCCACTCTTATTTCAGCAACATATTTCAAATTGTACAAATCAAATTTGCTCACCCAACCATCTCTGGATGCTAAATAAACAAAGCGTCCATCGGGAGAATATTTAGGTCCACCATGTAATGCAAAACGGGTAGGAAAACGAAAGATAGGTTCTAATTTATCACCATCTAAAATCGTTGCATGATGATCACCCATTTCAACCACTAAAAACAAATTCAACGGATCAGCATCAAATACGGGTTTGTTTGGTAAAGTTTCTATCGGATTGTGAATAACATGAGAGGCTTTAATTTGAGGAAGTGCGATTTCTGGAATTTGAGCAGGTGAGGTATAAATAAAATTAAGCACACTTTGCAGTTGTTCAGAAGAAAGTTTCTCATTAAAAGCAGGCATTTGTGTGGCAACCCGACCTTGTGCAATAATTTTTTCGGCTTCAGAACGGCGCAAACGCGCGAGATTTTCAGGAAATAGCGCAGGACCCATCCCCCCCAACCGATCAACGCCGTGACAGCCCCCACAATGCTCGTTATAAAGGGTTTCATTGGCATCTGCAACGCTCGCCATCATCGCCACAAACCCGCTCACAATAATTAATGCCAACGGAAACAAAAATCTATCGATAAACATTTGAATTGCCTCATAATAAAGTTATTTTAATCTTCATTATAAAACTTGCTTCTACAAAATAACTTGATATAGCGCAAATTCGTTTGTTTATGATCAGATATTCAAATCAAGTGGTCGAGCACAATGCAATAAAAACCATTCACTATTTTCTTCTAATGCTCTATAATGCAAATATTTCTCAGGTTAATTATAACCATCGGTGAGCGTGGTCATGAAAATAACTAAGGCGTTCATTTCTTCATCAGTAAGTTTTAAATTACCGAGTTCCTCACGATTTACATTATCCGCTACCTCTGGTATTCCCCATTTGAGATCAATATCTCGCGTATTATAAAATTCCACGACTTCTCTTAACGTTTTGAAAACCCCATTGTGCATATAAGGTGCTGTTAAGGCGATATTTCGTAAAGTCGGGACTTTGAATTTACCATATTCCGCAGAATTATTAACGTGTGTTGTTCCCCCTAATCCTAAATCTTTATGATTTCTTCCGTTTTTGTTAAAATGCTCAGGCAAATTTAAGAATTGATTATTCTCATTTCGAGGAACGCCTAAATTATCATAAGTAAAATCAGTAAATAACGGCGGCACACCATTGGAAGGTTGGCTTGGATGACACGCCGCACAATTACCTTTTTTCTCATCTTCAAAGACTTTTAAACCAAGTAATTCTATTTCATTTAAAGTTGCTTTGCCTGCCAAATACGCATCATATTTAGACGTGAAAGGGCTAAAAAAAGATGTTTTCTCAAAATCTGCAATCGCATCTGCAATGTTATCATAAGCCGTTTCTATATTAGAAAAAGCATTAAAACCATAGATTTGTTGAAATAGGGTTGCATAACTTGAATTTGCAACTTTTGAAACCACAGTTGCTTTATCGGGATTCGCCATTTCTAAAATATTTAGAAACGGTCCTTTGGCTTGTTCTTTCAAAGTGGAAGCACGACCATCGACAAATTGTCCGCCGACAAAAAGTCCTTCAATTTCATCATAATGGAAATCAGGACTAAATGCTGCATACGCCGCTGTCGGGGTGTTGCGGTCGCCAAAACGGTCGAGGTGAACGCCTTGCGACGTGGACATAATTTGATCAGGATCGGAAAATCCAAAATCAGGATCGTGACAAGATGCGCAACTTTGCCCCGCTGGTTCGGATAAATTCGCATCGAAAAAGAGCTTTTTCCCGACCAATTGTTTAAGAGTAAGCGTAGATTCGTCGACAGTATTTTTTGAAGTGCTCACCGTCGTTGATGAAGATGATGATGTTCCGTCGCCATTACAAGCACTTAAAAAACAAATACTTAAAACGAGAAAACCCTGTTTTAACATGGATAGATTCCTTTTTGTAAATGATAATGATTGTTATTTATACATTGAATAAAACTAATCTGTCAAGGAAAATTTTGACGCGCTTCACAAAAGGCTTTACCATTAAATCATTTATTGTCGATAAATAATCGGAGAATCTAAGTTATGGAAATTATTCACAAAGTTATTTCAGTTCCAGAAGATCACAAAGTGGTTTTAATGTTGCCAAAAAACATTCCGGTGGGCGACGTTGAAGTGGTGGTGATTATCAACCCTAAAAAATTAGTGGAAACCCTCACGCACGGCGCGCACAGCACTTCGCACGCGCACTCGTCGAGCAGCAGCACCAGTTTGCGCGACGCGGCGATTTCTAAATTAGCCAGTCTCTTTGACGAGCAGCAACAAGCTCAACCTCCTCAAGATAAAAATACCTAGAGAAATCAAATGGATATAGGATTGAACTTTATGACAACTTGGCAATTAGCGGGCATGATTGGTGTGCCGTTATTTTTGATATTAGCTTTTGCAATCAACGTGTTGCGTGAATACGAGCGCGGCGTAATTTTCTTTTTAGGACGTTATCAAAAAGTGAAAGGACCAGGTTTAATTCTTGTTATCCCTGTTCTTCAACAAATGGTGAAAGTAGATTTGCGCACGGTTGTAATGGATGTTCCTACCCAAGATGTGATTTCACGAGATAACGTTTCTGTTAAAGTAAGTGCGGTGGTTTATTTCAAAGTCATTAGCCCCGAAAAAGCGGTGATTAAAGTGGAAGATTTTGAGCACGCAACCAGTCAACTTGCTCAAACAACATTACGATCAGTGTTAGGACATCATGAATTAGATGAAATGCTTTCTGAGCGAGATAAATTGAATCGAGCAATCCAAGAGATTCTCGACAAACAAGCCGAAGCATGGGGGATTAATGTTTCTAACGTAGAAATTAAACAAATGGATTTGAACGATAACATGGTTCGAGCCATTGCAAAACAAGCCGAAGCTGAACGCGAACGTCGAGCAAAAATCATCCATGCAGAAGGTGAGTTGCAATCCTCTCAGAAAATCCTCGAAGCCGCGAGCATTTTGGCGCAACATCCTCAAGCCATTCAATTGCGTTATTTACAAACGTTAAGCGACATTTCAAGTGAGAAAAGTCATACCGTTATTTTTCCTCTTCCAATGGATTTGATTTCTCCCTTACAAGAACTCATCAAATTACAAAACCTCAAAGACAAACGCTCGCTTTCTAATCCTCCCAAAAATGATTAAACTTCATTAAAAAAACCTTCTAAATTTTAAAATCTAGGAGGTTCTCTATTTTTATTAAAATTGTTGTATATTAATGGAGAAAAATTGATTTTAAATAGTATTAATTGTTAAATATTTTCTGAAGATATTTGTAACGAGATTTTTTAAAGGAGCTCATGATGAAAAACATTCCAATTACCCCACCGATTGATTTGCCAAACTTACCAACTTTTGATGTGCCAATGCCACCACCAATGCCGCAATTTAGTGCAGATCAAAAAGAAAATTACTTCAATAAAATCAAAGCATTATTGAAACAAAATAATGCGGTATTGGTTGCACATTATTATACCGATGCGGATTTGCAAGCCTTAGCAGAAAAAACGGGTGGTTGTGTTTCTGATTCATTAGAAATGGCGCGTTTTGGACGTGATCATTCTGCAACCACTTTGATTGTCGCGGGCGTGCGTTTTATGGGAGAAACTGCCAAGATTTTAAGCCCAGAAAAACGGGTTTTAATGCCGACTTTAAATGCTGAATGTTCCTTAGATTTAAGTTGCCCTGCTGATTTGTTCACGCAATATTGTGATGCTCACCCCGATCATACCGTTGTTGTATATGCAAATACTTCTGCGGCAGTGAAAGCACGGGCGGATTGGGTGGTTACATCAAGCATTGCAGTTGATATAGTGGAACATTTAACTGCACAGGGTAAGAAAGTGTTATGGGCACCCGATAAATACTTAGGTAATTATGTGGAGAGAGTGACGGGTGCAGAAATGATTTGTTGGCAGGGTTCATGTATTGTGCATGAAGAGTTCAAAAGTAGTGCAATTGCGGATTTGAAAAAAGAGCATCCAGAGGCTGGAATTTTAGTGCATCCAGAATCACCGCCAGAGGTTATTGCAATGGCAGATGTGGTGGGTTCTACGAGTCAATTAATTCAAGCCGCACATGATTTGCCAAATAAAACTTTTATTGTTGCAACAGATCGAGGAATTTTCTATAAAATGCGGCAATTGTCGCCAGAGAAAACCTTTATTGAAGCACCAAATGGTGGCATTGGAGCAACGTGTCGGAGTTGTGCGCATTGTCCTTGGATGGCGATGAATGCGTTGGATAATTTATTACAAACTTTAGAAACGGATTCAAATGAAATTCACGTTGATCCAGAAATCGGTAAAAAAGCAATGATTCCTTTACAAAGAATGCTCGATTTTGCTCAAGCTCGTCGAACTAAAATAAAAGGAAATGCTTAAATTTTGGGGGTAGTGATCAAATTGGGATGCTGATTAAATCTATAATTTACTGAAAATAAACA
>DYRG01000087.1 GCA_020718845.1 Thiomargarita sp.
TTAGCATTGTTGCTCCTCTTTCTTTTCGAATAATAAACGTAACTTTTCTTTCAATTCATCTATTGAATAAGGCGGATTTTTCCTATGCAACATGGCATGGCAATTTGGGCAAACGGGACGCAAATCTTCAATAGAATCAACTTGATAACCTTCTCGAATCTCAGAAAGTTGTTTTAAATGATGAACATGAATAAAACCTTTTCCAATTTCTCCATATTTTTTTTCAAAGTTAAATCCACAAATATAACAATTTATCCCATAATGTTCTATACATTTTTCTCTGGCTTTATTATGACGTTCATAGATATTAACAAAAATTCTTTTTATTGCACCTTCAAAATAAACTTCTTTTTCAGAAATTTCTTCTGGAAGTATTATTTCTTCTTTCTTATTATTTTTCTCTAAAAAAAGTGACCAATCATCTTGTAATTGTTTAGCAATTTCATGAGGAATAGTTTTAGCAGATTGCGGAGTCCAATTATAGTTTTTATAAATACCTTCTTGTTTTTCAATCAAAAAAATAGATTCATTGTTGGGATCAAGTATTATTTCAAACGCTACTTCAACATAATAAGTTGAACCTTCTTTATTATCCCAATGATTATCTTGAACTGGAGAATTAATTATTTTTCCTGATGCACAAATACCTTTAGGTTCTTTACCTAATCTCATAAGAAAGAATCGATCATTAGGCTTTATTTTTTTTATTATTCCACTACTCCACCTTCCAGTTAATTTACCATTTTGAGTAAGTTCTAAAATATCTTGCTGAATAGTTTTCCATTCCCATCTTTTAGGATTCCATAATAATAAATAAGTTTCCATTTTTTACTTATTTCCTCTGTCTTATTTCAAAACGCCAGTGGGCTTGCAGGTACGAAACAAAACAACTAACAACAGCGTTTAATGGAATTCCATTTGCGGTCTTGTTCTTGTTTGAAGAAATCTTGGCGGTTTAATGGCGTTTCATTTGGGTGATGTTGTGCATGATGTTTCAAATAACGTTCATAAGCATCATCGCCCGATACTTCTTTAATAAAACCCCAGATTTTTTGAAATGTTGTTTTAATCATAGTTGTTCTCTGATTTTCTCATGCCCCAACCGTTTAATAATTTAATGTAAATCATCGCAGTCATTAGAGCATCATTAAAGGCATCATGTTTTCCTAAAACGGGCAAACCCATTTCTTCCATCATCGTATCAAAACGTAAATCAATGTGAGGATGCGGCATTCCAGCGGGATAATTGCGGAGTTTTGAATTATAAAACAAACCAGAAATGTCGATTTGAGGATTGGGAAGGGTTGTGCCAACTAAAGGTTTCATATATTTATTGATCATTGCAACGTCGAATTCCAAATAATAACCAACGAGCTTTCTTGAACCAATAAAATCGAGGAACTTTTCAATCGCTTCTTCCACGTCCAAACCGTTTTCAACATCAACGTGTCTCAAACGGTGGACTTTAATGCTTTGATGGTCGATTTCGGCGGTGGGTTTTATGAACAATTCCAATTTCTGACTGGTAAGAATTTTATTTTGTGAAATCTTAACTGCACCAATAGAAAGTAATTGCGCTTTCTTTGGGTTTAAACTGCTCGTTTCACAATCAAAACAAACGACTTCATCTTCAGGCGCGTTTTCAAATAAAAAGCTATAACGCGGGTCTTTTAATCGGGAGAGTTTCCATTGAAATTGCCATTGCCACCAAAAACCGAACATTACGTCACCATATTAAGTCTGAAATGATAAGAAATAAAGGTTTTAAATTTGTTCACAATTTTTAAAGAATCGCGTAACAAATCTCGTTCTAATTTATTCAAACGGTTGGGTTGAATGTAATTATCGTATGGTTTTCCAGCTCGATATTGCATGAGCTCCTCCTCCAACCGTAAATTCAACATACATGCAAACGCTTCACGAAGTTCCTCTGCAAATTCAGCGTCAAAAACTCCTTGCTTAAAAAGCGCGTCAATGCGGTCGACCGTGTTAGTTTGCGGCAAACGATATTCTAATGCAAGCGTTCTCACGCCGTGCACAATCGGAAATAGCCCGCCTTTTTTGATGTCTAAACCACCTTTATGGTTTTTATCCAAAATGAAATTCGCAAACCAACTTAACGGCGTTTCAAATGATAAAACGGGTCGCGCTAAACGAGTAAAATAACCACCATTTTCAAATAATAAATTAAACAAATGTTCTTTGGTTTCTTCTAACAATTTGCTATCACCCGATGCGGCAGTTGCATCATAGAAAATTGTTAAAGGCATTAACGCATATTCTTGTGGTGAATTAATCCAGTTATAAATCATATCTTTGAAATCGGTTAATGGTTTTGCCCATTCTGGATTTGTAACCATTACATTACCATCACACAAAGGATAACCAAATTCAACCAAGCAATCTACAAAGGTTTGTAAAACATTAGGCAATTCTGGATGTTCAAAACCATCTCGAATAATTAACGCATTATCCTGATCTGTTTTAAGAATTTGCTCACCGCGTCCTTCACTTCCCATCACCAATAAACAAGTGTTTTCAATGATTTCTTTAGGTGTAATTAATTGAAAGAGTTTGTTATACACTTTCAAATTCAATTCATTCACTAATTGGGTAATTGCATGGGTTTTAACACCTTTCGCATTAAGTGTTTGAATTACTTTTAAAATACTTTCACTGGCTTTTTTGAGTTGTTCAGTATTTGCAGAACGATCAATTTGCACACTTACCAAATGCGAATGATGAGAGAAATAGCTCAATAAATCCATTTGATCTAAAACGCCAATGATATTATCTTCCTCTTTAATTGCAACCCGCTTAATTGAGCGTTTTGTCATTAATAACAAGGCGTTAAATAAATAATCATCATACTGCATGACAATCGTCGGAAAGGTCGCAATATCACCCACTGGATCATCGACGGATTTTCTTTTCAAAATAACGTGATTTCTTATATCCGTATCGGTAACAATTCCAACCTCTTCATCTCGACGCACTAAAATCGAGGTAATCTTATATTTTTGTAATGAAGCAACCGCGTTATAAATGGAATCTCGATAATCAACAAAGAAAGGCGGACGAATGTAAGCATCATAAATCCGCGCAACCATAAAAGATGCTAATTCTTTGGCATCACGTTGTTCTAACATTCTATTCAAACGTTGAGAAAGAGTTTGATAATAGTAATTCTCAAAGCGTGGATTGTTTTTTCCAACCGTAATAAATATATCTTTAGGCAACACATAACATAGTGTTTCCTCACGAACCACAAACTCAGCCTGACACGAATTATTTAAAATCCCAATTGCACCAAAAGAATCTTGACTTTCATGCAAAGTAATTTCACCATCGGCGCTACGTTCTTCAATAATGCCTTTTATGACAAGATACAAATAATTAGGAATATCACCACGTTCAATTAAACATTGACCCGATTTGTAATATTCAATATCTAAGGCTTGTGCAACATTATCTAATTCATTATTGCTCAAACGATCAAAAGGCGGAATATTAGCAATAAACGCTTTTTGCTCTAAAATACTCAAGTGAAGTTCTCCCTTTCTAAAAAAAATTGCATTGTTTATTATAAGCTAAATTTAGGCTTTTTTGATGCAATGCAACAACAATTTCTTTTTATTTAACCAATATTTATATGGTTTTATAGTCTATTGACTTGCATTTAAAATAATCTTTTTTTAGTTTTAACATAAAAAATAATCAATAAATTTAATTAGTTATAAAATATCTTATCCTTTATTAATCCCAATTTTTTAATTATTCCTTAAATAAAAAAGGAAAGTTAAGGATGTTGTTGATTTAAACTGCTCAAATCTTTCTTATAAAACAATGGTATTGAACATTTCTTTTAGGATTAAGGTTAGAACTTGGGTAGTGCATAATTTAAGAGGATATGGTATAATGTAATTTTAATAAAAAATA
>DYRG01000088.1 GCA_020718845.1 Thiomargarita sp.
GTTGCACTTAAAGTTGCGTTAGTTCCTACCGTTCCCGTTAATGCTGGACTAAAAGAAATCGTTTGATCTGTTTTAGGTGCATTTGAAACCACAATATTTGCAGAAACTTCAGTCGCCGCGTTGTAATTTGCATTACCCGCTTGATTTGCTTTCACAGTACAAGTTCCTACCGCTGCAAACGCAACGCTATTTCCCGTCACCGTACAAATCGTCGGCGTTGAACTCGCAAACACTATTGCACTGTTTGATAATCCACCCGTTGCACTCAAAGTCGTACTTTGACCCGCCGTTCCTGTTAAAGATGGCGTAAAAGTAACTATTTGATTTGCCTTAGAAATTACAAAGGTTTGCGTTACATCCGTCGCGGCATTGTAAGTCGTATCTCCCGCTTGTGATGCTTTAACGCTGCAATCACCTGCTGCGGTTATTTTTACCGTCGAACTGGTTAAGCTACAACTACCCGTTGCACTCAAAGTCACGGGCAAATTTGAAGTCGCCGTTGCACTCACATTAAAATCCGCATCTCCAAATACTTTAGCTGCTAAAGAACTAAAAGTAATTGTTTGATTGGTTTTAGGTGCACTTGAAACCACAATGTTTGCAGAAACTTGCGTCGCTGCATTGTAAGCCGTATTACCCGCTTGATTTGCTGTCACAGTACAAGTTCCTACCGCTGCAAAACTCACCGTTGTTCCGCTTAACGTACAAATCGTCGGCGTTGAACTTGCAATAGTAGTTGCTAAACCAGAACTCGCCGTTGCACTCAAAGTCGCAGTTTGTCCAACTGTTCCCGTTAATGCGGGACTAAAAGAAATCGTTTGATCTGTTTTAGGGGTTTTTAATTGCGCCGCTTGAAATCCAATATTGTGCCAACCGTTGCTACCGACTACATTATGAACTTGAAATGTAATGGTTTCTCCAACTGTTGCATTCGTGATGCTATAAGTAAGACGTTTAATGCCTGAAGCGTCAGAATAACTATTCTTAACCCCTCCAACCGTTACATCATAAGTCAACGTTCCAGTATTTCCATTTGGACGCAACCAAACATCAAGCGTCGCCGTTGAACTAGGCATTTTTAAAGCAAATGAACAAGAAGTTGCTTTGGGGGAATAACTGCTCCCCAATGCACAAACATCGTATTTCGTTGATCCCGTTGAAGAAGCTGTCGGCGCACCGCCAGACCACGCAACGCTGTAAAGGCTGTTAGTTGCCACTTCTGAAGTTCCAGTGACATCACTAAATACCGTTCCGCCGCTCTTTTGAACGTTGTCCCCAAAGATATAAAAATCCGTTGCGGTCGTATCGATGCTAAACGCCGCACTCACTGCGGTCGCTGTGGGCGTACTGACGGTCGCTGCCGCCTGCGCTGTCCCATAATTAAATGCCGATAAAGCGAATAACCCACTGATTATCCTAACTTTTATCGCATTATGTCGGGTTCTATACATGGCTTTTTTCCCGTTTTAAGTTGTTGAAAAGCAAAGTGTAATCTTTTTTAACTTAATCTGCTATACTTTTCTTAACTTTAACTTTAACTTTAACTTTAACTTTTCTTTTATATTTATTTAAGGAATGAGAAATGTTGCATTATTTGAATCCTTATGCGGATTTTGGTTTCAAAAAGTTGTTTGGTGAAGAAGCAAATTTAATCAGAGAACAATTAGAGCAATACCGAATGAGAACCAATCGTGACGGATTGATTTTTAGCGAAATGAGGGCTACACTTCGTTTTATATATTATTTCTTGGAAATGTGGATCACGCTGTTTCACCAAAAAAATTATTTCTGGATTTAAAATGAGGGTTTATGGCGAACGTACATGATTTGGGTTATTCATTGTTGTTTTCAAATAAGGTGATTTTTAAGCAATTATTAGAAACGTTTGTTAAAGAACCTTGGGTTTCTGAGATTGATTTTGAAAATATAGAAAAACTCAATAAAACTTTTATTTCAAAAAAGCATCGCAAACATGAAAGTGATTTAATTTATAAAGTCAAACTCAAAGAGCAAACTGCTTATATTGTGATTTTAATGGAATTTCAATCGACAGTGCAACCTTTCATGGCGGTGAGAGTTTTGCATTACATGATGAGTTTTTATTTGGATTTAATCAATCAAAAGAGCAAACCCAAGAAACTTCCGCCTGTTTTTCCGATTGTTTTGTATAATGGAAAAGATAAATGGACTGCGCCTGTTGAAATAAAAGATTTAATACAAGATCATGAATTATTAGGAGATTTTGGCATACAATTTAAGTATTTCAAAATCGCTGAAAATGAATTTAGTGCAGAAAGTCTTTTGAAGATTCAAAAAGTTATTTCAACCATCTTTTTCGCAGAAGTTCATTATGATATTGATGTATTATTAGCAGAGATCACCTCCTTATTTAAAAAAGAAGAAGATCGCCATGCACTCTCATTATTATCTAATTGGTTTAAGCATTTGTATGAAAATGAGAGAATTACAGACGCAGATTTTGAGAAACTCAGTCAAGTGTATTACAACGAAGGAGAATTCGGTATGTTAGTTGAATCTATTAGAGAAGAAAAACGCAACCTTTTCAAACAAGGAAAATCTGAAGAAAAGTTTGAAATTGCTCGGTCAATGTTAGAGGAGGGTTTGGCGATTGAATTAATTATGAAAATCACTAAACTTTCAAAAGCAGAGATTGAGCAACTTAAAAGTTGAGTTTGATATTTTTGGGAAAAGATTTAGATTTTTAAAATAATCTAAAAAAAGAAGGTCATAGTTATTTGAATTGCTCAAATGCGTATGACCTTTTTTTAGTTCTAGTCTTTAAAGAAATAAAATGCGGATTGCTCCGCGTCTGAGGGTTTGAAAATCCCCTCTTTTTAGGAAGGGGGAGTTGTTTCAACTTAACGGCATTTGAAACGGGTTATAGTCCTGCTACTGCTCGTGCAGAAGCTTCTGATTCACCGCGAGCTATAGCGTTTGCATAAGCGATTGCATAACCCTTTGATTTACCTTCAGCTATAGCGGTTGCAAAAGCGGTTGCATAAGCATCTGATTTTCGAGATGTTTTAGCATCTGCATAAGCGGTTGCATAAGTATCTGGTTTCTTCTTCTCTATAGCATCTGCATAAGCGGTTGCATAAGCATCTGATTTTCCAATCGCTATTTTTGCTGCATAAGCGGTTGCATAAGCATCTGATTTTCCAGTAGCTTTAGCGGTTGCATAAACGTTTGCATAACGGTCTCCTCTTCCAGCGAATGTAGCAGCTACATAAGCGATTGCATAAGCAGTTGCATAAGAATTTGAATTACTCTTAGTCATAGCGGTTGCATAAGTGGTTGCATAACGCTCTGATTTACCTTCAGCTTTAGCGGCTGCATAAGCGTCTGCATATACTTTCGAAATGACATTAAGAACACTGGTTGCTTCAACGACTTTATCCCCGATTTGATACTTCACATAAACAGTATATTTACCTGCTCCTAAAGTACCTGAATATAAAGGTAAAACTATCGCATCCTTGGGTAAAACACTAGAAGCCGCTGCTTGTAAAGGATTGGTTACCGTTACCCATTTTCCGTTAGCAAACATAAGTTTAGCTGTATCCGTGCTTGCTGTGAGATAAAAAGTAGCGGTTTTTCCAATGTCATCCGTCGGTGCTTTGAAGGTTAAGCCAATATTCAAAGTATCTACATCCATTGCTTGAGTAATTGCTTTACCGTTTTTATCCGTCACAGAAAGCGAGAAAACACCCGCCGATTTAACACTAATGCTTCCCGTTGCAATACCATTTACAAAGGCTTCGTTCGCGTTTTGTGTTGCTTCAATCGTGCAATTTCCTTCCGCATTAAAAGTAACGGTTTTATTTTGCACCGTACAAATATCAGCAGTTGTACTGGTTAATACAATCGGATTATTAGAACCAC
>DYRG01000024.1 GCA_020718845.1 Thiomargarita sp.
TTTGAGGATTTGAGGATTTGAGGATTTGAGGATTTGAGGATTTGAGGATTTGAGGATTGCATGGCATTTCTCCGAAATGCGGGTTGAAAAAACGCCATTCTAAAATAAATTAATTTTACTGTCAAAAATAAAATCAAGATCAAGATATTAAAACGGTGTCTTTAATTTTACAAAGGATTAAAACCCAAATGATTTTTTAAATATGAAAAACGGGGATTTTTTGGTAATATACCGCTGGAGAATTTTAAATACCACTAATGAGAATTTTTTATGAAATTTGTTTTACTTTGCAAACGCTATTATACAAACAAAGATTTGATTCTTGATAAGTTTGGAAGACTTTTCTATTTGCCTGTTGAATTAAAAAAGCAAGGGTTTGAAGTAGTGGTCATTGCAGCCGATTACAGAAACAATTTTTCTTTACATCAAACGATAGAAGGGGTTGATTTTTATTCTATTCCTTTAAATCTAGCCAATATTTTTTCTTTCTTTACGCATACTAATAAAATAATTAAAGCAAATCAACCCGATATTTTAATGGCAAGTGGAGATACTCATTTTGGTGTAATTGGTTATGTTTTATCAAAACAACTTAAAATCCCCTTTCTTTTTGATATTTATGATTTCTATCCTTCTTTTGGAACGAATAAATTACCTGGAATGAAAACCGCTTTTTATACATTATTGAAACGCGCTTCTTTGTTGATTTGTGCAAGTGAACCACTCAAACAAATTAGCGAACAATACAATAAATCAGTTGTTATTATAGAAAACGGTGTTGATACCCAACTATTTAAACATTTTGATAAGAAAATTGCTCGACAAGCGTTGAATTTACCTTTAGATATTAAAATCGTGGGTTTTTTTGGTTCTTTAACTGAAAGAAGTGGTCCGCAATTAATTGAAGCGTGTAAGCTAGTCAAAGAACAATATCCTAATATGTTGCTTTTATTGGCGGGGAAGTTAGATTTAGCACCAGAAATGATTGATCAACCTTGGATCAAGTATTTGGGATTTGTTTCTCAAACTGAAGTAGTTAAAATGATTAACGCTTGTGATGTTGTTACCTTGCCTTATGAATTAAAAGGCGACAATACTGCAAAACAAATTCAAATGTCGAATGCTTGCAAAATCGCAGAATATCTTGCTTGTCAAATCCCTGTAATAAGCACACGAGTTTCAAATTATCAGGAGTTCTTTCAACACGCCCCGCAAAGTTTCTGTGAAGCAAATGATTCAAATGATATGGCAAATGCCATTATTCTTCAATTTGAAATACCTCAAATTGAGCCATTTCCAGAACATTTAACGTGGGAAAATTTAACTAAAAAATTAATTCACCGCATCGATAATTTATTTAATAAATCATTATAACGATTTGCAATGATTTCCCAATCATAATGTTGTAAAACAAAATTACGCCCATTTTTGCCTAAATTTTCTCGTAATTGAGCATCTTCAAAAAGTTGTTCTAATTTATTTGCAAGTTTTTCAACATTTTTTTGAGGAACAATTAACGCATTTTGTTGATCAGTTAAAATATCTTGCATCGCCGGCAAATCCGTTGCAATGATTGCGCATTCACAACCTAATGCTTCGACTAAAACTAACCCAAATCCTTCTCGATCACCATCTTTTCCAATAATGGAAGGAAAAACAATAATTTCATGCTGTTGATATAATGCGGGTAATTGTGTGTTTTCGATAGCACCTAGAAATCTCACTTTTTGATTTATATTTAGATTTTCAATTTGTTTTTTTAATTGAATTTCATCTGTTCCACTTCCTACAATATTTAAAATACTTTCGGGGTAGTTTTTTATAATTTTCTCAAATGCCTCCAAAAGATAAAATAAACCTTTTTTTTCAACTAATCTTCCCACAAATAAAATACTTTTTTTAGTTCTTTGAATATGAGGATTTGGAATAAAAATGTTTTGTAAATCAACCCCCATTGAAATCACTTCAATTTTATCTTCAGAAATCCCTAACTTTAAAACTTCTTGTTTCATTGCTTGACTAACAACAGTTATTTTATCTACTTGATTTAAAACATAAATTTTTAGTTTTTTTAATAAACCACTATTTAATCCATATAAATCTCCACCGTGTGAAGTACATACAATAGGGATTTGTTTTTTCATTAAACGAGTCACTAAAATAGCAACCAAACCTTGAGGAATAATCCAATGTGCATGAATTACAGAAAAATCTTTATTTTTTAATAAATTATATAATGAAATGCACTCACCTAAAATAAACAAAGGAACTAACAAATATAACCAAGGATTTCTTTTAAGATTTGCTAAAATGCCACCGTTATAAGCTAAAGTTTGAAAACGAGTGAAAAAATACTTAAATCTTGTTATCTCAATATTAGCAATATTTTCTTTTAATTGTGCATTTGGCGAATGAGGGGCTAAAAGATGAACATTGAAATGAGTTATTAAACGCTTGGACAATTCAAAAACAAACGGCGGTTCTCTATCACCTTCCCAACGTGGAAAGGTCGACGTTAAAACCAATAAATTAGGTTTATTTTCTATCATGATCTTTTTGAATATATAAAAGCTGGGTGATTTGTTCAGAAACCAATCCAATTAAGAAAATAAACAATGAAGTTGTAAAGAGCAACATTCCCATATTCGTAAAACGTCCAGCAGTGAGAAACGTATAAGTATAATAACCTGTTCCTAACCCTAGAAATAACAAACTTAATGGTCCGAATAATTTAAGCGGCGCGTACAAAGTTCCTATCTTAAAAATAATCATTAAGAAACGCACACCGTCTTTTAAAAGTTTTATGTGGCTTTTACCAATTCTTTGATGCGCTTTGATTGGAAGATAACCAACGCTATAACCCGCTCTAAAAAACGCCATTGTAATGGTAGTTGGATAAGAAAATGTATTAGGCAATAATGGCAAAAATTCTTTAAATTTCTTTGCATTTACAATACGAAATCCCGACGTTAAATCTAATATATTTTGACCCGTCATCCAACTCGCTAAGTTGTTATACAAACCATTACCCAAACGACGCGCAGTATTTGCTTGAGATTCTGCACCTCTTGCTCCCACCACCATATCAAATCCTTCGTGATATTTTTCTAATAACCGAGAAATATCTTTTGGATCGTGTTGTCCATCGGCATCCATAAAAATTAAAATATCGCCAAGTGCTTGACGTGCACCACTTTTTATTGCTGCGCCATTGCCCATATTGTAACGATGTTGAATTATTTTTGCATATTGTTGAGCAATAACAACAGAATCATCTTCAGACGCATCATCCACTACAATTATTTCTGCTTCTGGAAATGAAGTTTTTAATTGTGGTAGTAATGTTTTTAAACTCTCGCTTTCATTTCTGCAAGGTAGAATAATGCTTAGTAAATTGCTCATGGTGTTGATTTCTCAAGTTTGGTTATCGCAATGTTTTCTAATCGATCCAAATGTTCTTGATGAATACGATTTTGAATCATACTAAATTCTAAGCGTAATTGTTTAATGTATTTAAGGGCTTCTTCAAACGCCCCCATTTCCATTATCCAACCGAGTTTTTGCAATTTTGCAATATCTTTTTTGGGAACATTATGTTTTAGTGCTTCCTCTATTTTTTGAAGTGCAGAAACGTAATGTCCTTGAAAGGCTTCCCAATTAGCATACCACATAGAAATTACGCCCCGATTATTCTTCATTTGAGGATTATTCCACAACAGAGAAAGAATATTTGTCATGATTTCAGGCGAGAAACGTTGGCATTTTCCACTAACATAAGTATCTAATAAATTTTGAACGCCTGTCACAGCACCATCATTATCGGGAGGATTGTTAAGCCGTTGATATACCAAGTTGAAATCAGGCGGTTCTATTTCTGGATATTCACAAGCCACATCTATCCAGAAAATATAAGGCGCAACATCCTTTGGAAATACATCAACCATGTGTTTGTAACGCTCGATACTTTTCTCAGGTTGTTTCATGTACAAATACATCGTTGAAACATGAGATTGTGCATAACGAGAAAGCGGTTTTTCTTCTGCCCAATGCACTGCTTGTAGAAATGGATCGCGCCATAAACTTATTTCTAACAACGTTGCACTTAAAATCAGAGCAACCCAACCGATACTAAAACCTAACATTGCTTTACGAATTAATGGGGTTAGTTTCTCTGATTGTAATAATGCAAGCATTCCCAATACAACGCCAACCACAGGTCCTAATAACGCTAAATAATTACGATGCTCAAAATATAAAACCAAAGGAAGAAAGGTCGATTCTAATGCGTGACCAGCAAAGAACCATAAAATCCCAAATGCTAAAATCGGGGCTTTTTTTCTAAAGATAATTGCTACAAAAAAACTCGTAATAATTGTAATAACACTAAATAACGTTGAAATGGGCGTGAACAAATCCTTTGAAACAACATAATCGTCTTGAAATAAATTGAATTTCATAAAATACCCAGGAATAAAGATATTTCCTATGTAATTCAATAAAATGCGGCTTTCTGTTAATAACCGTTCAGAAAACGTAAATAACCGATAACTGTAATCTCTTTCTGGATGAAAAGTAAGCGCAAAATAACTTGCAATAATAAGCAACGGTGCATAAATAAAAACTGCTTTCCAATACAACCAATAACGCGGTTTGGGTAAATTACTTAATACAGTTGCTTCAACTACCCACAAATATAATAAAATCAATACACCATTTTCTTTACTAAAAATTGCAAGTAATCCGCTTATAACAAGTCCTACAGATGCAACGAGATAACCTTGTAAGTATTTCTCTTGAATAAGTAATTCTCGCCCTTTTAAATAAAACAACAATCCAAATACAATAAACAAAATAGAGAGTTGTGCCATACGTTGAATGACATATAACACAGTAGAAACTTGAATGGGTGATAATGTCCAAATTGCGGTGCAAATAAAGCTCACTAGAAATACTGTTCTTAACGGATATTTTAATAACCGTCCAATCATCATTAAAAGATTATAAATTAATCCCGCAATTAACAAATGAATTGCAATATTGATATATTTGAAAGAGGTTGCATTCGGATATGAGTCGGCTTGTAATGCAAAGCTAAACAGAGAAATAGGTCTTCCCAAAGGTCCAGCCGTACCCGCTTGAATAAACTCCAAAATA
Source organism: Thiomargarita sp. (assembly GCA_020718845.1). GTDB lineage: Bacteria > Pseudomonadota > Gammaproteobacteria > Beggiatoales > Beggiatoaceae > DYRG01. Next base: position 5,155 of record DYRG01000024.1, read on the forward strand.
TTCTGATGCTTTTTAACTTGCGTAAGCTCCGACAAATTCGGATCGTCATCCAGAATAAGCAGCGGACTTATTCCAAAACTATACAAACCTCCGCAAAGCATAAGAAACAAAAGAATCGCAGAAATCCGAAAAACTTTAGATTGAATAGGCATAGTATGAATTTAAAATTAAAAGAAAATTACACAAATAAAAACCCGCCCAAAATGAGCGGGTTCTATTACACTGAACAGATTAAATTATTTCTTACATGCGGTTGGCAAATAAGCAGGAGAAACAGTACTATTTGAACAAGTCCAAGTTTTAGCAGCTGAATCATAAGTTAATTTGATGTCACCAGAGATGCTTGCATCTTTCATGTTAGCTTTATAACCCATACCATCAATAGCAACAGCAGTGGTGTATTTACCGCTTAATTTACCACCCAATTGATCTTTGATGTTAGTAGGCCATGTGCCTCTGCTTCCGAACCATTCTTCGGTTGGGGTTTTTAAGCCCGCTAATAAGCCTAAAGCTTCAGCAACTTGTGAACGTTTCAAGTAATCACTGTATGCTGGGATAGCAACGGCTGCCAAAATACCGATAATCGCCACAACGATCATCAATTCAATTAAGGTAAAACCTTTTTGAGTTTTCATGGTAATACTCCTTCAATAATTGTTTCTAGGAAAATCTAACATACGCCATCTAAATACGGGTACGTCAGTAATGATTGCAGATAATGCCTTCGTAATCAATACAAGCAAATTGTATGCCAATAATTAACTATCTAATTTTTAAACGATTTTTTTAAGCAAATATTCAACTATTCAAAATAAGTGTTCAAAAATGTTCAAAAGTGTTCAAAAGTGTTCAAAAGTGTTCAAACATAATTCATTGATTTAAAATGATATTTTCCAATATAAAAATTAATATATTGATTTTTAACGATTAAAAAAGTGTTCAAAAGTGTTCAAAAGTGTTCAAAAGTGTTCAAAAGTGTTCAAAAGTGTTCAAAAGTGTTCAAAAGTGTTCAAAAGTGTTCAAAAGTGTTCAAAAGTGTTCAAAAGTGTTCAAAAGTGTTCAAAATAAAAAAGGGGCTTACGCCCCTTAGTTTTTACTCTTTATCTTTCTTGGGCTTAGGGGTTTTGATTGCTAAAAACAGCGCAGAGCCTTGCCGTTGAATTAACAAAGGAATGGTTTGACCTGCCGTTAAGCCTTCGGTTAATTCCATGAAATGTTTAACGTTTTCGACTTTTGCACGATTAAATTGAGTAATCACGTCGCCGATGCGCAAACCAGTATCACCCGCGGGGCTGTCGGAGTCGATTTTACGCACGATCACGCCACCTTCTGCTAAATCGAGCTTTTTACGCTCTTCATCGGTTAAATTTGCGACAGATAAGCCCAAACGCTCATCTTTTTCTCCTCTCATTTTGCCACCCGATGGTGAATTCATGCTTTCGAGTTTGCTGTCGGCGGGCAATTCAGCGACGGTGACTTGTAAAGTGATTTCTTTGCCTTGGCGCATCACTTTCACAGGAACGGCAGAACCAACGGCGGTCGAACCCACAATTGGGGGTAAATCGTGAGAATAAACGACATCTATCCCATTGAATTGTAAGACAATATCGCCCACTTCGAAACCAGCGGTTTTCGCAGGACCGTCCATAATTTTAGAGATTAAAGCACCGTAAGGCTTTGACATTCCAAAAGATTCTGCCAAATCACGGTTCACATCTTGAATTAATACGCCCAACCAACCGCGTGCGACTTTGCCTTTTTCTTTAATTTGTTGTAACACGCTCACCGCGATATCGATGGGGATCGTGAAAGATAAGCCCATAAAACCGCCCGTTCTGCTGTAAATTTGAGCATTTACGCCGACCACTTCGCCTTGTAGATTAAAGAGCGGACCGCCAGAATTACCTGGGTTAATCGCAACGTCGGTTTGGATGAAAGGAATGTAATTGCTGTTTCCGTCGGGCAAACTGCGACCTTTCGCGCTGACGATGCCAGCCGTCACTGAGTGATCAAATCCAAACGGTGAACCAATCGCCAACACCCATTCGCCGACTTTGAGTTTTTGAGAAGACCCTAATTTAACAGTGGGCAAATTGGTTGCTTCGACCTTTAATAAAGCCAAATCGCTGCGTTCATCGCTGCCGATCAATTTCGCTTCTAATTCACGACGATCACTTAATTTAACAACAATTTTTTCAGCATTATCAATAACATGGTGATTAGTGACGATATAACCGTCTGCTGACATAATAAAGCCAGAACCTAATGCCAAACCTTTGCGGCGCGGAGAAGGCATGGGATTTTCGCTGTGATTGTCGTCGTCTTCATCCATGAATTTGCGGAAAAAATCAAAAAACGGGCTGTTTTCTGGAATTCCAAAATCACGAGGTGAAGGACGTTGTTTTCCCGAATCACCTTTTTTTTCTTTATCTTTGCTTTCAGAAGAGGATTTGACGGCGGTCGTACTAATATTAACGACAGCGGCACTATTTTGCTCAACTAATGCAGTAAAATCAGGGAGTTCCTTTGCTGGAATACCCGCGCACGAACTCGTTGACCAAATGGTTAACACACTAAATAAAAAGAGAAGTTTTCGCATAATTGCTCCTTAATTTTCCAAATAAAAAATAGAGGTCATCATAGCATGATTTTTGAAAACCACGCCTCAAACCGTTTAGTGAGAGTATAATCTTTTTATGGTTTTTCAAGCCCTCTCGTCGTTATAATTCAACCGTTCAGCGGGAACAACACCTTTTATAAACCTTTTTTGCATTAAACTATATTTTTAAACTATTGGAGAAATTTTTTATGTTTTATCTCAAATCACTATTGATTTTATTTAGCATAATCAGTAGCTTATCAATTCAAGCAAACACTGCTTTAGAACAAGTTGGACAATTAAGTTTATCCAGCAAAACTTACCAAGTGAACGGTCAATATTTGTATGCAGCAAGTTGCGGAGGCTTTGAAGTCTTTGATTTAGTTGATCCTTTAAAGCCAAACCTCTTAGCAAATTTACCGCTCATTTCAACCTATGATTGCACTTTTAAAATCGCTTTTAATAATTCCTATGTTTATATTTTAAATTTGCAACACATTGATATTATTGATATTAGCACGCCAAATAAACCAAAACGAGTGGGAAATTATGAAATCCCACGAAATAATGACTATAATTCTGATTTTATTATCGCTGGGAATTATGGTTATTTAACAATATCTAATGAAATATTAGTATTAGATTTGTCAAATCCAGTTCAACCTTCGCTAGTTGCCAGTAAGACATTTGAAGGAAATACCTCTCTCAGACTAAAAGCTAATGGTGAGCAATTAGTGGTAAGAAAAATAGTAAGCAATCACCCAAATGATCTCACTGATGAGATACTATTTTTTAATCTTAAAAAGCCTACCCAATTTGAACAACTTGGGAGTATTTCATTAGGTACAAAGCCTTTTAACTGGGGAGGGTTTCCTCTAAGTAATCTTGAAATAAGCGATCAATATTTATACACCATTTCTCTTAATGGAGAGCTTCTTTCAATTGATATATCAAATCCTGCTAAACCACAGCAAGTTGGAAAATATACTTTCAACGATCAAGCATGGGGAGATAATTATGTTTTTGTGAGTGGAAAGTTCCTCTATTTTCTACGCAATAATACGGGTAATGAAGCAGCCGCTGGAGATGTTACGCATAAAGTATTTGTAATGGATATTAGTAAGCCAACTCAATTAAGCCTTACAAGCACTTATAAAGTTGATAACAACTATTATTGTTATATCAATAGCGGTTTTTTATATAAACAAAATCTTTATGTTACCAGTAGAAATGGATTACCAACGCAGATTTTAGATATTAGTCAACCTTCACAACTTAAAGAAATAGGTAGGCTTTTGGATAGTTCTATCAATTGGAGCAGCAATTTGATTCATAAAGGAAATACGCTTTATTTCATCGATGGATCAAATAACAAAAAAACGCTTGTAACAATTGATATAAGCAATCCCGTTCTTCCTAAAATTACCAACACCTTAAATTTCGATGAACTAATAAATTATTATTATTCTACGTTGGCTGTTGATAATAACTATTTGTATTTTTGTAATGGATTGGGTTTGTATTCTTTGGATATTAGTAACCCTCTACAGCCTAAAAAAGTAGGTCAGCATCCTTTATCCAATGGAAATAATTGTAATGATGTAACTATTTCAGGCAAGTATGCGTATTTAATGACATCTACAATAGTTGGATTTGGGATACAATCTAGTGCTCAAATTATGGTAGTCGATATTTCTTCTCCTACGCAATTAAGTAAAGTGGGCGAGTATTCAATCGCTAATCGTTATTTGAAAAAATTAATTGCAAAAGATAATAAAGTTTATGTTTTGGCACAATCAACTCAGTCCGTTAATTATACGGCTTATGATTACTTACATATTCTCGATGCAAACACTCCCACTTCTTTAAAAGAACTCTCAAATTATGAGCTTCCAATTAGCTCAAATTATGGCATAGCTTTGGTTGGACAATATGCTTATTTTTCAGGGAGTTCCAGATTACACATTGTCGATATTAGTAATTCAAATTCACCTGTGGCAGCGGGTAATTATTCAAATAACAGTTGGAAATACAGCAATGGATTTAATATTGTTTCTACAGGAAATAATATATTATATGCAAGTGATTATTATGGTCTTTTTAAAATAGACGTAAGTAATCCAGCAAAACCTAAACAAATTGCTCAAATTCTTCCTACGTTTGATTATGGAACAATAGCTGCAAATGAACCTTATCTTTATCGTTTAACGTCCTATGGTTTGCAAGTGTTCAAATCATTAGAAGTAGAAGCCCCACAAATGACCCAAATTAAAGGCTTAGCAAATGGTGCTTGTGAGTTGAATTTGAGTGCAAAAATGCTTAATGCTGACGATGGAACAGGTAAGAACGCAGGGGATTTCTATTTGCAATGGAAAGAAACCGGTCGTGAAAGCACTTCAAGCGGAGATGCAGTGATTGCGGGTTATTTCTACGCGTCTTCTGAAAAAGTAACGTGGGGAAGTGAAGCAAATCCTGAAGTTTATGCAAAATTATGGTTTGCAGCAAATGGAATGTTAAATGTTAATTTCTTCCATGTTGGCGTATTTGATGTGCAATTAGCAAGTTCTTATGGTGAAGATATGCCACAATTAAATGGTGGGGCAGCATTAGACCATAACAAAATCACCATTGAGCGCAAAGCATGGCGTTATAGTCGTCATGATTACACCAATTGGAGAAGTTGTGGAAAAACAGATTCTGCTTTAGGGAGTTTAAAAATAGAGGAAGTTCCTCGCCAAACATTAAAAGAAATGGTTAATCCTAAACTTACGACTTCTGTTTTCAAATCACCGAGCACCAGTGCTGCAAAAATTATTGGACAGACAGGTTCTTGTGAATTGTTAATTGATGCTAAAATGTTGAATGCAACAAGCGATGGAAAACCGTATGGTAATTTGAAATTGCAATGGAAAGAAATCTTACGTTCAACAACCAGTGGAGGAGATACGGTCATTGCGGGGTATTTCTACGGTTCTCCAAATGAAGTGAGTTGGGGAAGCACTACAAATCCTGAAGCCTACGTTAAAATTTGGTATGCGAGAAATGGAATGTTAAATATCAATTTCTTTCATGTTGGGGTATTTGATATTGAATTAACGTCGAGTTACAAAGGTGCGGTAGCAAATGCAATTGATGGGTATTTAACAGACGATAACAACTTCATTAATATTTGGAGTGATGCAAATCGTTATTCTCGCCACGATTACAACAACTGGAAACTCTGTAATTAATTCATTAAAAAAGGCATTTGTAAAATATTATAAGTGCCTTTTATTTTTCTTAAAATTACTTAATTAAAATTCATCGACTTGATTTTTTAATCCCGCTAAATCATGATTGACATCATAAAATTTAAATATAGAATATGTACCAATAATAATGCTAAAGGCGGTGATATTGATTTATTTATTGAATCAAATCAAAAAACGACATTGATGGATAAATTAAAATTGATATTGTAATTAATCTAAATATCAACCTCTTTTTGATATAGCTAAAACGACAGGCTGCTTATTGTAATACGAGATATTTTAACCACCATTTTATTCCTGAAAGCGAACGCAACGAATGAACGGATTAAAATGAGTTGTCATTTGTTTTAGAATAAATTTATGATGTTGCAAAAACGCTATTATTTTAAACTATAGGATTGAATTATGCCATTTAGCTCTTATAAAAATTTGGGTAATGTGATTAAAAAATTTCAGCTTTCTTATCATGAAGAAAATTTCATTACACCCATAGAAATTAAACCGAGCGAATATTTGCGGTCTGAATTACAATTTGTGTTAGAAGAATTAGTTACAAATAATTCAGAAGCATCGGTTTGTGAGAATCTAATTTATCCGATTTTAAAAGATTTGTGGAAACCGCATCGTGATAAACTAATGTTGTGGAGTCATGAACCATTGCAATATGATGAAGATTTGTCGGGCACACCCGATTATATGATTGCTAAAAAATCACCCTTAGGAAAAGTGGTTTGTGATCAGCCCTATTTATTAGTGGTTGAAGCAAAGAAAGATAATTTTCAAGAAGGTTGGGGACAATGTTTAGTTGAATTAGTAGCGGCTCAAAAATTAAACCAAACAGAATCAACCATTTTTGGAATCGTTTCAAATGGTGATAAATGGGAGTTTGGAAAATTAGAGAACAATCAATTCACTAAAAATAAAACTTCTTATACTTTACAAACCTTAACTATTTTATGCGGTGCTTTGGAGAATATTTTAGTACAATGTGAGCTGCAACTGGGATAAATAAAAAAATTAAATGAATCAATTGTCATTTTTTGGGGGTATGAAATGAATGTAGCATCATCAAAAAGAGATTATTTTAGGGAAAGCGCATTAAATTCACTTGATTTTTAAATTTCCGTCAAATTTAACTTGGCAAAAACAACGATTCACCACAGATTTACGCCTATTTAAACAACCATTTACACTCAAGCAAGCAGTACAACTTGAAGATGACCATGCGCAACCTTAGAAATCAAATGGTGCACGAATATATTGAAGACTTTGCAGTGCTGGTGAATGCTTTACAAATCGGGCATTCTTATGTACCCAACCTTGTTGCAACCGCTAATAATATGCTTGCTGAAATTGAACAACGCGGGTGGATTCAACACAGTTAATTATGGAAACAACGATGTATCAAGATAAATTCAAACAATTTGAAAATGTAGAAAATCTAGCGGGTAAAGCGTGGGAACACGCGGTTGCTATTGATGTGCTGAATAATACTAATATAAAAGATTGTTCAATTCATTGTTTTCATTATCAACAAATGTTAGAACTTTTTTTTAAACATTTATTAGAAGTTAAAACCCAGTTTGGTTCATATAGCAAAACACATAAGCTACAAAGATTATTAGAAGAACTTATTGCCAATACTGAATTTAAAACAAACAAAAGTCAATATTTTATGGCATTGCAAGTAATCACGGTTTGTGCAGAAGAATATCGCTATAATTTTCTAATAGATTGTGAAGGATACAAGCAAAGTGTTGCCGTTGTGGATATCCTTTTAGATGAATTACTTGAATTTGAAGGTGTTAAATGAAAAAAACCGATTTATTATACAAAACAATCTATGACAGAGCTAGAAATAAAGTATGCTACTGACGCTTGCCTAGTCAAGAATCTATTATCTTTGAGAACATCGGATTTATGCCAATAGAGATAAAACAATGCGACATTTTTTCATTGAATAGATACTAGTTGGTTTAATGATATAAAATTAAGTTTTCTACAACAGCAAAACAATTAGTTACTCCCGCCGATCCAAGAAAAATTTTCTTTGGATTTCATGATTATCGTTTGGATGTATTAGTCGAAGAAAATAAAAAATGATTATGAACAGTATTATCGAACAAGTGGGCGAAATTATTTTAGGGAAACCTCATCAAATTCGCTTAATTTTCAGTTGTTTATTAGCGAAAGGTCATGTTTTAATTGAAGACATCCCTGGCGTTGGAAAAACCACGTTAGCGCACGCTTTAGCGCAGGTTTTAGGGTTAAGTTTTCAACGCATTCAATTTACCAGTGATTTGTTGCCAGCCGATATTTTAGGGGTTTCAATTTACGATCGAGAAACCGCAAAATTTAAATTTCACGAAGGCGCAATTTTTACCCAAATGTTGCTCGCCGATGAAGTGAATCGTGCAACCCCAAAAACTCAAAGCGCGCTATTAGAAGCAATGGAAGAACGGCAGGTCACAATCGATGGAGAAACGCGGATTTTACCTCAACCTTTCTTTGTGTTAGCAACTCAAAATCCATTACATCAAATTGGTACTTTTCCGCTTCCTGAATCGCAATTAGATCGTTTCATGATGCGGATTTCATTGGGTTATCCCAATCCAGAAGCAGAGAAAGAATTATTGAAAGGAAAAGATCGTCGATCTTTAATTCAAAATTTAGAGAAAAATCAATTGAGCAAACAAATCATTGAATGGCAAAATACCGTTCCGAATATTATTGTTCGTGATCCGTTAATCCATTATGTGCAAGCGATTTTACAACACACGCGCCAATCCCCTGATTATAAAAGCGGTTTGTCGCCGCGAGCGGGTTTAGCGTTGTTGAGAAGTGCGCAAGCGTGGGCGATGTTGGCGGGTCGTGATTTTGTGATTCCTGAAGATATTCAATGCGTTATGTCGGGCGTGATTAATCATCGACTTTCTCCAACCACACCTCAATCTTTTGAGCAACTTGCGACCCGTTTGATCGAACAAGTGCCCATTCCTTAAATTTCCCTTCATTTAAAAAGATTATTAAATACCCTTACGAAAAAATTTGTGGTTAAATACTTGACTGATTTAGTGGGATAAGTAACAATACAGTCACTAGTTTTTTTACACGACACATATCAAGGGGGATTCGCCATGAGATTGACCACAAAAGGTCGTTATGCTGTGACCGCGATGTTGGATTTAGCCTTAAATAGCACACAAGGTCCGATTACACTCGCTGATATTTCAAAAAGACAAGGAATGTCATTATCTTACTTAGAACAACTTTTTTCAAGATTGCGCAAAAAAGCACTCGTCGATAGCGCACGCGGACCGGGCGGTGGATACCGTTTGAGCCGTGACGCGCACCAAATTGCGGTCGCCGACGTGATCACCGCCGTCGATGAAAATGTCGACGCAACTCGTTGTCAAGGCAAGCAAAATTGCCAAGATTCAAATGAATGTTTAACACACGAATTGTGGGTCGATTTGAGTGAACAAATCCATGATTTTCTTAGTAAAATTTCGCTCGGCGAATTGGTTGATCGTAGCCACGACCGCCCCAAACAAGAGTGTGAAGGCAAAAATAACGCTGACAAAACCGTGAAAAAAGTTCAGCGTTCTAAAGCAACTGCCTGATTTTAATTAACTTTATGAGGTGCTGAGATGCAATTGCCTATTTATCTGGATTATGCCGCCACTACGCCTGCCGATCCGCGGGTTGCCGAAAAAATGATGGAATATCTGACACCTACGGGTAAATTCGGAAATCCCGCATCGCGTTCTCATTCGTTTGGATGGGAAGCCGAAGCCGCCGTCGAAGAAGCGCGGGAGAACGTTGCCGCGTTGATTAACGCCAATTCGAAAGACATCGTCTGGACATCGGGCGCGACCGAATCCAACAACCTCGCCATCAAAGGCGCGGCGCATTTTTATCAGAAAAAAGGCAAACATCTCATCACTTGTAAAACCGAGCATAAAGCCGTGCTCGACACTTGCCGTCAATTAGAGCGCGAAGGTTTTGAGGTTACTTATCTCGATCCAGAACCTAACGGTTTGATTAATTTGAATAAATTGTCCGATGCAATCCGTAAAGACACCAGTTTAGTGAGTTTAATGCACGTCAATAATGAAATTGGCGTAATTGCGGATATTGCGGCGATTGGTGAGCTAACCCGTTCAAAAGGCGTGCTTTTTCATGTCGACGCAGCGCAAAGCACGGGCAAAGTTGCGATTGATGTTGAAAATATGCAAGTCGATTTGATTTCAATGTCTGCGCATAAAACCTACGGTCCAAAAGGCGTGGGCGCGTTGTATGTGCGCAGAAAACCTCGCGTCCGCATCGAACCTCAAACGCACGGCGGTGGACACGAACGCGGCATGAGATCGGGCACATTGGCGACGCATCAAATCGTCGGAATGGGTGAAGCCTTTCGTTTAGCAAAATTAGAAATGGCAGAAGAACAAACCCGACTTTTAGCGTTAAGAAATCGTTTCTGGGATGGTTTGAAAGATTTAGAGGAAATTTATATCAACGGCGATTTAGAACATCGAATTGCTGGTAATTTAAATATTAGTTTTGCCTTTGTTGAAGGTGAATCGCTCATTATGGCATTGAAAGAACTTGCGGTTTCTTCGGGTTCGGCGTGCACTTCGGCAAGTTTAGAACCGTCGTATGTATTGAGAGCAATTGGTCGTCCCGATGAATTAGCGCACAGTTCAATTCGCTTTAGTTTTGGACGTTTCACCACTGTGGAAGAAATTGATTACGCAATTCCTTTAATTCGCAGTAAAATCAACAAATTACGCGAACTCTCGCCTTTGTGGGATATGTATAAAGAAGGCATTGATTTAAATACAATTAAGTGGGATTCTCATTAAGTAATGTAGGAGGCTGTATGTCTTATGGAACTAAAGTATTAGAACATTATGAGAATCCTCGTAATGTCGGCGTTTTAAATAAAGACGATCCAAATGTAGGAACGGGAATGGTTGGTGCGCCCGCGTGTGGTGATGTCATGCGATTACAAATTCGTGTAAATGACAGCGGTATCATCGAGGAAGCAAAATTCAAAACTTATGGTTGCGGATCAGCGATTGCATCGAGTTCTCTTTTAACCGAATGGGTAATGGGAAAAACTTTAGAGGAAGCGGCGAAAATTAAAAACACCGAACTCGCAGAGGAACTTGCATTGCCACCCGTTAAAATTCATTGCAGCGTTCTCGCCGAAAGTGCGATTAAAGCTGCGATCAAAGATTTTCAAGATAAACAAACAATTTAAAGGAAAGAACCATGAGCATTTCTTTAACTGAAAACGCCGCTAAACATATTCGTAAATCATTAGATAAACGAGGAAAAGGTATTGGTTTACGTTTAGGCGTTAAAACCAGTGGTTGTTCTGGAATGGCTTATACTTTAGAATTTGCCGATCAATTAGAAGAACAAGACCAAGTCTTTGAATCTCAAGATGTAAAAGTCATCATTGATCCTAAAAGTCTGGTGTATTTGAATGGCACTGAATTAGATTATACTCGTGAAGGTTTGAACGAAGGTTTCAAATTCAATAATCCTAACGTTCAAAATACCTGCGGTTGTGGAGAGAGTTTTACGGTTTAAGTTTTAGGTAGCGGTGCATTTACTATTCTGCATCACTACCCAAATTTTATATGGTTCTCTAAATGACTGGTTTTATTTCGGGAGGGTGTTTTTATGGCGATGAATAGAGTTGTTGTTTCTTGTGCAATGGTGTTGGGTGTTTTAAATGCGGCGAGTGTTCATGCGGCAGAAATAACCAAAGTGGATTTGAATGCAATCTTAGGTGCAATTGATGTTAATTTACCTTCTTTGATGGGTGACTGTGCTTCACCGATTGATCGTGGAATACTCCCTTATCCGTATGAAAATTTGACTGGTAATGGTCTTTTCTTTCACTGGGAAGATAAAAATTATTATACACCTTACAAGGAATTTTATGATAAGACGTTCAATTATTCTCAGCAAGTACTAAAAATGATGAATAACGAGGCTTTTGTAAATCATAATCTTTCGCTTTATGGGCTTGAAAATAAACTTAGTCAATCAGAGAAAGTTACATGTTTAACTTATAGTGGAAAGATTAAAGATTTAACTTTTAATTATGATAAAAATACTCGTAAAACTTCTGCTCAATATACACAACAATTGGATAATGGTAAGTTTGACGTTTATACTTCTCCATCGGTTGATGAAAATGGGAGAGTGCAGCAAGTTTTTCAATTCAGAACCAATGACAATACAATTCATGATGGGCTTTCTGTAGAGGATACGTTAAAAGTTATGAAAGATAACAATCCTTATGCGAATGGTTTGCCCACCGTAGTTGAATCTCCAATGTAAAGATAGATGCATTTTCTCGTTCTCCCGCACGATAGTTATTAAGGAATAAAAAGAGAAAAGGTCGTAAATCCCCTCCTAAAAGAAGGCGGATGTAACCGCATCATTTATTTGAGGATTTAATGTAGTTTTGTTTTTAGAAAGGAATGACAATGATAACTAAACAACAACTTTATGCAGAAATTGACAATATTAGTGAAGAAAATCTTGATGATTTTTATCAATTACTAAAACATTTCATTCAGACAAAACAAAAAACTAAGAAAGCAGGATTATTAAGTCGTTTACAACCAATCAAAATCGATGCGCCTGAAGATTTCACCACAAACCTCGATTTTTATATGAACGGTAGCAAAGATGCAATAGCCAATCTTCGTTTCTTCAACATTCTATTTTTTAGATAAGAGATTAAATAAGATGAATGCGTTACAATTAGAATATGATCAGGATTTCTACAGTTGGATTTATAAAAACATTGATTTATTAAAACAACGTAAATTCTCAGAAATCGACGTGGATATTTTAATTGATGAATTAGAAAGCATGGCAAAACGTGATAGACGAGAATTAACCAGCCGTTTAATGATTTTAATTGCGCATTTATTAAAATGGCAATTTCAACCCGAACAACGTAGTGGAAGCTGGCAGGGTTCAATTGATGAACAACGTGTTAAAATTGTTAAACAACTTGAAGAAAGCCCCAGTCTTAAAAATCAATTAATTGAAGGCATTAAAGCTGCCTTTCCTGATGCTTTAAAACTTGCAATAAAAGAAACAAAATTACCTTCTAAAATGTTTCCCAAAGAATGCCCCTATTCAATGGAACAACTGTTAGATGAAGATTTCTATCCTCATATCCAATAGGACAAAAATATGAATTGGCAAGAAGTAATTGAACATTCCTTAATAAGAGTTACTTAAAAAATGACTTGTAACGTAAAAAATATTTCTAAGCATGGGATTTGGTTATTAGATAAAAATCAAGAATGCTTTATGCCTTTTGAATCTTTTCCTTGGTTTAAACAAGCGAGTGTAGAAAATATATTACAAGTTGAGGAAATCTCGCCTGATCATTTTTATTGGTCAGCATTAGATATTGATTTAACACTTGAAATGATAAAACATCCAGCACGTTTCCCATTACAGGCATTATTGTAAATTTAGGGAGGGAGTTTTTTATGTTATTAGCCGAGAAAATTCAACAACGGGTTTCACAATTACCCAATAGTTTGCAATCAGAAATTATTGATTTTATTGATTTTATTGAATGCAAATATAAAGCAAAAATTTGTCACATAAATGAAAAAAGTGATAATTTTTTAGATGAGTTAATTAAAAATCCTCGTAAAGTAAATTCTTTTAAGTTATATAGTAGAGAAGAAATTTATGATGATAGATAGTGTATTTGTAGACAGTAACATTTGGTTATATGCTTTTTTGGATAAACAGGATAAGCAAAAACAGTTAATTGCCCAAAATATTGTACAAACTCAAAATATAATTGTAAGCGTGCAAATTATTAATGAGGTTTGTTATCAATTGTATAGAAATAAAATATTTTCAGAAGATGAGTTAAAAAGATTAATTGCTGGATTTTATGAAAAATACCAAATTATCGGGTTAGAACAAGACATTTTAATTGCTGCAACTGAGTTAAGAAAAAATCGTAAGTTTTCATTTTGGGATAGTTTAATTGTTGCTTGTGCATTAAAAACAAGTTGCTCAGTTTTATACTCAGAAGATATGCAACATGGTTTTATAATAGATCAATTGCAAATTATTAACCCATTTCTATAAGTTGTATAATATGAACTATTTTGAGTTATTACATTTGCCGATGGATTTTGAGGTAGATTTGGCGGTTTTGAATGAGAATTATCGGCAAGTTCAAAAAACTGTGCATCCTGATAATTTTGCAATGGGAAGCGATGCCGAACGTCGTTTCGCAATGGAGCAAACCACCGAATTAAATCAAGCATTACAAACTCTTAAATCTCCTTTGAAAAGAGCGCAATATTTATTGCAATTGAATGGTTTTGAATATCAAGAAGGCGTTAAAAACATTGCGGAAGATTTTTTATTCGAGCAATTAACTTTGAGAGAAACTTTATCAGAAATCAATGATTTTACCGAATTAAATGTTTTCTTAGCTGAGTTAGAAAACAAGATTCAAAATTTATTAAATGAATTTAAGCAATTTTATCAAAACAAAGCATTACATTCCGCGCAAGAAACCGTCGATAAATTACAGTTTCTCTACAAATTACACGAACAAGCCATGCAATTAGAAGAAACGCTGGCTTAAAAGGGCATTTCTCCAATGGCATTGTTACAAATAAGTGAACCAGGATTAAGTTGCGCGCCCCATCAACATCGTTTGGCGGCGGGGATTGATTTAGGAACGACGCATTCGTTGGTCGCGTGTGTGCGCAGTGGCGTTTGCGAAACTCTGCCCGACGAACAGGGGCGACATTTATTGCCATCGGTCGTGCATTATCAGACGGGCGGGGGCTGCCAAGTTGGCTACGAAGCGCAAATTTTTGCCGATGCCGATCCTCTAAATACGATTGCGTCGGTGAAACGTTTGATGGGACGCGGATTAGCAGATGTCAAAGCAATCGGATCGCGCTTACCCTATGATTTTGTTGAAGAATCTGGAATGCCACGTTTAAAAACGGCAGCAGGTTTGAAAAGCCCCGTTCAAACATCGGCACGAATTTTATGGGAATTAAAAACCCGTGCAGAACAATCACTTGGCGGCGATTTGACGGGCGTGGTGATCACCGTTCCCGCGTATTTTGACGATGCCCAACGCCAATCCACCAAAGATGCCGCAACCTTAGCAGGGTTAAAAGTGTTGCGTCTTTTAAGCGAACCGACGGCGGCAGCGATTGCGTATGGTCTTGATAAACAAGCAAAAGGTATTTACGCAATTTACGATTTAGGCGGCGGAACATTTGATATTTCGATTTTGAGATTGCAACGCGGCGTGTTCGAAGTGTTGGCGACGGCGGGCGATTCGGCGTTGGGCGGCGATGATTTTGATCGTGAAATTGCCCATTGGATCATGCAACAAGCTGAAATTCCTGAAGATGCAGCGCACACGCGAATTCGAAGTATTTTAACTATTGCACGTCAGGCAAAAGAAAAACTCACCGATCAAGAAAGCTATCCCATTGAATTTGAAGGCTGGTGTGGTTCGTTAAGCCGTTCACAATTAGAACAACTCTTAAAACCCCTCATTCAAAAAACCCTTCCCGCGTGTCGACGAGCATTACGCGATGCTGGCTTAAATAATCAAGATATTCAAGAAGTTGTGATGGTCGGTGGTTCGACTCGAGTGCCGTTGGTTCGCAAAATGGTCGAGGACTTTTTCCAACGTCCTCCGCACGTCGATATTGACCCTGATAAAGTCGTGGCGATTGGCGCGGCAATTCAAGCCGATATTTTGGCGGGCAATAAACCCGACTCTGAGATGCTTTTGTTGGATGTCACGCCGTTGTCGTTGGGTTTGGAAACGATGGGTGGATTGGTGGAAAAGATTATTCCGCGCAACACCCCGATTCCGACCGCCAAAGCTCAAGATTTCACGACATTCAAAGATGGTCAAACCGCGATGGCGTTGCATATTTTGCAAGGCGAACGCGAATTAGTGACGGATTGTCGGTCGTTAGCGCGATTTGAATTGCGAGGATTGCCGCCGATGGTTGCGGGCGCGGCGCGAATTCGTGTGACTTTTCAAATAGATGCAGATGGTTTATTAAGCGTCACCGCCCAAGAACAAGCCAGCGGCATTAAAAGCGAAATCGTCGTCAAACCCTCATACGGATTAAGTGATAACGACATCGAACAAATGCTCCGTGACGCGCTCGATCACGCAAATGACGATGTGGAAACGCGCAATTTACGCGAGCAACAAGTCGAAGCTGATAGAGTAATCAATGCGTTACGCGCCGCTTTGAAAGCAGATGGTCATAAATTATTGCGCAAAGACGAATTCAACAATATCAACGCAGGTTTAGATAAATTGCTCAAAACAACTCGAGGAAAAGATGCGGGCGCAATTGCACAAGCCATTGAAGAACTTAATAAAATTACTCAAACTTACGCTGCCCGTCGGATGGATGCTGCGATTTCTCAGGCAATGCAAGGTCATCGCGTCGATGAATTTTAAGGTAGTTGCAATGTGAGTGATAAGATGTGTTTAGAAAGCAGCAAAACAGGCATCGATTTAAACGAATTCAGGTTTTTTAGCCCCACAAAAAAAGCCCTTTCAATTCAAACTTGGAAGGGCTTTTTCTTTATTAATTTTCTATTTTGGCAAATCAAGCGGACGGTCACGATGCAATAAAAGCCATTCACTATTTTCTTCTAAAGCGGCTTTACCTAATTCAAACAATAATTTCTGATAATGTTCTTTGTCTTTGCTATTTTTTAGTTCTTCATCTGCACGTTCAAACAATTCAACCATTGGTTCATACCGTTTTATATCATGTTCATATCCCATTTTCTCTGCATAACCGTCTAATGCTGCGCCAATAGCGGGCAATAAAACCATTGCAATAATTAAACTGCTTTGTAATCCATGATAGTCATGTAAATAATGAGAAAAGATTAACAAAACACTTGCAACCAAAAATCCACTTATGAAAAATACTGTAGTTGTAATTTCAAGCCATTTTAGAGTAAAGCGTTTTTCTTCCACTTGATTAGTAAAATACCCAATTTGTTTTTTTATCCACCTTTCATGCACTAAATCTTTGCATTCCTCTTGATTAACCCAATTATGCAAAGAAAGTGCTCTCAAACTACTTCTAATCCAACCTAATTCTCGGCGATACTTTCGTGAATAGTGATCGGCTAAAGATTCATTTAATCCACTTAATAGCCAAAAAACCTGAATGCGCATTGCTTCTGACAATGCTCGATAATGCAAATATTTTAGATGAATTTCTTGCTTATTTGCTTGCCAAAGCATTAGATAAGCAACTAAAAATAAAATCAAATAAATAGCTAATAAATACAGAGGATGTCCCTCAACTGCAACATTTAACCAAGGCGGATGAGCATATAATTCAATAGAGAAAGCCATTGCAATACCTAATAACAAAATATGCAAGATTGTTTTATCAGTAGGACGATGATTTTCTACACTTAAAGCACTCGATACTTCATATAAACGAGTAATAGTTTGAAAGGCGGGCACTGTTCTTAACCGTTCAATTAAATCATTTTTAAAGATTGATTTAAATTTAATACGTCCATTATGCTCAACATATTTATCGACATCACAATTAAATTGTTCAATCAAGGTGAAATCTTTAATACGCAAATCCTTTAAGTCGGTTGTAAAATCACTAAGAGATTCTGGTGATAAAATACGGTATTCACCATAATTAAGTAATTGTTTGCTTTGAGGAAAACGTGGATCAGGGGCGCGCGAAACATAAATATGACAAACCTTTCCCGTATCGACAATATCTAATGGATTATTTGAAGGACGATATTTCTCTGGCAAACCTTTCATATCGCCTTTCAAACGATATTGTAAGACTTGAGATGTTCCACCAACGGTTTCAAGTTCGATCCCATCCCATAAAGAAATTAAAATATGTGAATGTCGAGCAACATAAGCACCCACAATTGCGTATTGTTTATGACGTGCTTCGCTATTTTTGATTTCAATTCCAGCGTTCAAAACAGGCAATTCAAAATGATCGGTTGCTTTCGCTAATAATTCATTAAATTCTTCTTTGCATTCTTTGGTTTTGAAATCACGGCGATATTCGCTTTCTGGTAAAGGAAATGGCACAATAAAACGGATATTTTCCTCAATCGCTACTTGAGCAACTAATCGATCCGCGCCTTCTGCTAAAGGTGAAATTAATAATAAAGGCGTGTGGGGATAATTGCTTCTAAAAAAATCAAAGACTTCTTTTATTCTTTTTTTAAGCAATGGGATTTCATCGGGGTGCAAATTACGATGTCCTGTTACGCCAATCACCAAAGGAATTTTATCGTCAATTAAAGTATCCATTTGAGTGTTTTCCTTTCAAAGATTAAAACGTGAGAATATTTTGAGAAGTTAATTCGAGACATTTGCCTTGTTGGGTCAATAAGAACAAACCTTGTTCTGCGGTTTTTTCTTTTAATTCGTCATAAGTGATCATGCTTGCGATGCCCGCATAGATTTTGTAATGAGCAAATTGAGGAAATAAGATTTTAAAATTAGGAATTTTTTTCTCTAACATTTGATCAACTAATTTTAAATGGGCTTTATTTTTAGTTTCGATAATTGCCAAAGAATCACCATTAATTAAAACCAAATCAAACTCATCTTGAATCTTACCTTTTGAACCGTGTAAATTACGATGAACGGTTTCAAATTTAATTCCCGCAATCATTGGTTTTTTCTTTAAACTCGTAAAGAAAAATTCTTCTGCCATTTCACCGCGATTATTGTTCACATCACCAAACAATTTTGCTATTTTGTTTAATTTAGCATCGGTTTTCGCCAATTGAGCATCGGTTTTAGCGAGTTGCGCATCGGTTTTTGCTAATTGAGCATCGGTTTTAGCGAGTTGCGCATCGGTTTGAGCCAATTGCGCATCGGTTTTGGCGGATTGAATAGCGAATTGTTCGGCGAGTTGTGCTAATTTGGCATCAGTTTGAGCCAATTGCACATCAGTTTTGGCGAGTTGTTCGTCGGTTTTGGCGGATTGAATGGCGAGGTTTTGAACGCTTATAGCGATGTTTGCCACTAAATCTTTAAGTTCTTGATCTGTCATGATTAACCACCTTGTTGAAGGCATATTATAATACAAGTTGTTTTAATTAAGAAAGTTTGCCGTGACATTGTTTGTGTTTTTTAATACGGATAAACACCGATTAATTCAAATAGATAAACACTGATGTTTTAATCCGTGTTTATCTCTCTTTTAACTCATCTGCGTTCATCTGTGTTTTCTGATTATCCTCTAAATTTTATAGTAATGTAATAGGATATTTTAAATTGATCAGGTTTGCTTTATTGTAAATTCCTCTATCAAAAGTTGCAAATGTTTCTGCTTTATTAAAACAACCTGCCAAATGAAGAGCGTCGGCAAAATCCATTCCTTGTTGATGCCACTGTAGTGCTGAAATAATAGCAGCTTTATTTTCAATGCTAACATTATCTAAAGCAAGCAAGTTAGATAATGCAAATATAATTCTTTCAACCGAGAAATGATAGCTAAAACGCAAAACCCATTCGGTTTCTAAAATAACGGTTGTTGAAATAAAAATATGTTCTGAAAGAGCAAAAATTTGATACGCTTTTTGATATTGTTGCTCATCATCTCTTGTTAGAAAGCGAACGATAATATTCGTATCAATGGCGATCATTATTTCCCCACTCTGCAATAATACCTTCCTCGATGGCTTTATCCATTTCTTCTAAGGTTTTGGGTTTGCCTTGATAAGCTAAACAACCCGCAACATCATCGATAGTTACTTTTTTGAGAAAAGTAGGCGCAGTTTTTAATAAAATACCTTGAGAAGTTAATTCAATTTCTAAGGTTTGTCCAATCGTTAAACGATAGGCTTCACAAATGGTTTCTGGAAGCGTGATTTTTCTATCTGGTGATAAAAGAACCGTTTGCATCTTTATTGCTCCTTGTTTTAATTAAGAAAATTTGCCGTGACAGTGTTTGTATTTCTTTCCTGAACCGCACGGACATGGATCATTACGATTAATTTTAGTTGTTTCGTTTTTAAACCTGACAGGTTTCGAAAACCTGTCAGGTTTCTCTAGGTTTTTTGATGCCGCTAAACAACTCTCGTAATTCTCCTTATATAATTTTGTATCGGGATGTTCTTCTCCTAAAATTTTCCTAACAATCTTCAAACTTTCTTCATACAACGGCAAGGCTTGCTCGGGCTTTCCCATTGTTTTATACAATAAAGCTAAATTGTTGAGATCAGTTGCAACTTTAGGGTGATTTCTACCATAAACTTTTTCATCTATTTTTAAGGCTTCTTCAAACAACGGCAAGGCTTTCTCATATTTTCCTTGAGAATAATATAAACCCGCTAAATTGTTGAGAGAACTGGCATAATAGGGATGCTGTGTGCCTAAGACTTCTTTATAAATCTTCAAACTTTCTTCAAACAACGGCAAGGCTTCCTCATACTTTCCTTGAGAATAATATAAAATCGCCAGATTGTTGAGGCTGGTTGCAACATCGGGATGTTCTGTACCTAAGACTTTCTCCCTGATTTCTAAAGCCCTTAAATACAACGGCAAGGCTTCCTCATACTTTCCTTGATTTCTATATAATTCCGCCAGACCGTTGAGACTGGCTGCAACATCGGGATGTTCTTTTCCTAACACGTTCTCCCAGATTTCTAAAGCCCTTAAAGACAACGGCAAGGCTTCCTCATACTTTCCTTGATTCAAATATAAATCAGCCAGATTGTTGAGGCTTTGTGCAACATCGGGATGTTCTTTACCTAAGACTTTCTCCAAGATTTCTAAAGCCCTGACATACAACGGCAAGGCTTCCTCATACTTTCCTTGATTCTTATATAACAACGCCAGACTGTTGAGGCTTAATGCAACTAAAGGATGTTCTTTACCTAACACTTTCTCCCTGATTTCTAAAGCCCTTAAATACAACGGCAAGGCTTCCTCATACTTTCCTTGAGAATAATATAAAATCGCCAGATTGTTGAGGCTTTGTGCAACATCGGGATGTTCTTTACCTAAGACTTTCTCCCTGATTTCTAAAGCCCTTAAAGACAACGGCAAGGCTTGCTCATACTTTCCTTGAGAATGATATAAAGCCGCCAGATTGTTGAGGCTGGCTGCAACTTCAGGGTGATTTCTACCATAAACTTTTTCATCTATTTTTAAGGCTTCTTCAAACAACGGCAAGGCTTTCTCATATTCTCCTTTTGATTTATATAAAATAGCCAACCCAGCTAAGGAAGTGGCAGTTTTCTCACTTTGTTTTCCAAAGCGTTTTTGATTTACTTTGAGGATTTGTCGACGCAAGATAGTTGTTGCCTGACCATAACGCCCCGCAGTTTCTAATAAATCCGCTAATTTTCCCGAATTCAAATACACGGGCGGACGTTTGGATAAATGTAATTTTCGCATTAAATTAAACCAACGTTCTTTTAACCCTACTTTCAAAAAATCCCAAGCATAAATTTCCTCCATATCTTCATAATCAGAAACCTGCCGCCAATATTTCAATAATTCATATTCATTATTATGCGAACTCATTAATGAAGCTGAACTAATGCAGGTTTTTAAATCTTCCCAGTGTTGCGCTTCAAATAAATGATGCGGTAATTCATTCGCAATTCTTTCATCGAGCGGTTGGGTTTTGAAATACATTGCCAAATCATAATGCGCAGCTTTTTTTAACTCTTCATTGTTCAAATAATGTTGTTCGACCGCTTGTTGTAAATAACTATGATAAAAATTAAGCAATCCATTACGATTAACCAATGCCAAGACTTGATCAAAAGCCGCCGAAATAATCAACCATTCATATTGAGGAATATTAAGAATTTCTAATAATTCATGTTCAGACAAACCCCGTCGAGAAATCCAAATCAAACGCATTGCATTACAAATGCTCTCTTTACCATAACTTTCCTCAAAACGTTGCAACACTTTAATGTATAACTCAGAAATGGTTTCCGCCGCTAAATAATGTTCTAATTGTTCCTTTAAACGAAGATGCTCACCCACCACTTGCATTTCTTTTAATAAAACTTTCAAATACAAAGGATTGAGCGTTTGCGGTTGTTTTGCAATCAATTTTAAATGATCAGAATGTAAATCTTTTCCGCCTAATTCACGCTGTAAAATGCTTTTAACAATTAAGTCACGTTCTTGAGCATTTAATAACGCAATTTCAAAAGATTGCCAATCTTTGCGTTGTTGTAAAATTTCAAATTGAGAATGATCGGTTAAAGTTGAAAGATACAAACGCACTTTCTCAGGAATAAAAGTCGGCAACCAGAGTAATTTTTGCGCCTCTTGTTCTAATTGATTTAACCCATCTAAAATCAACACTATTTTCTCTGGAACATTTGCTAACCATAACGGCAATTGTTTAATGAGTTTCTCTGTTGAGGTGGGCAAATTTTCTTGCGTATAAATTAAAGGAAAACGGCTTTTTAATTCCTCAAATAATCGCCGCAATAAATGATCTAAATTCGTGCTTTCTGCGGAACTTCCAATGAAATGCCAAATAATAAAAGTATTAGGTGTTTTCTCTTGTAATTGAAATGCCCAATTTGCTAACAAAGAAGTTTTACCAGAACCCGATTCACCCACAATCACCAACGGCAGGTTAGTTTCTACAAAATGTTGATCTAAACGTTGAAAATCGGTTTCTCTTTTCAAATAAACCCATTGTCTTGAATAGGCAAATCCATCGTGACTTGATCGAGTGCGTTCTAATTCAGTGGGGATTTCTGATTCGGGAAAAAGTTCATCAACTACTGTTTTAAGATGCTCAAAAACTAAATCACTTAAATCCGTTGGTTTTTGATAATCCGTAATAGGTAAGTTTTTCTCTCGAATTTGTTGCTTTAATTGCTCTAAACGTTCTTTTTTAATCGGATCGGTTTCAGCAAATAAATCTTCATTTTTTTCATCAAAACGTTTTGCAGGTGATAAACTTTCTAAAAATACTGCATCACGAAAATAGAAGTGCATGGTTTGATTGAGATTTTTATCACCTTGTTCACGAAACAACGCATGATAAATTTCTAATTCTGTAACGCTCGATTCTGGATAATCTTTTAACCACTCAAATTCATCATAACGATTTGCCAAGTTTTAATATTTTTCTCTCTTTTGAATGCCACCATAACGTTGCCCTAGAAATCCTAAAAAATATGGATGACAATTCTTTACTTCTATCAAACAAATTTCTAACGCTTGTTCTAATTTTGTTTCATCTGGCACACCCCAAAACAAATTAACCGCCATAAATTCCACACTTCGCGTTTGACAAAGCCAACGAATGTGAGGAAAAACCTTTTCTTCCAACACCTTACGATCTTCAAACATATCCGCAAATGTTGAAGAAACGAAAACCCGCAACGAACGATTTTGATAAATGGGGCGCATTTTTTATCCTCTAAAATTTAAAGTTCATCAAAATCTTACTCAATGCCCTAAAAATTAGCAAGCCTATCTTTTAAGCAACAAATAAAGAGGATTTCTCCCCTTTATAATGCGATTAGTTTAGTAATTTATACCGAATATAAATGAAGAAGAAGAAAGAAATGGAAAAGGAAAGAGATAGTCGGTTTATTGAAAGTAAGAATGGAAAAAGATTGGGCAATTACTTGTTTAAATTTTGCTCCAAATACTCTGCAAGAAAATCCTGTAGAAGATATTTGAAAATTAAATCAGATTTTTGAGAAATTAAAGGTAAATCCTCAAGTTCAAATTGAGTTTTTACTTGTAAAATTAGCATTGCTTTATTCCTTTGAAAACCCGTTTCTTGAATGAAAGGAAACGGGCTTGAGTTGTTTTAAAGATTGTTTAAATCGGTGAAATGTCCAGCGATTGCAGCGGCGGCAGCCATCGCGGGGCTGACTAAATGGGTGCGTCCGTTAAGTCCTTGACGACCCTCAAAATTTCGATTCGAAGTCGACGCGCAACGTTCAAAAGGCATTAAACGATCCGCATTCATCGCCAAACACATCGAGCAACCTGGTGAACGCCATTCAAAACCCGCGTCGAGGAAAATTTTGTCCAAACCTTCTTTTTCAGCTTGTTGTTTGATCAAGCCCGAACCAGGCACAATTAAGCCTTGAATCAAAGAGTTAGCGATTTTTTTACCTTTCACGACTTCGGCAGCTGCGCGTAAATCTTCGATCCGAGAATTCGTGCACGATCCAATAAACACTCGATCCACTGTTATTTCAGTAATCGGAGTATTTGCAGATAATCCCATATAATTCAATGCTCTACGCATACCTTCTGCTTTGATCGGATCGGCTTCTTGATCGGGATCGGGAATTTTGTCGCCGATCGAAATCACCATTTCTGGCGACGTTCCCCAAGTCACTTGTGGTTTTAAGTTACTGAAATCTAAGCGAATTTCACGATCAAAAATAGCCTCATCATCGCTGTGTAAATTTTTCCAATCGGCAACGGCTTTGTCCCATAAATCGCCTTTCGGGGCAAACGGACGATCTTTAACATAATCAATGGTTTGGTCATCAACCGCGACCATTCCCGCCCGCGCACCGCCTTCGATTGCCATGTTGCATAAAGTCATCCGACCTTCGACGGATAAATTGCGGATTATTTCTCCAGCAAATTCAATCGCATAGCCCGTTCCGCCAGCCGTGCCGATTTCGCCGATGATCGCTAAAATTACGTCTTTTGCAGAAACGTTTTTAGGTAATTTTCCTTCGACTAATATTCTGAAATTCTTAGATTTTTTCTGCAATAAACATTGAGTTGCGAGAACGTGTTCGACTTCGGACGTGCCGATCCCGAACGCCAACGCCCCCAACGCGCCGTGCGTGGACGTGTGCGAATCGCCGCAAACCACTGTCATTCCTGGTAAAGTTGCGCCTTGTTCGGGTCCGATGACGTGGACGATGCCTTGTCGAATATCGTTCATTTTCAATTCGTTAATGCCGAAAGAATCGCAATTTTGGTTGAGTGTGTCGACTTGCAAACGCGCGACTGGATCGACGATGCCGTGTTCGAGATCGGCGGTCGGAACGTTGTGATCGGGGACGGCTAAATTCGCGTCCAAACGCCAAGGTTTTCGATCCGCCAAACGTAATCCTTCAAAGGCTTGGGGTGACGTAACCTCATGAATTAAATGACGATCTATATAAAGTAACGCCGTTCCGTCTTCCGACATTCTAACCACGTGCGCATCCCATAATTTGTCATATAATGTTTTTGCAGCCATGAAATAAAAGTTCCTCTAATTGTTAATACGTTGATAATCTAACCGTGCACCGTCAGTTTCATGCAAAGAAAGTGTTTGATCATTAATAACAAATTTTACATAACGATGCAATACTCGACCGTCCGAATTTGTAATCTGTAATTCGCCATTATTTTGGATTTGCCATTGACCCGCTTCAAAAGGGAGTTTCTCTAAAGTTGAAGAATAGAAATGAATACCATTTTTCTCACCAAAATTCAATTGAACAGCGGCTTCTCCTCCAATCCCTTGCCAACTCCCCATAATTTGAGGTTTTTTTTCAGCATTTATAACCTTTTTTGTAATAGTTTTTTGAGCATTTTCCTCGCCATACAAAGCCTCTAATTCATTTAAACGATATTGCGTATGAATACCCAAGCAGGCTTGATTTTTAATCCCAACTTTTAGTTGAGCTGCGCAATCACTATCCCGAAACGCCAGCCAAGCACGTTGGGCTTCGCGTAAATTTTGAGCTTGCGCGGGCACTAACTTTCCAATGATTTGTTTGTAATGCTCATTTAATTGCGCATCAATTGCTTTGAAATCTGGCGCGCTTTCATTAATTACATTCGCATCTTGAGTTTGATAGGTTTTTTGCAATGTTTGAACCCGACGATCGGTAGTTTCCATTAAACAAATTGCTCGTGATTTATTTTGTAAATTATCAACCGCACTGCAATGCGCATCTCGATAAGAAATCCACGCACGCTGTCCACTGGCTAATGCGGGTTTTAATTTAGCATTTCCAATCAGTTTCTTATACACATTATTTAAGGCTTGATCGCTTTGTTGATATAATTTTTGCTCACATTGTGGATTATCACTTCCTTTAACACCTGCGCAATTTTCTTCGGTTTTATCCATTGCAAAAGCGAAATGGAAAATGCTCCCCATCATTATTATTACTAACCATTTCATAGCGCGAATCCTCTCTTTAAGAAATTTGGGTTATAATAACGTTAATTCTTATTTCAATGCAAGTAAAATGACCGCATCGCAGCACGAATGTAACCTCATGATTTCTGGGCAAGTTCAAGGCGTTGGCTTTCGCCCGTTCGTGTTTCGTTTGGCACAACAATATCATTTGAAAGGTTGGGTTCAAAATCGCATCGGACAAGTTTTTATTTTAATTCAAGGGCAACTTATTGATTTAGAACATTTTTTAGAAGATGTTATTCACAAATGTCCACCTTTAGCAAAACCTATTTTAGATCAAGCAACTTTTAAAGAAATCTCTTCTTTTTTAGATCATTTCAAAATTTTGGAAAGTAATGAGAGTGGAGAAATTCAAGTCCATGTTCCGCCTGATTATTTTACTTGTTTAGAATGTTTAAAAGAATTAAATGATCCGCACGATCGGCGATTTGAATATCCTTTCATTAATTGCACGCAATGCGGGGCGCGTTACACGTTAATTAAAAAACTTCCTTACGATCGTCCAAATACCACGATGGCGGATTTTCCTTTGTGCGAGAAATGTCGGGCGGAATACGAAAATCCTTTAAATCGACGTTTTCATGCTCAACCCATTGCTTGTCCAGATTGTGGTCCTCAAATTCAATTTAATGATAAAAAAGGTAAGCAAGCCTTAGACTTAGCAATTTCAGAATTACAAAATGGTAAGATTTTAGCGGTTAAGGGAATTGGCGGTTATCATTTGATTTGTGATGCAACAAATAATCAAGCAATTCAACGACTAAGATTAAAAAAGCCTCGTCCGCATAAACCTTTAGCGATCATGATGTTAGCTGTTGATTTAAATAAAGAAAAGAGTGATTTTTTACAAAGTCCATTGCGTCCGATTTTATTAGTCGATAAAAAACACTTTTCTGATCTTTCTGAGCACGTTGCACCCAATTTAAACGAAATCGGCGTAATATTACCTTATAGCCCTTTACATTATCTTTTAATTCAAAAACTTGGTAAACCGATAATTGCAACTTCCGCCAATATTAGCGGCGAACCTGTTTTAACAGAAAATCACGAAGTCGAGCGCAAATTATCCCATATTGCAGATAGTTTTTTGCATCATAATCGCCCGATTGAACGCCCCGCTGACGATCCAGTTTTTCGGTGGATTGCGGGCAAACCTCGTCCGTTGCGTTTGGGACGCGGCAATGCGCCGTTAGAGCTTGATTTACCTCACAAATTACCGCATCCCGTGTTGGCGGTTGGCGGACACAATAAAAATACCATTTGTTTAGCATGGGAAAATCGTGCGGTGATTTCTCCGCACATTGGCGATTTAACCAGCCCGCGCAGTATATCAATTTTTACACAACTCATTGAAAATTATCAAAAACTTTATCAAATTACCCCACAAAAAATCCTTTGTGATGCGCATCCAAATTACGCGAGCACACGTTGGGCGATGAAATCGGGTTTGCCCGTCCAAAAAATCTTTCATCATCAAGCACATGCAGCGGCTTTAATGGGTGAAATTAATCAAGACAACGGTTTAATTTTTACTTGGGACGGCGTGGGATTAGGTGAAGATGGCAATTTGTGGGGCGGAGAAACCTTTTATTATTCAAAGGATTATTTTAAACGAGTCGCAACTTTCAAACCTTTTCGTTTAATCGGCGGAGAAATCGTTAGCAAACAAATTTGGAGAAGCGCGGCGGCATTATGTTGGGAGAGCAACTTACCCTTTCAAACTGAAGAAATAGTATTTCAAGCATGGAAGAAAAATCTAAATTGTCAAACCACGCACGCGGTAGGAAGATTATTTGATGGAGCGGCAAGTTTGCTCAATATTTTGCAAGAAACTTCCTTTGAAGGGCAAGCCCCGATGTATTTGGAAAATATTGCTCATAAAATTTCTATTTCAACTCATTTACCTATTATAGAAAGAAATGAAATAAAAGAGATAGATTGGTTTCCTTTAATCTCCATGCTTTTAAATGGTAAAAAAAACATTTCTGAACGAGCGAGCATTTTTCATCAAAGTTTAGCGCAAGTTATTCTCGATACAACTCAACAGCTTTCAAAAGAACTAAAAATAAATTATGTGGGATTATGCGGAGGAGTTTTTCAAAATCGTTTATTAACCGAATCCACAGTGGAATTATTAGAAAAAGCTGATTTTAAAACCTTTATTCCTTCTCAAATTCCAATGAATGATGCGGGTTTAAGTTTTGGACAAGTGATTTGTTATCAAAATATGAAATAGTTATTACACTATTTTTTAAGTAGATCAATTATATTTTTGAGATATTTATTTTCATCTACTTTTACTGTTTATTTTCCTCAAAAAAAGCCGATATAAAAATATAGTATCGGCTTTTCTGTTTGTTAAATTAATCTTGGTCGTCTTTGGGTTTGTAAAGTGAGCAGATTTGTTGTTGGATCGGGAGAGGAACGGCTTCGTAACGGCTTAATTCCATTGTGAAATAGCCTTGTCCGCCCGTCATTGATTTCAAGCGCGTGGTGTAATCATTTAATTCGGCTAAAGGGATTTCTGCGCGGATAACAACCATGTTAGAAACTCGTCCGCCTGAATCTAAAACTCGACCGCGTTTGCTCGCCAAATCGCCCGTAATTGCGCCCATGTTGCTTTCTGGAACAATGATTTCAACGTTCACTAAGGGTTCTAACACTAAAGGCGTGGCTTTTTTAATCGCTTCTAAAAAGGCTTTTTTGCCCGCCGATACAAACGCAATTTCTTTAGAATCAACAGGATGGTGTTTGCCGTCAAATACAATTACGCGAATATCTTGCATTTTGTAACCCGCAATTGCTCCAGAATCAAGGACTTGGCGAACACCTTTTTCAATCGCAGGTAAATATTGTGAAGGAATCGCCCCGCCGACAATTTCATCAACAAAATCAAACCCTTCCCCGCGTTTTAACGGTTCGATCCGCAAATGCACTTCTCCAAATTGTCCCGCACCGCCCGATTGTTTCTTATGTCTATGAAAAGCCTCAGCATTTTTACTAATCGTTTCACGATACGCAATCTTCGGCGGACGCGTGTCAATATCGATATTAAATTCGCGTTGCAATCTTTCTAACGTAATGCGCAAATGTAATTCGCCCAAACCCCGTAAAACCGTTTCATTCAAATCCACATGATGCTCAATTTGCAAACAAGGGTCTTCATCCGCTAAACGTTGCAAAGCTGAATTGATTTTTTGCTCATCGCCTTGACGTTTGGTAATGATCGCCAAACCATACATCGGTTCAGGAAAAGGTAAGGATTTCAAATGCAAATAATCTTCATCATGCGAATCGTGTAAAACCGCATCAAAATGCAAGACATCAACCTTTGCAACCGCACAAATATCCCCAGGAATTCCTTTAGAAATTTCAACTTGTTGCTTACCTAATAATTTAAACAAATGATTGACTCGAAAAGGTTTCTTTCCGTCGCCGACAAATAACTGACTTTCTTTGGTAATTGTACCTTGATGAACCCGAAATAAACCAAGTTTTCCTAAAAACGGATCAGCAGTAACTTTGAAAACATGAGCAACTACATGATCGTCATCTTTTGCAGTTAAAACAAAAGGTTGTGCCTCTTTTCCTTCGCCTTTTAAAAAGGGTCGTGGATTGCCTTCTAATGGGTTTGGCATTAAACGTTCGATAATGTCCAAAAGCTCTTGAATACCCGCACCAGATTGTGCAGATACAAAACAAATTGGCACTAAATGTCCATCTCTTAATGCTTTCTCAAAAGGATCGTGAAGTTGCTCTGGGTTTAAGGCTTGACCTTGCTCTAAATATAATTCCATTAATGCTTCGTCAACTTCCACGACTTGATCGATGATTTGATTATGCGCTTTTGAAACCGATGAGAAATCAGAATGTCCATCAGGTGTAAAAAAGCAATCCACAACCTCTGTTCCATTATTTGCGGGTAAATTGATCGGCAAACATTCTCCGCCAAATTCTTCTCGAATTTCTTCAACTAATTCTTCTAAATTCAAATCGGTTTGATCGATTTTATTAATGATGATCATCCGACACCATTTCAACGAAGCCGCGCTTTCTAACATTCTGCGCGTGACCATATCAATACCCGTGTGAGCATCAATTACAACGGCAATGGTTTCAACCGCTGGAAGAACGCTTAAGGTATGACCAAAGAAATCTGGTTTCCCAGGAGTATCTAAGATATTGATATGCTTACCATTATGATCGAGGCTGACTAATGATGCTGCGAGCGAATGACCGTGTTCTTTTTCGAGCGGAGAAAAATCGCTAACGGTGTTTCCTTTCGTAACATCACCGAGATGATTAATCACGCCCGCTTGTAATAATAAGCGCTCGGTTAAAGTGGTTTTGCCCGCACTGCTTTGCCCAACCAGTGCGAGGTTACAAATATCTTGCGTTTGATAATGAGGCATAACTCCATCCTAAAGTTGTTTTACCTAAAAATTTAAGTTTAGCATTATTTTTTGAGATCAACTTTTTTTGCTTTTGCTGCACCTGCACAATTTTTTTGATTTTTGGGCGTTAAACGCTTGACAGGGGTCGTTTTTTGGCTTATTGTGCACTGCATCAAATCCGCATATTTTAACCCAACAACTGACAAGGACTTATGCCATGCAATCAAATGAAATGCTCCAACAATGGACTGAAATGAACAAAGGCTTTATGGAATCATTAAAGCAATTGGGCGAAATCAACACCTCGATGATGAGCAAATTAACCGAACGTCAAATGGCGGCAGCAAACGCTTATGTTGAAGGAATGTCCAAACAAATGGAAAACATCGGCGAAGTTAAAAATGCACAGGACGTGGTGGCTTTACAAGCTAAATTAGCCAAGGATTTCGGCGAGAAAATGATGGAAAACGCGCGTCAAACCATGGATGTATTGACGCAAACGCGCAGCGATTTAGCCGCTTGGGTGGAAAAAGGCATGGATGCCGCCTCTCAAGCTGCTAAGAAAAAAGCCTAATTAATTTAAGGCTTTACGAGCGTGATCTTCGGATCGCGCTTTTTTTATGCCCATGCACCTATAGCAGTATTACATCATATATAGATTAATTGCTAGTAGTTCATATTGACTTTAACTTTTTTTAAGAAACTCATCAACTATCTTGGATCATTGATGCCGCTCTTTAAACATCTCCTATCGTTTCCTACCATTAATTCAAATCACTTAAATCGATTTCTCGGCGTTCAGAAAATGCACCAGTGTGGGTGAGCAATTCGCCTAATTGTTGTCCAAAGGCTTCACATTCTTGCAATTCGTGATCGGTGGGGATGAGCTTGACTCGCAAACCTTCTAATGGCACGCGCAGTTTTAAACCCCTTAAACGGTCGGAAACCATTCGCACTGCTTCGCCGCTCCAACCATACGACCCAAATGCCGCGCCTAATTTGCCCGTTGTATTGATTAATGCTAACGAAGCTAACAAATCCCAAACAGGTTTCACCGCATCGCCATTTATAGTTGGACTTCCAAACGCCAACGCATCAGATTCCTCAATTAAATCTACAAATGGAGAAATCTCTCCACCTTGCAAATCAAACAAAGAAGCTCTTACCCCTTCGACAGTGCTTGCACCTCGATAAACGGCTTGTGCCATTTTAGCGGTATTTCCATATGAACTTAAATAAAAAATTAACAAACTTTTCTCTTGATTTAATTCATTTTTCAAACGCGGGGTCGACATTTGTTTATAACGTTCAATGTAATCTAAAGGTCGATCTCTTAAAATAGGTCCATGCGCGGGTGCAATTAATTGAATTTGAAGGTTTTTTATAAGTTGTAAAGCGGTTAAAACGTGCTGTTTGAAAGGTCGCATGATATGCGCATAATAATATTCAAATGAGAAACGAAAATCTCCCACCACATCATTAAACAAACGTCCATCGCAGAAATGACACCCAAAAATATCTCCAGAAAACAAAATTTGTTCTTCTTCTAAATAAGTACATTGGGTATCGGGCCAATGAAGAAAAGGAGTCGTAAAAAAATAGAGTTTTTTATTACCTAAACTAATAGAATCTCCCGTTTTAACGGGGTGGGCTTTAAACTCCTCATTTTTAATTAAACCTTTCAACATCGACAAACCACGCGGAGAAATGTGAACTTTCGCTTGTGGTGTTCGACGCAATAATTCTGGCAATGCGCCCGTGTGATCGGGTTCTAAATGATTTAAAACAATGTATTTGATTTGATCATAAGTCGTAATTTCCTCAATTTTCTTAAAAAATTCCTCTGAAAATTGTTCTTTCACCGTATCGATAATCGCAACGCCATCTTCACCTTTCACCAAATACGCATTATAGGTCGTTCCATTTGCGGTTTTTAAAATAATATCAAATACTCGCAAATCAGGGTCTAATGCACCAATCCAATACACCTCATTGGCAATTTTAACCGCGTGTTGATTATCGATGGTGAACATAATTATTTCCTAAGTTTCTTTACACGATGAATGTTGATGCCCTTCTTTCTCAAGCAATTGTTTTTGCTTAGTATTATTTCCACAGCCAACCTTTTCATAAAACAAAACTTCTGCCATAAATATTACCTCGCTTGGATTTCTGCCATTGCGGAAGCAAGTTTCTCTGGTGGAATTCCCGTTAAAGAACCCAAAGGATTAAACGGTGTTCCAAACGCATTCACAATTGCTTCCTCAATCGGACAAATGTTTGCACATTGAGGATCAGCAAAATGTCCTTCACATTCGGTACATTTCTTTTGATCGATTAAAAAATGAGGTTTTGCTTCATAAATTGCTTCAGTTGGACATAACGGCATACACGCCCAACAATTCGTGCATTTTTCAACAATTTGCAATGCCATCACGCCACCTCAGAAATCTGTTCTATTAACAGCCCACTTTCTAATATTTTTTGATACATATCTGCAACCGCAGTTTCAATATTTTCAAATGCGTGAGTGTTATCAGGTTTAATGCCCGCTTTCTCTAATTCGCTCCAAGGTTCAAAACCGATTTTTGAACACAATACCACTTCACAACCTTGCAAAGTTTTTAAAGTAGTTTGTAATGTGAATTCGGTTTCTCCACAACTTTCACTTCCTTCACAATATTGAGCGACTTTTCTTATCCCCACAAAACGCACACCTTCACTCGAACCTTCATAAATTAAAAATTCTTTCGCGTGTCCAAAGTGTTGATTTATAAGACTTTGTCCTTTGCTTGCGACAGCCATTAAAACAGGGCGCGTTTGACGTTTGATGCGGGTAATTTTTTGTAAAGGAATCACCGCCGCGACGTTGCGTTTTTGTTCGATTTCCGCGTGAACTTTCGCCCGTTTTTCCATCACTTCGGCATAATTCACTTCTAAATCAGCAACTTTGTCCAACGAAAACTCTGCGCCGCGATCTTCGCCCAACATTCCGACCGCATCCGCACGACATTGTCGACAATGCCGCATCATGTTCATATCGCCAGCACATTGATCTTGAAGGGATTGTAGCTCTTCGTGGCTTGGCGAACGCTGTCCCATCAACCCAAAAAACGTCCCGTGTTCGGCTTCAGCAATCAACGGCATCACATTGTGCAAAAACGCGCCTTTGGCTTTGACGGTTTTGCTAACCTCTTGAAGATGTTGATCATTTACACCCGGGATCATTACTGAATTTACTTTCACCAACACACCGCGCTCGACCAACATTTCTAAGCCAAGTTGTTGTTGTTGAATGAGAATTTCAGCGGCTTTCTTTCCGCGTATGCGTTTGTTTTTCCAGAAAATCCAAGGATAAATTTTCGCGCCCACGTCGGGATCGATGCAATTAATCGTGATCGTGACGTGATCGACTTTTAATTTAAAAATTTCATCAACATACTGCGGAAGATTGAGTCCATTTGTCGACAAACATAATTTAATATCGGGGGCAATTTCCGCCAACGCTCGAAAAGTCGAAATTGTTCGTTCGGGATTCGCCAACGGATCGCCGGGACCCGCAATGCCGACAACGGTCATTTGTGGGATTGCCGACGCGACCGCTAAAATCTTTTTAACTGCTTGATCGGGTTGTAATAATTCCGACACCACACCCGGACGCGATTCATTCGCACAATCATAACGACGATTGCAATAATGGCACTGAATGTTGCACGCAGGCGCAACCGCAACGTGCATTCGAGCATAATGATGATGCGCGGATTCAGAATAACAGGGGTGATTGTGAACTTTTTCCCGAATCAAATCAGGTAGATGCGCCATTTGTTGCGCAGAACTGCCGCAGCTTGATTTGCTGCAACCGCTTGAAGTTGTTGTAGTTTGCATGATGCCGCGATCTCCCATTAAAAAATCAATTTATGTCGAACTCGGCAAAACCCATTCCAATCTATAATTATTTGATTTTATTGACTTTTTTAATATACAAAAAGTCCAAAATCACACAAAATAATTCTCGATTGTTGCAAACCTTACAAAATAAAAAACCTGCTAAATCTCAAATCAAGACTTAACAGGTTTTTTATCCTAAAACTTAATGAATTTGTCGAGCACTTTCAAGGTGTAAAATTGAAGGATCAACCGCAAGGTGACGCATCACAACATAAAACAAAAGTGGTGGAGCTGGAATTATTATATTTGGAGGAAGAACAATTACTTGTGGAACAGAAGCACATAAAGTTAATTTTCCACCATTTCCATAAATCCCATCATTGTATTGGTAATAAGCGTGTGTTGGATCATGCGTTGGAATATAATTGAGAAAATTAAAGCTAGTAATTCGAAAATCATCAATACCAGCTAACTTATAAAGTCCACCTGAAAAAACACCGATTCCACTTTGTGTTCCACTAAAAGGATCAAGGATAGGAACATCAATTTTTGGAATAGTCACAACCCCAGTATTAATATCGTACACCGCAGGATTTCTACACATAGTTGGAGATAACAACTTTATTTTGAGAATGCGGTCACCTACAGAAAAGTAAAAATTACCCTCCTTATCAAATACGCCACTATTTGGAGCACCGATGCCAGTTTGGGTTGCAAGACCGCCGTCCCCAGTAAAAGTGTTGCTACCTGTTCCAGCTACTGTTGACATGATGCCATTTTGGTCAATCATCCTAACGCGGAAATTAGCTAAATCCATAATAAAAACTCTACCCAAATGATCAGGAATAGCGGTTTCTGGTTGGTTGATTTGGGCATTTAGTGCTTGTTGACCATCGCCCCCAAATCCACACGCCCCATACCCATGCGGGCAAGTTGCACCTGCAAGTGTGCTAATAGTGTCGTCGCCAGAAATCCCATCTTGAATATTGCCGTTGGCGTTGCTTCCCGAAAGCGCGGTAATTTTGCGAATTCGATTGGCGGCATTATCCGCAATGATCATATTGTTACTTTCGTCAAAATTAATTCCGACAGGAGTCCCCAACCTTGCCGCATACGCCTTTCCGCCATCACCCGAACTTCCCCAACCGCCCGCGCCTGCGATGGTGGTAATAATTTTGGTGGTGTGATGAATTTTGCGAATGGTGTGACCTTCATCGCCACCGACATAAACATTGTCAAATTTATCAATGCCTAAGCCGTGATTCCACAATAACTTTGCGTTTGTTGCCAAACCACCTTCACCTTCACCTGGGAATCCCGCTTGTCCGCATTTGCCCGCAAATGTAGTAATAATGTTGGTAGCTTTATCCACTTTGCGAACGCAGTGATTGTAATAATCTGCAATATAAACATTATCTTGGCTATCGATGGCGAGATTGTTAGGTTGATTCAATTTAGCTTGCGTAGCAGGAATGTTGTCACCGGAGAAGCCGCATTGTCCAGACATGCCAGCAAAGGTAGAAACCACACCCGCCGAGGTAATCTTGTGAACAGTACAGTTCCACATATTTACAGCATAGAAATTGCCTTGACTATCGATGCGCAACGCACCTAGAGAGCCTTCAACAAATGTAGTTATTATGGGTTCTTCAGCAAACGCTGACATAGGTAATGTCATATAACCAATACTCAAACCAATCGTCGCCACTTTTAGGTAATTTACGAGCGACAAGGGTTTCTTAGAAAATTTCATGTTTAACTCCTTATTAAAAAATAAAATTTAATATCTATCAAAATCATTTGAGTAGATGGGTAAATGATATAAAATTTTATTTGAAATAAAAAGGAGGTGGTTATTACTAACTGTTTATTACTAGATGGTAATAACTAGAGTAGTTAGTACTAGGGTAGTAATAACTAGGTAGTTGTTTTAATTATAAAAAAAATAGCGCACAAAAACCTGACAGGTTTCGAAAACCTGTCAGGTTTAATTATCGTTTTAGCGAGTTAGATTTGATTAGAAGAAAGCGGTTTGGGTGTTTGTTTTTTATGTTTTAGCAAAGCAAGTTGATCGATTTCTAATGGCGTTAAAGGTAAGACGGGTTTTAGAAGCGTAAAGAAATTAGTCAAATAACCACCATGATCGGCGATGTCGGATTCTTTTTTAAGAAAACCATTGGCAATCAACGAGTTAATACGATTTATAATGTAAGGTTTGCTCAAACCCGTTTCGTCTTTAAGTTGATTAAGGCTCGCATAACCCGTGTGAGCGTGTGTTGCTAAACCTTTGTTTTTATTAAAGATAAGTAAAAGGGCATTTAAAATAATTCGATCATTCTTTGCAGACGTGAACATGATGGTCTTCTTCCTCTTGTTTTTTAGGTAGTGATGCAAAATGTAGTGATAGGATATATTTAAAGAGCGGCAAGGTACGCA
>DYRG01000051.1 GCA_020718845.1 Thiomargarita sp.
TTTCATTTCATGAATGCTATTTTCAATGCGTTTTTGTTGATCTAGTAACGCATTTTCAAAAGCAATTTTTTCTTCACGATCGCGCATTTTTATTGCAGATGCTGTGCTATCAAACAAGGGTAATTTGAGCAACGTATAATTACGAAGTGCGGGCAAAAATAATTCACGCTTACATTCTTTGGTTTGATATTGTTTAGGTTGGCAACCAGATTCATCTTGAATTCTACGCGCTTCTCCATATAGTTTATCTGCCGTTTTCTCTAATTTTTCAGGATTAGAATCAATTTCTTTTTCAATTCTAGTTTTTGCTAAATTAAAAGAAATTTCAATGGCTTCTTTTGTTTGTGGTGCATCAGGAAAAGTTTTAATAAAGTCATCAAAAATTTCAACTGTATTGACTTGTTTAGCTTTTTCAAAAGAAAGTTCTTGGATTTTATTAAACGCAGCGATAAACTCAATCGCAATGGGAAATTTTTCTCCAAATTTTTCAATGAATTTGGCGTAGTCTTCAATGGAGTTTTTCGCTTTCACCAATTCAAAAATTCGATGAATTGGCATTAAATTAAACATCGAATCTGGACGCAATTCTAAGAATTTTTCATACGTTTCTTGCGTATTAATTTGCTCGGCTTTTTTCCACGCTTGTAAATACGCAGCAAACTGAGTATCTAACTCATTGTATTGTTTAGCTAAATTATGCCAAACCTCGTAATTATCCTGTTTTTGCGCTAATTGATAAGCTAAAGGAAAAGCTAATTTATGCTTTCCTAAGGTTTCTAATTGTTGCAAAATCATTTGATCATCAATCGCATACGCTGGAACAATTAAAGTACTTGCTAATGCAATTCCCGTTAATATTTTTAACATTTTTCCTCCTTAAAATTGTGTAATCAAAACTTTTTTATTTTACTATACTTAATAATTTATGGCAATATAAAAATTGGTGGTGGGGAACATCCAAAGATTTTCATTCCAATGTTTGATGCTCATGATAATTAATCAATCTTTCTCTATGTTTCTTTAAATATTTTCTAAAATTATTCTCCGATTATAACTCATTTATTACCTTTACTTTCTCTCGATTCCACAAATCATTTTTGTAAGTTTTCCATCAAAGGTGCAATATGATAACTCTTGTAGATATTTTTAAGGTGAAAACCCCTATAAACAGGCGCTCCAGCATTTTTGAGTGGTGTAATATCGCTATATTTTAGAACAAATCAACCCATTTAAAGAACCAGATTCACCTAAAGGATTAAAAGACGCTTGGGAGAAACTTCCTCTATTTAAGCAAGTTTTAAATATGCCGCCCAAAATGGTTTCAAAACTGGTTTATCAACAAATCATTATCAACCCTTTCCGATTGCCATTGCGTTAAAAGCTAAAACTTCAAATTTGAACATAAAAAAAGCCTCGACCTTTTATTTCAAGATCGAGGCTTTTTTTTAATTTAAAATGATGGTTTATTGAGAAACGTGATATTTAATAGGATTACCATTAAAAACAATTGTGCCGTTCTCTAAACGATAACCAAAGTTAATACAAACGTGACCCGTGTAATTAAGCGTGTCCATATACAAACCCGTTAATTCAGTTCTTTCACTCAAAAAACCACTTGCAAGGGGTTTTAAATCATTTAATTTGCCACTCCAGCGATTCCAATAGGTTTGTACACTAATGCTACGACGGATTAAATCCTTGTCTAACGTGTTCTCAAGAGAAGAGTTGCACACATTGCATGTTAGACTTGATGTATTCCATGAACCCTTGATTCTTTTACAATAGGCTTCATTCAACCAACTAGATTGCAGAGCATTTGCAAGCAGTTCTCCACCGCAAGTTTTTCCTTCTGGATTCCAAGTTTTGCTTGCAGAGTTGCACAATTCTTCAAATAACGCATTACCGTGTTGTTGAATAACATCCTTTGTGCTAATTATATCCAAACTACAGTAATTATCACGATAACTACCGTTCTTAACGTTAATGTAGTAATCACCTGTTTGAGGATTGCAATCATCAACAGTTTGACCAGCAGAAAGGGCGGGCACATGGCGACCTAATACAATTACATCAACCAGTTGGTTAAGGTGAGCGGTTTCAGGAAAAACAACGCCATCAATACTTATTGTTTCGCCTTGTGAAAAGGTTTGAGAAACACTTGTTCCTTTTCTTGCACCACCAAAAAATAACGCTTTTGGCGTTTCTAATGCCCCAGCTTTATTAATTGCTAACGCCTCTAATGGTTCTAAGTCTGGTTTTACTACACAGCTCGGTATTTGTGCTGCTGTGTTCCAAACACCATTACCTAAAGTTGCACAATCGCTTTGTGTACAAGCAGATAAAGTAGTTGAATTACAAACAGGTATTGTTTTAGCACCACAAACATTTGTAGCTGTGTTCCAAACACCATTACCTAAAGTTGCACAATCGCTTTGTGTACAAGCAGATAAAGTAGTTGAATTACAAACAGGTATTGTTTTAGCACCACAAACATTTGTAGCTGTGTTCCAAACACCATTACCTAAAGTTGCACAATCGCTTTGTGTACAAGCAGATAAAGTAGTTGAACTACAAACAGGTATTGTTTTAGCGTCACAAACATTTGTGGTTGTATTCCAAACACCATTACCTAAAGTTGCACAATTATCTTGCGTACAAGCAGATAAAGTAGTTGAACTACAAACAGGCGTTGTTTTAAATTCGCAAGCGTTTGTGGTTGTATTCCAAACACCATTACCTAAAGTTGCACAATCGCTTTGTGTACAAGCAGATAAAGTAGTTGAACTACAAACAGGTATTGTTTTAGCGTCACAAACATTTGTGGTTGTATTCCAAACGCCATTACCTAAAGTTGTACAATTATCTTGTGTACAAGCAGATAAAGTAGTTGAACTGCAAACAGGTGTTGTTTTAACTTCGCAAACATTTGTGACTGCATTCCAAACACCATTACCTAAAGTTGCACAATTATCTAGTGTACAAGCAGATAAAGTAGTTGGACTACAAACAGGTATTATTTCAAAAACAACAGAAACAGTTTTATCTGTGCTCATTGTTAAAGAACAAATTGATGTTGTTTGACCTGCACAAGCACTATTACTATCCCAATTTTTGAATTGATAACCTGCACTTGGTTTTGCAGTTAATTTAACAGGTGTATCCTTGGTCGGTTTTGTTGGGCAAGTTTGATCTGCATTATCACCGCATTTAATTTCACCATTTGTTGGTGGTGTAATCGCTAAATTAACTGTAGTTGGAATAGGTGTAGAACCATCAGTACAAATACCATTTGCCCAAGTTAATTTTTGAAATTTGCATTCGGACTCAGTGGTACATTGTGCAGGAGTATCAAAACTACAAGCAGCATAAACTGAAAACGAATGCATCATTAAAAACACGCTAGTGACTAAATATAATTTCATTGAAAAAATCTCCA
Organism: Thiomargarita sp.; assembly: GCA_020718845.1. GTDB lineage: Bacteria > Pseudomonadota > Gammaproteobacteria > Beggiatoales > Beggiatoaceae > DYRG01. Next base: position 3,437 of record DYRG01000051.1, read on the forward strand.
TTTGTAAAAACAAAAACTCTTTCTTCTCTAATAGAAAAGAAAGAGTTAATTGTTAATTAGTTTGTACACTCGGCAGACAAAGAGCCACCCGTAGCATTTGCATTAGTTTTTACTTTTACAATGTAAAAGTCATCAATGCTATTCGGGCGAGAGATTGTACATGGTAGACTACTACATAAATTACCACCCCAACCATCTTTATTTCTGCTCCAATTCTTTATAGCAACTTCATTATCGCCGTAGAGTGATGTTGATCCAGAACCACCTGAAATTGTTAACTTACTACAGGAACTCGAAGCATACCACTGAAAGCTACTTAAAGATTTATGAGAATAAAATGTAGGAACAAAATCACTTGTTTTTCCTGTGCCGCTTCCTAGAAAAGACATAATTGAGCCTGTACCAGTCCAGTAATAATCTGAATCAAGAGGAATTAATTTCATATCTAATGCCGTGCGATTATGATAGCTGGATGTAAGTGGATCAGAGGATGTCTTACATTTCGCTCTAACAGATACATAATCAGTGGTGAGAGGCTGGGTAGACGTTACAGCAACAACCGTCCATGTACCTTGACTGGGTACGCTTATAGGCAATGCTCCCTTGTAAGCAGTTAAAATTTCATGATCACCCCAATTTTTTACTTGGATAATTGCTTCACTAAGCGAAGAAGAAATATCAACATGGTGACACTGATCCGAAGAATTTAAAAACTGAAATACCGCCGTTGATGTTCTACTAGGATTTGCGTGCATATTAGCAATATCTGTATTTGCTCCAAAACCTGATTGAGAAGGAGAAATTAATGATCCAGCTCCGTCGAAATAGGTAAGACTAGCATTACCCGTGGATGGTAAGGGAAGCTCATAAAAACAAGGATAAGCTCCCCCAATACTATCGTTACCAACAAATGGATACCATTTTTCTCGATAGTTTGTATCATTGTAGTAATTGAAATCAGAAAGACGATACTGTGATTTATCTGCACTGACTTCTTCTACAAATCCGACGTGCCCATGCTCACCAAAGTTCCATACAGCGAGTAACCCTTTTCGGCGTTTTTCTATAGGTAACGGAGTAACAGATGTGCAATGCCACGTTCCACCCACATAGTTAGAATTAGGCCAATTTTTCGCGTCGCGCCCCGTTTTTCCCCACAAAGCAGCATACAATAAGGCGGCAGCTTGACTGTCTAATTCTCCTTTTTCAGCCAATTCAATAACGCGTCCATACGCATACCATGTACATTGTCCTGCGAGATCGCCTTTAAACGCATTTTTATCTCCCGCGTACGGCGAACTAGAATATCTACTCGTTAATGCAGTAGCCGAAAAGCTATCTGCATAAGTTTGCTGAGTTAAAGCAATAGTTAAGGACAGTAAAATTATAATACTGTGCAATATTCTTTTCATTACATCCTCCTGTGAGGTTCTAAACTTGACAAAATAGTGATAAAACACCTAGAATGACGACTTAATTGCTTAAACATAATGAAAAGCAGCAATTAAGTATCTATTTAGGCTTTTAACAAAGAAAATAAAACGCTTATAAGTCTACAAGAATGTTTGTGAATAAAATTGGTGTTTTGTGGGATTTTATTGGTTTTTTATACAATTTGATAGGTGAGACATGGATGAGGAAGCATTGAAAAAACTGATTGGTAATAAAATCAAAGAGTTACGCAGCATTAAGCATTGGTCGCGTCCTCAAGTTTCTGGTAAATTAAAAATGTCTGAAAATAATTATGGCTGCATAGAACGCGGTGAAATTGATGTTTCTTTAGTTCGTCTTGCTCAACTTGCAAAAATATTTGGTAGTTATATGAACATATATGGTATTTCTATTCCTGAACTAGTCGATTCAAATACAAATGAAAAAAATATTTTTAATTTAACTGGAAAAAATCATAAAAACTTTCATAATTGGACAATAGGTTGCTCAGAAACTGAAACTCTTATTTTAAAACACGAATTAGAAAAAGCCCATTTATTATTGCAAGAACGTGATAAAGAAATAGAGCATTTCAAAAAACAAGTTTCACAACTAGAAGAAATCAACCGCTTAAAAGAAAATAAATGAAATTATTTCTATATGATGAAACTTTACCTTGATTCGTGCAGTCTACAACGTCCATTAGATGATCAGCAACAAGCTCGTGTTCGTTTAGAAACCGAAGCGATTTTAGCCTTGTTAGACAAAATAGAAAATAAAGAAATAGTACTTTTAAACTCTGAAGTTTTACTTTATGAAATTAATCGAATTCCTAATTTACAACGTCGTCACCATGCATTAGAAATGCTTGCTTTGAGTGACATTAAAATTAAATTAGATACTTTTATAGAACAACGCGCTAATGAATTACAGCAATATGGCATTAAACCATTAGATGCGCTACATTTAGCCACAGCAGAGCAAGCAAATGCAGATTATTTTTGTACCTGCGACGATCGCTTTTTAAAACGAGCACAAACCTTAAAACTAAATACTTGTGCTATTTCTCCTTTACAATTATTAATGGAACTAGGCTTATGAATGCTCCTCACCGTTCTTTACATGATGTTACCCACCAAGCTATTAGTATTCTTAACCGAGAATTAGGGGTGGTAGATACGTTGCGCTTTTTATCTCAATTCAACACGGGCCAAGGAAACTATACCAAAGATCGTGAAAATCTATTTGCTAATTTGACATTAGAAGAAATTATCACAGATATTAAGAAAATACGAAATACGCAACTTTCTTAAAAAAGATTACCTGTCAAACATTAAATACATAGGTGAGTTATGGATGAGGAAGCATTGAAAAAACTGGTTGGTAATAAAATCAAAGAGTTACGCAGCATTAAGCATTGGTCGCGTCCTCAAGTTTCTGGTAAATTAAAAATGTCTGAAAATAATTATGGCTGCATAGAACGCGGTGAAATTGATGTTTCTTTAATTCGCCTTGCTCAACTTGCAAAAATATTTGGCAGTTATATGAATATATATGGTATTTCTATTCCTGAATTAGTCGATTCAAATACAAATGAAAAGAATGTCTACAATTTAACGGGAAAAGGTAAGAATCACAAAAATTTTAATAATTTGACAATAGGTTGTTCAGAAACCGAAACACTTATTTTAAAACACGAATTAGAAAAAGCTGAATTAATCCAACAATCCTTAGAAAAAGAAAACGAACTTCTAAGAAAACAAGTTTCACAATTAGAACAAATAAACCAACTATTGAAAGGAGATAAAATATGAACATGTCCATTTCTGTTGATTTTTCGCAGATCAAAATAGCCGTTGAGCAATGTAATGTAGATGAAAAACTCGAATTATTAAAATTATTAGAAAAAGAAACCTTTTCAACACGATTTAAGCAACTTCTAAATCAAATTAAAACTGATGGATTAAATTTAGAAGAAATTACCGCCGAAGTGGAAGCGGTAAGACAGGAAAGATACAGTGCAAAATCGCCATGAAAACTTTCTAATAATTCTTTAAACTCTTTAATTTTTTCTTGATCTTGCTCCAAATATGTTAGAGTCTTTTTTTATAAGTAATATCCAACGCTTTTAATATCCTACATATTTGAGCTGTGTGTGTTGCTAATTCTTCCCAATATCTATTTAACCATTTTGAGATTGTATTGTAGTGAACTTTAAATGTCTTATGCGCTTCTTGCATTGTTTTTCCTTCCAATACAAACTCTATTACCCTTTCTCTTAATTCTAATCCGTAACTCATCTTTTCTTTCCTCTTTCTCTGCCTTTTAATCTCTTTATAGGTATAATACTATAGATTAAATTTTTGGATTTGTTTAGGGACATAAATAAATAACGGATGTTTAAAACTTGTTTTTTAACGAAAGTGCCCGATAATTTAAGTTAAGAAACGAAGGAAAAAAGGAATTTGCCTCGATGTTTTCACATTTAAAAGAAGATATTAGTTGTGTATTTGATCGCGATCCAGCGGCTCGAAATACGTTTGAAATATTAACGACTTACCCGGGTATTCACGCGATTATTTTCTATCGTGTAACGCATCGTTTGTGGTTGTGGGAATGGAGATGGTTTTCACGATTTTTGGCGGCGATGGCGCGATGGCTTACTGGCATCGAAATTCACCCTGGCGCGACGATTGGGCGACGTTTTTTTATTGATCATGGGATGGGTGTGGTGATCGGCGAAACGGCGGTGATCGGCGATGATTGTACGTTATATCATGGGGTTACGTTGGGCGGCACGACTTGGCAAAAAGGCAAACGTCACCCAACTTTAGGAAATAACGTGGTGGTTGGCGCGGGCGCGAAAGTGTTAGGACCAATTTTGATCGGCGATGGTGCGCGGATTGGTTCGAATGCGGTGGTGGTCAAACCCGTTCCCGAAAATGCGACGGCGATTGGGATTCCAGCAAAAATCATTGAAATTCCGAAAGATGCGATCGAGAAACGTCGTTTAGAAACCGCTAAAAAAATCGGTTTTGATGCGTACGGGACATCGAACGATATGCCCGATCCTGTTTTAACGGCGATCAATCGGATTTTAGATCATTTGCACGCGGTGGATCATCGGATGGATCGAATGTGCGAAACTTTGCGCCGCCAAGACCCTAATTTCGGTGAAATAGAGCAACTTCCTAATTTGGATGGCTGCGAACTCCATGCCCAAGCCGATGATCCTCCTCTCAAATAAGTTTGTTTCAAAAGTAAGAACAATGTTTGCTAGCATTTGAAAGTATAATGCACCTTTTTGATATGATTTTTTTAGGAGCATTCGTATGAAAAACTTGATATTTGGATTAAGTGCATTGTTTTTAACAGGTTGTGCGACCACGCCAAATGAATGCACGCCGCCGTGTGACGCAAAATTAGAACCCGCCCCAATTGCTGCATCGGGAAAATATGGTCAAGGCTCGCAATCCGCTGATTCTAAAGCAAATATTGCTGGCATTCCGCAACATCGAGTGGTGTATTTTGATTTTGACGTGGGTGATGTTCGGCAAGATCAGCGTCAAATTTTAGATGCAAATGCAGCTTATTTAGCTAAAAATCAACAACTTAAAGTGCGTTTGGAAGGTCATGCCGACGAACGCGGTTCTCGTGAATATAATTTGGCACTCGGCGAACGACGGGCGCAATCGGTAAAACGCTATTTGGGAATGATGGGAGTCCAAGAAATTCAAATAAATACATTGAGTTACGGTGAAGAAAAGCCCATTTCTGAAGGTCATGACGAAAGTAGCTGGCAACGCAATCGCCGAGTTGAAATTATTTACCTTGGGCAGTAACCTTATGAAAAATTTGATTTTTTTGAGTTTGATGATCAGCAGCGTCGGATATGCGCAAGATCGAACCGCACAAACTTTAATTGAACAAGATCAATTAATTAAAGATTTACAGCGCGACATTCGACAATTACGCGGTGATAATGAACAAATCAACCATCAGTTAAAGATTTTACAACAAAATCAACGAGATATTGAACAAAAACTCGGCAAAACTGATCTTTCGAAAACTCCACCCTCACCCTCTATTTCACCTATCACAAGTATGGGTATGACTGAAAATATGGGAATGTCTGGTGGAATGGGCATGAATCCTGCGCCCATAATACCAACGCAACTGCCTGTTTTACCTGCACTTTCTTTAGCCGATCCCAAAACCACTACTGCGCCGCCTGACTATCAACAAGCATTTGATTTGTTGCAACGAGGGCAATTTGATAATGCGATTCCTGCGTTTAATTCCTTTGTAAAACAATCACCTACGGGCGATTACGCAGATAATGCGCAGTATTGGATGGGCGAAGCGTATTATGCAAAACGTGATTTTGTGGGGGCGTTGGCGGCATTCAAAAAATTGGTCGACAACTATCCCGACAGCCCGAAAAAATCCCATGCGTTGTTAAAAATTGGCTTTAGTTACGATGAGTTAGGCGATAAAATTAGCGCACGTCAAACTTTAGAGCAACTTCGTAAAGAATTTCCAAACACCAACCCCGCTCGTTTAGCCGAAGAACGCCTCAAAAAATTGAAGTAGGGTGCGGAAAACAGGCATTATAAGGATGGAAAAAAACGGTAGTGATGCACTAATGAAATCCTGTTCTAATTTCTTGAAATATAAAGACCATCATTTAGCAAATGCACCAATACCTCTTTTTTAAAGAAATATTTAACAAACTTTGATTTCTATCGCGTTACCATTTTCAGTGTCGGTCAAATGTACTGCGCAAGCAATGCACGGATCAAAACTGTGAATAGTTCTAAGGATTTCAATGGGTTGCTTTGAATCGTGTAATTGATGACCCGCCAACGCCATTTCGTATGCGCCTGCTTGATTTTGCGCATCACGCGGACCAGCGTTCCAAGTGCTCGGTACAACTGCTTGATAATTCACAATTTTTCCGTTTTCAATCACAATCCAATGCGCCAAACCACCACGCGGAGCTTCCATAAAACCTACCCCTTGCGCTTTGCTCGCCCAAGTGTTTGGATTCCAAAGGGTTTCATTAAAGGTTTTGGTATCGCCTTTCTTAATGTTTCCAACCAATTGATCAAACCAACCTTGCATTGCATCAGAAATGATTTTTGTTTCCAACGTTCTCGCGGCAGTTCTTCCCAATGTTGAAAATAAACTTTCTATCGGTAATTCTAATTTTTTCAATGTCGAATCGACCAACTCAACGGCTTGCGCATTTTTAGTGGCATATAACATCAACATTCTCGCCAATGGTCCTACTTCCACAGCTTTACCTTTCCAACGCGGTGCTTTCATCCACGAATAGGATTTTTCTATCTCAAGTTGTTTATAAGGCGGTTGAGGACCCGTGTAATTGAATTTGGTTTCGCCTTGATAAGGATGTAATCCTTTTTCTTTACCCACACTATAATCATACCAAGAACGAGAAACTTGCTCTTGAATTTGATCTTTATCATTTAAATCAAGAGGTTCGATCTTCGACAAATCACGATTTAAGATCACGCCGCGAGGAAATAGAAACGAATCGACATCATTAATTGTTTTAGAGGGAAAATCACCATACGTCATGAAATTTCCTAACCCTTCACCATGCCCCATCTTTGCCCAATCTTTATAGAAACTTGCAATCACTAAGGTATCTGGCACATACACTTGTTCTACAAATTCTTTCATTTTATGAATAACGTCTTGCACTTGAGCTAAACGTTTCATATTTAATGCAGAATCTGAATTCAAATCAATCGGACACGCAACCCCGCCCACTAAGAAATTCGGATGAGGATTCTTACCGCCAAAAATCGCGTGCAAAGCCACCACATCACGTTGCCAATTCAAAGCCTCTAAATAGTGAGAAACTGCCATTAAATTTGCTTCAGGTGGCAATTTGTACGCGGGATGTCCCCAATACGCATTTGCAAAAATCCCTAATTGACCTTGTTCTACAAAAGTTTTTAATTTCTTTTGCATATCTGAGAAATAACCAGGTGAGGATTTTGACCAACTACTTATTGATTGTGCTAAATCAGAAGTTGCTTTCGGATCAGCTTTCAACGCAGAAACCACGTCCACCCAATCCAATGCGTGCAAATGATAGAAATGCATTACATGATCATGAATATATTGCGCACCACTCATTAAATTTCTAATCAATTGTGCATTGGGTGGAATGGGGTATTTTAGAGCATCTTCCACTGATCGAACGGATGCTAAACCATGAACTAATGTACAAACGCCACAAATGCGTTGTGCAAATGCCCACGCATCACGCGGATCACGTCCAATTAAAATATTTTCAATTCCTCGAACCATAGTGCCAGAAGAATAGGCTTGAGAAATGGTATTTCCTTCTAAAGTTGCTTCAATCCGCAAATGACCTTCAATTCGGGTAATCGGATCAACGATAATACGTTCAGCCATTTCAATTGCTCCTCAATTATTGCGTTAAAAACTCAGACAACACCCGATATTGATGTTGGTCTTCTTCGTTTGATGTTTCTTCATTTGCAATTGTTTCACAATTACGCGCCATTCTACTATTCATAGCGGCTTCCCATGCGGGATTATTTTTGCGAATTTGCTCAACAGGAATGACACAAGCAGCGGCAGCATTTGCTACAAAATGTTTTGCTTGTTCTTTCCAATCACCATCTGCACCGCAACGGGTAAAACTTTCAATACTTGCACTACGCGCTGCTTTGTAAGTGCTTTGTAATTCATCTTCAGAAACGCTCGCATTTTGAGCAATTTTGATCGCCCGTTTAACTCGTTCATCATTAAATAAATCTGCGACTCTTTCAACAAATAATGCACCCACTACTCGTTGTTGATGAATATCCAAGTTGCTCAATGCTTGCTTAAACGTTTTTTCATCAGTAATCGATAACATGATCTTATCTCCTTATTTAGTTTCTACTAAATGTTCAGCGATCATTTCGGTTAAACCAACCACCGGTAAATCTATTTGATATTCTTCTAAGCCTTCTTCTAATTGAATGCGGCAATTTGCACACGCCGTTACTAAGGTATCGACTTTAAGTTCTTTTAACTGGGTGACTTTGCGGTTAAAAACCTTTATTTTGATTTCATGGGCTTCTTCATTTGCACTCACGCCACCGCCCGCGCCACAACACCAATTCATTTTACCGTGATCGTTCATTTCAACAAAGTTATTTGAAACTAAATTTAAAAGATGACGAGGTTCATCAATTACGCCGCCGCGTCGAGCAATTTGACAAGGATCGTGAAAGGTTATTTTTGATTCTTCCAATCCTTCCGTTTTGAGCAAACCAGATTGACGAAAATCCTCTAACACTTCCAAAATATGGCGCACTTTGAAACCAAGTTTTCTACCCATTAAATTAGGCGCGTCCCAACGTATCGCGGTATAAGCATGACCACATTCTGGACTAATCACAGTTTTAACTTGCAATTTTTCAGCGGCATTCACAACTCTACTTACCAATTCTCTTGCAATGTCAGAAACCCCAATTTGAATTCCTGAATTCGTTGCTTCAAATGCGTCCGATGCTAATGTCCATGTTTTACCCGCTTGTTTGAAGATTTTTGCAATTGCTTGTAAATATTCAGGATAATTCATGATTTCCATTGACGACAGCAAAATCAAATATTCTGCACCGACTTGATCAAATGGAATGTCTAATCCCGTTTCTTTAGCGGCTTTTCTCGATTGGGCTTGCAATGCTGGCAAACGTACACCCATTGGACTTCCAATCGTGACTGAACGGTTACTTGCTCCGACTAAATCTATAGGTGCATGACCACTTGCTGCCATGCCTTCGCGGGTTTTTCTAATCATGTATGCCAAATCATTTCCAACTGGACAAACCATCGAACAACGTCCGCATAAAGTACAAGAATTATAAAGAAGTTCTTTCCATTCTTCTAATTCTTCATCAGAGATTGCTTTGCTTAAACCTAAGGCTTTTTTCAAACGACCCATTAACGTATATTCTTGTTTCCAAAAACGACGTAAAGGTTCTAATTTATGAATCGGTGTATATTTAGGATTACCCGTTTCAGTATAGAACAAACACGCATCCGCACACATTCCACAATGCACACAACTACTAAAGAATGAAGCAATGGGAGCATCTATTTGTTCTGCAAAGGCATTCAAACCTTTTTGTAATGTTGGCGCGCTCATACTTGTACTCCTTTATGTCCAGAAATTGCTCCGCCATAAAACCGAGAAACAAAAATGGTAAAAGTGTGCATTAATTTAGTGAACGGTAACATAATCATTAAAAGCTCCGCGCTTAAAATATGAAATGCTAATAACCAAGTGTAATCAAAAAACAAATGATGGTAAGCCAAATAGCCCGTTAATAAAGGTAAAAAGGTTAAAATCCACGCAGTATAATCGCCTGCATCAGAAATCATTTTTAAAACTGGATTGGTTAAACGATGCCATAACAATGCTAACATCGAAATTAAACTCAATACGGTAAGAAAATCAACCACAGGCGTTGGTAATCCAACCCAACCAAATCCAAGTGCTGCTCTAATCAATTCAATGTGCGGGACGAGCAAAAATAATGCAACCAACAAACCGATATGAAATACATATCCAGCAATGATAATGAAATAGGAACGTTGAAAGGTATTGCTATCTTGTGGAAGAAAGCGTGTGAAGATGGTTTTGAAACCACCTCGCATTGCACAACCTTTGGGTTCTGACAAATCCTTTTTTCTTCCCAACATAAAGATTTCAAAGAAACGAATTGTCAAACCGATAATGAAGATCGATGACGCAATTAAAAAACCCGTTTCTCGAACCCAAATTAGAAATGTTGCACTGTTCATTTGGTTTCTCCTTTTATTAAATCATTAACGGTAATTTCTTCATGTTTTTCAATGGCTTGTGAGCTCTTTTGTTTATTTGCGAAACCAATCGCTGCGCCCGCCAACGCACCCGCTGCCAACGCATAACCCGCATTTTGTGCAACGTGACCAATCGGTGTCGATAATGGGGCGTAAAAACTGCCCGCATCCCAAAAATTCGGCTCAGAACAACCCAAACAACCATGCCCTGATTCAATCGGAAAACTCACGCCACCGTTCCATTTAGTGGTTGCGCAAGCGTTGTAAGTGGTCGGTCCTTTGCAACCGAGTTTAAAAAGACACCAGCCTTTTTTCGCGCCTTCGTCGTCAAAAGTTTCCGCAAATTGCCCGCGTTCATAAAACGGTCGGCGATAACAACGGTCGTGAATATTTTGACCATAAAACGCTTTTGGACGTTTCAAATGATCCAATTCTGGCAATGTTCCAAAGGTTAAAAAGTGCGCTAAAACCCCTGTCATTACGACTGGAATCGGCGGACAACCTGGTACATTAATGATCGGTTTATCCTTAATAATCATATCGATAGACACTGCGCCCGTTGGATTCGGATTCGCTTTGGGTAATCCGCCAAACGCCGCGCAACTTCCCACCGCCACAATCGCCGCCGCACCTTTCGCGGTTTCAATCAACATATCGACGTTGCTAATGCCCGCGATGGTTGAAAATCCTTTATTTCCCAACGGGATAGACCCATCGACGACCAAAATATATTTGCCCCAATTATCTTTCATTGCCTGTTCGCGGGCGTGCTCGGCGGCATCTCCCGACGCAACTTGCAAGGTGTGATGGTAATCCAATGAAATTGCATCAAAAATCAGGCTTTCGAGGCTGGGCGAATGCGAACGGGTGATTGATTCGGTACACCCCGTACATTCTTGAAAAGACAGCCAAATCACCGACGGGCGTTTGGCATTTTCGAGCGCGGCAGCGATGCGCGGAATCATCGCGGGCGACAATGCCATTAACGACGCAGTCGCCGCACAAAATTTGAGGAAACCCCGTCGAGAAACCCCGTGCAAACGCAAGCGTTCTTCTAAAGAAAGTTGATTCATAATGAAACACCTCCGAGAGTTGAGGAAAGTTGTTGCAAACCCATTTGTATATCCGCATGTTGAGCCATTAAAATGGCTGGAATATGACAAATTTCAATAGTCTGAGAAATCATTTTTTCATCGATATTAAAATGCACAATCCACCACGCGCCAGAAAAGGCAGTTTCTTGAATCGTGCTTTTACCTAAAGCGTGAAGTTCAGCGGACACTTCACCCACGCCTAAAATTTCTTTTAATTCAACAAGTTCCGACGGCGCGAACGGCATCGCTTGCAAATCAATCACCATCGTTTGTCCCGTCGCCAATAAGTCTTCCAAAGCATGGCGGATTTCATGCAATAACGGCAAAATATTTCCAGTTTTTTCAAGAGGTTGCATGATGTTATCCGTGTTTTATTACCTAATAATATGAGTATAGCACAAAATACTCATATTGCTTGACGCATTCAACCGCGTTGCCCTTTTCTTATGCTATTATTTTAGGCAAAAAATTAAGGAGAAAAAATCATGTTAGAAACGTTAGATCGGATTTTATCGGTAGGGAGTTGGATCAGCAGTGCGAAAGATTTGCACGATAAATATAAAACGTTGTGTGCGATTCATCATGGAGAAACGGCATTTCAAAAGTTAGATCAAAAGATTGAAAGAATTGCCGAGCGTATTTTGTATGCACCTGATTTACAAGTCGTTATTGATACCAATCAAACCACGCAGCAAGTTTATCGGGATCACAAACAAATTCACGACGCGCTTGAACCAGTACAACGTGCTTTAAATCAAGATATTTTATCGTCGGCAATGATTTTAACGCCCGAGAAAATGCAACAGGCTTTAATTACCAATCCATTTGAAGTGTTATGTGATCCGCGTCCACTTAATTTCTTTGATCGTAGTCGTATGCCGCCCGAAGGTGTGCCCGTACTTTTTGAAATAGATGGCACTAAATATTTGGGTTGGCAATTAAGAGGAACGTTACCCTTTTTGTTTAATTGTCGTTATGATGATTTGTGGATTCCTCCCACGCCGTCGATCATTTCAAATCCTGTTTCTCAGCCTATTTCAACGTCTCAAACAACTGATTTGATCGTTTCTCCAAATGGTAACTATCCGACCATTAATTCTGCTTTGAAGATTGCAAAGAATGGCGATAAAATACTTGTAAAAACAGGACTATACAAAGAAAGCATTATTCTCAATAAAACAGTTGAATTAATTGCTGATGGTTCACCCAGTATTGAAAGCACTGATGATTGCATTACAATGGAAACTGATTATGCAATCGTAAAAGGCTTTGCTATTCAATGCCGTGCTAAAGAAGAAGACCAAAAAACTGGTGTTTTTATTTCGCAAGGGAAGTTAATTTTAGAACATTGTGATATTTCTTCTAACTCTTTAGCTTGTGTGTATTTTAATAAAGAAACTCAAGCCATTGTTCGGTATTGCAAAATCCATGATGGAAATAAAAGTGGTATTTTTGTTCTCGATCAAGCAACAGCTCAAATCGAAGACTGTGAGGTTTTTGGTAATGCTATAGGAATAGCAGTTGACGTAGGGGGAAATTCCACCATTCGCCGTTGTAAAATTACTAATAATAGTAATGCAATTGTGGTTTTTGCCAATGGCAGAGCAACGGTAGAAGATTGTGATTTAAGAGGAAATGGAGGGGCTTGGCATATTGATAAAACCTCACAAGTCCGAAAACACAACAATCAAGAATAACTTTTTATTTCTCATCCCTTTCAAAAAAAAAGCAATGTAGGTGAAATTGCACCAAAATATTTAATCAACCTAAAGAGAGATTTGCACGATAAATATAAAACGTTGTGCGCGATTCATCATGGAGAAAT
>DYRG01000008.1 GCA_020718845.1 Thiomargarita sp.
CCTCTATTCTTTTCTTAATATCACATTATACCATATCATCCTAAATTATGCACTATCCAATACCCCAGCAGGTGCTTGCCAATAGGCTTCTTTTGGATTGAGGTATCCTTCTTCCAAATATCTATTCAACCATTTTGAAATCGTATTGTAATGGACTTTAAATGTCTTATGCGCTTCTTGCATTGTTTTTCCTTCCAATACAAACTCTATTACCCTTTCTCTTAATTCTAATCCGTAACTCATCTTTTCTTTCCTCTTTCTCTATTGTTCATTTGTTGGTAGTGATCAAAAACAAGAGATGGTTTTGCATATTTTGTGTTTATTTTCAGTAAATTATAGATTTAACTAGCATCTCAATTTGATCACTACCCATTTGTTTTTAGGTATTATACTATATTATATTCTGGAACTGGCTTACCATTGGGAGCAAGGCGCAAAAACCATTCAATTAACAAAAGTTGATATAAACTATGTTCATTTGAGGCTGGACACATTTCAATTTTACCCCATTGATTTGTTTCAACTTTAAACGGCAATTCTCTCAATGTGGGATGTTCACAAATTTCTTGCCAATTCATAATTAAAGATACCTTTGTTCTAAACGTTTGTTAAGCTCAATAGCTTGTTGGTAAATTAATACATCTTTATAATTAAAATCGCAAATTTGTTTTCGCAATTTATCGCTTATTTCATAACGATCATTTGATGAATTTTTTTCTGGATTGACATTTTCTATAATGGGATTATTTATTAAATTAATATTACAAATTTTTTCAAATAAATTTAAGCTATTATTATAATTTTCTGTAATACCTACAAAACCAAATTGCTCCAATGACATTCCCCATAAATATTTAGCATAAATATTATGAAAGTGGGTTATTTTACAGAAATCCTCTAAGGAAATATTCATATCCCCCATATATTTTTTTACCTTTCTTTTTTTGGGATCAACTTTCCTTTGAATATAATAATATAAAGAAACGATCATTTCTACGGGTTCTCTCAACCAAATTAGAAAGGTTTTTTCTTTCAAAAAATGATATTTAATAGGTAAAAAGTGCCCATGAACACAAACATATTGTTGCTCTAATTGGCGTGCCTGCCACATCTTAGTAACAGCAAGACTATTTCGTATAAAGTTGTTATACTCAAAAGGCGTATCAGCATAATCAAGTAATAATTTTTCTTTGAAATGATTTTCTAGCAATGTTCGAAAAGAGCTTCCGCCTGTTTTGGGGATATGTACAGAAATCAACATTTTTCTTTCAGTTCCTTTGAAAAAATTTCAATTAGTTGCTCAATTGAAATGACACCTAAATCTTCACCCTTTCTAGTGCGAACAGAAACGGTATTTTGCTCACTTTCTCGTTTTCCAACCACTAAAAGATAAGGCACTTTTTGCAAGGTATGTTCACGGATTTTTAAATTGATTTTTTCATTTCTTAAATCCATTTCAACACGAAAACCAGCTTCTTTTAATTGTTTCGTAACTTGTTGAGCATACTCATCTTGTGCGCTGGTAATACCTAAAACAACTGCTTGAACAGGTGAAAGCCACAAAGGAAATGCACCCGCGTGTTCTTCAATTAAAATTCCAATAAAACGTTCTAATGATCCTAAAATCGCACGATGTAACATCACAGGCGTTTGTCGAGAACCATCAGTTGCAACATATTCTGCACCCAAACGTTGAGGCATCGAGAAATCTACTTGAATTGTGCCGCATTGCCAAACCCGATCTAAAGAATCTTTTAAAGAAAATTCAATTTTAGGTCCATAAAATGCACCTTCTCCGACTTGCAATTGCCATTGTAAGTTCTTTTGATTTAAAGCTAATTCAAGGGCTTTCTCAGATTTATCCCAAACCTCATCACTTCCTACCCGTTTCTCTGGACGAGTTGATAACTTAATTAAAACGTCTTTGAAACCAAAATGCGCATAGACTTTATAAAGCAAATCAATAAAGCTAGAAACCTCAGATTGAATTTGTTCTTCAGTACAAAAAATATGCGCATCATCTTGAACAAAATTACGCACTCTCAAAAGACCATGCAATGCACCAGAAGGTTCGTTTCTATGACAAGAACCAAACTCTGCCAAACGTAATGGCAAATCACGATAGCTTTTAAGTCCTTGATTATAAATCTGAATATGACAAGGGCAATTCATGGGTTTCACGGCATAATCACGATCTTCTGATTTGGTGGTGAACATTTCCTCACGGAATTTCTCCCAATGTCCTGATTTCTCCCACAAACTGCGATCCACTACTTGAGGTGTATGAACTTCTTGATAACCATTTTCTCTAAAAATTTTACGCACATAGCTTTCAACTTGTTGGTAAATTGTCCAACCTTTTGAATGCCAAAATATCATACCGGGTGCTTCTTCTTGGAAATGAAATAAATCCAAGTTTTTTCCTAATTTACGATGATCCCGTTTCTCTGCTTCTTCTAATCGATGCAAATAGGCTTCTAAGTCTTTTTTGTTTGTCCAAGCTGTACCATAAATACGTTGGAGCATTTCATTTCTAGCATCGCCCCGCCAATAAGCACCTGCGACTTTCATTAATTTGAACGCTTTTAATTTACCAGTATTTGGAACATGAGGTCCTCGGCACAAATCGATAAAATCACCTTGTTGATATAAAGAAATATTTTCGTTGTTTGGAATAGATGCAATAATTTCTGCTTTATAATGTTCACCTAAATTTTTAAAGAATTGTACGGCTTCATCTCGCGGCATTTCTGAGCGTTTAATTTGAAAATTAGCCGCTACAAGTTCTTCCATTTTTGTTTGAATTTTTTCTAAATCATTTGCATTAAAAGGTTCTTTACGCGAGAAATCGTAGTAGAAACCATTTTCAATCATTGGCCCAATCGTGACTTGGGTATCTGGAAATAAATTTTTAACCGCTTGTGCAAGCAAATGCGCACACGAATGACGTAAAATATCTAAGCCTTCGGGATCACGATCCGTGATAAGTGATAATGCGGTATCTTCTTGAATTATAAAGGAAGTATCCACCAGTCGCCCATTAATTTTCGCGGCAAGCGCTGCTTTAGCGAGACCAGCCCCAATACTCGCAGCAACGTCCGCCACGCTTAAAGGTTGGGCAAAATGTTTTTGAGAACCGTCGGGTAAAGTAATGATTGGCATAAGTATCACATAATAAAAAAGGCACTATAATCAGTGCCTTAGGGTTGAAAACTGGTAGGCGCGAGTGGGATCGAACCACCGACCACCACCATGTCAAGGTGATGCTCTACCACTGAGCTACGCGCCTGTGAAAGCTGGACATTGTAAGTATTTTTGGGGAAAATTGCAAGCCCATTAGGCATTATTTTCGAATTTTTTAACATAATTCGTAATTTCTTCCTCAAAAAACCAAATCACAATAGAAATGATCATTGCAATGCCTAAAATAAGTTGGGCGATTTGTAAGTCGTTGTCAACAGCCGTTCCAGCAAAAGTGAGCACTGCCATGCCGGGTAATCTTCCTAACACACAAACTATGACTAATTTAGATAAACTTAAACGTGTTAAACCCGCAATAAAACACACCGCATCGTCAGGAAATGCGGGTAATAAAAAGATCATAAAAAAGGTCATTAAACCGCCTTTTTCAATTAAATAATCAAATTGTTTTAAAACACTTTCGGGAACAAATTTTTGCACTAAATAATCGCGTAAAAAACGGCTTAGTCCGATTGCTAGAAATGAACCAATTGCTAACCCTAACATGGTTAAAAATAAACCCTGCCAGAAACCAAATAAGAAACCGCCTAGAAATCCTGTTAATTGACCGGGAATAGGTGCAAAAAACACTTGTAAAATTTGCACGCCAATGAAAACAACTTGTTCCCATGCTCCAAATGAATCAAAAAAAGTTTTAATCGTATTTTTACTTTTCTCAAAATCTTGTACATCCAATAATGCCATAAATTGACTATAACTGTCAGGTAATACAAATTTTGATAGATAAATCAATGCACTAAAAATACCTACAATTAACAAAGAACCAATCACAATAGTCGTGAGAGATTCTAATTTTGAAATCAAACGTTGCTTAAAAAAATTCCAACTCATGTTTTATTTTCCTAATAGTGCGTAAACGTCGTAAATGGCTGATAAATCTAATTCAAGCATTCGCCGTTTCGTAATTTTTCCTTGTTTATTACGAATTGATAACATAAAGTGCTTGTTTTTTGTAATAGGCACATCTTTAATTTTAACTTTTTTCTCAAGCAAATCAATGGCTGTTTTTGCAACAAATTCACCATGCTCTTGCTCTGATGGTCCAGCAGAAAAAGCACCGCCATCTTCTACGAAAAATTGAAATAATCCAATCACGGGAATTTTAGAATTATCTAACGTCCATCTAATAATGTCTTGTGGAGGAATCGTGTCAGTTGTTTCAGCATCTTTTTTAACACCATAATATTGGCTAACGACAATTAAATCAGAAATGTTTGCAGCTTCAGCAACGGCTTTTTTCCAATCCTCAAATGTTTTAGCTTGCATTGAAGAAACAAATTTCACGGGCGACCAATCAACGATTTCTAATTCTTTGCGTGTTCCTAAAGCAGTGGTTGAATCCTCAGACAAATGAAAAAATCTTTTCTGCTGCGAAGGTGACAAATGATATAAAATATTTTTAATATTCAAATAGTCTTGGCGTTCTAACATTCCTGTTACATTCGTTGCTTTATCGTAACCATAATCCTCGAGTTCTTTATTTACACCACAAAATAAAATTTTCATTGAAGTATTTACATATTTCTTTACCGCATATTCTTGAGCATCATCATCGGCTGCAATAATAATATCGGGTTTCCATTGCTCAATTTTTTCTTGAACGTCTTTTCCCGCTTGTTGTTTATCTTCGATTGTGGATTTTCTTTTGGTATCCATAAAAACCCATTGCATATCATAGGGTTGCCCGTCTAAAATATTATGAATGCTTTTATCTAAATCCGCAGTCCAAACATAATCTAAATTATAGCTATGCACAATTAAAATACGCGGTGTTCTTTGCCAAAATAAGCTCATGACAAATAACAAAAATAAAACACCACTAATGATCACTGCAATTTTTTCTTTTTGGGTAAGTTGTTGCGTCGCCATAGAAATATCTTCTTATAAAAAAGCCCTCAGTTGTTTTAACTGAAGGCTTTTATTTAAACTAAAAGAAAAGAGAATTAATCTTCGCCAGCTAAACCAAATAAAGCTAATAAATTGACAAACATATTGTAAATGTCAAGATATAATGCAATGGTTGCCATAATGTAATTGGTTTCATATCCATTCACGATATTGCTGGTGTCATATAAAATGTAACCTGCCATTAATAAAACCACCACCGCAGAAATCGCAAGTTGTAATGCGGGAATTGCAAACAACCATGCCGCTAACATTCCAAACAACGCGACAATTAATCCAACAAACAAGAAACCCGATAAAAAGCTAAAATCTTTCTTAGTTGTTAAAGCATAACCAGATAACGCTAAAAAAATTACCGCAGTGCTTCCAAATGCCATCATGATTAATTCATGACCATTTCTAAAAGCGTGCAAATAATGGTTTAAAATAGGTCCTAAAGTTAAGCCCATGAAACCCGTTAATGCAAAGATTGCTACCAACCCCCATGCACTATCTTTCAATTTGGCTGTAACGAAGAACAAACCAAAGAAACCTACTAAGGTAATTAAGAAACCTGGGTGAGGAAGTTTTAAGGTCATTGCAATCCACGACGTAAATGCCGTAAAAGCTAAAGTCATTGAAAGCAACGTATAAGTATTTCGAATTAACTTATTGGTTGTTTCGGTAGTTTGCGCTTTCTCTGCAATAAAAATGTCATTTGCTGGGATCGCTTGCGCCTTTTGTTTAATAAAAGTGGTGTCACTCATGATAATTGCTCCTTTCGTAAAAATAATTAAAACTTGAACCATTATGGCATCTACTTTTTAAAATTTCAAGTAGGGGGATTTGATGAATCAGTTGTTTTGCTACGTTGTAATCGGCGTTTGTTTAATTCGACTAAAGTCATAATTGGTCCAGACAACGCATAACTAAAAAAGATAAAAAATAAAGTATGCGAAGGTTTAACTGCAACAAAAACAAAAATTAAAACAATAAACAACACTTTAATAAAAGGAATCTTTCCTTTTAAATCTAAATCTTTAAAACTCCGATAACGAATGTTGCTCACCATTAAAATGCCCGCTAAAACGGTTAATGGAAAGGTAAATAGCGTGATGGTAATTCCTTGAATTTGATAGAAATTTCCCATCCAAACCGTACCAGCAATTAAAGCAGCAGCAGCAGGACTTGCTAACCCTTGGAAATAGGCTTTATCCATTGTTGAAACTTGCGTATTGAAACGCGCTAAACGTAATGCCGTTGCAGCCGTATAAACAAAGGAAGCTAACCACCCTAATTCACCTAAATTTACTAAAGACCATTGGTACATTAATAACGCGGGTGCAACCCCAAATGAAATCATATCAGAAAGGCTATCGTATTCTGCACCAAATGCGCTTTGGGTATTAGTCATTCGAGCAATTCTTCCATCTAACATATCCCAAATCATTGCAATAAAAACAGCGATGGCGGCAGTTTTGAAATCCTGTTGAATCGCATTTATTATCGCGTAGAAACCCGAAAATAAAGCGGCAGTGGTGAACAAATTCGGCAAAATATAAATACCGCGTTTTCTAGGCGGAGAAATCGGTTGAGCATTTGAATTATCGTCGTTCATTAGTAGATTAGCCAGTAGTTTCAATATCTTTTTCAGAAGCAAAGGCTTGAATTGACCAATCCCTATTTAAGGGAGGTTTCAAAACCTTAAATTTAAGAGGAATAACATCTCCCTGATCACCATTCACATTGGTGCACTCAAAATATTTGATTCCTAAGAATGCACCTTGATGAAGTCTTGTTTCACCATTTACTTTTTTTGAAAACCCTCCACAAATAATATAACGTCCACTGCGTTTAATTTTAATTCGCGCTGAAAATAGGTAGTTATCTTCATCAATTTTCTGGGATTCACTATGCTGAATCATAACATCAGTATCTGTAACACTCTTCGCACAAGTAAAAGCTGGAATTAGTGCAATTGAAATAAATAGCCAAATGTATTTCATTAGTTTTCTCTCCTCATAAGATGCTATTAATCAATTTCATTATGTTTTTTTTAATCCAATAAGTCAAATTCTCAATATTAGTAAAATCTGATATACTTATATTATCAAGATCATATTTTAGGAAGCTTTATGCGTAATTTATTGAAAATATTGGCTTTATTGGCGATAACTTCAACCGCACAAGCAGATGTCGCGGTGTTGGTGCATGGTTATTTGGGCGACGCGGGTTCGTGGGAACGGTCAGGCGTGGCATCGATTTTGGCGACTGACGGTTGGCAACGCGCGGGGATTTTAATTCCAGAACCGACGGGCATTCGTGTTTTAAAAGGTGAACAAAATTCTAAAAAACCTTTATATATCATAGAATTACCTTCAACTGCGCCATTAATGATTCAAGCGGATTTATTGCATCGAACTTTGCAATGGATAAAAACCCAAACCTCGCAACCCATTCATTTAATTGGACATTCTGCGGGGGGAGTCGCAGCTCGATTGGCGATCACTAGAAATGACGCGGTAAAAGTAAAATCTTTAACGACCATCGCAAGCCCGCATTCTGGCACGTCGAAAGCCGAGCAAGCCCTTGATTTAGCTTATTTTACTCGTCCATTTGCCCCGATTGCGGACTTTATTTTCCCTCAATTAGATTTACTGCGGCATTCGGAAGGATTATTGTTTGATTTAACAAGACCTTACGCGGGAAGTTTGCTGCATTGGTTAAATGTGCAACCGCATCCGCCGATTAAATATTTTGCGATTGTGCGAGGAATTGGCGCAGTTTTGTTGGGGGATCATTTAATTTCGCCGTTTAGCCAAGATTTAAATAATGTCCCAGCAATTCAACGACGTGCGACGATTTACACCGTCCCCGCCGATCATGGGTTGAGTCCAGCGGATGGGTGGATGTTAATTACGATTCTGCGTCAAGCTGTTGATCAGTAAGCAATATTTTCGTCACTAAACCCGCCAATAAAATCCCAAATTGTGCGGGTAAATACGCAATCGTCCCATTCACCGCACGAGGTCGCCCCGAAATCGTACCTTCAATGGGTTGATGCGGCAAAGGTTGGCGAGGATTTTCGGGCGAATACACGACGGGAAAATTGGTTTTCACGCCCATTTTTTTCAAAGTTGCCCGTAATTCTCGCGCTAACCCACAATTATGTGTTTGATTTAATTTAGAAATTTGTGCTTGCGTAACATCTAAACGATTACCCGCGCCCATGCTCGATGCAATTCGCACATTTTGATCCAAACACGCCGCAATTAATGCTGCTTTACACGCAATTGAATCTATACAATCAATCACAAAATCGTATTTTCCATTCTCAATCAAAGTATTAGCTTCAGATTTCTCTAAAAATTGATTTAACAAAATTAACTCAATGTCTGGATTAATATCTTTTAAACGTTGCGCTAAAACTTCGGTTTTAGGTTGCCCGATGTTTGAATGTAACGCGATGATTTGTCTATTTAAATTTGATGGCGACACCACATCGTGATCTAACAAAGTTAATTTAGAAAAACCAATCCGCGCCAACATTTCCGCGACATAACCCCCAACGCCGCCCAATCCAGTAATCAAAATATGAGGTTTAACAATAGCTTGCAAAGATTCTGCGCCCAATAAAATTTCTGTGCGAGAAAAAATTTCTGGATGACGTTTCATTAAAGTTTCTTATCCTTTATTTCAAAAGTAAAATTTAACAAATCCTCTAAATTTTTTTAAACTTTATAAGCTCTTCCAGTTTTAAAAAAATCTTCAAGAATTTCGGCGCGTTCTTCATTCAGTTTTTGATAAAATGACCATGTGAGCATTTCAAACGTTCCTTTTGAATATTCATCGGCACAAAAAATAACTTTTCCAGTATTAATAATAATATTTTGAAATACCGTTGAAACTATTCTTAAATTAATTAAATCCACATCTCGTTTAAAATATTGCTCTAATTCAAAATGTAAATCTGTCATCATTAACTGTTCTTTCATTTCAAAAGGTAATAATAAAGCAATATCGACATCACTTTGAGAGGAAATTCCTCCATTTGCATAAGAACCAAACACATAAATCGCCTGCGTGTGTGGATAATGCTGTTTAATCAAATGAATAGGCGTTGAATAATCGATCATAAATTTCATAATAACACAAATTTGTGGTACATTATGGCAACTTTTAAGGTTGAACGCAAAGGAAATATTATGCAAAATCAAGGCTTTACGCTTTTAGAAATGTTAGTGGTGTTAGTGATTATTGGTTTGTTGGCGGGATTGGTCGGACCGCGTTTGTTCACGCAAGTCGATCATTCAAAAGTTCAAACCGCCAAAACTCAAATTAAAATGTTAAAAGGCTCGTTAGAAGCTATGCGCTTGAATATTGGACGATTTCCGTCCGCTGACGAAGGTTTAAATTTGTTAAGAAACCCTCCCGCTGATGAGAAAATAAAAACCCTTTGGAAAGGACCTTATTTGGACGAAGCCGTGCCGCTTGACCCTTGGAATAAGCCCTATCAATACAGCGTGCCTGGCGGCGATGGACAGCCTTTCGCGCTGTATTCGTTCGGTGGCGACGGGCAACTCGGCGGAGAAAGCACCAATGCGGACATCGGCTATTTACCCCCGCGCTAACGGTTTCACTTTATTAGAACTTCTTATCGTTTTGCTGGTAATTGGATTGGTGGCGGGATTGGTAATGCCTCGTTTATCAAGTATTTACGACGGCATGGTTGTAATGTATGAAAAAGATGACATTATGGCGCAATTAAATGGTTTGCATTTTAAAGTATTTCAACACGGACAAGTCTTTGATTTAATTGAATATCCTTTGCCATCAAATATGCCAAAATTATTAGAACTTCCTCAAGGTTGGACATTGAAAACTGAAACTCCAATTCGTTTTCGTAGCAATGGTGCTTGCAGTGGTGGACATTTGAAGTTATTACATGGTGAAGATAGTTTTGTTCTCAAACTTGAACCGCCTTTTTGTCGAGCAACTTTGTTGTAATTTATGAAACAACGTGGTTTTACGCTTTTAGAAACAATCATTGCATTAGTGTTAATTTCTAGTGTTGGAATGGCGTTATTAAGTTGGGTTCATAGCAATATTATGAATTTACAGCAAATCCGTAATGCAAACCAAAGAAACCAAGCAATTAGAAATACCCTTTCTTTTATGGATACCGTTAATCCTTCTTTACTTCCCACTGGAGAACACCAATTAGGAATGTTCTTAATTCGTTGGCAAGCAAATCTTATCGATGGACCTAAAGATGGCGTAACTATGGAAGGTAGAATTGGCTATTTTCAACTTGCTTTGTACGATACGAATATTACCATTATTTCAGAAGAACAAACCCTTGCACAAATTTCTTTACGCCAAGCAGGTTATCAACAAGTGCGTTCTCCTGAAGATACCTTAAGATCAATTTGGTAATGTTATGAAACAATTGCGTGGTTTCACCTTAGTTGAAGTTTTAGTGGTGTTAGTTCTTTTAAGTTTGATAAGTACCTTAGCATTTGAAATTCTTCATCAAACGGCTAATTTACGCGGGCAGTTTTTAGATACTTTAGAAGAATTACAACAAGGTGTGATTCGAGAGCATTGGTTTCGTAGTTCAGTGGCTGCTTTAACGCCAGATTATCCGCCAGAGAAAAGTGTTGTTCATCAAGCACGCAAACCTTATGTTTTTGTTGGTAATGAAAAAGAATTTTTTGGTTTAACAATCAATGCGTTAGATAATGATGGCGGAATTCCAACGCCTTTTGGTTGGCAATTAGAATTTAAAGAAAATCAAACCATTTTGCGTTATCGAAATAATGAAGAACAATGGTGGGAAATTATGCGTTGGGCGGGTAAAGAAGGCGTGTTTTTTTATCAAGCAAAAGATGGAAAATGGCATAAACAATGGCCTCCGATTGAAGATAAACAAGCCTTTGAGAAACTTGATGAAATTTCTAAAATGATTGCTACTTTAGATAAACCCGCACAAATCCCAAAAACGATTTTATTAGATGGTAAAAAAAATAATCAACCTTTTGCGTGGATTGTGAGAATTTTAGGTAAAGATCGTGAGCATGATGATCCTTTAATTAGTATTGAGAAAGGTGAAATCTAATGTCAAAGCAAAAAGGGTTTGTATTAGCGTTAGTTTTGTGGATTTTAACCGCGCTTTCTTTGGTCGCTGGTTTCTTTGCTGCATGGACGCAACAAGCCTTAGAAATTGCTCAAAATATTCAAAATGAAGCACAAGCCGATATTGATATGTATAATACGCAAGCAACATTAATCTATTTGTTTGCAACTCAACGCCATAATTTTGGAGGTTTAAGTCTTCCACAACTTGACAGTGAAAATGAAAAGAAAGTTGTTAAAAAATTAACCGAAGAAGAAATGAATGCAAAATTAGATGAAGCATTGAAGAAATTTACTAAAAAACAAGATACGCAAGTTGCTTTTGATGAAGAAGAAATTAATTACAATCCCACTGGAAATGATTTGAATTTAACCGAGCAAGCCTATCATGGATTTGGAAAAATTCGTTTTGCAATTCAAGATAAACATGGTTTATTAAGTATTGGATTTTTAGATGAAAATAGTTTAGAACGGCTCTTAGGATTATTAGGTGTACCGGTCGATCAACGACAACCATTAAGTGCTAAGTTTCAGGATTTCATTGACTTTGATGATTTGCATAGAATTAATGGAGCAGAAAGTCGTGATTATAAAGAAAAAAATTTGAAACCTCCTTTGAATAGAAAAATTAGAACAATTGAAGAAATTCAAGAGGTTATGGATTGGAAAAAATATCCAACCATTTGGGAAAATGATGCGTTTGGACAATTAACAAATATAACACCATATTTAGGAACACCTAATTTTAATACCGCGCCTTCATTGGTTTTACAAAGTTTAGCTGGAATTGATGCAGGGCTTGCACAAAAAATTGTTTCTGCACGAAAGAAAAAACCAATTGCAAATTATTTAGAATTAAATGAAATAGTCGGTATGCCTTTGTTATATGAACCAGAGCAACTCGCATTTTTTGCGTCAAATCAAATGCGCTTAACTTTGTGGTATGATGGGCAAAACAAAATGCGTCAAATTCATTTAACTTTTGTGCCATTTGCGGCGAAACACGAACGCCCTTGGCAAATTGACTATGTGATTGATTTACCTTTAATTAATACTTATCGACATGCAACGCCAACTTATGCGAAAACCCCTGTTTTTGCCGCGACGTTACCAACAACGCCTCGCTAATGTAATCCCGCCAACTAATGGCAATGGACGACGTGAATGGATTATTTCGCGCGCGTTGTGTCATTATCGTTGTTTTGATTTGCGAGAAATCCCAATTAATCGTCGTGATGCGGTTTTAGAAATGCACATTCAACAATGGAATCCATTTGCTGAATGCAATAGTTTTAGTGTTTGGAATCAAGGGGTTGCACAAACTTGGATATGGGATTCTTCAAAAATAGAAACCGCTCAAACTGAGCAAAATCTTAAAAATCCTTATAACTTTCCAGAAACCCTTTTACGCCCTAAATTAGAGAACGGTGTTCAACTTTTGCAATGTTTAGATGGTATTGAAGGACAAATCTGGAGAAACCACATTTTAATAGCAAGTCGTTGGTGGGCAGAAATCCCTGATATTAATATTTGGCAAAATTTTTTGCGAGCACATAACGCATTAGAATTTATTGATGCACCATTACAAAATCCGCCTTTTTTGGAACAAGCATGGGGTAAATCACGGAGTGCATTTCGTTCTTCTGGTTTATTGCAAGAACGTTGGTTAGTCGGTGTTTTATCAGTGGTATTTCTGATTGCGTTAATTTGGGAAGGAACATTTGTTTATAAATGGCAATCTGCTTATTCAAATCTTCAAAGTGAAATTGCTATTTTAAATGATAAAGCAAATCCGATTTTAGAAGCGAAAAGTCAAACCATTAACGAACAAAAACACGTTGAACGATTATTGGGTTTGAATATTTATCCGAATAATTTAGAATTAATGGCAAAAATTGCCGAGAAACTTCCTCAAAATGTTAAAATGATTGAATGGCATTATCAAACGGGTGAAGTTAATTTCTCGATTGAAGGATCACCCATCGAACCTTCTTATTATGTCAGCACTTATCAAGCGATTCCTCCCTTTAGTGATGTTAAATCAAACTCAAAAATGGCAAATCAACTCACTATTTCAATGAAAGTGAACAAGAAATAAAATGGAAATAGAGAATCCTTTACAAGAATTACGCACTAATGTTCGATTACGATTGGGTTTGTGGTTGATTGCAGCGATTGTGGGTTTTTATGGTATTTTGGCATTAGATGATTATCGTCAGAAATTAATGAAAGACTATCAAAGTCAAGCGAATCATTTAATGCAATTACAAAGCGTAATTAATGAAACGCAATGGCAAGCAAGAGTTGAGCAAATTCGAGCATTAAAAGTGCCTTTGGAAGAGAAACTTTGGAAAGCAACTAGCAAAGGATTAGCGCAAGCAAATCTGCAAACTTGGTTAGATACGCAGGCTAAAACAGCGAAATTAGAAATTCATCGTTTAACCGTAGAAGAACCGATAGAAACTAAGGAGAAACCTGTGCTTTGGCAAATTTCAGCACAAATGGATGGGGTATTTGTTTCGAGTGGATTTGAAAATTTGTTGTTAGCAATTTCTCAACATCCTCAATGGGTTATCGTTGAACGGCTCGATATTCAAGCACCACCCAATGGGCGATTTACGTTGGTCGTGACAGTTTATTTTCAAGCGTTGTCGGAAGCAACACCATGATTTCAAAGACTTTTCAACACGGATTAATGGGTTTAGGCGGAATTGTGATTATAAACATAGGGTTAGCTTTACAATGGATTCCCGCGCCAACCCCAAAATCAACCGCACAACCTGTAACGGATAATTGGCAAAATTTGGAATTACCACAACCCGTTAATTATCAAGCATTTATTGATGCAATTCGTCAAAAAAAAGCGTGGCGTGAACCTCCACCTCCGCCAGCTCCTGCACCTCCGCCCGTTGCTGCACCGCCTGCGCCCGTTAAGCCCGCTGCGCCACCAAAACCTGAAATTGTACGGGATTGGCAAGTGAGAGGAATTGTGAAAGAGGGCAAGGAACGATTTGCGTTAATTTCATTAGTTATTGATAAACAACCCAAAATTAATCGTTATGCGCAATCGGATGTGTTACCTGATGGGTCGGTGATTGAAAAGATTACTGATAATAGGGTTGAAATAGTGCAAAACGGCACGCCAGAAATCATTTGTTTATATTTACAAAACCCAACTTAAGAAATAGCGTCGACAAATACGCCCGTAGAAAAATCATCAAAGGGTAAAATGTTATCATTTTTTAAGGTACTTAAAATCGCGGGCAAACGACGTTTTACAAAAGAACCGCTTAAAGAAGGAAAGTCAAATAATTGAGGAAGTAAGGTTTCAACAGAAACGGGTTTGTAATCGTTCATATTCACAAATTTACTCAATCCATCAGAAACAATTGCAATCAACGGATATTCATCTAATGAAAATTGATATTGCAAGGCTTTATCAAAAGAAAATAACCCACTATTTTTCCCATCATGAATATGTAAAGTTTTCGGGGTTTGTAACATTTTTTGATAAGATTCCCGATAACTTTCGTCAATCCAATAACTCAAATAAAATGGTGCATTTTGAGTAAAAGAAAACTCTAAAATTCTCCATTCATGTTGCTTATTTTTCAATACAATAAACCCATCACCATACACATAAATTTGAATAGTTCGACCTTTAGCAATCGCAAGCAATAAGGTTGCATCCAAAGCGTTATCAGGCAAATCGAAAGGTTGTGTATTTTTAACGGTTTGAGAAATCACTTGTTTTCCAAAACCATGATAATCTGGCAAACGATTTAATTGAGAAAGATATTTCTGCGCAGTTAAAATAAGTGAGCGCGATCCAATGTCGGTATCATTTGAAGAAGAACACCCATCAGAAACCATCACCCAAGGAAAAGGTGAATTGCCACGACGTGCATAATCTTCACAAACTAAATGCGTACGTCCCATACTAAAATGACTATCAAAATATAACATCGTTTTTACCAATACAGAAATACAGTTACAATATGGACAATTAAAGCTGCTAATAAAGCAAATGAAAGAGGAATATGCGCATATAACCAAATGTCCAGAAAGGCTTGATATTGAATATTTCTTCTCAAACGCGCTAATAACGCATTTTTACGGGTAAGTAATTCTAATAAACGACGTAGTTGACGATTTTCTTCTAATGCGGTGGTTTCTCCGAGTTTCTCTGCAACTAGAAATAAAGTCGGATCATATAAATTCTCATCAATATTTACGCCGACTTGTTGCAAAATAGCGCGTCTTTTTCTCACCAACCAAGGAAAATAATGCGCTTGAGTTAATTGCTGCCAAACATTTCCACCGAGAGGAACTGATTCAATAGTTTCTAATAAAGATTGGTGCAATTCATTTCCCAAACCATCGGCTAAAATTAAGCATTCTTGTTCTAATGCAAGGATTTCTCGAACCATTACATCAGGGGTTAAACCGCCTTGATTTGCTGCCATTTTTTGAGGGTAGTACAAATAAGCAAACACCCCATACATTCCACTAAAAACCACCGCTAACATTAAAACATAAGCCAAAGAATGCACATTCCAACCGATTTGAAATCCACTATGTAATGTGACGACCGCAATGAGCAACATTCCCAACCAAATATGCGCCGACAACCAACCTTGCAATGAGCCCAACGTGGATTTATAACGCCGTTTGCGCACGCCAAACCACATCAGCCACAAAATTTGCACCGTCCCAATCCCGCCAAGCGTATAACCCAACCACGACCCGCCGTTTGGCACTGGATAGGCTTGATGCCAGCCGTAAGCGACCAACATCACAAACAACAATCCCATGCTAAGTTTGAGATAAAACAAACGGCGATAATTCAAAAAAGATTCTGGCAACATTTGATGTGAAAGTGTTTAAAAATGCTTACTTTACCGCGCTTTGCCAAACATTAAAAGCGATTTATTAAATAAAAATAAAATTACCAGCCCTCAAAGAACTAATAATCTTCACAAAAAGAGGGGTTACGCATTGACAAAACCTAATTACTATAAAAGAATAGATTAGATTATTTTTTGAAAAAGGATTTTTAGGTAAAAAATGAACAAGTTAATTTTAGGTGATAATTTAGAGATTTTAAAACAAATCGACAGTGAAAGTGTTGATTTAATTTATCTTGATCCGCCGTTTTTTTCAAATCGAAATTATGAGGTGATTTGGGGCGATGCGGGCGAAATAAGATCATTTCAAGATCGGTGGTCGGGGGGAATGAATCATTATATTGGTTGGCTTAAAGAACGGGTTGAGGAAATGCACCGTATTTTGAAATCAACTGGCTCGATCTTTCTTCATTGTGATTGGCACGCCAATGCTTATATTCGCGTTGAAATTTTAGATAAAATTTTTGGAGAAGAAAATCTTAAAAGTGAGATTATTTGGAAAAGAACCTTTAATTCTGGAAGTAGTAAATCTCTTGCTAAAAAATTTCCTATTAATACAGATACGATTTATTGGTATTCAAAAACTGAAAAATATTTTTTTAACAGGATAACCCGTCCTTTAAATGATGGTGCATTAAAGCGATATGATAAAGTAGATGAAAAGGGTAAATTTATGTGGGTACCATTGAAAACAGTTTCTCAAGAAAAATTAAAAAAACTTCAAGAGTCAGGTGATATTAGAGAAGAACCACATTTAAAATATCCGCGTTATAAAAAATATTTAAATGAAGATACTGGTGTTCTATTGGATAATTTGTGGGAGGATATTGGACAAATACACACTCGAGATTTTGGAGAAAGAATCGGTTATCCAACGCAAAAACCTGAAGCATTGCTTGAAAGAATTATTTTGTGCGCATCAAATGAAGATGATGTCATTTTAGACCCTTTTGTCGGCGGAGGAACAACCGTTGTAGTTGCCGATAAATTGAAAAGAAACTGGATTGGAATTGATCAATCCGTTCAAGCGATTAAAGTATCTGAAATGCGTTTGCAAAAACAACAAGATTTATTATCAAAACCCTTTGTTGTTCAATTACATAAATACGATTATGATACTTTGCGCAGTTCAAATGCGTTTGAATTTGAAAGCTGGATTATTCAACAATTTGGCGGCATTTCAAATACCAAACAACGCAACGATTTAGGGATTGATGGAAAAACCAAAGAAGGCATTCCCATTCAAGTGAAACGCTCGGATAATATCGGAAGAAATGTGATTGATAATTTCAAATCCGCTTGTGAACGTTTTGATAGTAAATTATTTGAGAAAAATCAGATCGAAAAGAAACCGATTGGGATTTTAATTGCGTTCACTTTTGGAAAAGGGGCAATCGAAGAAGTTGCTCGTTTGAAAAATCAACAAAATCTATTAATTGAATTAAAGAAAGTGGAAGACGTTGTTCCGATTGCGAAGAAACCTAAATTAACCGTTTCTTTTAATGATTTGGGTTTAAATTCAAAGGAACTTCGAGACATCGAATTTATTGCAACAGGTGAATCTGAAGCAGGCATTGAATTTTATGCGTGGGATTTCAATTTTGATCAACAAAAGGGTTTCAAAGCCGACATTTTAATCGATAAAATTGGCAAACAAATTTATGCTTTTAAAATAGGAAGTTATCAAATCGCCATCAAAGTTGTCGATAATGAAGGCTTAGAAAGTTTAGAAGTGTTGCATTTGAAAATTAACGGAATTGTTCATCAAAAATAATTTCTTCAGATAATTGCATTAACACATAAAAAAACCGAAGCATTTGCCTCGGTTTTTCTTTACTTTTTTTAAACTAGACCAAACCTAGTTCATCCAATACTTCTTTTGCTCTAGCCTGTTGATCGGGTGTTCCAAAATTAACAATTTCTTCCAATGTAGATTGCGCGCTTGCAATGTCATCTGATTCTAAGTAAGCCTGCACTAAATCAAACTTACCTTCAATATCATCGCCCATCTCCAAATTGAAATCATTATTCAAATCCAGATTGAAATCATCACCTAACAACGCTTGCTCATCTGCACTTAACGATAAATCTAAGCCATCATTCATATTAGAATCATCATTTGAACTTAAATTAAAATCAGAAAAATCATCATCTAATTTAAATTCTTCTTCAGCATTAGAAATCGTTGGCATTTCTAAAGAAGCCGTATTTTCTTCTTCTAAATTTTCCATATCTAAGTTGAAACTATCATCAAGCGCAAATTCATCATTTGTTTGTTGAGGCGTTTCTTCACTTAAAGAATCCAAACTCAAATCATCCGCTGATTCAGCATTCAAATCCATGTTGAAACTATCATCAAGCGCAAATTCATCATTTGTTTGTTGAGGTGTTTCTTCACTTAAAGAATCCAAATTCAAATCATCCGTTGATTCAGCATTCAAATCCATGTTGAAACTATCATCAAGCGCAAATTCATCATTTGTTTGTTGAGGTGTTTCTTCACTTAAAGAATCCAAACTCAAATCATCCGTTGATTCAGCATTCAAATCCATGTTGAAACTATCATCAAGTGCAAATTCATCATTTGTTTGTTGAGGCGTTTCTTCACTTAAAGAATCCAAATTCAAATCATCCGCTGATTCAGCATTCAAATCCATATTGAAACTATCATCAAGTGCAAATTCATCATTTGTTTGTTGAGGTGTTTCTTCACTTAAAGAATCCAAACTCAAATCATCCGTTGATTCAGCATTCAAATCCATGTTGAAACTATCATCAAGTGCAAATTCATCATTTGTTTGTTGAGGCGTTTCTTCACTTAAAGAATCCAAATTCAAATCATCCGCTGATTCAGCATTCAAATCCATGTTGAAACTATCATCAAGCGCAAATTCATCATTTGTTTGTTGAGGCGTTTCTTCACTTAAAGAATCCAAATTCAAATCATCCGTTGATTCAGCATTCAAATCCATATTGAAACTATCATCAAGTGCAAATTCATCATTTGCTTCTGGGGTTTCTTCAAAGGCTTGTTCTTCGGTCATTCCACCCGTTAAATCACTTCCAAAATCATCAAGACTTACATCGTCAATGAAATTCTCTTGTGAGGATTCTTCACCACCATGTGTTTCTTCAACTGAAACGGCGGCAGGTTCTTCTTCTGGGATGCCTAAATCTAAACCTGAATCATCTAATAAGAAATCATCGCCTAAAGCAAAATCAGTTTCAGCGGGTTTCTCTGGTTCAGAAGATTTTAATTCTGCGGCAGGTTCTTCTTCTGAAAGACCTAAATCTAAACCAGAATCATCTAATAAGAAATCATCGCCTAAAGCAAGATCAGTTTCAGCAGGTTTCTCTGATTCAGAGGGTTTTAATTCTGCGGCTGGTTCTTCTTCTGAAAGACCTAAATCTAAACCCGAATCATCTAATAAGAAATCATCGCCTAAAGTAAGATCAGTTTCAGCGGGTTTCTCTGGTTCAGAGGGTTTTAATTCTGCGGCAGGTTCTTCTTCTGAAAGACCTAAATCTAAACCCGAATCATCTAATAAGAATGACATATCATCTTCTTCTTGGACAGGAGAAGATGTTGCAATCGGTTCAGAAACAGGGGTTTCTTCCAAGGATTCACCTAAGTTGAAATCATCCAAACTCATGTCTTCGTCCAAATTCATGGACAAATCCATTTCTTCATGCGCAGAAGTATCTAAATTTAAGGATTCAGAAGCGGTTTCTTCATGAAGGTTTAAATCATTGCTGTCATCTTGATTTAAGAGGAAATTCATATCTTCTTCATCAGAAGAAGTCATGCTTTCAAAAGAAGTTGATTCTTCACCGAGATTGAAATCTTGATCAAAATTCATTGTATCGGTGTTAGAAATATCGGTTTCTTCGCCTAAATTTAAGCTATCCATATCAAGCGTTTGGGTTTCATTTTCATCCATAGAAGATAAGTTGAAATCCATATCGCTGGCATCGCTTGCGTCTAAAGAAGAGAAATCTAATTCTTCACCATTTTCTTCTAAATTATTGAGATTTAAGGATTCGAATTCGCCGCCTGCGGATTCAGATTCGCCGTCGCCGTCGAACGCGCCCGCTGCCGCTAGACC
Source organism: Thiomargarita sp. (assembly GCA_020718845.1). Classification (GTDB taxonomy): domain Bacteria; phylum Pseudomonadota; class Gammaproteobacteria; order Beggiatoales; family Beggiatoaceae; genus DYRG01. The sequence goes on from DYRG01000008.1 coordinate 20,294, forward strand.
TGCCGCTGCCAATCCCGCCGCGCCCAAACCAACCGCCGCCATTGTGCCTAAACCCATGCCGCTGCTTTCTTTTTCTGTTTTTTCAGCAAATGAAGATTCTTTAATATTCAAGGGCTTATGACTAATGCCGCTCCATAAGGATTGGGCTTTTTGCCAATTATCGCTCTGTTCACCCGACACTCGATACAAGGCTTGGGCGTGTTCTTCGAAGGCTTTGGTGTTGCTTGTCGCCGCGTCGATTTCTAAGCGTTTGATTAAATAGGGTTCATGATCGGGATGTTGGTCGAGCGCGTGATTTAAGGTTTCTAAGGCTTGATCGTAACGTTCGTATTCAACATAAACATCGACTTCGTCTAAAACCTCATCGGAGGCGATAAACGCGGAATTTGTGCCATCCAATTCGGTGAAACTGTCGTCGAGATTTAATTCACAAGGGCAAAACTCGTCTTTACCATCTTGGAGTAATTCGTCGAGTTCTTCATCGGTAAGTTCTTCATTTTGAGATTGTTTTTCGTCACGACGACGGCGATACGCGCCCCAACCTAAACCGCCCAATAACGGGATGCCTAAACCACCGCCGACCGTCATCCACCCACCAGGTACAGCAGAAATCGCATTATCAGCCATATTGCCAACATCGCTCGCCATAATTAACGCGCTGTCTAAAATACTAGGTTCATCAATGGGTTGCGGAGTTTGAGTGGCGGCGGGTGTAATTTTAGGTTGTTCGCCTTCGATGGGTTTAGTTTCTTCGGGTTTTTTAGCTGGATCGGTGACTTGCGTGACGGTTGTATTTTGATCGGGTTTTTGATGTGGATCACTCCAACCATCTGATTTTATTTCAGTTTTAGTTTTTGAAGAATCAACATTCCAGTCATCTTTTTTAACTTCGACGGGTTTAACGTCAATTTTGGTGAGGGTTTCGGGGGTTGTCGAAGCATCTGATTTTGTTTCAGTTTTAGGTTTATTGCCCCAATCATCTTTCTTAACGTCAGTTTTTGCCGCGTCGGGTTTGGTTTCTTCGGGTTTAACGTCGGTTTTTGCAACGGTTTCAGGTGTTTTAGAAGCATCTGATTTTGTTTCAGTTTTAGGTTTATCGCCCCAATCATCTTTTTTAAGGTCAGTTTTTGCTGCGTCGGGTTTAATTTCTTCGGGTTTAACGTCGGTTTTTGCGATAGTATCTGATTTTACTTCAGTTTTTGGCGGTTCAACTTTCGGGGTGATTGCCGCGACGGTTGTCCCCGCAGTTTGTCCGCCTTTGGTTTGTTGTTCTAAACGCGCCAAGGTGTCGTTTTGGACTTTAATCAACGCATCGATTTGATTTTTCATGCTTTCGACTAATTGTTTAGTCGCGGCAAGGTCTTCTTTTAAGGCTTTGTTTTCTTGTTGAATGCGTTTATTTTCTTCAATAACTTCTTGAATTTGTGTACGAAGTTGTCCGCCTTCACCTTTTGAACCCGATCCTGTTCCTTCTTCGCTTGCGCCCGAGATTTCTAAGGGTCGTTTAATCGCGGCGGGTTTCGGACGAGGTGGCGCTTTTTTAGGTGCTGGCGCTGTGGTGATCGGCGCAGTTTCAATAAATTCAGCGACTTGATCACGATAATTATCAAATTGCGCTTTGTTTGTGGTGGTGGTATCGAATTTAACATTTTGATCGCTCGATTCGCTCCCAATCGAAGGCGTTTGTAAAACCACACCTGCGCGCAACCGATTGATATTTCTATTAATAAACGCATCTGGATTCGCATCTAAAATCGCTTGCATCATTTCACGTTGAGAAACGCCCGATCCAGAACGCATTTTGTTAGCGATGCCAGCCAACGACTCACCTTTTTTTACGGTGTGAGTTTCTCCCGTGACGGACACGTCCTCAGGCAATGGCGCGGCGCTGGGACGACTAGTAATAACTTTTTTGCTTTTGACAGGTGCATCGCTTTCTTCGGATGTCGACGCTTTGGGTGCGGCAACGGGCGCAGGGCTTTCCGCTTTATAAAGGGGCGGATCGAGTAACACCGTGTATTCACGAAGAATTCTGCCATTGGGCCAATCGACTTCTAAAAGGAAATTGACAAACGGTTCTTTGATCGGTTGCGACGAAGAAATGCGAATATCAGCGGAAGTGTCGCCCGATCCTTCCACGTTAAATTTTAGGTTAGATAGCACCACAGGGCGTTCCAAACCCGCACGTTTAAAGGCTTCAGCACTTGCCAACCGCACTTTGACATTGCCAAGATTCTGCATGTCTTGGCGCGGAATGGACATCAGCTTAATCCGTGCATTGAGGGGTTGGTTAAGTTTTGAATTAACTTCAATATTGCCCAAACCAACCGCTTGCGCTTGACTTCCCAAGCAAGCAAGTGTTAGCAACGAAAGCGCTTTCTGAGTGAATTTACGCATTATCCGATTTCTCCGTCGTGACCAAACCCTAAACTCCGTAGGGCAATTTCTTAATAAATTACTTCATAATTTAACACTAAATCGCTAAATTATATATAGTCTTTGATCAACACTTCTGCAATTTGAATGCTATTAAGTGCCGCGCCTTTACGGATATTGTCTGACACTACCCATAAATTTAATCCGCGTGGATGCGAGATGTCTTCACGAATTCGCCCCACAAACGTCGCATCGTTGCCCGCGCCTTCGGTGACTGCGGTGGGATAGCCGCCCGCTTCACGTTTATCCATCACCGTCACACCAGGTGCTTTGCTAAGCAATTCACGCGCCTGTTCAGCGGTGATTTTATCACGGGTTTCGATATGAACCGCTTCAGAATGCCCATAAAATACGGGAACGCGCACGGCGGTTGGATTGACTTCAATCGTGTCGTCGCCCATGATTTTGCGTGTTTCCCACACCATTTTCATTTCTTCTTTGGTGTAGCCGTTTTCCATAAACACATCGATGTGCGGTAAAACGTTAAACGCAATTTGTTTAGGATAAACATGGGCTTGCGCTTTATTTCCATTTAGTACGGCAGAAGTTTGAGAAAGCAATTCTTCAATCGCTTCTTTACCTGTTCCAGAAACCGATTGATAAGTTGCGACGTTGATTCTCGTAATTCCCACCGCATCATAGATGGGTTTTAAAGCAACTAACATTTGAATCGTTGAACAGTTTGGATTTGCAATAATCCCGCGATTTTTATATTGCGCAATTGCTTGAGGATTTACTTCGGGAACAACCAAAGGAATATCAGGGTCTTGGCGAAATTCTGAGGTATTATCAATCACTACGCAACCCGCAGCGGCTGCACGAGGCGCGTGAATTTTAGAAACTGATGCTCCTGGAGAAAACAAACCAATTTGTGCTTTTGAGAAATCAAATTCTTCCAAGTTTCCTACCGTTAATTCCTGCCCTTTGAATTTAACTTTTGTTCCGGCAGAACGGCTACTTGCTAAGGGATACAAATTACGCACGGGGAAGTTGCGTTGTTCTAAAATTGCCATCATTACTTCGCCCACCGCACCGGTTGCCCCAACCACCGCCACATCATACAAACGGCTCATTTTCAATATGCTCCTCAATAGATTAAAAACTAACATTCAATTATAGCATATTTTAGGTTATACTTTACACATTTATCGGTTTTTGAGGAAAAACAATGGATACTCCAGTCGTTATTGCGTTAATGGTTTTTTTTGGTATTTTTTTGATGTTTTTTATTGTGAGCTTATTATCGGATTTGTGGATATTTCTAGTTTCTTTAGGAAGTGCTGCTGCTGCTTATTTCATGCGGGATTGGTATCCAATGGTTTTTGATGTGATTAAAACGTCGCCCGTTGTTCAACAATTACATTTAATGCCGCCCGATAAATTAGACAGTACAACTATTTTTATTATCGCGGGAGTTTTGGTGGTCATTGCAACGATTTTATGTATTCCAGCTTTACCTTTCTCGGCGACTTATCGACAAATGCTAGGCGCGAACAAATTAACTCGTCGTGATGAGACCTTTATTCGTGGTTTGATCAAAATAGAATTAGATGATTTGAGAAAACGTTTGTCGATGGAAAGACAAGAACGTCAAGACATTAAAAAAACCATTTTACCGACCTTAGAGGAAAAATAAATGTCACGTCAAGCAACTATTGAAAGAAATACTTTAGAAACTCAGATTTCTGTAACTTTAAATTTAGACGGTTCTGGAAAGGGACAATTTCAAACAGGCATTCCTTTTTTAGAACACATGATGGATCAAATTGCACGGCATGGTTTAATTGATTTAGAAATCCTTGCAAAAGGTGACAATCATATTGATGATCATCATACGGTTGAAGATATTGGGATTTGTTTTGGTCAAGCCTTTTCAAAAGCCTTAGGAAATAAAAAAGGCATTGTGCGTTATGGTCATGCGTATGTTCCTTTAGATGAAGCCCTTTCTCGAGTGGTTATTGATTGTTCTGGACGCGCTGGATTAGAATTTAATGCAACTTTCACTCGTGATAAGATTGGAACATTTGACACCGAACTATTTCAAGAGTTCTTTCAAGGCTTTGTGAATCACGCCCAAATTTCTTTACATATTGATAATTTAAAAGGTCGTAATAATCATCATATTATAGAGACTATTTTTAAAGCATTTGGACGTGCATTAAGAATGTCCATCGAACCCGATCCTCGAATGCAAAACATCATGCCTTCCACCAAAGGGGTTCTATAAAATGTTTGGATGTTTAAAAGATAAATATATCAACCCTTTTACTGATCACTCAAATCAAAACCCCAAATAAAATGAGAGGAAAACTATCATGTATGCCATAGAATTTGAAACCCAAATCCATAATGGTATTATTCAAATACCAGAGCAATATTCGTCATGGAAAAATAAAATGGTAAAAGTCATTTTATTAGACACAGAAACAGAGCAACTTATAAAGCCAACTACGGAGAACATCATTCATTCTAATGTTTCAAAAACAAATGAATCATAAGAACAATAGGAAAAACTATGTCATACAGTGATTTTACGTTAAAGAAAGTTAAAGAACAACTTAAAATAAAAGTTGTTGAAGATCGAGATTTGTTTTCTAAAACTAATGAAATTGAAATTAGTGATTATTTATCGACAACTTTAAAATATAATGTTCCTCTGGCTTTAGCAGTAGGAACTGAGAAATTTCGTTCTGAATTAATCATTGCAAATATCTTATTAGAAGTTCGGCGAATTTTAAAGGATAAAATTAGTTTATTTTCGGGGATTAATTTGGAAGTTGACAAACAACAAGATTTAAATGGATTCTGTGATTTTTTGATAAGTAAATCACCAGAGCAATATTATCTAAATGCGCCAATTATTACCATTGTTGAAGCTAAAAATGAAAACATTTCTGGGGGTTTAGGACAATGTATTGCAGAAATGTTTGCCGCTTATCTTTTTAATGAGAAAGAAGGTTTAATTTTACCTAATATCTATGGCGTAGTAACTACTGGAAATACTTGGAAATTTTTGAAATATGAATTAAACACAGTTTATATTGATGTTCCAGAATATCATGTAACAAACATTAATAAAATCGTTGGTATTTTAGTGAACATGGTTAATCAAGAGGCGTAAATGAAAACAGTGGCAGTATTAGATTATGGAATGAGCAATTTGCGCTCAGTGAGTCGAGCATTAGAACACATTGCAGATAAGTCGTGGCGGGTTTTAATTAGTCGTGATGTGCAAGAAATCCAGCAAGCTGATAAAGTGGTTTTTCCCGGGCAAGGCGCGATTGGAAATTGTATGCAATTGCTTAAAGAAACAGGGTTAGATCAAGCGGTTTTAGAAACTGTTTCTAAAAAACCATTTTTAGGGATTTGTTTGGGATTGCAATCATTGTTGAGTTTTAGTGAGGAAAGTGGCGGGGTAAAAGGATTTGATTTGGTGAAAGGAAATGTTATCAAATTTACTGATCATTTAAAAGACCCGATGACAAATGAACATTTGAAAATTCCTCATATGGGTTGGAATCAAGTCAAACAAATGCAAACGCATCCGTTGTGGAAAGATATTCCCGATGAAAGTCGTTTCTATTTTGTGCATAGTTTTTATGCAAAACCTGAGCAAAATCAAATGATTGCAGCAACAACCCCTTATCCAACGCCATTTGTATCAGCGATTGCATTTGAAAACGTTTTTGCGGTGCAATTTCATCCTGAAAAAAGCCAACATCAGGGTTTGAAATTGTTAGAAAATTTTTTATCTTGGTAATTTAGTGAAGAAAAACAGAGGAACTATGCGTAGTCATTATTGCGGTGAAGTTGATAAAAACCAAATAGATCAACAAGTTACTTTATGTGGTTGGGTGCATCGTCGCCGTGATCATGGGGGTGTTATTTTCATTGATTTGCGCGACCGTGAAGGCACAGTGCAAGTGGTGTTTGATCCAGATACCGTAGAAGCATTTACAAATGCGGAGAAAGTGCGCAGTGAATATGTTTTAAAAATCATTGGAAAAGTGAGAAAACGTCCAGCTGGAACTGAGAACACTAACATTAGAACTGGTGAGATTGAAGTCTTAGGAAAATCTTTAGAAATTTTAAACACTTCAGAAACTCCACCGTTTCAATTAGATGAGGAAGAAATTAACGAAGAAACTCGTTTGCGGTATCGTTATATTGATTTGCGTCGTCCCATGATGCAAGCTCGTTTTAAATTGAGAGCAAAAGCGGCAAAAACTTTGCGTCGTTTCTTAGATGATCAGGGTTTCATGGATATTGAAACACCCATGCTCACCAAAGCTACGCCAGAAGGTGCACGAGATTATTTAGTGCCAAGTAGAACGCATCAAGGAAGTTTCTTTGCATTACCTCAATCTCCGCAGCTTTTTAAACAGCTTTTAATGATGGCGGGAATGGATCGTTATTATCAAATCGTGCGGTGTTTTCGTGATGAGGATTTGAGAGCGGATCGTCAACCTGAATTTACCCAATTAGATATTGAAATGTCGTTCATTGATGAAACCATGTTAAAAAACTTAATGGAAGACATGATTCGTCAATTATTCAAAGAATGCTTAGATGTTGATTTACCTAGTGTTTTTCCATCTATGCCATATCAAGAAGCGATTAATCGTTATGGTTCTGATAAACCCGATTTGCGGATTAATTTAGAACTCACTGAATTAACCGATGTAATGAAGAAAGTAGATTTCAAAGTCTTTGCTGCGCCAGCTAATGATCCACAAGGAAGAATTGCTGCATTAAAAGTTCCAAATGGGGGCGATTTAAGCCGTAAGAATATCGATGATTATACGCAGTTTGTCGGCATTTATGGCGCGAAAGGATTAGCCTATATCAAAGTCAATGAACTTGCGAAAGGAAAAGACGGATTACAATCGCCGATTTTGAAATTCTTACCTGATGAAGTCATTAATGAAATTTTAGCGAAAACAAATGCGCAAGATAATGATGTGATTTTCTTTGGTGCAGACAAAGCAAAAATCGTTAATGAATCTTTAGGTGCATTGCGTTTGAAAATTGGTCAAGATCGAGGGTTGGTTGAGAAAACATGGAAACCGTTGTGGGTGGTTGATTTCCCCATGTTTGAATGGGATGAGAAAGAACAGCGTTGGGCGGCATTACATCATCCTTTCACGTCACCCAATATTTTTGATATAGAACAACTCAAAGCAAATCCTAATTCTGCGCTTTCTCGTGCTTATGATATGGTGTTGAATGGTTCAGAAATTGGAGGTGGTTCAATAAGAATTCATAAAACCGAGATGCAATCAACGGTATTTGAAATCTTAGGAATTGGTGCAGAGGAAGCGCGTCAAAAATTTGGTTTCTTATTAGATGCGTTGAAATATGGTTGTCCGCCGCACGGAGGAATTGCATTTGGTTTGGATCGTTTAATTATGCTAATGAGTGGAGCAACTTCTATTCGTGATGTGATTGCATTTCCTAAAACACAAACCGCTGCTTGTCCTTTAACTTCCGCGCCTTCTCCCGCGAATGAAACGCAATTAAGAGAATTAAATCTGTGTCTGAGAAAAATTGAGAAAGCTGAGTAATTTTTTGAAATAAATTTCCTGTTCTACGTTCGAGCGTAAAAACAGGGAATTACAAATAAAAAACTTATGGTAGTGATCAAAAGCAAGAGATAATTTTACATATTTTGTGTTTATTTTCAGTAAATTATATATTTAATTAGCATCTCTATTTGATCACTACCGATGTATGAACTTGAGCATACTAAACATCATTGCTTAACTGGTTTGATGATTCATTTGCTCGGTGTAAATTCTGATTCAGACAAACTTAATCCCGTTCAAAAAGGCAAAAAACAAAATCACTGTCCACTACACACGAGTCGAACATATATGGTGTCGTCACCACGGAAGCTCTTGTTGTTGCTCCCATAGTCGAAACTCACGTTAATTATCATTCAAAATAAAATTAAAGTGATTGATTCTAAAACGCTAACTTGTTACAGTTTGCAATTTTAATTATAGCTAAATAAGGAGTCTTTATGGATTACGATGTGTTGGTGATTGGGGCGGGACCTGCGGGTTATGTGGCGGCGATTCGGTGCGCGCAATTGGGCATGAAAACCGCGTGCGTCGACAAATGGATCACGCCCGAAGGTCGCAGCGCGCTCGGCGGCACTTGTTTGAATGTGGGCTGCATTCCGTCAAAAGCACTTTTAGATTCTTCTCATCATTTCAGCGACTTACAAAAACACGCCAAAGATCACGGCATTTCTTTTGAAAATCTGAATATCGACATTTCAACCATGCAAACCCGCAAAGCTGGCGTGGTCATGAGCCTCACCAAAGGCATTGAAATGTTGTTTAAAAAGAATAAAATCAAAGATTTACGCGGAAAAGCCCGTTTCGTTTCTGCGAATGAAGTTGAAATCACCGCTCACGATGGCAAACAATCCGTCGTTTCCGCGAAAAACATTATCATTGCAACGGGTTCTGTGCCGATTGAATTGCCTTTTTTACCTTTTGATCATGAATATGTTGTTGATTCGACAGGAGCTTTATCGTTCGACAAAGTCCCTCCTCGTTTGGGCATTATTGGCGCGGGCGTGATTGGATTGGAATTGGGCAGCGTGTGGTCGCGTTTAGGAAGCCAAGTCACTGTTTTAGAAGCACTTCCAGACTTTTTAGCGACGGCAGATCGAGATATTGCGAAAGCCGCTCAAAAAATTCTGGTTAAACAAGGGCTTAATATTCAACTCAGCACCAAAGTCACCGCTGCAAAAGTCGAAAATGGTGCTGTGACAGTCACTTATCAAAACTCCGCAGGCGAACAAACCGCTCAATTCGATAAATTAGTCGTCGCGGTCGGTCGCAAACCCAACGCTCAAGGTTTAGGTGAAATTGGCTTGCAAATCAATGCGAAAGGTCAAATCGAAGTCAACGATCATTGTCAAACCAACATCCCCAATATTTACGCGATTGGCGACGTGGTGCGTGGTCCAATGTTGGCGCACAAAGGCTCGGAAGAAGGCATCATGGTTGCCGAACGCCTCGCCGGTCAATTAACCCACGTCCATTTTGATACGATGCCTTGGGTAATTTATACAACCCCAGAAATCGCATGGGTAGGTCAAACCGAAGCTGAGTTAAAAGAGAAAAATATTCCTTATAAATCAGGTAGTTTCCCGTTTTTAGCGATTGGACGAGCGAGAGCGCAAGGCATGAGCGATGGCATGGTTAAAATGCTTGCGCACGCGGAAACTGATCGGATTTTAGGGGTTCATATTTTAGGGAATAATGCGTCGGAACTGTTGGCGGAAGCGGTGTTTGCGATGGAAATGCAAGCGTCGAGCGAAGATTTAGCCCGCACCATTCACGCGCACCCCACGCTTTCTGAAGCGATGCACGAAGCCGCTTTAGCAGTTGATGGTCGTGCAATCCATATGTAAGTTTTTTGAAATAAAAAGAAAGCCGCTTTTCTCAATTGATGAAAGTGGCTTTTTTAATCTGAGTTCGGGATATAGTGTAATACCTATGTGGAGCAATCATATTAAGTTTCTTTGTTCTTTTTCCAGAAATCTTTCCAAATACCTCTTTTCCTCATTTTGCATAACCTTATTTTCTCACAATCTCTTGTTTTATAACACTTTTATCCAAATAAACGATCGGAGTTTCTTCTGGTGAACCTTCTAATAATTCTTTAAACTCTTTTTGAGATCGTATTGTAACATATTTTGAATATCTTATGTGCCTCTTGCATTGTTCTTCCTAATACAAAACCTATTACTCTTTCTCTCGCTTTCATCTCTTTATAGGTATTATACTATAATTGTAATGCAGTATAGGGTAAAATTCGATCCAGACCTTTATAAAATATATTTACCAAAAAAATAATTTTATAAATTTTTCGTTTTTCAAAGGAACTTTTTAATGAACGGTGTATTTTTAGATAGTGCAAGTTTAGGTGAAGATGTTAATTTAGATGCGTTTGATAATTTGCCGATCAACTGGCGCAAATATCCTCAAACAAATCCTGAAGAAACTTTAGCACGTCTTCAGAATGTAGAAATCGCTTTGACCAATAAAGTTGTTATTAATGAAGAGCATTTTAAAGCCTGCCCTAATTTGCGTTACATCGGCATTTTAGCGACTGGTACAAATAACGTTGATTTGAATGCAGCAAAGCAATATAGCGTTGTGGTGACAAATGTCGTGAAATATGGAACGCCGTCAGTGGTTCAACATACATTTGCTCTAATTTTGAATTTGTCGATTCATTTGCAAAATTATTTGTCGGCAATTAAAAACGGCGAATGGCAAAATAGCCCGTTGTTTTGGATGCACGTTGCACCGATTCGAGAATTGAAAGATTTAACTTTAGGGATTGTCGGGTATGGAGAATTGGGACGCGGCGTGGCGAAATTAGCGCAAGCCTTTGAAATGAAAGTCTTAATTGCTCAACGCGCTGGTAAAAATCCGCCCATCGATCATTTGCGTCGCGTGCCGTTGCATGAACTTTTGCCGCAAGTCGATGTGTTGAGTTTGCATTGTCCTTTAACGCCAGACACCCACCATCTCATTGATAAACAAGCACTTTCTTTGATGAAACCCGATGCGATTTTAATCAACACGGCGAGAGGGGGATTGGTCGATGAAGCGGTTTTAGCGGAAGCGTTGCGCAACCGAAAATTAGGCGGCGCGGGTTTTGATGTGTTAACCGTCGAACCACCTCGACACGGCAACCCTTTGTTACATAACGATATTCCGAATTTATTAATTACCCCGCATATTGCATGGGCTGCTCGAGAATCTCGTCAACGCTCGATCAATCAAGCCGCTGAAAATCTTGATATTTTCTTAAATAATGGGTTTCAAAATCGCGTCGCTTAAATAATCCGAAATCTGTTACTACCCATTAATTTTCTCTATAGCAATCCCAACTAAAGAAATCGCACTTCATACCCATATGTGTGCATTTCTTTAAGTACATTTTGAAATAACAATTCCACTTGCGCAGCACTTCCCGCCGACAAATCCATTTGCTCTGGCAAATTAGACAAATATTCTTTAGGTGTGAAACGGCGAATTCCAATCAATTGTCTGTTTTCATTCTCAAAGCGAATTTCTAAGTTCGGATAAGGCTGTGGAAACTCAGCTTTGTTCTCAAAAATAAACATTAATTTAACCGTATCGCTTTCTTTATCACCTCGATCCATATATTTCTTAACCACTTGAAATAATTGAGGATTTCGTGTTGTTGGTAAATCACATTGCAAATGTTCACAAGTCGTTTCCAAATAAGGTCGAATATCGGGATTTTGTAAAATTATTTCAGGTTGGGTGAACCAAACAAATTGTCCCGCCAAACCCGCCATCAGAAATAAACTGACCACACCCCACATTAAATGACTGCGAATTTGTTTATTTTTCAATCGTGCTTGTTCTTGTGCTTCTAATTCTTTTAATAAAGCGTCTTCCCCAATTTCATCTAAAGAGTTCTTCTCTTCTTCGAGGACTTCTTCTATTTGAAAATGCAAGGCATTAAAAACCTCATGACATTGCCCACACCGCACATCTCCTTTCGCAATAATCAAATGCGAAGGTTGCACTCTAAATGCGGTTTCACAATGTGGACAGCGGGTATAAATTTCTTCACTCATGTTCTTTGTGCTTTCAAATAAGTTAATAAACCATTCGTCGACGCATCATAATTAAACGTTGTTTGCGAATTTTCCAATGCAGGTAGCAATGCTGCTGCCATCTGTTTTCCTAACTCTACACCCCATTGATCAAAGGGATTAATATTCCAACAAATGCTCTGTACAAAAACCTTGTGTTCATATAATGCCAATAACGAACCTAAAATCTTTGGGGTTAAACGTTTATAAGCAATCGTATTTGAAGGTTGATTTCCTAAGAAAACTCGATGAGGAACTTGCATTTCTGTCAAATCTTTTAAACCTTGTCGAGTTTCTTCAAGGTTTCTCCCTTGCATTAAAGCCTGAGTTTGCGCTAACGCATTGGATAATAAAGCATTTTGTTGACCATATTTTTCAAATTGACTTTCAGCAGAAACAATAAAATCACTCGGAATTAATTGCGTTCCTTGATGTAATAATTGATAAAAGGCGTGCTGCCCATTATTTCCTAACGTTCCCCAAATTACTGGACAAGTTCTATAATTTAAAGTTTCTCCATTTCGTGAAACCCGTTTTCCATTGCTTTCCATTTCGAGTTGTTGTAAATATGCTGGCAAATGTTCTAATGCACAATCATAAGGTAAAATGGCTTGTGAGGTTGTTCCAAAAAAATTATTATACCAGAAACCAATTAAACCTAATAAAACAGGCATATTTTCTTTAAGAGGTGCATTTCTAAAATGTTGATCCATTTCGTGCGCACCCGTTAAAAGTTCCTCAAAATTTTTCATTCCAATCATTAGAGCAATCGACAAACCAATCGCCGACCACAACGAATAACGTCCACCAACCCAATCCCAAAACTCAAACATATTTGCTGGATCAATCCCAAATGTTTTCACTTGTTCTGTGCTTGTAGAAACCGCTACAAAATGCTTACTTACCGCTTGTTCATCACCGAGTTTCTCAATTAACCAACGTCGCGCACTTTGAGCATTCGTCATGGTTTCTTGGGTAGAAAAAGTTTTCGATGCAATCACAAATAAAGTTGTTTCTGGATTAATTTTCTTTAACACTCGATGTAATTGCAACGCATCTAAATTTGAAATAAAAAACGCTTGCAAACGCGGATGATGGTAGTTTTCTAAGGCTTCCGTGACCATTTTAGGTCCTAAATCAGAACCGCCAATCCCAATATTTACAATAAATTCAATGGGTTGACCTGTAAAGCCTTTCCATTCTCCACTGTGGACTTTCTCAACAAAGTTGCTTATTTTGTTTAAAACCGTATTTATTTCTGGCATTACATCCTTGCTATCCACTAAAATCGGTTGATTTGAACGATTTCTTAATGCAATATGTAATGCTGCACGTTGTTCAGTGTGATTTATTTCTTCACCATTAAACATTTGATCTTGCCAAGTTTTAAAATCACGTTTTTCGAGGAACTTACATAACAAATCAATGGTGTCTTTATTTAAGCGGTTCTTAGAATAATCAAATAATAAATCACAAATTTGTAATGAAAATTGCTCAAAACGTTGAGGATTTCCTGCAAATAATTCTCTCAAATGAATATTTGCAAGTTGTTGTTGATGTTGTTCTAGTTGTTGCCAAATCTCTTCCATTGGTGTTGTTCCTAGTTTATTGGGGTTTAATGGGTCTTAATGTTAAATGTTCATTGGCGGGAATAATTGCAATGATTTCTAATGGGTTTTCTTCAGTTTGTCCTTCACTTAATGAAATCCGCACTGCTTTAGGCAAACTTTGTAGATTTTTTCCATCCCATTCCTCTAACCAAGTGCTTTTTTCATTCTCAGTATTTTTATCGCGTTCTTCTATTTCTAAATATTCAAAATTAACTGAAAAACCTTCAAATAATTCAATCGGTTCAACCTTTTCTAATAACGCAGTGGGATTCTCTGCAAAAGCAGTTGTAATACGCACTTGTAATCCCCGATCATCTTTACCACGTTTTAATTGCCAAGCAGTTAATTTTCTATCTCTTTTGGGTGAAACAGTAGAAACCCATTTTAAACTATCTTTCTTACCTTCAAAAAAGATGTAATTTTTATTTTCTTTCTTATCTGGATATAAAAAAGCAAATGCGCCTTCTAATGCAGTTTCTATTTGTAATAATGCAAGGCTTGCATCAAACTTTTTTTCTAATTTATGTTCAGTGCGTTGCCAATCTCCTACAATCATTTTAATTCCGATAGTTAAAACAGTTGTTACTAAAGCAGCTAATGCTAAAGCAATTAACACTTCTATTAAAGTAAAACCTAACGTAATGTTTCTAGTTTTTTCCAACGGATACCGTCCAATAAAGTTTCTGGTTTGCCATTTGATTGTTTTTCATTAATTTGATAGGTTTCTAGTGCATATAAAATTTGTTTAGTTTGGCGTGGGACTTTCTCAATTAATTCACCAGATTCAATAGTCATTTTCTCAGCATATTCAATAGGATATTTTGGATAATCTGATTTTCTTTGAAGCAATCCAACATTTAATGCTGCGCGGAGAAATAAAATTTCATTCAAACTTTCCTCTGCTTTGAAAGCTAAACGTTTGCTCCCCGCCGATAACGACATAATACTTCCCAACGCTAATGCAGTAATTGCTAACGCCAATAAAACTTCTAATATCGTAAAACCACATTGTTTCATTTGTCAGGAAAGCCAATCGTTATTTTGCCAGTTAAAGGATTTACATCTAAAGTTGCTTCAATTTCGTTCTCATAAAAATGAAATTCTCCACCATTTGAACCCCCGCCGGGATAAAAGATAACTTGTTTAGTTATTTTCTTATCGGGGCTCTTTTTCTCATTGACGGAGATATTTATATTCGTTTCTTGATTAAAAATTAAAGCAGTTCTTCTAGCATATTTTAAAGCAGCGGCGGTTTCACGAACTTTAGCTTGTAATCTTGCAACTTCACCATTATTCAAACGCGGAATAACTAAGGTAATTGAAATAGCAATAATGGCAAGAACTAAAATAAGCTCTAATAACGTGAAACCGCGTTGTTTCATTTCCAGTTCACAATATCAGCATTGTCACCTTCACCGCCCTCTTGACCATCCGCACCAAAGGAAAATAAATCATAATCATTGCTATGTTTTCCAGGTTTGCGATATTGGTAATCATTACCCCACGGGTCTTTTGGAATGCTTTGTTTTTGCAAATACGGTCCTTTCCAACGTTTGCTCGAATCACTTTTAAGTAACGCATCTAAACTGTCTGGATATTTTCCTACATCTAAACGATAAGCACTTAATGCTTGATCAAATCCAGATATTTGAGAAGCTGTTGCATCACGTTGTGCGCTTGCAAATTTGTTAAATAATTTAGGTCCAACAATTGCCGCTAACATCCCGATAATTGCCATCACAATTAACAACTCAATCAAAGTAAATCCTTGATTTTTCTTAATTTTACACATCTTGTTTCTCCAAAAAATTAATAACGTCCATAATGATCTTCAAATCGTACAATATCGTCTTCACCTAAATAACTTCCCGATTGAATTTCAATAATTTCCAATGGAATTTTACCCGGGTTTTCTAAACGATGTTTTACACCTAACGGAATATAAGTTGATTGGTTTTCCGTTAAAACAAATTCCTCATCGCCGCGTGTAATTTTTGCTGTCCCTTTGACAATGATCCAATGCTCAGATCGATGATAGTGCATTTGCAATGATAAACTTGCCCCAACATTAACGGTAATTCTTTTCACTTGAAAGCGCGGTTCATTATCAATACTTTCATAACTTCCCCAAGGTCGAATGACTTTGCGATGTAAATTCGCTTCGCTTCGTTTGGTTCTTTTTAAATGATCAACAACGTTCTTCACATTTTGAGCATAATCTTTATGAGCAACTAACACCGCATCGGCGGTTTCTACGACAATGAGGTTTTCTACCCCTAAAGCTGCTAACAAACGATATTCTGATCGTACATAACAATTGCTCACCTTTTCGACAAAAACATCGCCTTGCAAAATGTTACCGTTATTATCCTGTTTGCTCACTTCCCACAACGCAGACCATGCACCAATGTCGCTCCAACCCGCATCGAGAGGAATAATTGCCGCTTTGGTGGTTTTCTCCATTACTGCAAAGTCAATCGATTTTGAAATACATTGTTTAAAGAGTTCTTCATCAACCCGCACGAAATCGCTATTCAAATCCAACGATAGTTTATCAAAAGCGCGTGTACAAATCTCAAAAATTTGTGGTTCAAATTGTTTCAATTCATCCAAATAGCTTTGTGCTTTGAAAAGAAACATTCCACTATTCCAAAAATAATTTCCACTTTCAAGATATTTAATCGCCGTTTCTAAATTGGGTTTTTCTACAAATTCTTCAACTTTTTGAATTTGTTGGTGAATTTGTTCTCCTGCTTTGATGTAACCATAACCCGTTTCTGGCTTGGTCGGCACAATTCCAAAAGTAATTAAAAGTTCTTGATTTGAAATAGAAAAAGCCTGATTAATAACCTCTTGAAAAACATCAACTTTTTGAATCAAATGATCCGCTGGCAATGCTAATAAAACCGCGTCTGGATCATTTTCTAACGCCGCCAACGCCGCCAACGCAATCGCGGGCGCAGTATTTCTTCCAACGGGTTCTAATAAAATCGCGCTCGGTTTAACTTTAATGCAACGCAATTGCTCTGCAACTAGAAACCGATGATCTTCATTACAAACAATGATTGGCGGCGCAAGATTGAGGATGTTTTCTAAACGAGTAATCGTGCTTTGTAACATCGTTTGCTCACCGACTAATGCGAGCAATTGTTTAGGATAATGTTCTCTTGAAAGAGGCCACAAACGACTTCCAATTCCGCCCGATAAAATCACTGGATGTAACATAGTTTTCCTTATTTTTATTAGCGTAGTATTAAGGTGACAATGCTGTCATTTCTTAATACCGTAAATGCCCAACCTCGACTGCGTTGTTTTAAGAGTTGTTTTAGGTCATCAATCTTTTCTGTGGGAACACGATTCACCGATAAAATCACATCGCCCGCACGCAAACCAAATTCCCATGCAGAACTTTTTTTGTTCACTTCTTTTAAAAGAATTCCAACCGTTTTTCCTTGATCAGTTGAAATTTCAGTTTCATCCAAACGAGTACCATCTAAAAATTTGCTTATTTCAGAGCCATTTGTGCCCATATCTTTAGCAATTTTTGCCGATACAGAAAGCGTTTTTCCTTGACGGTTGATTTGAATTTCAACTTTTTCACCAACACTTAATAATCCCAAATGATTGCGTACATCACTGGAATTGTTGATAATTTTTCCGTTAATATGGGTAATAATATCACCCACTTGTAATCCCGCTTGTTCTGCGGCTGAATTAGGACGAATCTTAACAATTGCCGCGCCCTTATTATCTTGTAAATTAAAAGCATTTGCCAAATCACCTTTAATATCTTGCACTTCTAATCCTAACACGCCGCGTTGTACTTCACCGTGTTCTGAAAGATGTTCAACAATTTTTGAAACCATATTGATTGGAATCGCAAACCCAATTCCTACATTGCCACCACTAGGTGCTAAAATCGCGGTATTAATCCCAATTAATTGACCTTTTAAATTAATCAAAGGTCCGCCAGAATTACCCGGGTTAATTGATGCATCCGTTTGAATAAAATCTTCGTATCCTTCAATGCCTAAACCGCTTCTTCCTAATGCGCTGACAATCCCAGATGTAACAGTTTGACTTAAACCAAAAGGGCTACCAATTGCAACTACAAAATCGCCGACTTTTGTTTTATCAGAATTGGCAAGTTTCAAATCGATTAAATTTTGATTGGGAATTTTTAATAAAGCAACATCAGTTGCACTATCACTTCCAATCAATTCGCCTTTTAATTCTCGACCGTCTTGTAATGTCACAAAGATTTCTACGGCTTTGTCGATCACATGATGATTTGTTACCACATAACCTTTTTCTGAATTAATGATCACACCCGATCCAAGGCTTTGATTTTTCTTGAATTTTGGTTTATTTGAATGAGGAATACTAAAGAAATGTCGAAAGAACGGATCATTAAAAAGCGGGCTTTCTTGCTCACGATTCAAAGTGGTGGTTGAAATATTCACGACGGCGGGCGTAACTTTTTCTAAAATCGGAGAAATGCTCGGAACGGGCTGATCGTCCACAAAAGCAGGCAACGTAGCGTGAACATGAAAAGTCGTCAATGATAAAATAATTATTGCATAATGCTTAAAGAATCGTGTAATTTGCATATTTTACCTCCGTCGGGTAAGCGCAATGATGTTGGGTGTATTTTACCAGTCTCCCAACCTTTGCACGACACTTTTTAATCAAAAATAAAACAATATCAAAAGGATGGAATGTGTGAAAATCATTAACAACATCAAAGACTTGCGAGATTATTTACATCAATATCGTTCGCAGCGCATTGCGTTTGTTCCCACGATGGGAAATCTCCATGCGGGACATTTGAGTTTGGTTCGCCATGCGCGACAAAACGCCGATGTGGTGGTGGTGAGCGTGTTTGTCAACCCCACGCAATTTACTGCTGGCGAAGATTTTGAACGGTATCCGCGCACTTTAGAAACCGATAGCAAACTCGTTGAGAAACTTACCGATATTTTATTTGTCCCGACTGTTTCAGAAATGTATCCAAATGGAACAAATGAAAGCACTAAAGTGATTGTTTCGGGTTTGAGTGATATTTTGTGCGGGTCGTTTCGCCCGGGGCATTTTGGTGGCGTAACAAGTGTTGTCACAAGGCTTTTTAATGCGGTTCAACCGACGGTTGCAATTTTTGGAAGAAAAGACTTTCAACAGTTGTTAATTATTCAACAAATGGTTAAAGATTTGCTCATGCCAATTGAAATCATTGGATTAGAAACTTGTCGAGAAAATGATGGTTTAGCAATGAGTTCTCGCAATGGTTATTTAAAACCCGAAGAACGTTCGATTGCGCCGTATTTGTATAAAAATCTTTTAGAGATAAAAGAAGCGATTTTAAATGGAGAAAGAAATTATCCACCGCTTAAAGAAAAAGCGATGAATGCGTTGAGCAAAATTGGTTTTACGCCCGATTATATTTCTATTCGTGATCGTAAAGATTTGAGCGTTCCCACCGTTAAAACACCGATTGAAGAAATTATTATTTTAGGGGCAGCGTGGTTAGGTTCTGCGCGTCTTATTGATAATTTGGAGATTTCCTCACAATGAAACAAGTATTACCCAGTGAAATTTACATTGATTTCATGAAACAAGATAGTATTTTATCTTTATGTGAATCTCAAACAGTTGCAAAGTTATTTTCTAGCTTATATCTATATGAGCTTGAAGCGGGAGAAATTTTATTTGAAAAAGATCAACCTGCTGATACTTTGTATTTGATTTTTACAGGTAAGTTTGAAATGGTTTCTCCAGAAAAGCCCTCACAGCAAGTTAGTGAAGGCTATTTGGGTGAAGAAGCTGTTTTAAATATGGCTTATGTTTCTCAAGTAAAAGCGCTTACCAATGCAAAGGTTCTTGCGTTTTCTAATTCTTCTCTTCATTGCATTGATGAATCAATCGATTGTTTGAAAGAAAAATTTCAACGTATTTTATTACAACGTCATGCGCCCACGCTTATACTTCCTTCCGAAAAAATTAAAGCAATTAAAATCTCTAAAATTAACCAACCTAAGAAACTTATTGGTTGGACAAGTACCATTGTTATTCCACCTTTAATTTATTGGCTTACTTTGCAAATACCTGAATTAAATGAAAATGCTCGCCTATTTCTTTCAGTATTTAGCATAACAATGTTGATGTGGGTATTTTCCTTAGTTCCTATCTTTTTGCCCGCCCTTTTTTCTGTATTAGTCGTATTAATTTTAGGCATTGTACCAACAGATACTGCATTATCGGGATTTTCCTCGAGTGGTTTCTTTCTCGCATTAAGCGTTTTTGCAATAGAATTAGTGCTTACAATTTCGGGTTTAACTTACCGTTTAACTTTATGGGCATTGCGTTTCACACCTGCGTCTAATTTTGGTTATAGTTTAAGTTTAACTTTGATAGGAACATTTCTAACACCTCTTATTCCTTCAGTGAATGCAAGAATCAGTTTAGTTTCTCCCATTTTAAGGGATATAATTGAAACCTTAGAATTTAAAAAGCAGGGTATTACTGCAACCAATTTGAGTATTGCCGCATTTACGGGTGTGAGTTTGTTTTCTGCGGTATTTCTAACCAGTAAATCATTAAACCTAGTTTTGTTTAGTTTATTACCCCCTCAAGTACAATCTCAATTTCAATGGCTTTCTTGGTTATTTGCAAGTAGTATTTCTTTCTTGATATTATTTCTAGGTTATATGCTATTATCTTATTTCTGGCTATGTCGACATACTGAAGCAGAAACCACGCAACATTCTTTAACGGATCGTTTACCTTTGCAACAAAAATCTTTAGGTCCAATGACTTCTGCTGAGTGGATTGCTTTAAGTGGGATTATTTTATTTCTTATTGGTGTAATGACTTCCTCAATTCATAAAATAAATCCAGCTTGGATTGGAATTGCTTTGTTATTTATGTTTGTAAGTTTAGGAACACTAAATACAAAACATTTACAACAAAACATTGATTGGCCCTTTCTTATTTTAGTAGGTGCTATGGTAGGAATTACTGAAAGTTTCTCTTATTTGGGAATTGATAAATGGGTTGGCATTCAGCTTAAATGGTTGGGCGTGTATATGCAAACGAATTTTGAGTTCTTTATTTTATTGCTTGCGGGGGTTATTTTTGTAATCCGTTTAGCATTGCCGATTAATTTAGCGGTGATTATTGTTGCAACGATGTTTTTTCCTTTAGCAGAGATTTCAGGAATTAATCCTTGGATCATTGCATTTATTATTTTAACATTTGGAGAAAGTTGGGTATTTCCTTATCAATGTTCATACTATATTCAATTTAAAGAATTTAATGCGAAAGAAAAACTCTACAATGAAGCATTATTTTTGAAATTTAATGTTCTAATGAATGGAGTACGATTGTTATCAATTTACGCATCGTTATTGCTGTGGAAACAAATGGGGATTCAGTAATGTTTAATAAAGAAAAAAAGTTAAACTATGAGCACGTTTTGCTATTAATATTTCTCTTTTATGTGGCGGTTTTTTTAATTACTTATGCTGTTAATAAGCCTCGTGTTTTAATTCTTCATAGTTATGCAACCGATTATGCGTGGGTAAGAGATGTAAGTGTGGGAGTGAAACGTGCTTTAGATAAGAAATCTTATTCAATGCGTTGGCATTACATGGATACTAAGCGTCATCCTTATAAAGAATATATGGAACGAGCTGGAGCAACTGCGAGAAACATTATTAGAGAATGGGAGCCTCACGTTGTTATTGCAATTGACGATGATGCTCAAAAGTTTGCGGCACAATATTTCAATAATGATCCGTTTATTAAAGTTGTCTACGCTGGCGTGGGTTCTGAACCTAAAGATTATGGATATGATCAAGCGAGAAACGTGACAGGTATTTTGGAAAGAATGCCATTAGATGCAATTAAGGATTTTGTTATTAAAGTACAGGAGAATTTAGGATATAAAAATATGCCTAAAGTTATTCATGTCACCGATGTTTCAAGCGCGGGTGAAGGAAACCGTAATTCTCTATTAGGATATGATTTCAAACCTGTTGAATTAATTGAATCAATCCAAGCATTTACTTTTGATGATTGGAAAGAAGCAGTGAAAGGTGCGGAAGGACGTGCGGATTTCTTGATGTTCACAAATTATCATACTATTCGCTATTCAAGAGAGGATCAACGCATTGTTCCACCTAAAGAAATCATTGATTGGACAGAGCAAAATACGAGTTTGTTGACATTTAATGCGTGGGGCTTTTTTGTAATGGATGGAGGAATGATGTCAATTGGGGTTTCTCCGTATGAACAAGGAGAAGTCGCGGGTAAAATGGCAATTGATTTAATTGATAATAAGAAAAATCCTCGAGATATACCAGTACAAAAAACTCAGCAATTTATTGTTTATCTGCGCTCCGCTCGTTTAAAAGAAAAAGGTATTAAACTACCTCAAATTTACGAAGCATTTGCTCGTGCAACTAATAACTATTACGAATAGAGGAAATAATATGTTCAATATATTTGAACCTTGGGAAAAAATGCAAAAACAAGTGAATGAATTGTTTGACCCATTTGGAATAAATAAAGCCTGCATGGATGTTCAAAAAGCATGGTTAGAACATCCTCAACAGTTGTTTAATCGAACCGCGCAATTAGGCTTAGATAGCTGGGCAATTCAATCCCAAACGTGGCGACGTTTCATGGGAATTCCTGAGAAAGATCAAATCCCTGCGGTTGAATATGATGAACGGTTTGCCGATCCAATTTGGACGGATGTGGTTTATTTGGATTTCATTAAACAATACTATTTGCTAGGAACACGTTGGTTAGAAGATGCGATTTACGAAACCCCTGAATTGGATTTAAAAACCCGAGAAAAATCAGCGTTTTGGGTGCGACAATGGTTAAATGCAATTGCCCCAACGAATTATTTCTGGACAAATCCGATTGCAGTTAAAAAATTTGTTGAAACGGGCGGAGAAAGTGTTTTAAAAGGTCTAAAGAATTTAGTGGGCGATTTAAAACATAATACGATTAGAATGGTCGATACTGATGCATTTAAAGTTGGTAAGAATTTAGCGATTACTCAAGGTGAAGTCGTCTTTCGTAATGAAATGTTTGAATTGATTCAATATTCTCCTCAAACTGCTCAAACGCATCAAATCCCAATTTTATTTGTCCCACCTTGGATTAATAAGTATTACATTTTGGATTTAACGCCCAAGAAAAGCATTCTTAATTGGCTTGTAAATCAAGGTTTCACTGTATTTCTAATAAGTTGGAAAAACCCAACCGTAGAAATGCGTCATGTTTGTTTTGATGATTATTTGTTGAATGGGGTTTTACCCGCTATTGATGTTGTGAAAGAAATCTGCCAAGTTCCTCACATTCATGCGGTAGGTTATTGCATTGGTGGAACGTTAATGAGCATTTTAATGGCGTGGTTAAATGCGAATGAAGAAACCGCTGGAGCAAAGTGCCCGATTAGTAGTTGGACATTATTTACAACCTTGACTGAATTTTCAAACCCAGGTGAAATTC
Organism: Thiomargarita sp.; assembly: GCA_020718845.1. Classification (GTDB taxonomy): domain Bacteria; phylum Pseudomonadota; class Gammaproteobacteria; order Beggiatoales; family Beggiatoaceae; genus DYRG01. The sequence continues at coordinate 43,520 of DYRG01000008.1, forward strand.
AAGTGTTTATTGATGAGGAAAATCTAAAATACATCGATAAACTTTTGGAAGAAAAAGGCTATTTAGACGGCAAAGCAATGGCGGATTCATTTCGTTTAATTCGTTCAAATAGTTTGATTTGGCATTATTATGTGCATAATTATTTGTACGGTGAAGATTTACCAGCCTTTGATGTGTTGTTCTGGAATATGGATAGCACTCGTTTGCCGCAGGCAATGCATTCATTTTATTTACGCGAATTATATTTGCATAACAAATTGAGCAAACCTAATGAATTAACCATTGCAGATCGTGCATTAGATTTGAGCAAAATTACCCAACCTTTATATGATGTATCGACAGAGCAAGATCATATTGCACCTTGGAAAGAAACTTTTAAGAAATGTGCGCAGATTTCCTCTCCAATTCGTGAAGTTTTAGCGACTTCTGGGCACATTTTAGGGATTATTTCTCCGCCGGTTGATCCGCCAAAACGCCGTTATTGGGTGGGCGACGCGACGGGCGCAACTGATCCATTAGCATGGCAAAAACAACAATCGAAAGTTCCCGGATCATGGTGGAATGATTGGAAAATTTGGCTTGCAGATCAATGTGGTACGTTACAAAATCCTCCAACAATGGGCAATGACAAATATCCCCCATTATTGCCAGCACCCGGTTCGTATGTGATGGAAAAATAAAGAAATGAGAACAGAATTTTTACCTTTTTCCCGCCCTTCGATTACTGAAGAGGAAATCGCCCAAGTTTCTGAAGTTTTGCGTTCAGGTTGGATTACGACGGGAGCGAAAAATGCCGCCTTCGAAAAAGCCTTTTCTGAATATACTGGTGCGGCGGGTTCGGTGGCGTTGGCATCGGCGACCGCTGGAATGCACTTAATTTTCAATGCGTTAGATTTAAAAGCGGGCGATGAAGTCATTACCCCAGCGATGACGTGGGTGTCAACAGTTAATTTAATTGTCAAAAGTGGCGCAACGCCGATTTTCGTTGATATTCAACGAGATACCTTAATGACCAATGCCGATCTCATTCAAACCAAAATAACCAATAAAACCAAAGCGATAGTGCCCGTTCATTTTGCGGGGGCTTCGTTGGATTTGAATCCCTTGAGAAAATTGGCTATTGAAAATGAGATTCCATTGATTGAAGATGCAGCACACGCGGTGGGCACATCGTATCATGATGAAAAGATTGGAAAAAATGGCACGGCAATTTTTTCTTTTCACCCAATTAAAAATCTCACGACTGGCGAAGGTGGAATGTTTTGTTCGGATGATCTTGATTTAGTTGAGAAAATTCGACGTTTAAAATTTCATGGTTTGGGCGTTGATGCTTTTGATCGACAAATGCAAGGAAGAAGTCCTCAAGCGGAAGTATTAGAAGCAGGTTTCAAATACAATTTGACGGACATTGCAGCAACCTTAGGAATAAGTCAATTACAACGTTTAGATCAAATGAATCAACAACGAGAGAAACTTGCTCAATTATACCTAAAGAAACTTGAAGAAATTCCTGAGATTTTGCCATTAAGCATTCCGACTTACCCCATGAAACACAGTTGGCATTTGTTTATTGTGCGTTTAGATATTGAAAAAATGCAAATGTCCCGCGATGAATTCATGGCTGATCTGAAAAGAGAAAATATCGGAACGGGATTGCATTTCAAAGCCGTGCATTTACATAAGTTTTATCGTGAGCAACTCGGATTTCAACGGGGTTTGTTGCCAAATACCGAATGGAATTCAGATCGGATTTGTTCATTGCCCTTATTTCCCGATATGACAGAACAAGATGTCGATGACGTAATTTTAGCGATTAAAAGAGTATTAAAAAATGATTCAGTTTATTTCTTTAGTAATCCCTGTTTTTAATGAAGAAGCGAATTTAGATAATTTAATTTCGCGGTGTTTGACGGTTTGTGAAAAGTTACAAAAAAACTATGAAATTATTTTAGTCGATGATGGAAGTCGAGATAATTCTGTTTCAAAAATTACCCAAGCGGCTGAAAAAAATCCTAATAAAATCATCGGGTTGCTTTTAAATAGAAATTATGGTCAACACGCCGCAGTGATGGCGGGATTTGCCGAAGCGAAAGGCGATGCGATTATAACTTTAGATGCAGATTTACAAAATCCGCCAGAGGAAATTCCCAAATTAGTTGAGCAACTCGACGCGGGTTTTGAAGTAGTCGGCAGCATTAGAATGAATCGCCAAGATAGCTTATTTAGACGTTTGTCATCTAAGCTGGTTAATACGATGGTTCGTCAAGCAACGGGCGTAAATATGCACGATTATGGATGTATGTTGAGAGGGTATCAACGACACGTTATTGAAGCGGTTTTGCAATGCCATGAACGAAGCACGTTTATTCCTGTATTGGCGAATAGTTTTGCGCATAGAACAACTGAAGTGCAAGTTGAACACGCTGCTCGATTAGACGGGGATTCAAAATATAGTTTGTGGAAGTTAATTAATTTGCAATTTGATCTCTTAACAAGTATTACGACTTTACCTTTACGTTTGCTCACGGTAATGGGTGGAATTTCAGCATTTCTAGGGATTGGATTTGGGATATTTCTACTTGTAATGAGATTTATCTATGGTGCAGAGTGGGCGGCGAAAGGTGTTTTCACGTTATTTTCAGTGCAATTTTTCTTTATTGGATTGCAATTTATGGCGATGGGTTTAATGGGAGAATATTTGGGAAGAATTTATAATGATGTGCGTGCTCGCCCGCGTTATTTTGTGAAGGCGGTGGTCGGTAGAAATGAATAAGCATTTGTCAAACAAAGATTTTTCAGGCATAATCCACGCCCATTAGAAACCGCTTTTTTTAAGGACATTTAAGCAAATATGGCAAAAGAAGATCACATTGAAATGGAAGGCACGGTGGTTGAAACCCTGCCAAATACCACGTTTCGCGTGCAATTAGACAACGGTCACGTCGTGATGGCGCACATTTCTGGGCGGATGCGCAAAAATTACATTCGGATTTTAACGGGCGATAAAGTCACCGTCCAATTAACCCCTTACGATTTGACAAAAGGTCGCATTACCTATCGCGGGCGTTAAAATTAAACAAATTCAATTACTTATTTTAAATTGTTTGTTAGAAATAAGTGATTGAATATTGTACCAAATCTTCGATTAGAAATACTTATTCAATCCAATATTCGGGTTTATTTAAAGCATTAGCACATATAACTTTTCCTTTCGCATAATTCATAACATTTGGTTTCAATATTTTAACCATCCAAGCATCGATGTTCTTATCTAAAATAGGATAAGTGGGATCAAATCCTAATATTTGTGCTGGTTGAAATCCAAAACGTGCATAATAGGCTGGAGAACCTAAAACAAATACCAATGCAGTTTCTAATCGGGATAAAATATCTAAACCCGTTTGAACTAATTGAGAACCAACACCTTGATTTTGAGAAGAAGGAATCACCGCTAAAGGTGCTAAAATAGACGCAGAAATTAAAGAAACATTCTCTAATTTTACCCGACTAAATAAAATATGTCCGATTGGATTGTTGTTTTGAAAAGCTAACAAAGAAAGCGTTGGCTGTGCACTCGGATCATTAAGCAACTCAGAAACTAAATTAACTACTATAGGCTCTATTTCAAAAGCGGCTTTTTCAACTGCTAAAATCATTTCTAAATCATTAGAATGTGTTTCCCGAATTAGCATCTATATATCCTCAAAAAATTAGGTAGTGATGTATTTACTGGCTAATAATCTTTACATTTCAAGAAGTTAAAACAAGATTTCTATAGTGCATTACTACCAATCTAATAAATAACTCATCTATTTTTCTCCTGTTTTTATTTTCTCTAAATTTTAACATCTTTTTAGGAAATCTACTATACAACTTTTAATCTTTCTTCTTAAATAACGTTAAATGCTTTTATAGTTCTCGTTATAGTTATGATGGGATAAATAAAAATGGAAATACTTATTTGAAAAAATTTCCTGCTTTAACCTTAGCAAATATTTTTTTACGTTATAAACCAACATGGTTCAAAAATGGTGATTTAGGAGTTGAAATTTATGATATATTTAATGACAAATTTTGTTTTATTCAGCCTTATAATGGCGGTCATAATCCACTAAATTGTCTAAACAAGGAATCCTCAAATGGATACAGAAGAAACGCATTTCGGCTTTCAAAAAGTGCCAGTGAATGAAAAAGTCCAAAAAGTTAAAGCAGTCTTTGATTCGGTTGCGCCTAATTATGATTTGATGAACGATTTGATGTCATTAGGAATTCATCGTTTGTGGAAGCAATTTACAATTAATTTAGCTGCCGTTCAAAAAGGGTGGAAAATTTTAGATGTAGCGGGAGGAACAGGCGATTTAACTTCTGCTTTTGCACAAAAGGTTGGAGAAACCGGTGAAGTGGTTTTAGCAGACATTAATGCAGAAATGTTAAATGTGGGGCGAGATCGCTTAATTAATGAAGGCATTGTGGGCAATGTGCATTGTGTGCAAGCTGATGCTGAAAACTTACCTTTTGAAGATGATCATTTTAATTTAATTACGATTGCATTTGGATTGAGAAATGTCACGAATAAAGATAATGCGTTAGCATCAATGTTTCGGGTTTTAAAACCAGGCGGACGTTTATTTGTATTGGAGTTTTCACAAGTGCATTTTCCTCCTTTAAAAGCCTTGTATGATGTTTATTCATTTCAAATTTTACCCTTTTTAGGAAAAATAGTTGCAAATGACGAAGGAAGTTATCGTTATTTGGCTGAATCAATCCGAATGCACCCCAATCAAGAAACTTTAAAACAAATGATGGAAGAAGTTGGATTTGAACGGTGCGAATATTTTAATTTAACGGGCGGCGTTGTTGCTCTACATTGTGGTTACAAATTCTAATGTATTCATTAATTCGTTTAGGTGTTATTTATTTAACATTAGTTCGGCATGGTTTAGATGAAGTCTTACGAGAAACGCCTTTGTGGTATTTATTTCGGATCGTTTTATTTTTAACGCCCGCTTATTGGTTAAATGCTAATAAATACAATAAATTACGAGGCGAAAGATTACGCGAAGCCTTAGAAGAACTCGGTCCAATTTTCGTTAAGTTTGGACAAATACTTTCAACTCGACGAGATTTATTACCTGATGATTTGGCAGATGAATTAGCAAAATTACAAGATCGTGTGACACCGATTCCTTTAGAAGTTTCTCGTGAAGTATTAGAAAAAGCCTATGGAAAACCACCTGAAGAAGTTTTTGCGTATTTTGAAGAAAATCCTTTAGCTGCTGCCTCAATTGCACAAGTTCATGCCGCACGTTTAAGTGACGGTCGAGAAGTAGTGGTTAAAATCATTCGTCCGGGGATTTCAAAACGCATTAAACGTGATATTGAAGTAATGTATTTGTTTGCGCATTTGGCGGAGAAATATTGGTCGGAAGGAAAACGATTACATCCCGTTGAAGTGGTGAAGGAATTTGAGCATCATTTGAATGATGAGTTAGATTTATTACGCGAAGCAGGTAATTGCACCATGCTAAGACGTAATTTTGAAGATTCACATTTGTTATATGTGCCAGAAGTGATGTGGGACTATTGCAACCCGCACGTTTTTGTAATGGAAAGAGTGTTTGGTGTGCCGATTAGTCACCTTGCAACTTTGAAAGCAAATAACGTTAATTTAAGGTATTTGGCAGAAGTAGGTGTTGAAACCTTTTTTACGCAAGTTTTTCGAGATAATTTCTTTCACGCCGATATGCACCCGGGCAATATTTTTGTGAACATTTCAAATCCAGACTATCCAAATTACATCGCGGTGGATTTTGGCATTATGGGAACGTTGAGCAAAGCCGATCAACATTATTTGGCGGAGAACTTTCTAGCGTTCTTTAGGCGCGATTATCGGCGGGTTGCAGAGTTGCACGTTGATTCGGGTTGGGTGCCCGCAAATACTCGCGTAGAGGAGTTTGAAGGCGCAATTCGTTGTGTTTGTGAACCGATTTTTAATCGTCCTTTGAAAGAGATTTCATTTGGTTTGTTGTTGTTACGTTTATTTCAAACCGCGCGGCGTTTCAATATGGAAGTGCAACCCCAATTAGTTTTATTACAAAAAACGCTTTTAAATATTGAAGGATTGGGGCGACAATTATATCCAGATTTAGATTTGTGGCAAACCGCGCAACCTTATTTAGAAAAGTGGATGAAACAACGGGTTGGTGTGGGAGCAATTTGGAGTAATTTAAGAGAAGAAGTTCCTCAATGGGTTGAAACTATTCCAGAATTACCGCGTTTATTACATGATGCGTTATTAGAACTGCGCAAACCACAACGTGATAATTTGCAACAAATTGAATTACAACAAATTTTACAAAATTATCATCGACGTAATATTTTAGCAATTGCGGGCGGTTCTTTTTTAATTAGTGCGGCGTTACTAATTGGTTTAAATACTAAGATATTCATGGACTTATCAATTTTAGGCGTGACCGCCGCCATTGTGGGCTTAGTTTTATTAGTAATTGCGTTACTAGATTAACAAACCTGACAGGTTTTTGAAACCTGTCAGGTTTAAACGAAGGAGTTTCAATTTTATAAAGATAAACGATAGATTTGTTGAGGAAGTGCTTTACCTTTCAATTGCACAGGTGCTAAAGGTTCAATAGGTAAGTTTTCATTGAAATCACCTAACGCATGAAATACGCTTTCTGAAAGAATTATTTCACCTTTCTTTGCTTGTCCCGTCAAACGTGATGCAACATTCACGGTGTCACCAATAATCGTATAGTTCATATAGTTAGAAGAACCGACATTTCCAACAATCATTTCACCCTTGTTGATACCAATACCTAAACCAAAAGTTCCTTCGTAGCAATTCTTCCATTTTGTAAAGACTTCTTCAAATGCACTTTGCATATCTATTGCAGCTTGCACAGCACGTTTTGGGGCATCTTGTTGAGGAAAAGGCACACCAAATCCAATCAATAAACAATCACCCGCCATATTGAAAATTGTTCCTTCATAACGGTAAGCAACTTGGGTTAATGCAGAGAAAAATTCATTAAGAATTGCAACGACTTGCATGGGTTGTAATGCTTCTGATAATGCGGTAAATCCTCTCAAATCTGCAAACATTGCAACACCCTCTTGACGATTTTGACGGTCGGTTAAAGCAATCTCAGCTTTCTCTGGATGCGTTAAAATGTCATCTACTAAGGTGGGAGAAACATAGCGTTTGAACATACTTTCTAATTGTTTTCTTTGCGCTAATTCTAAATCACGGCGTGCAACTTGATAACGCAATAATGAGCGCACTCGAGCTAAAAGTTCCTCACGATTAATGGGTTTGGAGAGAAACTCATCTGCACCCGCTTGAATACCTTTAATTCTATCTTGGCGACCATCTAATGCAGTTACCAAAACAACGGGCGTTAAAACGCTTTCTGGGGCGGTTTTAATGTGATAACACACCTCAAATCCATCCATCCCCGGCATCATAACATCTGATAAAACAACATCGGGACGTTGTTCTCTAACGAGTTCTAATGCAGTTTCTCCACTATTTGCAGTTAAAACTTCATAGCCTTCTTCACGCAAATAATTGCTCACTAAAATTGTATCATAAGGTTGATCATCGACCACTAAAATTTTACCTTGTTGTGGTTCCATTTCAAATAATTTTAAGAGCGGTTCTTTAACATCTATAGTTAAATTTTCAAGCAAACAAGGTGTTTCAAATTCTTTTAAAATTAAACACATTGCTGATTGAGTTAATTGATAATCACCTGTAATTAATTGGCTAGTTTTAATTGCTTCATCAAACTGTTGGTTTCTCGCAAGTTCTTCCAAAGATTTGCAATGTTGTGCTAAATCTTGTGCGCCCAAATTTGCACTACTTGATTTTAATGTATGTGCAGCACGTCCCATTGCAATTAAATCTTTATGTTCAGCGGCTTGTTGCATTTGAGTAATTAAATCGCCCGATGATTCAAGATAAGTATTTACCAAATCTTGCAAAATCTCTGGTTCATCAATGCCTAAAGAAACAACCATTGCTTGACGAATGTGTGCTGCTAATTGTTGGATTTCTGTGTTATTTGGAGAAAGGGTTTCTTCGGTTACAACGGCATTTGTTGGTTGTTCACTTTGATTAACTCGTAAATGTTTCAAGGCTTTTTCTACCAACGCATATTCAGCAAAGGCTTTTTCTACTGTTTCCAACAATGCATCGATAGTTTCACCTGCTCGACTGCGTAATTCTAACTCTTTGCATAAATTACTAAAAATTGGCAAGCCCATATTTGCGCTGCTTGATTTTAAACTGTGCGCGGGGCGTTCTAATAATTTTGCATCTTTTTGTTTAATTGCTTCGTGCATTTCAGCAATTAAATCAGTGCAACCTTGTGAGTATGCATCGAGCAACTCGTTATTAATATCAACAGCACCACCTGTTAATTCATTTAGGGCTATCATGATTTGATGTTCTAATACACTAATTTCTGGATCGCTTAAAGCAACTTCTTTGGGTTTAGTTATTTCAACAGATGTTATATTTTCTATAATTTTTGCTGGAAGAATACCTTTAGTATCAATTGCACGTTGTAATCCCGCCGCTAATTCATTAACGCTAATGGGTTTTGTAACATAATCATCCATTCCATTATCTAAACATTTCTCACGATAACCTTGTAATGCGTGAGCCGTCATTGCAATAATGTAAGGACGTTGTTTGAAATCGGGGAGTAATTTAATGATTTGTCGGGTTGCTTCAAATCCATCCATTTCTGGCATTTGCACGTCCATTAAAATACAATCAAAAGTATTTTGTTTGACGGCTTCTACCGCTTCCAATCCATTATTTGCAATCTTTGCAGTGTAACCCATGCGTTTGAGCAATAACGTTGCAACTTTTTGGTTTGTAAGATTATCTTCAACCAATAATAAACGTAAAGGTGCATTAGGTTGAATTGTTTTAGGTTGGGTTTTTAAATGCGTTTCTAAAACGTTAATTTGTGTAGGAACTTCTGAAAGAGTTTTTTGCTGATTTGTCGAGAAAATTTCAATTAAACATTCAAATAAATGCGATGTTTTAACTGGTTTAGTCAAATAAGCCGAAAACAAATCTGCTTCAGAAAGCTGTTGACGACCTAAAGAAGTTAGCATTACCAAAGGTAGTTTCTCTGGTGTAAATTCTTTACGAATTTCTATCGCTAATGTCATGCCGTCCATGACTGGCATTTGCATATCTAGTACAGCAATATCAAATGGTTTTTCTTGCTTATGTAGGATTTCAATTGCTTCGCGTCCACCTACCGCTTCAGTAACACTCATACCCCAAGATTCTAATTGGATTCTTAAAATATGCCGATTAGTTGCATTATCATCAACAATTAAAGCAGTTTTATTAGACAAATCTTCATTTAATTTAACCAAATAATTACCATCTTGCTGTGAAGCAACTTTAGCAATAATTGTGAAGTGGAAAGTTGTTCCTCGATTCATTTCGCTTTCAACCCACATTTCGCCGCCCATTAGCTCGCACAAATGTTTACTAATAGCTAAACCTAATCCTGTTCCTCCATATTTTCTGGTCATTGATGCATCGACTTGACTAAAGGCTTTAAATAACCGATCCATCCGATCTCGAGGAATACCAATCCCCGTATCTTGAACTGCAAATTGGATTTCAACTTCTTTATCTTCTAATAAACGGGTACTAATGCGGATAATGATTTCACCTTTTTCAGTAAATTTCACCGCATTACTTAATAAATTAACAATAATTTGTCTTAAACGGGTTATATCGCCAATGATCGTTGAAACCGTTTGATTTTCAAAGAGTAATCCTAATTCTAAATGTTTTTCCAGTGCTTTGGGCGCAACTAAATCAAAGGCTGATTCTACACATTCTCTTAAATTGAAAGGACGGCTTTCAAATTCCATTTTACCCGCATCAATTTTTGAGAAATCCAATACGTCATTAATTAAGGTTAATAACGTATCGCCGCTGGTTTTAATGGTTTCTAAATAATCACGTTGTTCTGAATTTAATGAAGTATCTAGTAATAAGGTTGTCATACCTAAAACGGCATTCATTGGTGTACGAATTTCATGGCTCATATTAGCTAAAAATTCACTCTTCGCCCGACTTGCAACTTCTGCAACTTCTTTTGCTTCTTGTAAATCTTCGATGGTTTCTTCTAATTCACGATTTGTTTTAGATAATTCAATTGTGCGTGCTTGAACTAAATCTTCTAAATGCTCACGATGTTTCTCAAGCATCTGATCGCGTTCTTGGATTTGGGCAAGCATTTGGTTAAACGCATTTACCAATGAGCCAATTTCATCTTGACCATATTGTTCAGCACGAATACTGTAATCATTTTTCTCGGTAATTGTTTTAGCAATATTTGATAAATGATAAATAGGTACAGAAATAATATTTTGTAAATGATTTGAAATCATAAATGAAATAAGCACAGTTACGCCCAAAATTAGTGCTAATGCAAAGGCAAAGTTTTTCAATAATGAGTAAATAATGCTCAAATCAGATTGAATAAAAACCATCCCTAATTTTCGATCAGCTAAGATGATTTCTTTGAAGATATTTAAATGACTTGCAGTAAATTCTGCTTTATCTTCCATCTGTATTTTAGGAGGATCAAATTTTGAACTTTCATCTCTTTTGTAATGTGCGAAGACATTTAATTTGTCATCATAAATAACGGCACTAATAACATTAGGTTCTGCTTTTAATGCGCTGAGGGTTTTAAAGGCATTTTCTTGATCTAAGAAACTTAACGAAGCAGTAGAATTATCTCCAATCACCATTGCGAGAATAGATTGTTGTCTAACCAAAGCATTGCGTAAGGAAACGACTTCATTAAAGGTAAAAAATGCCGATGCCATAATTAAAGCAACGACATTTGTCACCATGATAATAAAAATGAGCTTACGCTTGATAGAAAGGTTTTGAAAAAGCAGGTTTTTCTTCATGTTTTTAAAGCCTGTTTAATAAATTGTTCACCATTAAGAATCCTGCCTTTGAAATGCAGATAAAAAGCTATTGTTTCTTATCTTTTTTAATCAGTGCGTAGGCAGAATGGTTGTGAATAGATTCAAAGTTTTCAGATTCTACCACATAAGCATCGATGCGGTCATCTAGGTTTAAGCGAGCCGCAACATCGCGCACAATATCTTCAACAAATTTTGGATTTTCATACGCAAATTCAGTAACATATTTCTCATCGGGACGCTTCAATAATCCAAACAATTGGCACGACGCTTCTTGCTCTGCAAGATCAATCAAATCTTCAATCCATACAAAAGTATTTAGTTTCGCAGTAATTGTAACGTGAGAACGTTGATTATGTGCACCATAACTTGAAATCTTTTTTGAACACGGACAAAGACTTGTTACAGGCACAATTACTTTGACAGTTATAATAGGTTTCTCACCTTTTATATCACCGATAAAAGTAACATCATAATCCATTAAACTTTTCACTTTTGAAACTGGCGCGGTTTTCTCAACAAAATAGGGAAAACGCATTTCAATATGTCCAGATTCTGCTTCTAATCTTTTGAGCATTTCACAGAGCATTTCCTCAAAAGATTGCACCGTAATTTCGTATTCATTGCTATTCAAAATTTCAACAAAACGCGACATATGCGTTCCTTTGAAATGCTGCGGCAAACTTACATACATATTGAAATTTGCAATGGTATGTTGCTCTCGCCCTGCACGATCCGCAACCCGCACGGGATGGTTAATATCTTTAATGCCTACCTTATCAATTGAAATATGACGATTATCGACGCTATTTTGCACGTCTGGGATCACACAAACAGGCTCACTCATTGCAAACTTTCCTCAAAATAGAAAATAAAAAAACACTGAACATTTCCACCATCCTTTTTTTATATTTATATAACATCTAATGCATCGACAGATTGATGAAATAATAACGCTAAACGTTGTTTGATGGATTGCAAAATTCCTTTCTCATCTAAACCCACTTCTTCAAGCAATTCCGCTTGCGTTCCTTGCTCAACAAAAACATCTGGCAATCCTAAATGCAACATCGGGATATTAATGTTTTGAGTTGCTAAATATTCTGAAATCGCAGAACCAACACCACCCGCTATCACATTTTCCTCTAAAGTGACTAATAAATCATGACGTTCTGCCATTTGTAAAATTAACGCTTCATCTAAGGGTTTGACAAATCGCATATTAACCACCGTTGCATTCAACGTTTCTCCCACTTTTTGAGCAACGGGCACTAAACTTCCAAAGGCTAATAAAGCAATTTGTTTTCCTTGACGACGGATTTCTGCTTTTCCAATTGGAATGGAAGTTAATGATTTTTCTATAGTTTTTCCAGTTCCACTTCCTCGCGGATAACGCACAACTGACGGTGCATTATGCAAGAAACCTGTCGTAAGCATTTGACGACACTCGTTTTCATCCGCTGGCGACATAATTAATAAATTAGGAATGCAACGCAAATAACTCAAATCAAACATTCCCGCATGAGTTGCTCCATCTGCGCCCACTAAACCCGCCCGATCAACTGCAAATAAAACGGGTAAGTTTTGTAATGCAACATCATGAATTAATTGATCATATCCACGTTGTAAGAAAGTCGAATAGATTGCAACAACGGGTTTCAAACCATCGCACGCCATGCCCGCCGCTAAAGTTACCGCGTGTTGTTCTGCAATTCCTACGTCAAAATAACGGTCTGGATATTTCTCAGAAAACGCCACCAAACCCGATCCTTCTCGCATGGCTGGCGTAATTCCAATCAACTTTTCCTCAACTGCCGCCATATCACACAACCACTCCCCAAAGATTTGTGTGTAAGTGGGTTTGCTCGGTTTTGTTTCAAATTTTCCAGTAATTTTATCAAATGCACTTACACCATGATAAACGCAAGGATCTTGCTCTGCGGGTTCAAATCCTTTTCCTTTGCGCGTCACAATATGTAAAAATTGAGGTCCTTCTAAGGTTTTAATATTTCTAAAAGTTGTAATTAAAGAACTTAAATTATGCCCATCAATCGGTCCAATATAATTAAAACCAAATTCCTCAAATAAAGTACCTGGTACAAACATTCCTTTGAAATGCTCTTCAGTTAAACGTGCCATATCGTGAAAAGAAGGTGTATGACTTAAAATCTTTTTTCCACCTTCTCTCAAATGCGCATAGAAACGACTTGAAAGGATTTTTCCAAAGTATTGTTTTAATGCACCAACATTTGGAGAAATCGACATATCATTATCGTTTAAAATCACTAAAATATTAGCTTTAATATCGCCCGCATGATTTAAGGCTTCAAATGCCATTCCAGCGGTCATTGCTCCATCACCAATGATTGCAATTGTTTTGCGTTTTTGATTAGAAAGTTTCGCCGCAATTGCCATTCCTAACGCCGCACTAATTGAGGTGCTAGAATGCCCCACACCAAAGGTATCGTATTCACTTTCAGAACGTTTTGGAAACCCCGACAAACCCTCTTTTTGGCGAATCTTTTTTAAAGCATCTCTTCTACCCGTTAAAATCTTATGTGGATAACTTTGATGACCCACATCCCAAACCAAACGATCCTCTGGCGTATTAAACACATAATGTAATGCGATTGTTAATTCAACAACACCTAAATTTGAAGCAAAATGTCCACCTGTTTCACTCACGGTTGTAATTAAATAATTACGCAATTCTTCAGAGAGTTGTAATAAACTTGTTTCAGGCAAATGACGTAATTGTATAGGAGAATCAATACGTTGCAACAAAGGATAAGGATTTTCTGGAGATTTCATAATACTGCAAGCCTCTTTATTTGATTTATTTTACTTGTGGCCAATCAACGATAAAAGCATTTAAATCAGGTAAAACTGGCACTTCTTGTTTTTCAACAAAGGGCACGCCGTCGGCTTGATGAGCTAATTGTTGTGCTCTCATGTAATTGTATTTGCTAGAACTAATTTGTTGTTCAGTTTCAGCATTACGCATGATTTTAGGATGTAGAAATATCATTAAATTACGTTTAACTTTTTGAGTTCCTTGCGAACGAAACAATGCTCCAATAATAGGTATATCACCTAATAAAGGTACTTTTTGCTGATTATCTGTTAATGTTTCATCAATTAAACCACCTAAAACTAAAACGTGTCTATCTTCAACCATTACCGATGTTTTTAAAGAACGAGTATTTGTAACGACATCGGCAGTTCCTACCTTATCGGTGACTAAACTAGAAACCTCTTGTTCAATATCAAGTTTAATACTATTTCCTTCATTAATTTGCGGCTTGACTTTTAATTTAATGCCCACATCTTGACGTTGAATTGTTTGAAATGGATTTGTAACACCTGTCGTGCTTCCAGTATTAGTATATTGACCCGTGACAAATGGCACATTTTGACCCACATGGATTTGTGCTTCTTGATTATCCAAGGTAACTAATGAAGGCGTAGAAAGCACATTTGTACTCCGATCGGCGGCTAATGCTTGTAATAAAACGGCGAAATTAAATGCACCACCTTCTTTATAGCGTCCAATGCCAGTTGTAATACCATTTAAATTAGTGGTTGCGGGGGTTTGTTTATTATAAATTGCTCCAGCGATATCGACAATCCCAGTCGTTGAACTTCCAAAATTAATTAAACCCACTGGAGAAATACCGCCAGAAAGCCCTTCTGTAATCCATTGCACGCCTAATTGTTGGGCTTTATTGTTCTCAACTTCTGCAATGATTGCTTCGACTAAAACTTGCGCTCTTCTTACATCCAATTGTCGAACAACTGCTAACAAATTTTGTAAAATCGCAGGCGTGGCAGTAATAATTAAACTATTTGTCGACGGATCGGCTTGAATGTGCGTGTGAATCGTTGTATTTGAAGGTTGTGGGGTAGGAGTTGCAGTTGAAATTGGTGGCGTGACGGGCGTTTGAGGGGCATTTGGCGCGGCATTTTGAACGGGGGCTGGCGTGGTTATCGGCGCAGCAACGATCGTGGGCGTAGAAGAACGCGAGGATTTTGTTCCCATTAAACTATCGCTGACACTTTTCAAAATTTCAGCTAATTCTTTGGCTTGCGCATATTTCAAATATATCACTTGCGTATTTCCAGAATTTTCTAATGGCGTATCTAAATGCGTAATTAATGCTCGCAAACGAAGTTTCTCGGCTTTTTCTCCACTAATTAAAACGCTATTTGTTCTCTCATCAGCAATAATGGCGGGTGATTTAGAAGGTTGAGGATTTCCAATCCGCGATTGTTGTTCTAAAGTCGTGATTATTCTACTAATTTCTAATGCTGACGCATGGCGCATTCTAATCACTTCCACATCAGAAACTTCATGTTTATCGATGCGTTTAATTAGTTCTACCATTCGAGCAACATTTGCTGCCCGATCAGAAATGATAATTAAATTATTGTCAGGGCTTGCGGCTAAATGTCCTTCTTGAGGAACTAAAGGACGTAAAATAGGAATTAATTGACCCGTATTAACGTGTTTAACTTCAACAACTTGGGTGATGATTTCATCTGAGCCTGTATCGGTTCTTTCAATGCGGGAACTATCTGATTTTCCTAGTGTTTCTGGAAGGATTTTGATTACTTTGCCGCTTGGGATCGCCGTGAAACCATGCACACTTAAAATTGAAATAAAGGTTTGATAAAGTTCTTTTTCATTCATGGGCGTGCTAGAAATCACCGTGACTTTACCTTTCACGCGCTCGTCGACCACAAAGTTTTTCTTAGTAACTTCAGAAACCATTTGAATTAAATTTGAAATGTCGACTTCTTTTAAATTGAGCGTCACTTGTTGTGCATTGACAAATGGCGTTGAAAAGAAAGTAATGAATATTAAAAAGAATTTCATGATTAAATGCGTTGTCTCACTGCTTCAAATAAACAAATACCTGCGGCGACAGAAACGTTAAGGCTTTCAACTTTGCCTAACATGGGGATTTTAACTAACAAATCACAGTGTTCGCGGGTCAAACGGCGCAAACCTTTTTCTTCCGCGCCCAAAATGAGTGCCATTTTACCCCGTAAATTGGTTTCGTAGAGGGATTTTTGCGCTTCGCCCGCCAAACCAACTAATTGTACGCCATGTTCTTGCAAATTACGCAAACATCTTGCTAAATTAGTCACTTGCACTAAAGGAACGGTTTCTGCTGCGCCGCTGGCGATTTTTCGCACCGTTGGGGTCAAACCGACCGCTCGATCTTGAGGAATAATCACCGCCAACACGCCCGCCGCATCGGCACTTCGCAAACAAGCCCCTAAATTATGTGGGTCTTGCACACCATCGAGAATTAATAATAAAGGATTTTCAACAGTTTGTAATGTTTCGTACAACCAATTTTCTTGAATCGCTTGAGCAACTTTGCAACATGCCGCCACGCCTTGATGTGTTGCATTATCGGTTAATTTATCGAGAGTTTTACGATTAACTCTTTGAATTGAAAGGCTTTGTTCTTCCGCTAAATTAACTAATTGACCCACCCGCGCATCATGGCGTTCGTCATCGACAAATAACGTCAAAATTCGGCTGAAATCAGTTTGAATTAAATGTTGAACCGCGTGCAAACCCACGATCCACTCTTCTTTTTTACGCATCTTTTTATCTCAATCTAAATTCCAAAACAGTAACACGTTTTGCATAAAAAATTAAGCAATTTGTTTTGAAGACGTGATTTTAAGTGGGTAATTGTTTAGAATTGAGAAAAAGTTCAAATCAAAGCTGGTCATACAAATAACCATTTTTAATAAAAACATATCTCTCTATAAAGCTCTTAATAAAGCAGTGGGTGATTGCTTTAATAAATGAAATAGGGCTGGCAATGCAGAAATGCTCACAATTAAACCGCCCCCAATAACGCCAATTAACCAAAGTTCAAATGAAGGAAATAAAGGAATTTCTAA
This sequence comes from Thiomargarita sp., assembly GCA_020718845.1. Taxonomy (GTDB): domain Bacteria; phylum Pseudomonadota; class Gammaproteobacteria; order Beggiatoales; family Beggiatoaceae; genus DYRG01. The sequence continues at coordinate 60,443 of DYRG01000008.1, forward strand.
TAACCATTTTCCTATTGCCCATTCTAAACTTCCCGCAATGCTTGCCGCTAAGAAACCCGCTAAACTTCCAATCAATGCAAATTCAGATAATGCTCCCGATAATATCTGCCAACGACTTGCGCCAAGTGTCCGTAAAATCGCGCTTTCTTGTCGACGTTGTAATTGCATCAATTGTAATAATGCGTAAAGAACGGTAATCCCCGCTGCAACGCTTAATAAAAATACTAATTCAATCGCTTGACTGGCTTGAGATAATAAACTTCTTACTCGTTCTAACATTAAATTTACATTTATTAATGAAATGCTTGGAAAAGATTTAACTAATTCTTTCAGAAATACAGATTGTTCAGCAGGTAAATAGAAACTTGCAATATAAGTCATCGGTACATTTTTTAAAGCGTCGGGATTTGTAATCACAAAAAAATTCACTTGAAATGAATCCCAACGTAGTTTTCTCAAACTCCTAACTTGTAAAGAAATTTCCTCACCACCACTACTAAATTGTAATGAATCACCAATTTTGATATTTAATAACTCTGCAATACCATTTTCTATAGAAGTTTCAGGAATTTGATTTGACCACCAATCGCCTTGAATTAAATCATTTCCAATCGGTAATTGTTCTGTCCACGACAAATTAAATGCTCGACCCACCAAACGTTTTGCTCTGACATTACTAAAATCATCTGAAGAAATAGGTTTATTATTTATTTTAGTCAAATGCGCTGGCAACATTGGATAAAAGGGTACTTTTAAATTTTTTTCTTCAAAAAGTTTCTTAATATTTTCTATGTCATTTGGTTGAATATTTGCAACAAAATAATTGGGCGTTTTCTCAGGTAATTGGGTTTGCCATGTTTTCAATAAATCGTGCTGTACAAATGTCAATAATAACAACACCATAAAACTCAATCCAAAACTGGTTAATTGCACGGTGCTATTAGTTGGATAACGCGCTAAATTTGCAATTCCAAATCGCCACCACCAACCACTTTTAAAACGCAACGGATTTAAGAGTTTTATTAACAACCATGAAATAGTCAATAAAAGCAAGATGCTCCCTAATAAACCAACCAACATAATGAGCGTTGCTTTAAAAGAACTGCTTTGCGCAAACATTAAGATAATTAACGTCATCAAACCTAAGAAAATACTCAAAAAATGATTTGGTGTGCTATCGGCTTGTCTTCTTAATAAATGTAATGGGGGAATATGAGTAATTCCTAACAACGCTGGCAAAGCAAAACCAATTAACATTAACCACGCGCTGAGAAATCCTAAAATAAAAGGAAAAATCGGAGGATTGGGTAAAGATTTAGAAAACAAATTACCTAAAATTATCACCAAACTTTCTTGAATAAAAAATCCTAAAATAACCCCAATTAAACCTGTTAAAAATCCTAATATAATTAAATAGTTAAAATATATTTTTCGTAATATTGGCATTGTCATTCCTAAACAACGTAACAGTGCAACTTTATCGATTTGTTTAGTTGAAAAATAACGGGCACTCGCAGCAACCGCTGCACCACTTAATAACAAGGTACATAATGCGGCAAAACTTAAAAATTGCTCAGTTTGAGTTAAGCCAGTTTTTAATTGACCGACAGTATCTTGAAAGGTTTGAAGTTGAAAATCTGCTTGATTTTTTTCTTCAACAAATTTTTGAAAGGAAGTTAAAGCATTTTTTTCACCCATTAATAATAAACGACGTGCGACTCGACTACCAGCTCCTAATAATCCACTTTGTTCTAAATCGTGCTCATTCATTAAAACACGAGGAGCTAATTGCATCCAATCATTTCCTCGATCAGGTTCGTATTTCAAAATATGAGCTATTTGAAAAGTTTTCTTTCCCAAATGTAAAATATCACCGAGTTTTAATGACAAATCATTTAATAACTTTTCTTCAACCCAAACTGTGCCATTTTCTGGGGTGCTTTTTATAATGCCTGTTTCGATTTCTAATTCTCCAATTAAAGGATAATTATTTGAAACTGATTTTATTTCACATAATAAAGTGTCATCATTATTAGTCATTACCATGCTACGAAAGCTGACCGTTTGCGTTGTTTTCAAACCTAAACTTTTCGCTTGTTTTTCTAATTCATTGAGAGGAAAACGATAAGAAACTACTGCCAAATCTCCACCTAAAACTTCACTGGCTTGTAAAAGAATTTTGTTTTGCAAACGCGATGAAAATAAATTTACCGCACTTAGTGCCGTGATTGCTAAAATTAGAGCAACTACTAATACTCGTATGTCTTTGGATTGCCAATCTTTTTTGAGCAATCGCCATGCAAATTGAAAAGCATTAATCATGTTAATTTATCACTATAATGTAATGTATAAAAATAGGAAAAGGTTTAAAGAAAAGAATGTTTTTAAGGAAAGAAAAAAACGACGGTATTAATAAATTGTTTTTAAATAAAAACCTGCACAGCTTTTAAACTGGCAGGTTTATGTTGTGAAAAGAAATTACAAACGAACGGGCATTACAACATAAGTGTAATTTGATTCACCACTTGGAATGAATAAAGTTGCACTTCCTACATCACGAAAGGCTAATTCAACTTCACTGGTATCAATGACATTTGTGGTATCTGACAAATAAGAAACATTAAAACCAATTTCTAATGGTTCTTTATCATATTCAACATCGATACTTTCTTCAGCTTCTTCACCTTCAAATTGAGCAATAATTTTGAGGACGTTGTTTTCAAGCGCCATACGAACAGTTTTGAATTTTTCTTGCGTCATAATTGCAGCACGTTTTAACGCTTGAGAAAGCGCTTGCGTTTGAACACTTAAACGATAACTACAATTCTCAAGATTTGGAACAACTGTCGCATAATCTGGATAACGTCCATCAATCAATTTTGATGTTAATGTAACCCCTTGCATTTCAAAGCGAATGAATTTCTTGTTCAAATACACAGAAATGCTATCACTACCTGCTTCTGCTAAACGTTTGTTTAATTCAAGCGCGGTTTTACGAGGCACAATTGATTGAACACTTTCCTCAACATTTAATGCCATCGGTAATTTCACCCATGCTAAACGATGACCATCCGTTGCAACCACGTTCAAACCATCCTGTTTTGCATCAAATAAAACCCCGTTCAAATAATAACGTGCATCATTGACAGCCATTGCAAAAGCGGTGCGATCTAATGCATCTTTAATAAAGTTTGCAGGCATTTGAAAGTCGGGGTTTTCTAATCCTTCTTCTAATCGGCATGGGAAATCCATTTTGTTATAAGAAGATAACGTAAAACGGCTTTTACCTGATTTAACGACCACCTTATTCGTTTCTTCATTGTGATCTAATTGAATTACCGCATTATTAGAAAACGATTTACAAATGTTTAATAATTTGTGCGCAGGCACTGCAAACGCCATATCACTTTCTGGTTGATTAGTGAGTTCTTTGTTTGCAATAACCTCAATTTCACCATCTGTCGTTGTTAAACGCAAAAAGTTGCCTTCCGTTTCAATTAATACAAATTCTAAAATAGGCAAAACGTATTTCTTTTCAACGATACCTGTAACTCGTTGTAATACTGGCAAAAAATCTTCGCGTGAAATATCTAACATCATAAGGATTGATCCCGTTGGCAAAAAAATGATCTATTATAACAAATTAGTTCGTTACTCATCTTTGTCTTTCCAGAGTTTTTCCCACCAATTATTATTATCAGGTTCATCAATGGGTTGTGATGGAAACTCAACTTTCTTTTGAACTTCATTAATGTCCCAACCCGTCAAAGCAGATAAGGTTTGAACCTCTTTTTTCAAACGATCTGTCAAACGTTTACGATAATCTTTTGCAGCCGCACAATTCATTTCTCCTTTCCAAGCATGACGTAAAACATAACGCCCTTGAAAGTTATCTCGATCAGCGGTTTCTTGAAATACTAAATCTTCAGGAAAATTCTCTGCGTTGTAACGAACGTGCAAACGACTTACAAATACGTTTTTAGCGGGCGTATTTATTTTTGCCATTTCTTTATTATCATTTAACCAAAATACACCAAGTTTTCTCAATTCATCTGAAGAAAGCGGGTCGGCTGCACAAGGATCACACCAATTCATATCCCACGCATATTCTAAAAATACTGCTTTCATGTTTTCTTTTTTAACTTGCGTATCAAATAACGCTTTGTAGAAATCCCCAAATTCGTTTTTGATATACACGGGAACATCCATGTTGCTCGGTAATTTGATGGTTCGATAATTCGTAGTTTCTACCCGACCTTTTGAGGTTAAAGCATACACAAACAAATCCTGAGTTCCTTCCGAATTAACCGTTCCTAAACGAATTGGCAACATAAACTTTGGAGATTCATACGCAACTTGAATCGGACGCAAATAATTAAAACCCAATTTGCTTTGTTCAGTTACATTCACTTTTGCCACAAAAAACTTCATATTCTGTCTAATGTAACTTCCCAAAACTTCTTCTGCACCGTCAGGAATTTTGTAATCGTTATCTTTTAACCAATTTGTTAAACCGTCACTTTCTTCCGCTGAGAGAATTAAAATATCATATTCTCCAATCGTATAACTCGCTTCGATTTTAACTTTGTAATCCTTTTTTGCGCCACTTCTTTCAGCAAATTCTAATTTAGGAGCAGCAGCAGTTGGTGCAGGCATTCCTTTGTATTTTCTATGTTCTGCACAAGGATTTTCATCAAAGTATTCGACCAAACGTGGTGCAGTGTAAGCATCTAAATGATCTAGACTTTTTTTGTCACCGATATTAACTTGGCTTTTCTTTAAAACCACTGGAACGGGAATTACCACTGCAAATTCTTTCATTTCTCCTTTGAAATCATTTGCCATTGTTAAAACCGTTTTATCATCTTGTCGAGCTAAAACAACTTGAGAGGCTTTATTAAATAACTTAGCATCCCCTTTTGCAACATAAAATCCACAAAATGCTATTACTTGTTGATTAAAAATTAAAAGCGATAAAAGAATAAAAAAGCGCATTACATCCTCCAATCATAAGGTTGAGCAGGAAACCATTTGTCTAATAACGGAATCCATAACGAAAAAAACGCCAATGACCATAACAAACCATTGGTTCTAAATAATACAAATTGCACAAAACCAGCACCGATTGCAACTAAAAAAGCTAAAATGATTCTTCCAATTCTGGAATTAGGGGTCATTTTAGGGTCAGAAATCATAAAAAAGCTAAACAACAGAAACGTCCCATTTTGCATTTGATGGAAAGGAATTGTTAAAGGATCACCTAACCATAAAGCACGTCCAAAAAACACCATTCCATAAAAAATTAAGAAAGCAATTACAATATCACTTCTTAACGCTTTATAAACAACCCATCCTCCCAAACACGCTAAGCTAAATCCAAATAAAGCAACATTTCCCCATTGTCCCGTAGAAACCCAGATTTTTCCAGAAATCAGCATCATGATAATAATACCAAAATTACTTGGATTAAAAAGATGTTTTTCTTTCCAACGAAAGGCAAATTTGCTTACAATAGTTAAAACTGCTGCAAAGATCAATAACCAAATTTCTTCTGCACGAATAAGCAAACTTAATGACAAGCCAGAAATGAGCGCGCTTTTAGGTTCAAAAGAAGGTAATTCTAAGGCTTTTGTTAAAATGTATTGCGTTAATAATGCACTACCCGTTAAAATGCCCACTTCAAACCAACTTATATCAAATTGTAACCATCCAATTCCGTAAATTAATAAAAGAATTTGAATCGTCATTTGATAGAAACGTGGATCATTATTGAGGTAGTGCATTATTTTTTTCCGTTGAAAGACGGGTCGTTTATTGTAACAGGATTTAAAGAAATGCGTTTATGGTCAATTCACCCTAAGTATTTGGATAGTAAAGGATTAGTTGCGTTATGGCGAGAAACCTTGTTAGCCCAAAAAGTGTTAATGAAACAAACCAAAGGGTATCAAAATCATCCACAATTGGCGCGTTTCAAACTCGCAACTTCTCCCTTAAATGCGATTGCGGCGTATTTGAAAGTGATTGCGCAAACGGCTGATTTTAGAGGATATAATTTTAATGCGAGCAAAATCATTGAAACCCCAGAACATTCTTTTTTAAACGTTACAAAAGGGCAATTGTTATTTGAGAAACAACATTTGATCGACAAACTAAAAAACCGTGATCAAAAATGGTTAAAAACTTTAGAGCAACAATCTGATTGGGAAGTTCATCCGTTATTTCAAATCGTTGAAGGAAATATTGAATACTGGGAAAAAGGTCATCAATGAATTTTCTTATTGATCTAAAAGAAAACTCATTGATTTTATTGAAATTTATATATTATGAGGATTGTTATAATGACCACAATATTGACGAGCAAAATTGAGCAACTCATCCATTGCACGCAAACGAAATTTTTGTTTTTGATGAACGAAAGAAAACGGACGTTCTAAAGGGGGATCAAGTGGAATGGAATATAACGTGCCGAGTTGTAATTCTTTTTGCAAAGTTGCTCGAGATAAAATACTCACGCCCATGCCCGCTTCGACCGCGCCTTTAATTGCCTCTGGACTTCCTAACTCCATGACTATATTGAGATTACAATGCGGAATATCGGCTTGATGCAAATATTCATTAATCACTTCGCGTGTTCCCGAACCTTCTTCACGAGAAATAAAGGGTTCGGTAAAGAAATCATGCACCGATACTTTCTTTAATTTTGAGAAACGATGCTCTGGAGAAACCACCGCCACTAATTGATCCATACGACATAATTCTAATGATAAACTTTTATTATTAACGGGTGCTTCCACCACGCCCAAATCAATAATGTTATCCTCAACCATTGCAACAATGCCGTCAGTATTTGAAACCTTTAAGCGAATTCTTACATCAGGATATTTACGTTTAAAATCACCAAGTAACGCGGGCAACATATATTCAGCAATCGTAGTACTTGCTCCCAATACTAAAACGCCACTAATATCACCCGTTAATTCTTTGACGGCGTTTTCCATTTCAGCATAATGGGCAAAGATTTCCTCTGCAAATTCAAATACGCGCTGACCAACAGTTGTTAAACTAATTCGATTATGCGTTCGATCAAACAAACGAGTGTTGAAATATTCCTCAAGTTGGCGAACTTGAAATGTCACGGCGGGTTGCGTCATATGCAAGGCATCGGCAGCCTTGGTGAAACTCAGCAAACGGGCGACGGTGTGAAAAACTTGCAAACGGCGGTCAGCCATACAATTATTGCCTCCTGATATTTTATTTTTTGTGGACTTACGCTATATCTAAAAACACTAATATATCATAATTTTATAATGAAATGATATTAAAACCTGCTTGGCTAAAATGTTTATCAAACGTTAAAACATCATTAAGTTTCATTTCACGCATCACAACAAAAGAAACACAATCTACTAATCCCCATGTTTTATCTTGATGTAATGCGAATAATTGACAAGCCTTTTGAAATATTATTGCATTAAGATGTATTAAATTAACTTCAGATGAATTTTCAAAATAATTAATGAGTTGCATGGCTTCTTTTCTAAAATTTTTTGCAAGCGCATTACCAATTTCTAATAATACACAATCTGTTATAACAACGGGTTGATTTTCTATCAGATGAGAAAGCCGTAAAGCAGTTTGATGATATTGATCTTTTTCATTGATTAATGCAATTAAAAAACTAGTATCAATAAACTTAGCTTTCAATGTATTTTTCTCCCCTTAAATAATCATCGATATTATTGGCAAAATCAGTAGGTGCTTGAATTTTGATATTTCTAAGCTGCCCCATCAAACTGGGTTTATTTTGCATAGATGATTGAAAAGACTGAATAAAAAACAAAAGAGCTTGTTCTAACACTTTTTTATTATCGATAATGCCGCTAATATTTTTAGCTGTTTCAATAAGTTGCTCATCGATAAGAGTATCCACTTGCACCATGACCGCCTCGCTGGGTAGCTATATCTAAAAACACTAATATATCATATCACATTCTAAAATTTTTGAAATACTCTATTAATTTCATTTATGAATTAAAATCGCTGTAAAATAAAATCTTCATTGAATATGTTAAAGTGTCTGTAATGTTCTTGAAAAATAACTATACTCTAATTGTAGCATCCATTTTTCAAAAGGAGATTTTTATGAAACGTTGTGCTTTAGCGGTTAGCATTGCCTTATCACTGGGTTTAAATGCGAATGCCGCCACTTTAGAGCTAGAAAACAGAGCAACTTGGGATACCATCATTACAGGTGCAACTGATTACGCACGCTTTGGAAATGCAATGGTCGCGGGGGATTTCAACGCCGATGGAAAACCTGATTTGGCAGTGGCTTCTCGTGAAGAAGATTCAGCCAGAGGAATTTTAAATGTTGGGGCGGTTTCTCTGTTCTTTGGAGGAACAACCTTTCAAACCCTTAAAAGCCTGTCCACTGATTCAGCAGCTCATGCTTTAAGCAACGCTAATGCAACTATCTTTGGTTCTGAAGAGAATGAATATGTTGGCGATGTATTAGCGGTTGGGGATTTTGACGGTGATAAAAAAGATGATTTGATTATCGCCGCTCAAAAGAATGGAAATTATGAAACCAATAAAATCTACATTTTCTATGGTGGAAGTGATTTCAAAGCTAACATGACCACTAATAATGCACAAACCGTTTTAAAACCTACAAAATTGCACGTTTCTGGTATTGCAACGGGTGATTTGAACGGTGATGGTGTTGATGATATTGCGATTGCCGATGACTATAACAACAAAGTCTATGTTGTATATGGAAGTACAACCCGTAAAGCAGGAACAATTGATTTAAATACAACTTCTGATTCAATCATTAGTCGTAAGAGCATCGATGCTGCAACGATTGCAAGTGTGGCGATTGGTGATTTAAATGGCGATGGTAAGAAAGAATTAGCCATTGGAGTTCCAAAAGAAAATTTTTCTAGCAGTTTAACCGAAACTGGAAAAATCTTTCTCCGTAAAGGAACGGGAAGTGCATTACCTAAAACCATTGATTTAGATTCTGAAATGGGTACGACTATTTCTGGCGGTTATAAAAGAGAATATCTCGGCAATAGTTTGTATGATGGTAAGTACATGAATAGCATGATATTTAGCGATGTCAACGGTGACGGAATTGCTGATTTTATTATGGGTTCATCCATTGCAGATCAAGAAAGCATGACGAGCAGCAGTGGCACTGGAAAAGTCCAAGTTTATTTTGGAAGAACTAACTTACCCACAACCATTGATTTGTTTGATCAATTTGATTTGAAAATGACCGTATATGACATCGATAAAAGCTATTTAGGTGCAAGTGTAAAAGCGGCTGATTTGAACGGTGACGGCATTAACGATATTATTATGAGCGCACCCAATGCTGGAATTAGTGCGCATACTAGTGGTTGGGTTTATGTGGTGTATGGGAAGAAAAATGTTTCTCAAACCACCATTGAATTAAACAAATCTGCGGATTTGATTATTAAAGCACCCGACCCCGTACATAATTTAGCGGGCGCGAGTTATGGACAAACTTTAGCAATTGGAGATTTTGATAGCGATGGCAAACCTGATTTAGTAGGTGGTGCAGCTTCTGGTTCTTATGCAGGAGGCGTTGCAAAAGGTTATGCGTTAATGATTTCAAATCCAGTTGCAAGAGCATCCACTCCAACCACTGTTTATTCAGGAACTTTAGAATCAATTGGTGGTCGTTTAGTGGTAACAATTCCTTCTGCAAAAGTGGTTAATTACATTGCACCTTTAACGGTAAGTTTTAAACTCTTTGTTGATTTGCCAAATGTGACACTTGATCCTTCAAGTTTAGTCATGACAGGGGTTGCAGAAAGTAGTAATCCAGCCATTGTAGATTTGGGAAAAACGCCTTATGAATTGCGGATTCCATTGCTCAAATTTGGCGATGTAAGTTATTTAGTCAATCTAACGAGTTCAGATTTAAGTTCCTTTAATGTAACTGTGGCTGATCCTCGTTAATCTTGTTTAATTTTAATTCCCCGTTTTTCTTATAAAGCGGGGATTTTTTATTGAGGAAAATAGTTTATGTTTAAAATCATTGTTTTAATTTTAGCTTTTTTATCATTTAGTTATGTTTCTGCGGACTTTCAATTAAATATTTTACATATTAATGATCATCATGCGCATTTGAAATCTGAACCTTACACATTTCAAATCAATAATGAAAGCATTAAAGCAAATGTCGGTGGATTTCCTTTAGTGGCAAAGTTTCTCAAAACCTTTCGTGAGCAAAATCCCGATAAAAACATTTTAACGCTTCATGCGGGTGACGCATTTCAAGGAACACCTTTTTATTCGTTTTATAAAGGTCAAGCCGATGTTGCATTAATGAATTTATTAGAACTCGATGCGTTCACCTTAGGAAATCATGAATTTGATAATGGGAACAAACCATTGGCTGAATTTATAGAAAAAGCAACTTTTCCTATCTTATCGGCAAATATCGATAATTCAGAGAGCATTTTATTAAAAGATAAATGGTTTTCTCATGTCATTTATGAAATCGAAAATCATCAAGTTGCAATCATTGGAATTACTACCCGAAAAGCCTTTCAAAGTTCTTTTCCCGATCCCGATTTAACTTTTTATAATGAAATTAAAACAACCCAACATTTAGTCGATGAACTAAAAAAAGAAGGAATTGAACATATTATTTTGCTTTCTCATTTGGGATATGAATTAGATCAACAAATTGCTAAACAATTGAATAATATAGATATTATTGTTGGCGGAGATTCACATAGTTTATTGGGTGATTTTACGAATGTCGGTTTGAAAAGTGAAGGAAATTATCCCACCAAAATTCAAGCACCCAATGGAAAAACCGTGTGTATTGTTCAAGCATGGCAATATAGTGCGGTGGTAGGAAATTTGGAAATTAACTTTGATGATCAAGGAGATATAAAAAATTGTGACGGACAAGCCTTTTTATTATTAGAATCCAATCAATTCCAACACAAAAATATTAAAGGAGAATTTGAGAAAATTCCTGAAGAAAAAGCTAAAAATTTACAAACTTATTTGAGCAATTTTTCAAATATTTTTATGAATGAAGGTGATCAGCAAATGCTTGATAATTTAGTAATTTTTGAAAAGCCCCTTGATCAATTAAAACAACAGAAAATTGGTTATGCAAAAGGTCAGTTTCTTCATGAACGAATTCCTTCTGAGAAATCTCCTGAGGGTAGTCATGTTGCTCTGTTAGTCGCGGAAGCATTTTATGAGCAACTTTCAAAAACGGGTTTGAATCCAGATTTCAGTATTCAGAATGTCGGCGGCATTCGAGAAACTCTTCCCGAAGGTGATATTACTGTTAATACAATTTACACGTTGTTACCTTTTACAAATACTTTATTTTTGATTTCAATAAAAGGAGAACAAGTTAAGCAAGTATTAGAAGATTCGATTAGTTTTTGGCTTGATAAAGGGATAGGAAAAGGATCGTTTCCTTACACGTCTCATTTGCGTTTCACGGTTGATAAAAATAAACCAACAAATCAACGTATTTCTAATTTAGAAATTTTAGATAAATTTGGAGAATGGCAATCCTTTGATAATAAAAAAGATTATAAGGTCGTGGTAAATTCGTATATGGCGGGAGGAAAAGATGGTTATGATATTTTAGGAACATTACCTATCTCAGTAAAACAAGATACTTTCTTTGAATATTCTCAAGTTTTCATTGATTATATTAAAGAAAAGTCTCTCATCGAACCAAAGAAAAATGAAATAAAATATCTTAACTTTTATTAAACTATCTTTGTGTAAAAAATATTTAAAAGTACAGATAAAAAATAAGTTGAAATGTAGATTTGAGATAGATAACTTATTGATTTGAATGGTGGGCTGTGTGGGAATCGAACCCGCAACCAATGGATTAAGAGTCCACTGCTCTACCGATTGAGCTAACAGCCCGTGTGATGGGATTGGGCATTATAAGTCAAGACAGCAACGCTCGCAACAAATCCCACTCAAAAGCCTTACCTGGGTCGGTTTTGCGGTCGGGGGCGATGTCGACGTGACCCACAATTCGATCCACCGAAATTCCCCAAAGTCGTTGAAAACATTGTAAAATTCCCGCTAATTGTCGATACTGTTCTTTGGTGTAAGGAATATCATCGCAACCTTCTAATTCGATGCCGACCGAAAAATCGTTACAGTTTGATTTTCCTTGAAATTGTGACTTTCCAGCGTGCCAAGCGCGTTTGTCGAAAGGAACGTATTGAATAACTTGTCCATCGCGCCGAATTAATAAATGTGCAGAAACTTCAACGCCTTGCAAATCGGAAAATTCTGGAAGATCGGTATTTAAAGTGCTTAAAAACAATTGGTTAATCGCATTTCCACCAAAATGTCGAGGCGGCAAACTAATCCCATGAATCACAATTAAATCGATTTTCGCTTCTTTTGGACGTGAATTAAAAAAAGGTGATAGGCGAAAATCGACGTTTTTAAGCACATGATTTTGTTCGTAAAAAATTGGGAGCGGTAAATAATCTAAAATAACCATTGCCAAGCCTTAAAAGTTTTATAAAATAATCAAACTGTCGCGTGAGGTTAAGCATCAAAGATGAAGCTATTTATGAATATATTGTTTAAAAATCTGTTTTTAATGATTTTTTTGTCTAGTTATGCTTTCGCAAACACCGAAATTCATCGTTATCGTGACGCGAATGGCAATTTGCATTTGACCAATCGTCCCGTTCAACCTTTACCAAAAAGCAAAAAATCTAAGAAAAATCAAGAAGCTAACTTGTCAAATAGCAACTTGCGGCTGGCGGGGTTGGGCAATGATGTCAAAATCTATAAATTCACTGATGCCAATGGGGTTGTGCATCTCTCTGATCGTCCTACTGATTCTCACTCGCAGCTCATTTATGCGGGTAAAAACCCTCTTCCAATGCAGGTAATTCCTTTTAGCGGCTCATCAAACGGAAAGGCTAAAAACCCTTCAAATACAAGCACTTATTCAACACCATTCACGCCAAGTAACCAAAAAGCTCAACAATACGCCGCGTTGATCGATGAAGCCGCCCAAAAAGCAAAAGTCGATCCCGCGCTCGTTCATGCGGTCGTGAAAGCCGAATCCGCTTACAATCCCGACGCGGTTTCCCCTAAAGGTGCTGTGGGTTTAATGCAACTCATGGACGGCACAGCGCGGCGTTATGGAGTCACGGATCGTTATGATCCGACTGAAAATTTATCCGCTGGCACACGTTATTTAAGGGATTTATTGGATATGTTCAACGACACCAAATTAGCGGTCGCGGCGTACAATGCGGGCGAAAATGCCGTCATTCGTCACGGCAATCAAATCCCCCCGTACAGAGAAACTAAAGGCTATGTTACTCGAGTACTTTCTTTATACGATTCTTTTCGTGGTGTTCAATAACTTTCTACCGAATAACCAAAGGCTTCTAATGCGGGTTGAAATGCCTCATTACACAGCCTTTGTAATGCTGGATTCAAATCTTTTTTCCAACGTCCCAATGACGCATCGACCGTCGAACTTGTAATATGATCAGTCATTTCTGCATTTCTCAACGAGGCTTTTTCTAAAATCATTTGTAAAGTTGCCTCATCGTGATCTAAATTCAAATACTCAAAAATCCCTTTTAAAATCGGCAAAGGTTTCTCAATTAAATCTTCATAACGCACTAAATAGGCTTTATGTTTTCGAGTTTCCCAACAATCCCAAATAAAATTAATGCGTTCTTTGGTAATTTTAACGTATTCTTCTTCAGTTTGAGCGTGTTGAAAATCCAATCCAAAACAAATCTTTAAATCGCGCTTTTTCATAAACGATAATATCGAACAAAACATATCTCTAAAATCGCGTACTAAAATGATTTCTTTACATTGCGGATATAATTCCCAAATCAATCTCGATAAATATTCAGTATCTCGACTTGGATTAATGAGTTTCTCCGCAAAGTAAATTGGATTTTCCAATCCTTCTCCAATGCGTTTCTGAAAATTCAAGATTTGCTCAATATATTTGTCAATTTGCTCTTGACAAAAATACGCTAATTCCTCAATTTGTTGTTTTCTAAAATAACGTTTTAAAGACTCTTCTTTTACATGATACATTCGATGGCGATTTAATTTAAATAAATCATTCACATCTAAATCTGGATAAGGAATTTGATCGGGTTGAAATTCAAATGAATTATGAATTAAAACATTATGAACATAATGCTCAAGAACAGGTAATTCATAAGGATAGTTTTTATAAGTTGCAATACTTAGATGCTGCGCTAATAAGTGCATTAGCCATGTTGTTCCAGAACGTCCTAATGAATTGATAAATAAAGGTTTTAATGTTGGTTGATATAATGTATGAAGAGGAAAACGTTGAATATTGAAATGCGTTAAATTAACTTGAGATTCATCTGCTAATCGAGCAACTAAACTTATGGTTGTTTGCATGGGTAGCATTAATAAATTAATTAATACAGAAAAACCACTTAAATTCGAATTTTCAACTGCTTGAAATGATTGAGTAACATCTGAACGTTGATATTGTATAGGAATGATTTTCAAAATATGATGATTGCTGTCAACTATTTCAATTTGAGAAACTGGAATATCTTTTCCTAAAATCCAACCGCTGATTTCTAAATCATAAAATTCATGCTCTAAAAATGATTCTTGAAAGATTGGAAAATCAATATGAAAACCGTGTAGTTTTGAACTTAGTTGTTCGGGTGTTTGAGAAATTTTAAAAGGAATTTTTTGATAATAGTTTTGTATTTTGATAATTGCTAAAAGATGTTCAGTATTATCTTCTAAGAATGCACTGATTTCTAAATAACAAATAGGTGTAGTTTCTTCGAGATTAACGTTAAGAAAAAAACCAGCACATTGAGCATTTTCTATATCAGGAAATAATTGCGCAACGTCCTCACGAATTAAATTAGGAATTGTTGTAGCGAGAATGGTTTGAGGTTGATAGGTATCCTCGGTTTTAACCACAAGACGAGAAATCGGTATGTTTTTTTCTAAAATCCAACCATGAATTTCTAAATGGTTCTCAAAAATAATATCTTGTAAATTAGGTAAATCAATATGAAAACCATGAAAATTTTCTAAGCAACTTTGCTGTTCAATAGAAATAATTCTGCCTGTTTTTTGTTGGTAATATTGTAATAAAAATTTATCAGCCGTTTTTTTATCATATTCTAATACAATTTTACCTAATTCATGGTTTTGACCATTTTCTAGTTTTGCAGAAACAATAAGAGTTGTTAAAATAGGTAATAATTGAAGATTTATTTTAATGGAAAAGCCAGATTGTTCAGCATTTTCTATTTGAACAAAAATATTTGCAATGTCTTCGCAAATCAAATTGGGTGAAGTCATTTCTAAAATAGCATTTTCTTCTAAACTAATAATAATACTTTTTACTGGGCTTATTTTTCCTAAAACCCATCCAGAGATTTCTAACTCACGATTAATAATACGAGGAAAATCGATATTAAAACCGCAAAATGTTTCTAAATTTTGAGTTTGATCAACAGAAATAATTTTCCACATAGAATCATAGATATGACTAATTTCTAATGACCAGTCGTGAGAGGAAATTTTAAAATCAATATATTGGTTAGGGGATTGCATTTGTGTACTCGTTTTTTGTAAAAAATGAAACATTTTAGCATTTAGTATGATTAAAATCTAATGGTTCACCCAAATATTTGGTCGATCAATTTAGTATTTTCAGTTAAAATTAAACTATTTCAGACTAACATTTATTTCTTTAAGGAGAATTTCAAATGGCGATCATTACTTTACAAGGCAATCCCATTCAAACAAATGGAGAATTACCAACAGTTGGCAGTCAAGCACCTAATTTTTCTTTAGTTACCAATGACTTGAGAGATGTAAATTTGGATAATTTTGCGGGCAAAAAGAAATTGCTCAATATTGTGCCAAGTTTAGATACGCCAGTTTGTGCAACTTCGACCCGTAAATTTAATGAAATGGCGGGCAAAAAAGATAATTGTGTGGTGTTAGTTATTTCTGCGGATTTACCTTTTGCAGCGGGACGTTTTTGCTCAACTGAAGGCTTAGAAAACGTCGTTACTTTATCAATGATGCGTTCAAAGAACTTTGCAAAGGATTATGGCGTTTTAATTGAGAACGGTGCTTTGGCTGGCATTACAGCGCGTGCATTAGTTGTTTTAGATGAACAAAACAAAGTGCTTTTCTCTCAACTCGTGCCTGAAATTGCGCAAGAACCTGATTATGAAGGTGCTTTGACTGCTTTAAATTAATGTGTAATTCGGCGCAGAAATGCGCTGAGTTTCTTAACAATTTTTAAAACTGAGCTTTTTATTATGTCAACTGATCAAACTCTTAATACTTCTGAAAATACCGAACAACCTACGCTTGAAACATCTACTAATAAAGAAACCCCGTCGCGCCGTAAAACAATTAAAGAAACGGTGAAAGCGATGACTGCTCCTTTGGCTTCAATACCAAAATGTATTGAAGAAGGAAAGAAAATTGATTTGAATGATCCAAGTTTATATTTGAACCGTGAAATGACTTGGTTGAGTTTTAATCAACGAGTTTTGCATGAAGCTGAAGATATTAGAACACCTTTATTAGAACGTTTAAAATTTATTGCAATTGTGAGCAGCAATTTAGATGAATTTTTTATGAAACGCATTGGTGGATTAAAACACCAAGTTGCAGCAGATATTCAAAATCTTTCTATCGACGGAAGAACGCCACAACAACAAATCGATGCGTGTTATGAAATTGTTAAACAAATTGAGTTCAAAAAGCATCAATTGTTGTCGGATATAATTGAGCAACTCAAAGCCGAAGATATTTTTATTGTTTCGTATCAAAGTTTAAACAAAGAACAACAGCAACAAACCCGTGATTTTTATTTTTCTAATATTTATCCGTTACTTACACCGCAAGGCATGGACCCTGCGCATCCGTTTCCTTTCCTTTCAAATCAGTCGCTTAATTTATTAGTTTCTTTAACGCATCCCGATGATTTAGATTCAATTCCTCTCTTAGCTCGAGTGAAAGTACCAATTGGTGCAGGGATTAAACGTTTTATTAAAATCGGAGAGGAAAATCGTTTTGTTCCATTAGAGGAAGTGATGGCAAATAATTTAGATTTGCTCTTTCCAAATATGAACATTACCCATTGCGAGTTGTTTAGAGTAACTCGTAATGCAAATACGGAACGCGATGAAGAAACTGCGGACGATTTGTTAAGCATGATTGAATCTGAATTGCGAGATCGGCGTTTTGCTCCAATCGTGCGTTTGGAAATCCAAGCTGGCATGAATGCAACGCATCGAGGAATGTTAGCCGCTGAATTAGGTTTAGATGAACAAGCAGATGTCTCTGATGTTGCTGGAATGTTAGCAATGCGTGATTTATTTGAATTGCTCTCGTTAAAAGGAAAAAAAAATTCATTGCATGATCAACCTCATCAACCATTAGATCATCCTAAATTACAAGACTCTCCAAATATCTTTCATACAATTAGAGAAAATGGTGCGATTTTATTACATCATCCGTACAATTCATTTTCTACAACGGTTGAGCGATTTCTCCGTGAAGCAAGTGAAGACCCAAAAGTCAGAGCAATTAAAATGACTTTATATAGAACATCAAGCGATACAAAAGTGATTGATTATTTAATGCAAGCCGCGAGAAATGGGAAACAAGTTGCAGTGGTTGTTGAATTAAAAGCCCGATTTGATGAAGCTGCAAATATCAAATGGGCAAGCCGAATGGAAGAAGCGGGTGTTCATGTAACGTATGGCGTGGTTGGATTGAAAACCCATTCTAAAGTAATTTTGGTCATTAGACAGGATTTCAGTTTCAATAAAATTCAACGTTATGCGCACATAGGAACGGGTAATTATCATGCGGGAACAGCGCGTTTGTATGCGGATTTGGGAATTTTAACTTGTGATGATGAAATTGGCGGGGATTTAACCGAATTATTTAATTATTTAACAACAGGTTACAATCCTAAGCGTAATTACCAAAAGATTTTACCCTCACCAAAGTTTCTCAAAAAAGCCTTATTGTCTAAAATCGACCGTGAAATTGAATTGCATCAAAAAGGTATTGCGGGTTTGATTCAATTTAAAATGAATGCTTTAGAAGATGTTGATGTAACAAAAGCCTTGTATAAAGCAGCAATGGCGGGTGTGCAAATTGATTTGATTATTCGAGATACTTGTCGTTTTCGTCCTCAATTGCCAAACCTTTCTGAAAGCGCTCGTGTGATTAGTATTGCTGGAAGATTTTTAGAGCATACGCGGATTTATTATTTTAGAAACGGTGGAGATGAAGAGTATTTCATTGGTTCAGCAGATGCAATGCAGAGAAACTTAGAAAGTCGGGTAGAAGTTGTTACCCCAGTTGAAGACCCAATGTTATGTTCTGAATTGAGAATGATTTTGAACACGCAATTAAATGATCAACGTAGTGCATGGGATATGCAATTTGATGGAAGTTATGTGCAACGTTCTCCTATTGAAGAGAAAGCAAAGGGTGCACAAGAAAGTTTAATTTCGTTTTATGAAAATCGTCAAAAAGACATTTCTCGAATTAAGAAACTTAAAACTGGCGCAAAACGTAAAAAGCGCAATGGTTAAGTGCTAAAAAATATAGCTAGTAATCTTTAAAAGTTACTAGCTTTTTTAGAGGAAAGTTGTTTGAAAATAAAATTACTGTTATTTGAGGAACTGTTATGAATATGAAATACCAATCTTTATTTGAATCTTTTAAGTTTCCTTGCGGTTTAGAAAGCAAAAATCGCTTAGTTTTAGCACCGATGACGCATTGGTCGAGTAATCCCGATGGGACGGTTTCTGAGGAAGAATTGCCATATTATCAACAACGTGCACAAGGCGTGGGCGTTGCAATTAGTGCAGCGGTAATGGTCGCGCTCGATGGCAAAGGATTTAGCGGTCAATTTAGCGTTCATAATGATGACATGATCGCGGGCTTAACAAAATTAGCTAATATCTTGAAAAATAACGGAAGTTTAGCGGTTTTACAATTACATCATGGTGGAAGAATGTCGCCGCCCGATGCCACGCCCGACGGTAAAATTTACAGCGCGAGCGCGATTCCTGCCGAACGTGAAGGTGCGCCAATTCCAGAAGAAATGACCGAAGCACATATTTTGCAAACAATTCAAGCATTTGGCGATGCCACTCGACGGGCAATTCAAGCGGGTTTTGATGGCGTAGAAATTCACGGTGCAAACACCTATTTATTGCAACAGTTTTTCTCTCCACATTCCAATTGCCGCACCGATCGGTGGGGTGGTGACGTTCATCAACGGATGGCATTTCCACTTGCAATAATTGATCAAATAAAACAAACAGTTGCAACATATTCTAAAAAACCTTTTTTAATTGGTTATCGTTTCTCACCAGAGGAAATTGAAACCCCTGGAATTACATTTGAGGATTCATTATTATTTGCAGAAACTTTAGCAAATAAAGAATTAGATTATCTTCATGTTTCGACAAATGATTTTTGGTCGGGTTCGATGCGCGATCAAAACGATAAAACTTCAAGAGTTTTAGGTATTTATAATAAAGTTGGGCACAAAGTTCCTATCATTGGCGTAGGTTCAATCCGCACACCCGACAATGCGTTAAAAGCCTTAGAAACCGGCGTTTCTTTGATTGCCTTAGGTCGTGAGTTAATTGCTGAACCCAAATGGGTTGAAAAAGTCCAAAATAATCAACTCAATTCCATTAGAACAACCATTAGCAAAAAAGATCAAGTTGAATTGATTATTCCTAATAATTTATGGAATATGATGAATACTGTTCCTTATTGGTTTCCAATGGTAGATTGAGAGAAAAAATTATGAAACGTCGACAATTTTTACAAATGTCAGTTGCTCTCGTTGGCTTTGCACCTTTGATATTAGAAGCGAAAAACATTCAATCTTTAAAAGGTGATGTAAAAGTTAATGGAAAACCCATTTCTGAAAAAACACAAATTCAAGCAGGAGATGTGATTACAACGGGAGAAAATAGTCAAATTATTTTCTTAGTTGAAAAAGATGTTTATCGATTGGGATCAAATGCTGAATTGAAAGTGCAAGGAAAAAATAAGTTAATTGATTCAATGCGTTTAGTGACAGGTGGTTTGATGAGCGTATTTGAAAAAGGGAGTCGACGCGAATTACAAACTGCCAGTGCAACGATTGGCATTCGAGGCACAGGTTTTTATTGTGTTGTTGAAGAAGAACAAACTTATTTCTGCACTTGTTATGGAAGCACCGAAGTGAATACGTCTGAAGGTGAAAGAATCATTCAAGCAACTCAAACTCATCATAAACCTTATTTCATTGATAACAAAACGGGCGAATTTTCTTTACCTCCGCCTGATTTGAAAAATCATACAAATGAAGAATTGATTTACTTAGAATCTTTAGTGAATCGACAACCTCCAAAATCATTTCTGGAGAATGTTCAATATCCTTTATAAGCAGTTATTTGAAATATATAACAACTCTAATATTGCTCACATAAGAAATTAAGAAACTGGGGCAAATCTTCAGTAATTTGGTTATTAAATATTGTTCCTTTATATGAAGGCATTTCATGAAATAGCCAAATTTGCTTTAAATTCGGAACAAATTGTTCGCGTGCATGATTCATGTCAATCCGTTGTTCCCAATCTTTAAAATCTACATTCCATAATAACGTTTGTAATCCATTTGCTTGATAAGTTTCTCGAACTTGTCTAGCAATTAATTGAGTATTAAATTCATCATTTAAGGTTTGTTGTTTTAATTTTCCAGTGGTTTCTAGTTCTTTAAATAATTTTACGCTTTTTTGTGTCATTCCTCCAAAGGGTGGTCTTGCATATTTTAAATCATAATTGCTTTCTAATGCTTGATTTAAATTGTTTTTAAATTCTTGAATATCCTGATGAATTTCATTCGCAGTCATTTTAGCTTGATTGGTATGATGCATCGAATGATAGCCAATATCATATTGATAAGATTGAATTTTTTTAACTAATTCTGGATATTGAGCAATTCGATCCCCAATTAAAAAGAAAATTGCATTTTTTACATTTTTTTCTTTTAATTGTTCTAATAAAATTGGCGTAGTTTCTGGATGAGGTCCGTCATCAAATGTTAATGTAGAATTACAATTTTTAAAGGTTTTATCATTACTTTGAACAAAAGAAATGAAAACCATAAAAATCACCAAAACTTTAAATATTCCATTCCACATAAACTGTTTCTCCTGTTTTTATAAAACCATAAGGTTGATAGAATTTTTTATAAATTATATCATTTGTCCACAAACCAATTTTTGTTTTCTTTAAATTTTGCAGATATTCAAGGACTTTCTCTAAAATAATTCCACCAAGTTGCTTTCCACGATGTTCTTTTGAAATGGCAATCGGTCCAAAAAATGCCATTTCATGATCAGTTTTAGATTGCACAATACAAAACCCGCAAATTTCATTTTTAAATGTTACCACAATAACATCATTAGGTTGATAAACGTTGCTCAAACCATAACCATTAAAAGGCTCAAAACTTTTATCGACTTTGCTCATCACTTCGCATTGCCAACCAATCCCAAAATTTGCTTTTAAATATTGATACAATTTTTCTTTATCCATTTCTTCAAAGAATCTTATTTTATAATCATTTAATCTAATCTCTTTTTTTATAAAATGCTTCATTTCTAACTCTAAAAAAAGTTCACCAGTTTTAATTACGCCACCCATTTTCTCACAAAATAAAACTACACCACTTAATTGGGTTGGAATTCCAGGAAAAATTCCTCCCCATTGTAAAGAAGTTATTATTTTATTAATACCATTATTTTTGGCATAATCAAATAAATATTTAAAAATATATTTTCCACAACCTTGATTTCTATATTTTTCGTTAATAAAAAACCAATGGAGATACATTTCTGAAGAATGCGTTTGAAGAGGATTTTTTCTTAAATTTGCTAAAATAAATCCACAAATATCATTTTTTTTTGTCAAAATAATTTTCGAGAAATCAAAAGAATATATTTGACTATTAAAAATCCGTTGTTCTAAAAAATATTTTTCAAGTTTCTTTCCATAAGGCAAATCAAATTTATCAAAACATTTTTCATATTCTTGATTAAAGATTTCGATATGTTGTGGTTGCAAAGTTTCTATCTTCATATTATACCAATATTTTATATCTTAATACCTAAAATTAATTGTAGCATTACCCAAAGAAATAAGATGCGGTAAAACCGCATCCTAATTTAATTAGTTTTGATATTCAGCTAAAGCAGCTTTGATTGCAGCACCCGAAGGAACTGGAACACCTTCTGTTAAAAGAACGGATTCTAAACTATTCAAACAATACAAGACGTTACGTTGACTTGCACTGTGTCCCATCAAACCAATTCGCCAAATCTTTCCTGCTAACGGTCCTAAGCCCGCACCGATTTCTAGTTGAAACTCATTTAATAGACGGTTTCTCACTTTTGCTTCATCAACACCGTCGGGAATTTTAATAGAATTTAATTGCGGCAAACGATGCTCTTCTTTTACAAGCATACTTAATCCCATTGCTTCCAAACCAGCAACCAATGCTTCATGATGATATTGATGACGTTTCCAAGCATTTTCCAATCCTTCTTCCTCTAAAATACATAACGCTTCGTGTAATGCGTACAAAGGATTAATCGGCGCAGTATGATGATAAGCTCGTTTTGCGTTGCTACCCCAATAGCCCATAATCAAATTCATATCTAAAAACCAGCTTTGAACTTGAGTTTTTCTTCCCACAATAACGGCTTGTGCGGCTTCACTAAATGTAACAGGCGACAAACCAGGAATGCAAGATAAACATTTTTGCGTTCCAGAATAAACTGCATCAATACTCCATTCATCAACTTTAACGGGCGTTCCTCCCAATGAAGTGACTGAATCCATAATGGTTAATGAAGTATATTTGCAAGCTAAATCTGCAATGGCTTTTGCATCAGATTGAACCCCCGTCGAGGTTTCTGCTTGCACAAATGCAACCGCTTTTACATCTCCATTTTTCTTAAAAGCGTCCTCAACTTTGTTCAAATCAACAGGCGTGCCCCAAGTATCTTCAATCATAATGGGTTTTGCACCACAACGAATCACGTTTTCTTTCATGCGTCCTCCAAAAACGCCATTTTGGCAAACGATGACTTTATCATTGGGTTCAACTAAATTCACAAAACAGGCTTCCATTCCCGCAGAACCGGGTCCAGAAATCGGTAATGTTAAAGTATTAGTGGTTTGAAAAGCGTATTGTAATTTGCTCTTAATTTCATCCATCATTTGCACAAACAAAGGGTCTAAATGTCCAATAATCGGACGACTGAGCGCCAACGTCGTGCGGGGATTCATATCTGACGGACCGGGTCCCATCAGCGTGCGTTGCGGGGGATAAAATGAACCAGCCATAAGTTTTCTCCTTCTTTTTTAAGGTAATGTTGGTGGGAAAAAGTGCCTTAATGTAATCACAACCGCCGCACTTTGCAATGTCCTCTTTACAATTAATTTTTTAAATTAAAAATAAAACTAAGAGTTTCTTTACCTTTAAATGAGGATTTATTCAAACGGATTTTTGGTAGTGGTGCAAAATAGGGTGATAAGGTCTATTTAAAGAGCGGCAAGATAGGC
>DYRG01000052.1 GCA_020718845.1 Thiomargarita sp.
TGTAATGCAGATACAATTAAAGTTGCTAAACAACGTAATTTAAGTTTAGCATTTGAATTGATGCTCACGCCCGTAATTTTTAATATGCACGATGCTCGAATTAACCAAAGAAAAATGTTAGAGCAAGCAAATGAATGGATTAAAGAAAATCGTTTGAAAATTAGAATTGATCAAACCTTTTCTTTTGAGGAAATTGCTCAAGCGCATCAAGCGTTAGAAACTGGAAGAACTTTTGGAAAAATGGTGTTGAAAATTGTTTGAAAATATTAGAATTGTGTTAGTCGGCACGACGCACGCGGGCAATATTGGCGGCGCAGCGCGGGCGATGTTGAACATGGGCTTGACGCGGTTGGTGTTGGTGCAGCCGCAAGCCCTTTTTCCTTGTGCGGAAGCGACGGCGCGGGCTTCGGGGGCGGATGATCTTTTAGAAAACGTGCAAGTCTTTGATTCTCTTCAAGATGCGGTGCAAGATTGTATTTTAGTTTTTGGAACAACTGCGAGAGAACGCAGCGTGGCGTGGCAGATTTTTGATCCAGAGAGTTGCGCAAAGAAAATTAAAGAAACTTCGGGAGAAATTGCAATCGTTTTTGGGAGAGAACATTCGGGGCTAACCAATGAAGAATTAGATGTATGTCATGCGGCGGTTAAAATCCCCACTAATTCACAATTTTCCTCACTTAATTTAGCGGCAGCGGTGCAGGTTGTTTCTTATGAAATTCATAAAGCTCATTTAATTTCAGAAACCCATTTAAAACCTCGTCATCCTTCTGCGCCCGCCAAAGAACTTGAAATGTTTTATGCTCACCTCGAACAAACCTTAATTGAAATTGGTTTGCACAATCCAGAGAAACCGCGTCGAACGATGCGTAAATTACGGAGCTTCTTTAATCGATCGCAACCAGATTCTTCTGAACTTGCTTTATTAAGAGGGATTTTAACTGAAACGCAACGTTCAATTAAAGTGAAATGATCCGTGTAATCCTTGAATTAAGGTTAAATAATTTGGTGTGTTTTCGGGTGTAATGAAACCATGCCGAATTAAAAAATCAATTACTACTAAATTACAATTTATTTTAAATTCTTCAGTATTTTCAATGAGTTGCATAATTTCATTTAAATCCCACAAATAAAAGGCTTGGGTTTCTCCGTCGGTATTTTCTGGAACAAAATCAGATGGTAATTCTAAATCATAAATAAACAACGCATCACGATTTAAATTGCCTTGTTCACTCGTCATGCAATAAGTAATTACGCCGACCGATGTTGCTTGTTGTGCAAGTTGCTTTGAAATATTTGCTTCTTCTTCACATTCTTTAATTAAGGTTTCTAAAGGCGTGAAACCCGCACCTAAACCTCCCGCAACTAATTGATCTAGTTTGCTTGGAAATAAACCGCTTGTTGCAGAACGTCGACCAATCCACATTTTGATTTGATTTTCTTCATCGCGTACAAATCCATTTAAATGCACACCGTATTTTTGAATACCTAATAAAGAAGCGGCGGCTCGTTCAATTAAAAATTTTGGTTGCGAATTAAACTCTTTTGAAACTCGATATGGTTCATTTTTCCAATGTTTAATAATGCCTTGTTGAAACCATTTTTTCATGACTTTTTCAATTTCAAATGTGCGATCTTCAAACGTTTGTGGTTTTAAATTTAAAATCCCATTTTCAAATACAAAAACTTCTTTTTCATTCTCAAATAAATTCAAACGTTTTTTAGAAATTGCGCCGAGCAATTCATTATCGACAATTAAAGGGATAAAATCTTCTTTTTTGTAATCATTACAAATCTCAATCCAACGCAATAAGTTATTGTTTTTCATTATTTTTATTTCTCTTTTTTAACACAGATAAACACAGATGAACTCAAAAAAAACCGTAGAGCTTTTCTCTACGGTTGAAATAAAATTAAGCGGGAGGGGTTTCCATGCCGACGATGTGATAACCACTGTCAACGTAGAGGATTTCACCCGTAATGCCAGACGCTAAATCTGCACATAAAAATGCCGCAGTGTTTCCAACTTCTTCAATTGTAACATTTTTTCTTAACGGTGCAGTTTTCGCAACAGTATCGAGCATCGTGCGGAAATTCGCAATGCCCGCCGCCGCTAAGGTCTTGATCGGACCCGCAGAAATCCCATTCACGCGAATTCCCAACGGTCCTAAACTGTATGCCAAATAACGCACGTTTGCTTCCAAACTCGCTTTCGCTAAACCCATGACATTATAATTGGGCATTGCACGCTCTGCACCAAGGTAACTCATTGTTATTATTGAACTATTTCGTCCTTGCATCATTGGTTTTGCTGCTCGAGCCAACGCCGTCAAACTGTACGAACTGATGTCGTGCGCAATCCGAAACGCTTCGCGGCTGGTGTTATCGGTAAAGTCGCCCTTCAACGCTTCGCCGGGCGCAAACGCCACCGAATGCACTAAAATATCCAAGCCGTCCCAATTTTTACCCAATTCCGAAAATAATCTATCAATATCAGCATCTTGCGCAACATCACACATAAAAGTCAATGTCGAATTAAATTCCGCTGCCATTTTCTCAGCGCGATCTTTGAGTTTATCTGATTGATATGTAAAGGCTAATTCCGCGCCTTCACGGTGCATCGCTTGCGCCACGCCATACGCAATCGAACGGTTGCTCGCTAAACCCACAATCAAGGCTTTTTTGCCCGTTAAAAATCCCATATTTCGTTCTCCAAAAACTCTCATTTTACTGAAATCACACCATAAAAAAAGGATGCTTTGTAAGCACCCTTTTTAGATATTCTAATTTATTGATTAAATTAGAAATTTAAACGCAAGCCACCTAAGAATACTTCTTGATCATAAAAATCATTTGATTTATCATCGGTTTTGTGGTATCCGGCATACGCGAACATATTTTTGCTAAAGTGATACATTGCGCCTAAAGAATAACCCAAGACTTCACGTTTATCTTCTTTAAGTGCATCTGTAGGGTTCTTAACCATGCCCTTAACATCCATAATACCACCTGCCCAACCGTACACTTCGACATTACCCATTCTGTAGCCTAAGCCAGCCCATAAATATTCAATAGGATCAGGGTTGTAAGTTACGCCGCCTTGGGTAAATTTAACAGCAGCGGGATAACCAAACATGGTTGCGCCCGTTTTGACTTTTTCGTATTGCAACGCGAGGTATAAACCACCTAATTGATATTTACCACCGACTTTCCAGTTAGTTAATTTATCGAGCTCTGTTCCATTGGCAGCATCTTTAAGTTTCAATTGTGCGCCTGCAACAGAGAACTCAAAATCTTTCGAACCTAATTGCAAAGCTGCTTGCATACTTCCATCAGTTCTAACCGCACTGACGCTGCTGAAGGTTGGTGCAGCTAAAGCTAAACTTGAAGCACCTGCGTAAGCAAGCTGTGCATTGATGTCATCAAAAGTGGTTGAGATAACATTGCGAGAGCCATTAAGCAAGGTGAGCGCAGAAGCATTTTCTTTTTGATCGGCGATATATTGGAAAGTACCTCTTACATCACCAACACCAGCAGGTACTTTGAAGCCTAATTCAATCACGTTGTCAACATAACCAGCATGACCAAACTCACTGCCACTCATACCACCGCCATTAGTGCGAGCTTGCAAACCAGTTCCGACCCACTTGTCATAACCTAAAGTAGAGGTTTTGTAGATACCTTGGATACGTCCAAATTTGATGTGACCCAAAGAATGTTTAATACCAACATATTTTTCACGGTTTTTAAAGTTAGCACTTTCAGTACCACTTGTGCTTTCAAAGGTATCAAATTCCCAATCCATTAGAGCGAAGCCTTCTAAGCCTGCGCCTAATTTTTCAGAAATCGCAAAACCGAGTTTATTTGCGCTGCCGCTGTTACTCAAATCAGAATCAGTAATTGTTTCACTTGTACTTTTAGCGTCATAGCGTTGAACAGCACCAGTGTAACCACTAGGAATTGAGTTACCATATTTATCATATGCACCAGTCGGATTACTTTCGAGCTTATTCGTCTTAACGCTACCAACTTCAGCGTTGATAGTACCGAATAATTTCACGTCAGCGTGAGCAAAGGAAGACATCATTGCAGTTGCAATGGCTAAGGGAAGCACTTTCTTGATCATAAATGAATCTCCAAAAATCTAAAAAAGGTAGAAACGATGGACTTTTCAGGGAATTACTGGCAATTTTAATCTAAACTTTTAGATATGACTAACGATGGGTTAGTGATTTGCCTACCTGTTGTTTTAGAACATGGTTTAATATAGCCCAATATCAGGTAAAACACAACAGATTTTTCTGCAAAAAAGCCACAATATTTATTTTGTTGGCGAAAAACAACAATCTTGCCCTCAAAATTTGTTGTAAAAACACAACATTCTATTTCGCTTTGGGCTGCAAGGGTTGTATTTTTACAAATCCACCACTCGCGGGCAAATTCAATAACTTAACGGCACGATGTGACAAACGGATTAATTTTCCATCGTTACTGCGATCGTTAATTTTCACCACCACGCTGCGTTGTTTAATTGAGTTAGTTACGCGCACATAAGTGCCGATGGGCAACGTTGGATGCGCAGCCGTTAATCCAAACATATCATAAACTTCACCTGAAGCGGTTGCATTGCCATGATCTTGTTGTTTGTAACGAGAAGATCGACCGCTTTGGATTTTGGTGTCGATGGGTGTTGCGGGCGCAGTTGTCGAGGCTGTCATTTGGGTTGCCACACCCATTAATGGCGCGGGCACATTGCCTTCTGGTTTTACTTCACCTTCTTCGACGGGCTCAACTGCGCAACCGCTTAATAACAAAAGGCTTATAAATATAAATAAATTCTTCAACATAATCAATGAGTTCCTTAATTAAAGGTATCCGCTTGGCGAGCATGACGGATGGCTTCGGCGAGTTGCGTCACGCCCATCGCATAACGGTTGGTATTATTATAAGTTTTAATGACTTGGAAATTATTGAAACTCGCCCACAAAGCCTTGCCCCATTCGGTTTCAAACGCTAACACGCCCATTTTAACATCAGACGCGGTGGTGATATTACAAATCAAACCGCTCGCTTGTAATTGTTGCAAAGAATACGCAGGTTGAACGCCCAACGCCGCCAAATCGCTCGCATAACCCGCCACCGATTGTGCCGCAATAATAATCGGCGCGCCGCGTGACCAACCGTTTTTATGTAAATAATTGGCAACACTACCAATGGCATCTTCAGGATTCCACAAATCACGGATTCCATCACCATTAAAATCGATAGCTAATTTACGATAACTCGACGGCATAAATTGCCCAATGCCCATTGCACCCGCAAAAGAACCTTTTGGAGCAAGTGGACTGATATTTTCCTCACGAGTCATTAACAAAAATTCTTCTAATTCTTTACGAAAGAAATCAGCACGAGCGGGATAATAAAACGCTAAGGTTGTTAAAGCATCTAAAATTTTTGTGCTTCCAACATTATGACCATACAAAGTTTCAATCCCAATAATTGCAGCAATGACTTCTGAGGGAACGCCATATTGCGCTTCTGCTTTTGCAAACATATTCGCATATTTTTGGATGAATTTCATGCCACCATCGACACGTCTTGAATCTACGAATTTCTTATCATAATCGTATTTAGACCAAATTGCTTTTTTAGACGCGGGAGTTGCAGCTTGATCTTTCATTAACGAAAGGACGTTGTTTCTGATTTCAACTTGCGAGAAAATTTGCACTAATTTGTTTTGATCAAATCCATGCCGCACCGCCATGTCATAAATAAAATCATCCAACGCAGCTGCTTTCACATTGCACGACACAAAACTGGCAATCGCCATTAATCCTATACTTAAAATCTTCATAGTTTAAAAATTACCCCTCAAAAGAATTCAATGCTTAATGTGTAACTAGATAAATCATGGAAAATATCGGTAAATTTCTTTTCTGTGCATGACTGTTTCGATGGTAACAGTTTTATCTTTTTCTGCCTTAATGCCTACTCTATATGAACCAAACCTAATTTTATAATAATTTTCGTATCCTTTCATTTTTTCAATACTCCCAACCTCATAAATTGAATCACATTTTTGGAGATCATTGAAAACAAAGCTCTCTATTTGCTGTCGTATTTCAAATGGCAATTTAGCAAGACTTTTTAAAAAGTTTCTTTTGAAAACAATTTGCATTAATTCTTATCCAAACGCTGATAATACAATTTAGCATCTTCTAAATTAAATGATGGGTCTTCATCGTTTTTATTCATCAATTTGTATAGCGCATAATTTTCTATAACTTCTTCAATTTTATTGAAGGTTTCAATATCTATTTGCACTGCGACTTTACAGTTGTTTTCATCGACAATAAATCTTTTATTTAATTCCATAATTCCACCTAAAATTATCAATAAAATCAAGAAAATAAGTATTTGCGGTGGGCATGAAGTGCCATCAGAATCCCAAACCCTGCAAACAAAGTCACAACCGCTGTGCCGCCATAACTAATGAGGGGTAAGGGTACACCAACAACGGGCAAAGCGCCAGTCACCATGCCAATATTGACGAAAACATACACGAAAAATGTTAATCCCAACGCGCCCGCGACCATTTGTTCAAAAGCACTGTGCGCATACACCGCTAAGTATAAACTTCGACTAATCACAAATAAATATAACGTTAAAAGCACTAAACTTCCTAATAAACCAAACTCTTCACTAAATACCGCAAAAATAAAATCGGTGGTGCGTTCGGGAAGAAACTCTAAATGGGATTGCGTGCCATTTAACCAACCTTTCCCATAAATTCCACCCGATCCGATAGCAATTTTTGATTGAATAATATGATAACCCGCTTTTAAAGGTTCGGATTCGGGGTTTAAGAAAATCATTACTCTTTTCAATTGATAGCCGTGTAAAATATGAGAAAGAACCGCTTGAATTTTATCGGGAGGAACTGTCCATAAAGCAATCAATCCACCTAAACCAACCGAACCAATTCCCGTGAGCAATTTCCAGTTTAAACCCGACAATAAAACCACAAACGTTCCAGACGCGGCAACTAATAAAGCAGTGCCTAAATCAGGTTGTTTTGCAATTAGAAAAAAAGGCACTAAAATCAATAACATGGCAACACCTAAACGTCCATACGAAGGGGGTAATGGATGTTGAGAAAGATACCAAGCAACCATTAAAGGTTCGACGATTTTCATGATTTCTGACGGTTGAAAGCGGACAAATCCCAAATCTAGCCAACGTTGTGCGCCCATTGCTTTTTTGCCGAAGAGTATTACCCCGATCAATAATAAAACCCCAATTCCATATAACCAAGGCGTAATGTATAGTAATTGATTGACGTTAAGTTGTGCGAGAGCAAATAATATTATAAAACCTAAAAGCATTCGTGTTGCTTGACGGATTACAATATCAGACTCTTTACCGCCCGCGCTGTAAAGAATTACTAATCCCAAACCACATAACAACATCAAGCCTACCAATAGAGGAATATCTAAGTGCAACCGTTGGAAAAAATGTTGATTAATTTGCATAATTTATTTAATCTCTTCATAAACATAATCTAAACGGTCTTCCAAATAAAAATCGATGAGTTCTTTAGCATAAGGTGCGGCGGTTCGTCCTCCGCTGCCGCCATTTTCAACCACCACCGCGATGGCGATTTTGGGATCGTCGACGGGTGCAAAGGCAACAAATAGCGCATGATCTTGAAATTCTTTTTCTAAGGTTGTTATGTCATACCGTTGATTTTGTTTGATTTGTACGACTTGAGCTGTTCCAGTTTTTCCTGCCAATCGATATTTTAAGCCGTCACTTAATTTGTTAGCTGTTCCGTTACCGCCGATAATGACTGCTTCCATTGCGGAAATAATGTAATCCCAATATTCAGGATATTTTACGTCGACACGGGTTTTTGCTTGTGAAGAAATGGTTTTTGTCAAGTTATCCACTTTAGATTCTTGCATGAAGACCATTCTTGGCAAATGGATTTCGCCTTTCATGCTCAACGTTGCGGTCGACGTGGCTAATTGGAGCGGGGTGACGAGCATATACCCTTGACCGATTCCCGCGATTAAGGTTTCACCCGGATACCAAGGGACTTTATGACGTTTGCGTTTCCATTCTTTGGTGGGGACTAATCCGCCGACTTCTCCTGTCATGTCGATGCCAGTTCGTTCGCCCAACGTGAAACGTTTCAAATAAGTCGACAAATAATCAATGCCTAAATCGTTTGCTAGATCATAGAAATACACGTCACAAGATTCTTCAATTGCGTCATGTAATGTCATACTACCATGTCCTTCGTGTTTCCAATCGCGGTATTTGTGAGGATTTTCGCCGAGCGTGTACCAACCCGGGCAATACGTTTTATCGTGTATTGTTCTCACGTCGTGTTCCAAACCCGCCAATCCCACCAAGGGCTTAATTGTTGATCCAGGAGGATACAAACCCGTGATTGCGCGATTATAAAGTGGGCGTTCTTTTTCGTCGTTAAGTTCTTGATAAGTCTCAGTATCTATGCCTTTCACAAACAAATTAGGATCATAACCAGGGCTACTTACTAATGCTAACACCCCGCCCGTTGTTGGATCAATTGCTACTAATGCGCCTTTTTCTGGTTTGGCTTCGATGCCTAATTGTTTCTCTTCTTCGGTGAGTTCTTGATCAAATAATTCTTCGGCTTTTTTTTGCAAAACAATATCCAAATTCAAATACAAATTATCGCCAGCGATGGGTTCAATTTGTTTGACGGTTCTCATCGTTTTTCCCGACACATTTGTTTCAATTTCTTGATAGCCGACTTTTCCATGTAATTGACTTTCGTAATATTTTTCAATACCCGTTTTTCCAATAAATTGTGTTCCTTCGTATTGGGCTTCTTGTGTTTCATCAAAGTTTTGCAGTTCATCTTCATTAATACGACCCACATAACCAATTGCGTGCGCCCCGACTGTTCCCATTGGATATTCGCGCATTAAAATAGGCGTTACTTTTGCGCCAATTAATTCATAACTGCGCACAGAAATTATTGCAATTTCGTCTTCAGTTAATTGCGTTTTTAAAATAACGGGTTTGAAACGTTGAGAACGCGCCCGTGCTTTCTTAAATCGGGCAATTTCTTTATCGCTTAAATTGAGCAGTGTTTGTAATCTTTTTAATAAACGATCTAAATTTTCAGCGCGTTCAGTTCTCGTGGAACGTTCTTGTTGTGGGTTTTCTGCTTGTTCGGGCTGGATTTCTAAACTATACGCGATTTTATTTTCAGCAAGTGGCACGCCGTGTCGATCAAAAATCAACCCACGCGGCGGCGGAATCGGGACTATTTTCAACCAGTTATTTTTAGATAAAGTCGTAAAATGCTCAATTTGCACCACTTCTAAATAAAACAACCGTCCAATCAAAATCCCGATAAAAATAACCACTAACAAACCCGCAATAATTATGCGCAGTTTAAAATCTTGATGTTTTTTATTTGAGGAAGGTAACATATTGTTTTATCTGGTTTTTAAGAAATTTGCAAACTACGTCGCCACATTCTCAGACCCGTAAAAACCCAGGGCCACAACAAAAAACTCATTAAAACGGGATAAATAAATTCAAAATCTTGTGGCGGATGTCCTTGCAAGCCATGCACCCATAAATTAGGTAAGTCGCTGATTAATATCACAAAAAATATAATAATCATTTGTTGATAAATGGGATAGATTCGCAAGCGTCGATGAATTTGTGAGATAAAATAAGCCGTTATTGACAAACTCAACGCTTGTTGACCGAGCAAAGTTCCCGTTAAGACATCTTGAATTAAACCGACGCTCCAACCGCTCACCACGCCAACTCGTCGCGGCAACGCCATGCACCAATAGATTAAAACTAAGGTCGCCCATTCGGGTCGCCAAGGAATCGCCCAGCTTGGCAGCGGAATGATCGCTAATATTAAGGATAAAACGAAAGTGGCGATGATCGCCCAACCATTTTGAGGTGCTTGATTCATAAGCTATTTAGGGATTGAAAGGCGATAACAATAACACATCACGAGAATGATTTAATAGGGCGGTGGGTTTTGCTTTCACGATGGCAAAAGGTTTATCTTTTTCGCGTCTGATGTTTGAAATAGTTCCCACTGGATAACCCGCTGGGAACACGCCTCCGATGCCAGAGGTGACTAATTCATCGCCTTCGACCGCATCGGTGGTAACAGGTAAATTCTTGATATTCAAGCCATTTTTGCCATCACCTGTGGCAATGGTGTGATAGCCGTTGCGTTTAATTTGGACGGGCAACAAATGGTCAACGTCGGTAATTAAGCTCACGGTGCTTGATAAAATGTTGGTAGAAATGGTTTTTCCAATCACGCCCGACGCGTCCAAAACAGGCATTCCGACAACGACATTTTGTTGAGTTCCTTTATTTAAAATTAAGCGTCTTAAATAAGAGTCCATTTCAACGTCGAGAACACTCGCTAATAAGGCTTTATCGGGATAACGTTGAACGGTTTCAAATAAACGATGAAGTCGGAGGTTTTCTTGTTGGATTTCTTCTAAACGTTGCAATCGTACTTTGAGAACAAAATTCTCATCTTTGAAACGGCGGTTTTCTTCCAATAATTGTACCTGATTTGAAAAGGTATAAGAAATCCATTTCGCCGCGCCAATTGGGAAACTCACCACATAACGAATTGGCGCGACCACTGTATCGAGAGAAGCACGCACTTTATCTAAATAATGCCAACGGTAATCTAACGTCATTAAAATAATTGATAAGATAATTAATAAGATAACTCGTGTAGTTGCCGATGGACTTTGATCAAATAACGTATGCAGAAAATTAATCCTACGCTAAACGAAAGACATCTGGACCTTGCAAATCCAGCATTTCTAATGCTCGACCGCCGCCTCGCGCCACGCAAGTCAAGGGTTCGTCGGCAACAATTGCTGGCAAACCAGTTTCTTCCATTAACAATCTATCCAAATCTCTTAACAACGCGCCACCGCCTGTTAATACCATGCCGCGTTCAGCGATGTCTGCGCCTAATTCGGGAGGCGTTTTTTCCAAAGCAACCCTGACCGCCGCGACGATTCCTTGCAGAGGTTCTTGTAATGCTTCAAGAATTTCGTTGCTGTTCAATTTAAAACTTCGCGGCACGCCTTCGCTGACGTTTCGACCGCGCACGCTGATTTCACGCACTTCTTTGGAGGGATACGCCGATCCGATTTCCATTTTGATGCGTTCGGCAGTGGCATCCCCGATCACCGTTCCGTAATGTTTGCGCACATAATTGACAATCGCTTCGTCAAATCGATCTCCGCCAATTCTCACGGATTCAGAATAAACGATACCATTCAATGACATAACGCCGACTTCGGTCGTTCCGCCGCCGACATCGACCACCATCGATCCGTAGGCTTCACTGACCGGCAAACCCGCGCCAATCGCCGCCGCCATCGCTTCTTCGATCAAATAAACTTCGCGCGCACCCGCGCCCGCTGCCGATTCACGAATGGCGCGACGTTCGACTTGGGTCGATCCGCACGGCACAGAAATCAACACGCGCGGGCTGGGTTTGAGAAAACGGCTCGCGTGAACTTTGTGAATGAAGGCTTGGAGCATTTTTTCGGTGATCGTGAAATCGGCAATCACCCCATCTTTGAGCGGGCGAATCGCGGTAATGTGCCCTGGGGTGCGTCCGAGCATCAACTTAGCCTCTAAACCCACCGCGACGGGCGTATTATTATTAGCGCCGTTGGGTCCTTGGCGAATGGCGACGACCGACGGTTCATTAAGGACAATGCCTTTACCGCGCACATACACAAGGGTATTTGCCGTGCCCAAATCGATAGATAAATCGTTAGAAAAAAGTCCGCGAAAGTGTTTTAACATGGTGAATTAGGGTCCCGAAATCTGTGAAAAAGAGCCGCCGTCAATTTGTAGAGGCTATTCTAACCGATTATTGTACCAAACTTTTTAAGCCCTTTGTTTAGCCCTTAAATTATTTTCACCCCTAAATACCAAGCTAAGGGATGGCTTTGCTTTCTTTCAAGATTTCATGTAACCACTTGATAACCTTTAGGATTTAGCAGCGGCAGTTAATTCATCTCCAAACGCAATAATTTTTGCATTTTCAGCCAATGGTGGTAACGATGGCATTTTTGATTATTAAAAAAGATAATATTATCAATAAATTACGCATTTCAAAATCCTTTTCATTATTCTTTAATTCCAATGGTTTCTAATTCAACTCGACGATTCATTTGGGCTTCTTTTTTATTTCGCTCATTTGGATAAAGTAATTTTCGTTTTCCAAAGCCTTGTGTTTGTAATTGTGAAGGATTAATGTGATGAACTTGCACTAAAAAATTCTTAACTGCTTGAGCACGTTGAAATGATAATTTTAAATTAAATTCATCAGAACCCATGTTATCAGTATGTCCAGAAATTAAAATAATATTATTGCTCAATTTGTTTTGGAGAGCTTTTGCAAATTCATTTAGTATTTTGTAATCACGAATTGCTGCTGAATTGAAATCAAAATGAATTAACATTCCTTTGGGTTTATATTTCTTTTTAGAAAGGGGTTTATAAGCGGGTTTATCTGGACTGATTCTTTTAATGCCTTTATCGGCGGAATCGCTCATTCCTTTACTTTGCAAATGTTCTTCAAAATCCGCTTGGGTTTTCAATTCAATCATTTCTGCATGAAGAAAACTTGAAAATATAAAGCTAAAAAATATGAATAATTTCATAATCTTATTGATGATCAAATTTTATCATATTTAAACACCCATCACACATTTGGAGTTTTTGTTTAATCATTGCGTGTTCACGACTACGTTCTTTCCAAATGATTTTGGTTTTAGTTTGCACATCACCAGAAATCTTACGAATGCCTTTTTCTTGAAAAATTGATTGTACAAGTTGTTGATTTTGTTGTGTTTTTATAATTTTCTTTTCAGAAGTTTTGCTTAAATCCATTTCTGTGGGTAAGTTTTCTAAAAAGACATCTGGTTGTTGAAATGCCATAAAAAATAGCGTTTCTTGACCTTTCACGTTATCCAATTCAAAAGATTCATTTTCCATTGGAGAATAATAGGTTTGATTAGCTTTGACGGGATTAAATAATTTAATAGATTTTCCTTTGTAATGATCCATTGGAAATAGTTTGGTTAATTTATTTGCTGAATCCAAATTAAAAATATAAACATAGCTTTGTTGATTTGGGGTAAAAACAATCTTAAAAGCATCGCCTTCTTTTAATTTGCTTTCATTGGTTAATGGGAAAAACTCTTCTGCATTTGAATGACGATATACATAATTGATTTCAA
The DNA here is from genome assembly GCA_020718845.1 of Thiomargarita sp. Lineage (GTDB taxonomy): Bacteria > Pseudomonadota > Gammaproteobacteria > Beggiatoales > Beggiatoaceae > DYRG01. The sequence goes on from DYRG01000052.1 coordinate 13,317, forward strand.
AATTGAGAGGAAGTGTTTTTTGAGCAACGGGTTGAACTTGAAATTGTTGATATAAACCGCGTAATTCTTCGAGTTGAGCAAATAATTGAGATTCTCTTTCGGCTTGTGAGGCTTGTTTTTTAGCTAATTCTTGATAAGAAAGATTTAGAGTTTCTACAACTTTATAAAGTGCTGCAAATTCTTTGTTTTTTAGATCACCAAAGTTTTGTTGAACTTGTTGAAGAACTTGCTGTAATTGATTGATTTCTTGTTGAGTGGGTAATTGAGCAACTTGTTGTTCAATTTGTTTTAAGCGTTCTGTGTAATCTTTAAAATGAGCAACGTTTTGTTGTAAATGGGTAATATTTTGTTGCAAAATTTTGAATTGTTCATTATTTGAAAGTTCAGTTTTATTTAATAAATCTTTTTGTAAAGTAGCGATTTTATCATTCAAATAAATGTGGAGTTGTTGCAATTCATTTTTAGAAATCGCTTGATCGGGTAAATTCTTTGGTAAGTTTGCGATTAAATCGGAGAGTTTTTTGATTTGATCTTGGTGTTTAATTAAGGTTTGATTAACATTAGCGTGTTGTTGAGTAAATGTTTTATACATATCGCCCACCATTTCCTCAACTAAGGCTTTCACAGCAGTAGTTACAACGGTTGAACCTAACCAACCAATTGCAACGGGCAGAATTGCAAAGCAATTCAAATAACCAATTAATAATAAAAATACTAAAAAAAACTTTTTCATACAAATACCTCGTTCCAATCGATAATTAAATCAGGAAAAATAAAAGAAGGGGTTTGACCTTCGGCGGCAATGATTTGAGAATTATTAGATTTTTCAAAGTGATACAAGGTAACGATTTTGTCAATGGGATGAACTAACCAATATTCTTTAACGCCTTGTTCTTCATAAAGTGCGCGTTTTTGAATGTGATCACGACTGGCTGAATTGGGAGAAATCACTTCGATAATCCAATCGGGTGCGCCGTTGCAACCTTTTTCATCTAATTTTTCTTTATCACAAATGATTGCAATATCGGGTTGAACAACCGTATCTTTTTTTTTATGTTTGTGATCTTTTTTAGAGAAACGCACATCAAAAGGGGCAACATAAACTTTACAAGGTTTTCCTTTCAAATAACCCGCGATTTGAAATAACAATTGCACAACCACATCTTGATGCGTTCGAGCAGGCGCAGCGTGCATTTCACCGTGCAAAGGATAAGCAACGCCATCAATTAATTCCCAATGCTCATCTTCTGACCAGTTGCAGTAATCTTCGTAGGTATAAAGTTGATCTGATTTTATTTGTGGAGAATTCATTTTTAATGCCTTCTTTCAAAAAAAGGATATAATTTGGTTAGTTTAATCGGACTGTGGATTTTTGCAAGGGGGATTTATGCGGATTATGTTAATTTTGTTGAGTTTATGGGCGTGGAATGCGGCGAATGCGGAGATGACGTTGTTAAAACCGACGGCGACAGCTCCCGATGGGCGAGCGCGAGTGGCGTTGGTGGTGGGGATTGCGGGTTATCCAGAGTTGAGTTCGACCAATGCGTTTGAAACCTTAACGCATCCTTTGAATGACGCGACGGACATTGCCGCAGAATTGCAACGCTATGGTTTTTATGTAATTTTGTTAAAAGACGCGACCAAAAAAGAATTTGAAAACGCGGTGAATTGCTTTGCGAGAGATTGCGAAGAGGATTGGAAAATTAGAGAAAATAGCGTGGCGTTGTTTTATTATTCGGGACACGGATTAGTGGTTTTAGATAAAGGAAAAAAGACTAATTTTATAATGCCGAAACGAGGTTTTAAAGACGCGGCGGACGTTAAAGAATATGGTTTCTCGACTAATTGGTTGCTCAATAAAATGAACGCCGCACAAATCAAATTAATGTTTTTAGATGCGTGTCGAAGTGAGAAAAGTTTATTGGAGAAAAAAGGTTTCTCAGATGAAGACGCGGGTTTTGTGAGAATGGATTTAGACGGTTTTGAGGAAAAAGGAACAAAAAGCGCGCATGGGATTGTCATTGGTTATGCGTCACAAGAAGGAAAGCCCGCGATTGGTCATAAGAAACAACGTAATAGTTTCTATACGTCGGGTTTATTGGAAATGCTGCAAAATCAAGCACATCAACCGATTGATCGTTTGTTGAAATTAACTTCGGATCGGGTATTTAATTTGTCGATGAACAAACAAATGCCTTGGGATGATCGGCGTTTAATTGGCGATTTCTGTTTTGGTAATTGTGGCGGAGAAACCGTTTTTATTCCTCCGCAGCAATCAATTAAACCAGAGAAAGTGATTCAACCTGAACCCGTTAAACCCGTTGAAACAAAATACACTTTAATAGTTGATGCTGATGTAGTGGGTGCAGAAGTGTTTATAGGTAATCAATTAATTGGAAAAACCCCTCTAAATATTCAATTAACACCAGCACAATACGGACTTATTATCAAATACAATGGAAAACAACTTAGTCAAGTTGCTGATATGAGAAAAAATGATTATCAGGTGGAAGTTTCTTTTAACAAACCTATTGCAATTAAACCAGTTAAACAATTTTCCAAAGAAAATTTTGGAAAACGCCTTGCTTTAGTTATTGGTAATCAAAATTATCTCACGAACTATTTTACCAATCTCAATAGTCCTCATAAAGATGCAGGTGATATTGCACGCTTTTTAAGTCAAAAAGCTGGCTTTGAAGTCCTTCTATTAAAGGATGGAACAAAACGAGCGATGGATAATGCTTTACAAATATTTAAACAAACTTTAAAAGAAAATCCAGAATCTGTTGCTTTATTTTATTTTTCTGGTCATGGATTTAGTTCTTCTGAAACTGATTTTATTGTTCCTAGTGATGCAAGTAATAATATTAAGGACTCTTTAAGTACTATCACTATTCTTGATTTATTAACTTCTAACGTTAAAGGAAATATTATATTTTTGGATTCTTCTCGTTATGATCCTACTTTAGAAACAAAAAAAATTCGAAAAGGGATGAAAGGTGCAAAAAGCATCATAAAACCTGAATTTGTTCCCATGATTAGACCTATTCTTAAAAATTGTCTTATGGGATTTGCGTCTGGGCGTTATGAAATTGCTAATGATGGAGAAGACAAAGAACATAATGGAATATTTACCGAAGCACTTCTAAAGAATTTAAAAAAACCAGATTTAACTTTATTAGAAATTATGGATAATGTTCGTGGTGAAGTAATTAAATTCAACCAATATCCAACTTATGATCTTTGTGAAAGTACTAATGATTTCATAGAAACATTCCGTTTTGGTAGTGGTGCATATTATAATGATATAATAGAGGAGATAAAGGAAAAGAGG
>DYRG01000089.1 GCA_020718845.1 Thiomargarita sp.
ATTCTTTGTTTTATCGATGCGTACCTTGCCGCTCTTTAAATATATCCTATCACTAATTTTGCATCACTACCAAATTTTGGTAGTGATCAAAAACAAGAGATGGTTTTGCATATTTTGTGTTTATTTTCAGTAAATTATAGATTTAACCAGCATCTCAATTTGATCACTACCCAAATTTTCATAACAACCTCCTAATTTTTATTCATAATATATCGGTATTTATCAGTGTAAAAATATCCGAGTTTATCTGTGTTTTGTTTTTTAACACAGATGCACACTAATTTGAGCACGGATAAACATTGATTTTCATGCGAAGTATATATAGTATAATACCTATAAAATAAATATATTAAATCTTAATAAAATTAAACCTTTACCTAATCGCTCCATAAATCCTTCCAAATACAATATTAACCTTTATTACCTAAATTTGATTTTAATCATCACAAAGAAAATCAAATAACTTACAACTTTCTTGCTTGAAAAAGTTGATTTAGCAACATTACATCATTAAAAAACACCCAATAGCTTTATTTATCTATTGGGTGTTTTATTGATTAAAAAACTCTTTTTAAGATGAGGCTTTCTGCTCTAAATGGTGTGCTCGATGTCCAGACCACAACGCATACAATACAATTACGCCTCCAACTAATAACGCTGCAATTAACATCACAAAACTCACATTGCTCAATATTCCAGCTAAATTTTTTTCAATCGGAGAAATGTAGTTTAATTCAGATAAATATACGGGAATCATTAAGCCGCGACTGAATAAAACTAACACCATAATTGTTCCCATCACGAGTTTCACCATGTAAGGTTTTACATAGGTAGTTCCAATCGCGCCTAATTGAATGCCAAATAAAGAACCCGCTAAAATAATCATTGCAAGTCTAATGTCGACAAATCCATCCCACGCATATTTGATTGTGCCGCCCAAACCCATGACAAATGCAATTACTAATTCGCTCGCTGAAGCCATTAAACTCGGCGCGCCTAAAACGTAAATCATTGAAGGTACACCAATAAATCCTCCAACGGCAATCGTTGCGGCTAACATCCCCGTTGCAAATCCTAAAGGTAGCGTAATTAACACAGAAACTTTCGCTTTTAAACTAGGAAAATACACCATCGTGAAAGGAATATTAATTGATTGAACCCATTTGGCAAGTTTAGTGACTTCTTCTTTTTCAGGTTCAGCAGATTTACGCATTTTCAACGCATCGCGTAATACATAAATTCCTACAATTGCTAACACCACCACAAATACCACAGAAACGTATAAATTTGAACCACTATCTCCTAAGGATTGTTTAATAGTATGTTGAATGTGCGCACCATATAAAACGCCCGCTTCCGCAGACATTCCCATGACTAATCCTAGTTTCACATCTACCTGTCCATATTTGTGGCGTTTGATTGCCCCGACTAAGGCTTTGGGGAATTTGTGACAAATGTTACTTGCAACCGCAATAATTCCAGGTACGCCCATACTCATCATTGCAGGAGTTAAAACAAATGCACCACCCGATCCAATAAATCCACTCACTAATCCACCCACAAATCCAACCAATAATAAAAAGATTACATCGTTGATATTTAAGTCTGGATAAACAGTAGCTTGCGCGACTGCTTGAGGATTAACATCGGCAGCCGTCACTAAGGGTGAAAAGGTTGCCCACAACACAAATTGAAATGCTACTAAAATAGCAAATAAAAACAAGATTTTTCGTAAATTAGAGGTTTCTGACATCACCAAGTTCCTTTATTTTTCTTTGGTTGATTTTGCTTGAATGCCCAATGCTTCCCAGAAATAGCCTGTGAAAGCCCCATGTACTAATGAAAATGCAAATGCAATTGCAATCGGAATAATAAAATACCATTTGCCTTGCTGACTATAACTCATGATCGGTTTTTCTAACCACCATAACAAAAAATACAAACCCGCACTTAAAATGCCAAGCACAATGGTATATAATAGGACGCGTTGTTTCATATTTAAAAACCTTTTATTTGAGGTTTGTTTTGGTGAGTTTGAAAGGCATCTAAGGTTTGTAAAGCAGTATTTTTTTCTCCTGCTTCTGCAAATGTTATTGCCATTTGAAGTTTCTCAAAATATTCAAATAATTTTCCAAACATAAACGATCTCCGATTTCATAATACAAAAGAATCACACGAAGCACGTTTTATGCCGCAATATAAGTATTTGTTTATATACTGCTTTATTTTAACTTTCTATTGAAAATAGATTTCAAAATACAACACTAAGAAAATTAATTCTACTAAAAATCTTTAATTATTAATGTGTTATATATATATATTGCAATTTTATTATTTATGTTTCATAATGAAATACCATAACAAAAATTACCAATAAAATTATTTTCTTATAGTGGCAATATCGCCTTTAGAAAAACAAGAGGAAAAGTAAAATGTCAGAAGGTCGTTTATTATTAATTGATGACGAGAAAATTGTGTTGCGTAATTTAGATTATCTTATGAAAAAAGTGGGTTATCAAACGGTTGCCACACAAAGCGGATCAAATGCGTTGAATTTATTAGAACAACAACATTTTGATGTAGTTTTAACTGATTTGAAAATGGAAAAAGTCGATGGATTACAAATTTTAAAGAAATGTCGAGAAAGTTATCCAAATACAGAGGTTATTATTATTACGGGTTTTGCAACGTTAGAATCGGCAGTTGAATTAATGAAACAAGGGGCATTTTATTACATTGCAAAGCCTTTTCGTTTAGAAGAAGTGAGAAAAGTGGTTTCTGAAGCCTTAACAAAAGTACATTTGAAACGTGAAAATCAATTATTACGCGAAGAAATCGAAAAATATCAAGGAAATGTTAAAATTATTACCCAACATTCTAATATGCAGCATTTATTAGAAACAGCTCGACAAATTGCGCCAACGGATTGCAATGTGTTATTAAGTGGTGAGAGTGGAACAGGTAAAGAACTCTTTGCAAAATATCTGCATCATCATAGCCATCGACGTGAGCAACCTTATTTAGCCATTAATTGTGGTGCGTTTAATGAAGATTTGTTAGCAAATGAGTTATTTGGACATGAGAAAGGAGCTTTCACGGGCGCACATATTACTAAAATAGGTTTATTAGAAACTGTCGCGGGAGGAACGCTGTTTTTAGATGAAATCACAGAAATGTCTTTAACGATGCAAGTTAAATTATTGAGAGTAATTCAAGAACGGGAATTTTTGCGCTTAGGAAGTACTCAACCTTTAAAAACAGATGTGCGTTTTATTGCGGCAACTAATCGTGATATTCGTCAATTAATTCAAGAAGGTACATTTCGCCAAGATTTATATTTTCGTTTGAATGTAGTTAATTTACACATTCCACCTTTAGCGCAACGTCGAAGTGATATTTCATTATTAGCGTTTTATTTCTTACAAAAGCACTCAATTTTAATGAATAAAGCCGTAAATGATATTAGTAAAGAAGCCTTAGAATTTTTGAAGCATTATGATTTTCCAGGAAATGTTCGAGAATTAGAAAATATTATTGAACGCGGGGTAGCAATTACTACCACAAATACGATTGGAATGGCGCAACTTTCAGATGAATTGCGCGAAACAAATATTAAAACTTTTAGAAAGAAAGATGGGCAAATTCCGTCATTGCAAGATATTGAAAATGATTATATTCAATGGGTATTAAAAGAAACGAACGGTAATCAAAGTTTAGCCGCGCAAACAATGGGAATTGATCGAGTTTCTCTGTGGCGACGTTTAAAGAAACTTCAGGA
>DYRG01000090.1 GCA_020718845.1 Thiomargarita sp.
CCAAAAAATTTACACAATTAGATTTTTTGTGAGATAAGTTTAAAATTTAAGGGGTTGTACAAAACCAATTGCCATATTCAATGGGGAGGAAAAGTGTGAGCAAACCAAATACAATAATTAAACTTCCAGCGATTTGTCGAACAATAGGTAATTTTATAAAATTCAATAATTTATGCGCAGTTGCTCCGATCAATAATAACATCGGTAATGTTCCCAATCCAAAAGCTAACATTACTAATCCACCTTCAAATGCGTTTGGAGAAGCTAATGCTAAGGCTAATGCACTGTACACCAATCCGCACGGCAACCATCCCCAAATTAAACCAATTCCTAAGGCTTGAAATGGATTTGAAACAGGAAAAAAGCGTTTGCTTAAAGGTTGTAAATAACGCCATAAAATATTACCTACTTTCTCAACTTTTTGAATTAGAAATGTCGACCATCCACTAATATAAAAACCTAACGCAATCATGAACAAACCAGCAATAGTTTTTCCTACCAATTGAGGTTGCGGTAGAAATCCCCCAAATTGAGAACCCAACCAACCCGCCAACATTCCCGCAATTACATAGCTACTTAAACGTCCGATGTTATACGCTAACAAATACGGCAACAAACCCGTCCAATGGGTAATGGGCAACCGCATTACTAATGCACCAACAATGCCTCCGCACATTCCAACGCAATGCAACGATCCTACTAATCCCATTAATAACGCTGCACTCAGCATCCATTCCATTTCTTATAAGCTCGTAAAAAAGAAATTTTTAATTCGCACAGTCAATCAGTTCTTTATCTTTTTTTAAGAGCAAATTAACAATTTTTGTCATATCCATATTTTTAGATAAAGCTAAATTTCTAATGAAATCAGCTATTTCTGGTTCAAGATATATAGGTGTATTAAACTCTGCATCGGGATGATAAAACTTTCCTCTAACTCCTTTTGAGAAATCATATTGTTCTTTCATAGCGATATTTGATTTGAAAGTAAAAAATAATTCCCACACTAAGAAAGCATGGGAATAAAATAAAAATTAGCTAGCAAAATTGCTTGCAACGAAATCCCAATTAACTAAGTTCCAGAATGCTTCAACGTATTTTGGACGCATATTACGATAATCAACATAATAAGCGTGTTCCCACACGTCGCAAGTTAATAAAGGTTTATTTTCACCCGTTAAAGGGGTTGCTGCATTGCTCGTACTTTCTAAAGCTAAAGTGCCGTCTGGTTTCTTGACTAACCAAGCCCAACCAGAACCAAAAGTTGTAATCGCAGTTTGAGTAAATTTTTCTTTAAATGCTGCAAAAGAACCAAAATCCCGATTGATTGCATCTGCTAATGCACCAGAAGGCTCTCCACCACCATTAGGTTTTAAGCCGTTCCAATAAAAAGTATGATTCCAAACTTGCGCGGCGTTGTTAAAGATTCCTCCACTGGATTTCTTTATGATTTCTTCTAAAGAAAGGGTTTCAAATTCAGTGCCGACAATTAAGTTATTTAAATTGGTGACATAGGTTTGATGATGTTTGCCATAATGAAACTCTAAGGTTTCAGCAGAAATGTGGGGTTCTAATGCGTTCTTTGCGTAATTCAAATCAGGTAAAACGTGTTGCATGATGTTGTTCCTTCAATTTATTTGAGAAAAAAATACCCCAACGAGGGTTAGGGTACGGTTATAAGGTTTTATTTGGCTTGAATCAAGGTCGTGGCGGATTATTTCCCCAAACATTTGTCGGAGGATTATTTGGCTGCCAAGTGTTTGAATTTAAAGGGGGTGGCGGTGTTTGATAATTGCTTGGCGGCGGTGCATAAGCATTTGAATTATTTGAATTTATCGGCGGCAACGGTGGCGCTGAATTGTAATTTGTTGGAGGAGGAGGGGGAGGCGCGTAAGCATTCGACAACGGCGCAGGATTTTGATTTGCGGGCGGTTGCGCGTAACTATTTGATTGTACTTGATTATAATTATTTGCATTCGACGGCGGAGGGGGCGGCGGTGCATAAGTAGAATTTATCGGCGGAGGCGCGTAACCCGTTGATTGAGGAGAATTATTATAATTTACAGGGGGTAGTGGAGGCGGGGCATAATTCGCAGGAGGAGGAGAGGTATTTTCTTTTTCTTTAGGCGCAGAAGCGGGCTTTTGAGGCGCAGCAGGTGGCTGAGAATAGTTTGGATAACCCGCGTAAGGCGCTGAATATGGGTCATAACCGCCGCCATAGTACGGATAAGGGGGGGGGGGCGGTGGATAACGATAATCGTCACGAGCACGATTGTTGTTCCAAAAACCATGCGTCATATCTGAAAAGCTGCGCGAAAATTCCTGCCAAAGATTAGCGGCTTGTGAGAGTTGCGCGTCACAAATCAAGGTTGTTGCTAACGCTGTCCATAAAATATTTTTATACATAAAATAGCCTCCTCAAGGTTTTTGTAGTTGCAAATGTTGCCAAACATTCTCCAACAAATAAGGCTGTGCAGCAGCAGTCGGATGAATTCCATCATTTTGAAAAAATTTTGGATTTAAAGCAATACCTTCCAATAAAAAAGGCACAAGGGTAATTCGATATTGTTGCGCAACTATTTGATAAATATTAGAAAATTTTTCTGTAAATGCCATTCCATAATTTTCAGGAAGTTTCATTCCAATTAATATTGGGATAGCTTTATTTTGTTGAGAGAATTGAATCATTTGCTCAAGATTTTCTCGCATTGATTTTAGAGATAAACCTCGCATTCCATCGTTTGCACCTAATTCAATTAAAACCCATGTTGGTTGATATTGTTCTAATAATTTAGGCAAACGGCTTTTTCCACCCGAAGTGGTTTCTCCACTAATACTCGCATTAACGATTGAAATATTTTTTTCTTTTAAGCGTTCTTCTAATAAAGAAACCCAACCTTGTTTTACATTGATTCCATAACCCGCGCTCAAACTGTCGCCCAACACTAATAAGGTCTGTGAGAAAGCATTTTCTCCCCAACTTTGCATAATTAATAAAACACCTATTAACCAATAACGCATTTGTATTCCTCTATTTTCTAATCAGCCTAGGTTTCTAAATGTATCACTAAACATTTTGATAAGCAACTATTTGCATTTGCATGACACGATTATATGCCTAACCCGAGTTTTGGATAATAAAATGATAAAAATCAATGGGTTAAAATCTATTTTTATCTCAAAAATCGATAAATTTCTGAAAATTCGACTTAAACGTAAATTCTAAATTTATAACTTATTGTTTTTAAAAGAATTAAAATTCAATTTCAGTTGAATAGGTTTCAGGTTGTTTGTGATTAAAAGAAAAACGAATTGGGGCTGAAATCGGAAGGTTTAGATGTAAAATAGAACTAGCGAAAATTGTGTAATCTGAGAGAGTTTTGCCATCTTCTAAGAAAATATGATTAAAAGTTAATCTTTGGGTTTCTGGGGCGAATCCTTCTTTATCTTGAATTTGAGATTTCACATTCTCAATTAAATCCGAAGGTTCAACATCTAGGGTAATTGTTTTTCCTGTGGTGGTTTTTACAAAGATTTGCATTCCCCAAACTGATTGGTTAAATCCAAGAACACAACAACTAATAAATAAAAACAAACGGTATTTCATCGATTACGTTTCCTTTACGGATATTTCTTGAGAAAAACCTTCTAAATTTCAAAAGGGGACACCCCAAACTTAGAAGATTTTCTTTTGATCACGATCTAAAAGAAATTATTTTAACTCAATTTCAGTTGAATAGCTTTCAACTTGTTTTGAAAAATGCAA
>DYRG01000091.1 GCA_020718845.1 Thiomargarita sp.
ACGATTTATTCCTTCTTGAGAAATTCCAATCCCCGTATCTTTCACTTCAAAGCGTAAATTATAATCTTCTTGTTCAATGTAATAATCGTGTTCAATTTTTATTGCATCGACTAATAATTTTATTTCTCCTTGTTCGGTGAATTTCACTGCATTTGTCAATAAATTTACAAGTATTTGACGCAAACGAGTAATATCACCAATAACGGTTTCTGGCGTAGAAGATTGCATAACATAAGAAAGATTAAGCATTTTCTTTGCGGCAAATGGCATCACCAAATCCAACGCTTCTTCAATGCAATTTCTTAATAAAAAAGGCTGATTTTCTAATTCTAATTTTCCAGATTCAATTTTTGATAAATCTAGTATATCATTGATTATTATCAATAAAGTTTCACTGCTTGCGCGGATAGTATTTAAATAATCTTGTTGGGTATCGTTTAAAGAAAAATCGAGCATTAAACTGGTCATTCCAATAATCGCATTCATTGGTGTACGGATTTCATGGCTCATATTTGCTAAGAAATCACTTTTTGCTCGATTGGCAGCATCGGCAGCTTCAACGGCTTTGCGTAATTCAAGCTCTGCTTTGCGGCGTTCTGTAATATCATGAAAAACCACCACCGCACCAGTTAATTTACCTTCTTCAAAAATAGGATTAACAGTGTATTCAACGGGAAAACAACTGCCGTCACTTCGCCAAAAAACTTCATTTGTAATATGGCGTAATTGACCATCACGATAAGTTTTGTAGATTGGGCAACTTTCAACAGGATAGGATTCACCATTTACTTGTGTGTGATGCAGAAGAAAATGGCTTTTACTTTGCAATAAAACTGTTTGATTCCAACCAGTTAGAGAGGTAACAGATGGATTCACAAAAATTGTATTTCCCTCTCTATCAACTCCTAAAATACCATCGCTAACGGCATTTAATAATAGTTCGTTTTGGTGAAATAAACGAGTCATTTCTGCTTCGGCGTATTTTCTTTGAGTAATATCACGTCCAATAATCACTAAACTTTGTCGTTCTTCATTTGCATCAAATAGAGGAACTTTGATCACATCAAAATAGAGAAAACTACCATTTTCTGTGGGAACAACTTCTTCAACGTTAATAATTTTTTTAGTTTGCCAAGCCAATTCATCGCCGTCTTTGCAACCTTGATAGATTTCTTTTGCTTCGGGAAACATTTCACCGAGTTCTGAATCGGTTTTATTTTGCCAAAGTTGAGATTGTAAGCCAAATAGCTTTAATCCCGAAGAATTAACAACTTGCCAACGCCCATCGCCATCTTTGAGGAAAATGGCATCTGGAAGTGCTTCAACTAAAGTTGAAAGCCGCCGTTGTTCTTCTGTAAGTGCTTCTTGCGCTAAATAATATTCATTAATGTCAACAATATAGCCATGATAATGGGTAATTTCATTTAAATTATTTCTAATAATTCTTGTAAAATCAGAAACCCAACGATATTCATCGTATGCATTTTTTAAACGATAAACTTGCTCAAAAGTTGTAATATTTCCGTCGGCACTATAATCCATGACTTCTTTAAAAACTTTAGGTAAATCATCAGGATGAATTATATTAGCAAATGGAATTCTTCCTGAATAAAAATCGTTAATTTCAAATCCAAAAATGGTTTTAATATTCGGAGAAACATATTCAACGGGCCACCCATTTTTGGCTTGCCAACGAAAAATCACCATCGGACCGCCTTCAAATAACTCGCGTTCATTACAAATAAGAGGTTTATCTGGGGAATGTTTTTCAATTAATTTATTGAAATCTCTCAATAAAATCCCAATCCCTAACATCAATAAAAAGAGAGAAATTGCAGAAAAATCTAAGGTCATCGGAATAAAAAACAGCATCCCTGTAAGTGTAATCACATAGGTGATAAAAAAATATGTGGTGAGCGTAAATTTTTGCATTGAAGCACCTTTGAGCACTAAAAGTCGTTATTGTTTATAATTGTCCATTGTATGATGACGAACTTCAACTAATTTTATTTAACTTTAGGAAATAATCCATGACACAATTAAACAAATACAGTGCCAAAATAACCCAACCTAAATCTCAAGGTGCATCGCAAGCAATGCTCTATGGAACAGGTTTGACAGAAACCGATATGAATAAACCCCAAGTCGGCATTGCAAGCGTGTGGTATGAAGGTAATACTTGCAATATGCACTTATTAGAATTAGCGGGACAAGTCAAAAAAGGCGTTCAAAATGCGGGTTTGGTGGGCTTTCGTTTCAATACCATCGGCGTAAGCGACGGCATTTCTATGGGCACGCGAGGAATGAGTTTCTCGTTGCAATCGCGTGATCTCATTGCTGACTCCATTGAAACTGTGATGGGCGGACAGTGGTACGATGCTTTAATTGCATTACCTGGTTGTGATAAGAATATGCCTGGTTGTTTGATTGCAATGGGACGTTTGAATCGCCCCGCTTTAATGGTTTATGGCGGCACAATTAAACCTGGTTATGACAAACACGGAAAACCTTTAGATATTGTTTCTGCATTCCAATCTTACGGAAGTTTCATTGCGGGTTTAATTTCAGAAGAAGAACGTCAAGATATTGTTCGACACGCGTGTCCTGGTGCGGGTGCGTGCGGGGGTATGTACACTGCAAATACAATGGCAGCGGCGATTGAAGCCTTAGGAATGAGTTTGCCATTTAGTTCCTCGATTCCCGCCGAAGATGAAACCAAACAAAATGAATGTATTAGTGCGGGCGATGCAATTCGTTATTTGTTAGAAAATGACATTAAACCACGCGATATTATGACCCGTGCAGCTTTTGAGAACGCAATGGTCGTTTTAATGGCATTAGGTGGGTCGACAAATGCGGTATTACATTTGATTGCAATGGCAAAAGCCGTTGAGGTTAATTTAACCATTGATGATTTCCAAATAGTGAGCAATAAAATCCCTTTCATTGCGGATTTGAAACCGAGTGGAAAATATGTCATGGAAGATTTGCATTTAGTGGGAGGAACTCCCGCCGTCATGAAATATCTTTTAAGCAAAGGATTATTAGATGGATCATGTTTGACGGTGACGGGTAAAACCTTAGCAGAAAACTTAGCAAATGTACCTGATTTGAAACCAGATCAAGATGTGATTTTACCTTTAGAGAAACCCATTAAAGAAAGTGGTCACATTCAAATTTTAAAAGGTAATTTAGCGACCGGCGGATCGGTTGCAAAAATCACCGGAAAAGAAGGTTTGCGTTTTGTGGGGCCTGCGAAAGTCTATGATTGTGAAGAAGATATGCTTTCTGCGTTGGAAAGAAAAGACATCGGCAAAGGAGACGTAGTTGTTATCCGTTATGAAGGCCCAAAAGGCGGCCCCGGAATGCCAGAAATGCTCACGCCAACTTCCGCAATTATGGGCGCGGGTTTAGGAAAAGAAGTTGCTCTATTAACGGACGGACGTTTCTCTGGCGGTTCTCACGGTTTCATTGTCGGACATATCGTTCCAGAAGCCCAAGAAGGCGGAGCAATTGCTTTAATTAGAAATGGCGACATTATCACCATCGACGCAGAGAAAAATGAATTGTCAGTTGCTTTAAGTGATGAAGAACTTGCTCTGCGCAAATCTCAATGGACAATGCCTCCCTATAAAGCCACTCGCGGAACGCTTTATCGTTACATCAAAACCGTGAAAAATGCTTC
>DYRG01000092.1 GCA_020718845.1 Thiomargarita sp.
TTAAAAAGGTTAATCTAATTTACCGTGACATTGTTTGTATTTCTTTCCAGAACCACAAGGACAAGGATCATTTCTTCCTATTTTCTTACCGTCACGTACATAAGGCTGTTGTGAGGGTTTCTTATGTGCCAAAGCAGTTTTTGCGGCGAGTTGTTCAGGAGAAGGTTCTTCTGCCATTGCACTGGTTGAATTATGAATAAATTGCATGGGAGCTTTTTGCTGTTGTTTCTCTTGTAATGCTTGCAAATCATTGGCTAACTGAACGTCAGCCTTAAATACCTCTTGAGTAAGCACTTGCACAACTTGAGATTTAACATATTCCAATAACTGTTGAAACATTTCAAATGCTTCACGTTTGTATTCTTGCTTAGGGTTCTTTTGACCATACGCTCGCAAATGAATGCTTTGACGTAAATAATCCATTGCGGCTAAATGTTCTTTCCAGTGTTGATCAAGCACTTGCAACATCATTGTTTTTTCAAATTCACGAACTTTTTCAACTCCTAAACGAATTCCTTGCTGCTCGTAAGTTGCTTTGATTTCTTGCTCAATTTTTTGACGCAGAGTTTCTTCATGTAAATTGTGATCTTCCTCTAACCATTTTGAAATCGGCATAGGGTTGAGAAACTCTTTTTCCAAAGCCTCTTCTAACTCTTTGATTTTCCACATTTCATCGGGACTATTTGGAACAATAAAGGCATCGATAACTTTATTGATCACATTATTTCTGATGGCATCGATAATGGGTTCAATGTTTTCAGCATTCATGATTTCATTGCGTTGTTCGTAAATGACTTTACGTTGATCATTTGCAACGTCATCATATTCGAGCAATTGCTTACGCATATCGAAGTTACGACCTTCAACTTTTCTTTGGGCATTTTCAATGGCTTTAGTTACCCAAGGATGCTCAATTGCTTCACCTTCTTCCATTCCGAGTTTTTGCATCATGCCAGAAACCCGTTCTGAAGCAAAAATTCTCATCAAACTATCTTCTAACGACAAATAAAAACGGCTTGAACCATTATCACCTTGTCTTCCCGATCTTCCTCTCAATTGATTATCGATCCGACGCGATTCGTGGCGTTCAGTTCCTATGACGTGCAAACCACCCGCATCTAATACCGCTTGATGGCGTTGTTTCCAAGCATTTCTCAATTCTAAAAGGTGTTCTTCAGAAGGATTTTCCAAATCTTTAATTTCAGCCTCGACATTACCACCCAAAATAATATCAGTTCCTCGACCTGCCATATTAGTTGCAATGGTGACAGTTCCTGGGCGACCTGCTTGCGTAATGATATGGGCTTCTTGTTCGTGGAATTTCGCATTTAAAACTTGGTGCGGAATATTCTCTTTTTTTAACATATTAGAAAGCAATTCCGAGTTCTCAATTGAAACCGTTCCAACTAAGGCTGGCTGACCTCGTTTTACGCAATCTTTAATATCGTCTAAAATCGCGTTATATTTCTCTTTGGCGGTTAAATACACCAAATCCCCATTATCCTTACGAACCATTGAACGATGGGTTGGAATAACCACGACTTCTAAATTATAAATCTGTTGAAATTCAAAGGCTTCCGTATCGGCTGTTCCAGTCATTCCAGAGAGTTTCTTATACATTCTGAAATAGTTTTGGAAAGTGATCGATGCTAAGGTTTGATTCTCATTTTGAATGTTCACGTCTTCTTTGGCTTCAACCGCTTGATGCAATCCTTCTGACCAACGACGACCGGGCATGGTTCTTCCCGTGAATTCATCGACAATAATGATTTGACCATCTTTAACGATGTAATCAACGTTCTTTTGAAATAAAACGTGCGCTCTTAAAGCCGCGTGAACGTGGTGCATCATAACAATATTAGCAGCATCGTAAAGGCTTGCACCTTCGGGCAATAAACCCATTTCGGTGAGCATTTCCTCAACGTGTTGATGCCCTTCTTCACTCAAGAAAACTTGACGATGTTTCTCATCAACACCATAATCACCGGGTAATTCTGGTTCGTCTTTTTCTGGCAACCGTTCTTGACGAGTTAATTTTGGAATAATTAAATTGATTTTCTTATATAATTCAGAACTATCTTCGGCGGGTCCAGAAATAATTAACGGCGTGCGCGCTTCATCAATTAAAATCGAATCCACTTCATCGACAATGGCGTAATTTAATTCACGTTGAACGCGATCTTGCGGATTGAAAGTCATGTTATCGCGCAAATAATCGAAACCAAATTCGTTGTTTGTGCCGTAAGTAATGTCAGCGTGATAGGCTTTGCGGCGTTGTTCTTGATTTAATTCAGAAATAATTACGCCGACGCTCATGCCTAGAAAGCGGTAAATTTGCCCCATCCATGCCGAGTCGCGTTGGGCGAGGTAATCGTTGACGGTGACAACGTGCACGCCTTTGCCCGAGATTGCGTTAAGATAGACGGCGAGGGTTGCGACGAGGGTTTTGCCTTCGCCGGTGCGCATTTCGGAGATTTTGCCCTGATGCAAGACCATTGCCCCAACCAATTGCACGTCGAAATGGCGCATATTGAGAACGCGCTTACCAGCTTCGCGGACGACAGCAAAAGCCTCAGGCAATAATTGATCGAGGGTTTCACCATTTTGAAAACGTTGGCGAAATTCGGTGGTTTTAGCCTGCAATGCTTCGTCGCTGAGAGCGGTCATTTGCGATTCTAAGAGGTTGATTTGCTCAACCGTTTTGCGCAGACGTTTAAGCAGTCGGTCATTACGACTACCAAAAATTTTGGTCAGGATATTTTTGATCATAGCGGAGTTGTTAAATCTCGTCGGAAATCGAGCGCGTGCAAAATTACCATTTTACCGCAAACGGAGTGAAAAGGTGAAAAACATCACAGATAGCTGTCGCCCCAAAAGTGCACTGGCGCAAATGATGGCGCACAGCCGCTATTTGTTACGTTTGCAAACGTGGCTCAGGCAACAATTGCCGCCGCCGCTAGAAAATCAAGTACGGGTTGCCAATTATCGTGAAAAAACCTTATTTTTGCACGTTGAAAATGGTGCGGTGGCGAGCAGATTAAAGTTCTTAGTCCCTGATTTACTTAAAAAATTAAATCAAACCACGACTTTTCCTCAAATCGACTGCATCGAAGTGCGCGTTCGCCATTTAGAAGTGGGGGCGAGTTTGCTTGATTTAGAAAAGAAACCGCCGATTTATTCTGAACAAGCCTCTGAATTATTAAAAAAAACCGCAGAAACAACCGCTTACGAACCTCTTCAAGCTGCCCTTCTTCGCCTCGCTTCTCACGTTAAGAAATAATTTAATTTATTTATGTTTTTTATGATGTATTTGTCGAGCAATCCACAAAATTAATAATGCAAACGCTCCAAAACCCAAGCCCACACCTAAATGTATGAGCATATGCCTAAGTTGCTGAGACGACCAAGTAAATCGGGAGGGTTGAGTGAGGTGCTTTTATAGAGTAATACCTATAAAGAGATGAAGATATAAGGAGAAAAGATAAAATTGAAAATAAAGAAAAGAGTATCTTTAAGAGATGGAAAATATTGACGATATTTTTTCATATATTTTTTAATGATTGCCCAATAATTTTCGGTAGTGATCAAAAGCAAGAGATAATTTTACATATTTTGTGTTTATTTTCAGTAAATTATAGATTTAATTAG
>DYRG01000025.1 GCA_020718845.1 Thiomargarita sp.
ACAATGTTTTCCTTTCTATGTTTATGATGAAGAAGGAAATAATCGACAAGAAAATATTACCGATTGGGCATTAGAAAAATTTAAAGAACAGTATTCAAACTTAGATAGGACTGGTAGTCCTCAAAGGACTGCCAGTCCTGAAGAAATAACTAAAAGAGCTATTTTTTATTATGTGTATGGTTTGTTGCACGCGAAAAACTATCGAGAAAAATATGCGCAAAATCTCAAAAAAGAATTGCCGCGCATTCCCTTTGTCAAAGATTTCTGGTTTATTTCAAATATTGGAAAAGAACTTGCGGAATTACATTTGAATTATGAAAGCGCACAACCTTTTGATTTAGAAATTGAAATTAACGAACCCATCGATTGGAAAGTTGACAAAATGCGCTTATCAAAAGATAAGAAAACGCTTGTTTATAATCAAAGCATTACCTTTTTAAACATTCCAGAAAAAACCTTTGATTACAAATTAGGAAATCGGGCGGCATTAGAATGGATTATTGATCAATATCGGATTAAAATAGATGAACGCAGCGGGATTATTAACGATCCCAATCAAGTCGATAATGAAAGATATATTATTGATTTAATTGGTAAAATTATCACTGTAAGCATTAAAACTGTTGATTTAACTGAACAATTAGATTGCTCGTTAGCAAGTTCTGTAGTGTTTGTGTAAGAAGCTCCATTAATTTATGACATACCAAATAGAATTTAAACCCCGATCAATTAAAGACTTAGCTAAATTAGCAGCTAAAGATCGTGCAAAGATTCTTGCTCGGATTGAGCAATTACAAACCAATTTATCAGGTGACATTAAGAAACTCACTAATTTTACGCCAGAATATCGTTTGAGAGTTGGAGATTATCGAGTATTATTTGAATTGCAAGAACAAACGGTGATTATTTATCGTATTGCACATCGTCGAGAAATTTATCAACAGAGGTAATGTAAATGATTGAATTACATCCAGAAATTTTGACAAAACGAGGCAAAAAAGAATTTGCTATTTTACCTTATGAAGAATTTGAAGAGTTGGTTACTTTATTAGAGGAATTTGAAACACTAAAATTACTTAGAGCAGCAAAACAGCAAGAAGCGCATTTGCCCACTACATCGCTCGAAGAAGTAAAGCAACTCTTTAAAATAACTTAGCTTATTTCGCTTGCTCTTCCATGAAACGAGAAAAGATAGGAAAATTCTTATATGAAATTTGAGTGGAATGAACAGAAAAATCAATTAAATAAAAATAAACATGGCATTTCATTTCATTTGAAGAAGCTAAAGAGATATTTGATGATCCTTTTCAGCTTTCCAAGTTGGATTGTCGATTTAATTATGGTGAGGAAAGATGGATTACGATTGGTGCAACTAAAAAAGGACATCTTTTAGTGGTTGCAAATTTATTTTTTTCTGATGGAAACGTGATTAGAATTATTTCGGCTAGATTAGCGAATTTACAGGAGAAAAAATATTATGAAACCTCTTAAACAAGCAATAACAGATGATGACTTTGAATTAGAAGATAATTATGATTTTAGTGATGGCATTCGTGGACGGTTTTATGTTGCTGAAAAAATGACTGAAACCATTCAAATAGACAAAGATATTTTGTTATTTCTTAAAAAACAAGCAGATGAAAAACATACAGATTACCAAATTTTATTAAATACTTTATTGCGCGATTATATGAGCAACCAATTACTCATTTCTCATTTATAAATTGAGCAATCTGGCATTATAGAATTTGGTAACAAAACAACGAGAGGAAAGTTAAAAAAATGCAATTAGTTATTTTGGATCGAGATGGGGTAATTAATTATGATTCAGATGATTACATTAAATCCCCCGAAGAATGGAAAGCAATTCCAAATAGTTTGGAAGCGATTGTGAAATTAAATCAAGCGGGTTTTCGGGTGGTAATTGTGTCGAATCAATCGGGTTTGGCGAGGGGGTTTTTTAATATAGATACCTTAAACAAAATTCATGCAAAAATGTATCGAGAACTCGCTGAATTGGGAGGAAATATTGAAGCAATTTTCTTTTGTCCGCATTCTCCACGGGGCGCTTGTAATTGCCGCAAACCAAAGCCGGGGTTGTATAATGAAATTGCGTTACGATTAGGTATTCATTTGACGGGTGTTCCGTCGATTGGCGATTCCTTGCGCGATATTCAGGCGGCGGTTGCGGCGGGAGCAGTTCCTATATTGGTTCGTACTGGAAAAGGGCTAATGACAGAAACCCAATTAGCTCAAAATGGCTTTGATCGCATTCAAGTATTTGATGATTTGGCTAGCGCTGCGCAAGCTGTTATTTATCAACAACAATTAAAACAAGATAAACTGGATAACAAATAATGTTAGTATTACGTTCTTTACTTTTTGGAATCGGAATGTGGGGAGCAACTTTTGTTGCGGGAATGCTGAGTTTGTTCATTTGGGTATTTCCTTATGAACGTCGTTACGCGATTTTAAATTTTTGGGCAACTTTTATCATTTGGTGGGCAAAAACCATTTGTCGACTTGATTATCAGGTCGAAGGTATGGAAAATGTACCCTCTTCGCCCGTCATTGTGTTGAGCAAACATCAATCCGCATGGGAAACCATTTTTTATCAAGTGCTTTTTCCGCGCCAAGTGTGGGTGCTCAAAAAAGAGTTACAATGGTTGCCGTTTTTTGGATGGGCGTTGGCGTTGATGCGTCCGATTGTGATTGATCGGTCGAAAAAACGTAGTTCTCGAACCCAAATCGTCGAACAAGGCACGCAAGCCCTCAAAGACGGACATTGGGTGGTGATTTTCCCCGAAGGAACACGCGTGCCCGTCGGCGAAAAAGGGCGTTACGGCATCGGCGGGGCTTTATTGGCGCAACAAAGCGGTTTCCCAATCTTACCCGTCGCACATAACGCGGGTTATTTTTGGAAACGGCGCGGTTTTCTCAAACATCCAGGCACAATCCACGTTAAAATCGGTCATTTGATCGATCCAAAAGGAAAAAGTGCCAAAGAAATCAATGCGTTAAGCGAAGCATGGATTGAAGAAACCATGAAAACCTTAACCCCTTAAAAATTTTAATATACTCTTCTGTTAATTTTTGATACGATAGAGTATATTAGTTTTCGTTAATATACATTATCAAAGGAGATTTATCATGAGTGAATTATTTTCAGACGACTGGATGAAAGGCTTTCAAGGTGCATGGAACGCCGAGAAAGATTTAGCTGCAGCATTGCAAGCGATTGGTTTTAATAGCAATATTGGCTATGGCTATAAAGGCGAAGCACAACCTCGCGGCGTGATTGTGGTTGAAAATGGTCAAGTCACTTCAGCGGGCGCGTACAACGGCGAAACCTTGAACTGGGATTTGCGCGCCGACCCAGATAGTTGGGCTAAATGGGTCAAAGATGGACTCGGCATGATGGGCTTGGGCATGGCGTACACCACAGGCAAAATCAAATTCCAAGTCGGCGATTACACCGCAATGATCAAAGACCCACGCATGGCGGGTCCTTTCATTAAAAGTTTCTCGGTCATGGGGCGAGTAAGCTAATTTCAAAATCAGGGGCGTTTCAAAAGCGCTCCTTGTCGTTTTCTATCTTGTTTTATCCTGTTGAATTGGTACATAAAATATGCAAGCACGCAACCGAATACCAACTAAATTGCTATGGATTGGGCGCATCGCACTTGGAGTCACCCTTTGCTTAAACAGTAGCGGATTGCTTGCACAGCCCAATGCGTATGTGATTCAAGCCCGCCCCGTGATCAGCGCTTCAGTGTTGGGTGGCACAGTTATCCCCGCCAAAGAAGTCACTTTATCTGCGCAAGTCCCCGGAAGAATTGAAAAAATCTCCGGCGAAGAAGGCAGCAGCTTCAAAGAAAATACCTTATTAATCAGCATTACCACCGAAGAATTACACGCGCAACGTCGTGCGGCAATGGCTGAATTTGCAAGTGCAGACGCGGCTTTACGCAATGCTGGCGTGCGTTATCAACAAGAATTATTTACCCCCGATTCCATCAAAAAAGCCCCCGGCGGAATGGGTTTACCGTTTTTGCTCGACGAAATGATGACCGAGCCAATGTCAGAAGTGCTTGGCAAATCCGATTCAAAACTCGATCGTCGCACCAATTTGCACAATATGGGTACGCAAATCGATCAGGCTCGAGGCACTTTGATGCGCGCCCGTTCACAAATCGATGCCATCGACGCAAAATTACGCGACGCACACGGTTTAGCCCCTTTTGATGGTGTAATTACCAAAAAATTGGTCGAAGTCGGTGACACCGTTCAACCCGGCACACCTTTATTAAAATATGCCGACACCTCGAGTTTGCAAATCCAAGTCGAAGTTCCCGCACGTTTAGTGAGTGGTTTGCAAGCGGGAATGGTTTTAAATGCAAAATTAGATGTGGGTGGTTGGGTGCAAGTTCGAGTTGCCCAAGTTTTCCCCATCGCCGACGCACAACGTCATACTGTCACCGTAAAATTTGATTTACCGCCGAACACTCGAACCGGCGCGGGACAATATGCGCAAGTCGAAATTCAAGACGTGAATACCCCCGCGAAATATATGCCGATCATTCCCACAGCGGCGATTGTGTGGCGCGGAAGTTTGCCCGGTGTGTATGTATTGAATAACGGCAAACGTGAATTACGTTTATTACGGCTGGGCAACAATTACGGTCAAGAAGTCGCGGTGTTAAGCGGCTTAAAACATGGCGAAACCATTGAAATAAATCCCGCCCCCGGCACCACCTCTGGTTGGGTGCAAAACGGCTCCGATCCTGCTCATAAATAATTAAAAAAGCCATGACCGATCACCAACAACCTCCTCTTACCCCTGAACAAATGCCACATCCCGGTATCGCTGGATCGATGGCGCATTCGTTTATTCATTCGCCGCTCTCCCCATTGTTTTTTATGGCAATGTTGGCGATGGGCATTTTGGGTTTATTTTTAACGCCTCGTCAAGAAGACCCTCAAATTTCTGTGCCAATGGTCGATATTTTTGTCCAATATCCAGGCGCATCTTCCGATGAAGTCGCAAGTTTGGCGATGGAACCATTGCAACGGATTTTAAGCGAAATTCCCGCCGTCAAACACGTTTATGCGGCTTCCGAACGCGGACAAGGCATGATAACGGTTGAATTTAAAGTTGGCGAGCAACTCGAAAAATCTGTCTTTAAAGTTCACGACAAACTCCAATCCAACCTCGACAAAATGCCCCCTGGCGTGATGCCTCCTTTAGTGAAACCCAAAGGCATCGATGACGTTCCCGTCGTAAATTTAACGCTGTGGTCAAATGATGTTGATGATGGAAGTTTGCGCACGTTAGCGTTTGATGTGTTGCAGTCGATTAAAGAAATTCCTAATACTGGTCAAGGGTTTGTGGTGGGTGGTCGCGCCGAACAAATGCGCGTTGAAATCATGCCCGAACGTTTGAGCGGTTTCAAAATCGGTTTAGATCAAATCGCCAACACCATTCGAACTGCAAACAGCGAAGTAAATACGGGTTCGAGCGAAAGCGGTGATTCATATTACACAGTTTATAGCGGCTCTTTTCTTAGAAAAACCAATGACTTAGAACAATTAGTCGTGGGTTCGTTTAATAATTCCCCCGTTTATTTACGCGACGTTGCGCAAGTAACTTTAGGACCTGAAGACCCTAAACACATGGTGTCTTATTACACGGGTCCCGCGTATCGTTATGATCAACCCGATGCAGGAAAACATAATGCAATCAACGCTGCGCCTGCGGTCACGATTGCGATTGCGAAGAAAATCAGCACCAATGGCGTGGCGGTTGCGAATGATATTTTGGCGAAAGTCGAACAATTAAAAGGTCGGCTCATTCCCGATAATATTCATGTTGAAGTGACTCGTAATTATGGTCAATCCGCCAACGACAAAGTCAATGATTTAATTAAGAAATTGTTCATCGCAACAGGCGCGGTGACGATTTTAGTATTGTGGAGTTTAGGTTGGCGACCCGCTGTCGTGGTGACGCTCGTTATTCCCGTCGTAATCTTAGTGACTGTTTTTTCTGCCTTTATTTTAGGATTCACCATCGACCGCGTAAGTTTATTTGCGTTGATTTTCTCGATTGGAATTTTAGTCGATGACGCGATTGTGGTGGTTGAAAACGTCTATCGACGATGGCTTTTACGCGGCGAAACCGATACTTTAACGGCGGTCGATGCGGTTCGTGAAGTCGGCAACCCCACGATTTTAGCCACTTTTACGGTCGTCGCGGCATTGCTTCCGATGGGATTCGTCAGCGGAATGATGGGACCTTACATGATGCCCATTCCCGTATTGGGATCGGTGGCAATGGTGTTTTCGTTATTTGCCGCATTTGTATTCACGCCTTGGCTTGCGATGGCAATGTCGCCGCCGATTTCTGTGTTGCACAAAGCCGAACAACAAGAGCACGCTTTTAATGAAAAATTAGAGAGATTCTTCCGCAGATTATTAATGCCGTTGATTTCTAGCCGAAAGAAAGGTTGGTTATTTTTAATCGGATTAGTGATTTCATTTTTCTTAGCAATGTCAATGTTTTACACGCGGACGGTCGAAGTTAAAATGCTTCCGCTTGATAACAAACCTGAATTCAATGTGTTTATTGATTTGCCTGAAGGAACAGCATTACCTGTCACGGCGAATTTGACATTTCAACTCGCAGAGAAACTTCGTGAAATTCCTGAAGTGACGGCATTGCAAACTTATTCAGGCACATCGCAACCCTTTGATTTTAATGGAATGGTTCGGCATTATTATTTGCGCGGCAAACCTTGGCACGCCGATATTCACGTTCAATTGAAAGACAAAAAAGATCGGGCGCGTTCAAGCCATCAAATTGCGACGGATGCGCGTCGAATGTTAAAAGAATTCCTTCAAAAACAACAATCTAACGCAAAAATTACGATCGTGGAAATGCCCCCTGGTCCGCCTGTTTTGCAATCGATTGTCGCGGAAATTTACGGACCTGACGATGCAACTCGCCGTCAAGTCGCGCAAAAAATGACCGAAACCTTCCAACAAGCCAAAATCCTCGACGATGTCGACAATTACATGACTCAACCCCACGAAGCGTGGACATTTGAAGTCGACCTCGAAAAAGCAGTGCGACGCGGGATTTCGGTCGATACGATTAACCGTAATCTAACAATGGCAATGGGCGGGCAAAAACTCGGCGATGTTAAACATGGTCCAGTATTAGAACCGACTTACATTGTGTTGCAAGTTCCTTTAAACATCCGTTCTCAATTAAGCCATTTGTACGATTTACCCATTCCTACCATGGATGGGAAAGGAACTATTCCTTTAGCTGAATTAGGGCGTTTCATTAATCGACAAGAAGATCAAACCATTTATCACAAAGACTTACGTCGACTTGATTATGTGGTTGGGGATTCGGTGGGATTATATCTAGGCGATAACAAATACAAACAGGCTTCTCCGATTTATGGGATGTTTGAAATTGAGGAATTGCTCAAAAATTATAAAACTCCCGATGGCGTTTCTTTATCGGGTCATTATTTGGGCGCACCACCTGCCGATGGCAAATCTTCCTTTGAATGGACGGGCGAATGGACGGTCACTTATGAAACCTTCCGCGACATGGGTTTAGCATTCATGGTTGCAATGGTTTTAATTTACCTTTTAGTGGTTTGGTTGTTTGGAAACTTTTTAGTTCCCGCGATCATTATGGCTCCTATCCCGTTGACTTTATTAGGAATTGTGCCTGGGCATTGGTTGTTGCACGCTGAATTTACCGCAACCTCGATGATTGGTTGGATTGCATTGGCGGGAATTATCGTTCGTAATTCAATTTTATTAGTGGATTATTCCATTCACGAATTACAAAAAGGCACGCCCATTCAAGATGCGGTGATTTTAGCCTGCAAAACCAGAACGCGCCCGATTATGATTACCGCATTTGCTTTAGTGGGAGGTTCGGGAGTTATCCTTTTTGACCCGATTTTCCAAGGCATGGCGATTTCATTGTTGTTTGGGGTATTGGTTTCTACGTTATTGACTTTAGTGGTTATTCCGCTCGGATGTATTAGCGCGGGTGCTCACGCATTAGCGGGCGTTGATCCAGACAGTTGCTTAGATTGTTATGTTGAATCTGAAACGACTGAACAACAAACCACAAATGCCCCTCACAAAGCATCTTTAGTGGTGCGAATTTGGGCAAAAACGGTTG
The DNA here is from genome assembly GCA_020718845.1 of Thiomargarita sp. GTDB lineage: Bacteria > Pseudomonadota > Gammaproteobacteria > Beggiatoales > Beggiatoaceae > DYRG01. Next base: position 8,210 of record DYRG01000025.1, read on the forward strand.
AATGGATTGCGATGGCGTTTTATATCATTCGTGCGATGTGGATGATGGCGATGATGGGTTTGCAAGCGTTGTGGGCAAAATTCACCAAACCCAAATCGCCCGCGCCCATTCCACCTGCCGCATCGACACCACCGCCAACTGCGCCACCTAAACCAACGCCGCCACCTCCAGCTGCGCCCGTTGCCCCAGCGAATGAAACGCCAGTTGCTTCTGCCGCTGCGCCAGAAACGGATTTACCGCCACCTCCTTCACCCGTTGCGCGTACCATTCGCCCAACTACTGGAAATCGAGGAACACGTGGCATTCGTTTGGACGATCAAAACAACGATTGAGAGTAGTTAGATAAAGAGAGGAAATCTATTTAAAACAGGTTTCCTCTTGACATTTGATAAATAAACCACTGATAATTTGCTGGCGAGGCATTCCCCGCCCCATCAAGACTGACCATCATAAAAAAACTGCGTGAATAATTTCAACTACCTTTGTTATCCCACATTTGATAGTCCACAGACACAACCATACGACAATTCTCTATTCCACTAACTGTTTGGAATTTATTTGTAATCTATCGTTTTTATTCAGTAATTTCACGCCTTCACTTCAAGGAGAAACATTTCAATGAGCGAACATATCATCAATGTAAATGATGACACTTTTGATCAAACTGTATTACAATCACAACTACCTGTTTTAGTTGACTTTTGGGCGGAATGGTGCGGACCTTGTAAGCAGATCGCTCCCGCTTTAGAAAGCCTCGCTGTCGAGTACGAAAACCGCCTCATTATCGCCAAACTCAACATCGACGATAGCCCCAATACCCCCGCCAAATACGGTGTTCGTGGCATTCCTACCTTAATGTTGTTCAAAAACGGGGCTCTCGAAGCAACCAAAATCGGCAACGAACCTAAATCAAGATTAGCTGCTTGGTTAGAACGGTTGCTCTAAAATTATCATGTCTATTTTCTCTACGCTTTTTTCTCTCACTTCCTCACATTTCTAATACGCCGAACAACCTCATGAATCTCACCGAATTAAAAACACAAAGTGCCATCGAATTAAACCGTATTGCTCAAGAACTTAATTTAGAAGGTACTGCCCGCTCTCGTAAGCAAGATATTATTTTTGCTCTCCTCAAAGCCCACGCTAAAAAAGGCGAAGACATTTTTGGTGACGGCGTTTTAGAAATCCTCCAAGATGGGTTTGGCTTCCTGCGTTCTGCTGATAGTTCTTATCTCGCGGGACCTGATGATATTTACGTTTCTCCGAGCCAAATTCGACGTTTTAATTTAAGAACGGGCGATACGGTTTCTGGAAAGATTCGTCCTCCCAAAGAAGGCGAGAGATATTTTGCGTTGCTCAAAGTCAATGAAATCAATTACGAACCCCCCGAAAACGCTAAAAATAAAATCCTTTTTGAAAATCTCACGCCTCTCTTTGCAAATGATCGTTTCTCTCTCGAACAAGGTAATGGTTCTACCGAAGATTTAACCCCGCGCATTATTGATTTAGTTGCCCCAATTGGAAGAGGACAACGCGGTTTAATTGTTTCTCCGCCCAAATCGGGTAAAACCATGATGCTCCAAAGTATTGCTCAATCAATTGTGAGCAAATACCCCGAATGTTATTTAATTGTTTTATTAATTGACGAACGTCCCGAAGAAGTCACAGAAATGGAACGTTCTGTTAAAGCAATTCATGGTGAAGTGATTTCTAGCACCTTTGATGAACCCGCGACTCGTCATGTGCAAGTCGCTGAAATGGTTATAGAAAAAGCAAAGCGTTTAGTAGAACATAAAACCGATGTGGTGATTTTATTAGATTCAATTACTCGTTTGGCGCGCGCTTACAATACGGTTGTACCTTCCTCTGGAAAAGTGTTAACTGGCGGCGTGGATGCGAACGCATTACATCGTCCAAAACGTTTCTTTGGTGCGGCGAGAAATATTGAAGAAGGTGGAAGTTTGACCATTATTGCAACTGCGTTAGTTGATACGGGTTCAAAAATGGACGACGTAATTTATGAAGAATTTAAAGGAACGGGTAACAACGAAATCCATTTAGATCGCCGAATTGCTGAGAAAAGAACGTATCCCGCGATTAATATCAATCGTTCGGGAACAAGACGTGAAGAACTTTTAGTAACAAGTGCGGATTTACAAAAGGTTTGGATTTTAAGAAAATTATTGCAACCAATGGATGAATTAACCGCGATGGATTTTTTATTAGAACGCTTAAAAGTTACCAAAACCAACGCTGAATTCTTTGATTCCATGAAACGTTAAACTTTAAAACCGCAATATTATTTGATTTAAAGGTTGCGGTTTTTGTTTTCTATAAAGAATATGTGATGTAGTTCTATCATTTCTTTGAAGAATTTTGGGAAGGAATTTTTAATTTTTCATCTGATTTTTTCTCTTCTTTTTTCATTAAATGCTCAGAGACGTGAAATCCATGACAATCGACGCAAGTTGATTGTAATTTATCAGGAGAATGAATTCCTTGATGGCAGCTTTGGCAAAGTCCAAGATCGGGTAATAAAATGTCGCTGCTATTATTAGATTCTTGCGCTAAATGACAACTTCCACAATTCATTGTCAAATGCTTAAGATGAGAGAAACGCGCTTTAGGAAACCATTTCTGATTAATGCGTACAGGTGCAACCATCCAACGTGGTGGATTTTCTTTTTCTTTCTTTACAACGTGACATTCAACGCACAAACTAAATTCAAATATTTCTTCGGCAACTTTCTCTGCTTTATTATGCGCCCAATCTAATGCAATCATTCGGTCTTCAGCTTGTAATGTTTCATTAGGAAAACGCCCTTGTTTTACAATGGCTGGTGCGTTTGAATCACTATGATAATCACCTTTTAACGCCCGTTCTCCATAATATTCTTGTAATTGAAACATGATTTCACTGACTTTGCCATGTGGAACAGTTCGAGAAACATCTGATGCTTCAAAACTCAATGGGTGGCATTCCATGCAATGTTTCTCAAAATTAATTTTCTCAAAGCCAACGCCACCATTATCTAAAGCATGGCAGTTTTCACATTTCAAATATTTGATTTCTTCATTAAAGGTTGCTAAACCTTTTTTGGTTACATGAACATCGTGAGGAAATTCTAAATTGGATTCTTCTCGATAAATATCATGATTTTCTTTATCGTCCATTGAGATGCGGGTTTTAGTTTCTTTACCATTTTTGAAACCCATTAAGGTTGGTTTAAATTGAGGATGTTCTAATCCAAAATCCCACGCATTTCCTAACTCAGTTGTAATGCCTTGTTGTTTAGTTAAATCACGATGACAATCGCTGCACAATTTGTCTTCACGGTTAATTAAAGCTCGTTTGCCATTATGTTCAACGTGGCATTCAACGCAGCGGGTGTGAATTAATTTGTCGAGCTTGAAAAATTCGGGATCGGTGTGAGAATGGGTCTTTTTGTGGCAACCCAAACACGCCGCATCGGTGACGCGCACAAATGGTTTTTGATGGCAAGACGTGCAATCTTTGCGAAAGAAAAGGTGCGCCGACGAAGTTTCACCCGATGCCCAAAATTTATCCGTCAAAATTTCAGGCATTTTGGGTAAAGGAGGAGGCGCAGGTGTTTGATCTAGCTTGATATTTTCATCGATGGGATTAAAAAATAACAACACTTGCTCAAAAATCGGTCGATAATAATTTTCTAAATAAACTGAAATGCTCGGAATTGCTAAGAAAATCAACAAGATACCAATAAAAAGACCCCACGCGACGGGACGAACTTTTAAACTCGTTTCGCTCAAACGCATTTTGGCGCGAATTTGGGCTTGATTTTCAATCGCACGGGCGGGCGTGTGGCGAGTTTCGACTTCTAAAACAAGATCATAGCCGTGCCGAGGCGTTAAAACACGAATCAACGCATTTCCCACGCGAATCACGTCGCCGACTTGGATCAACGAATTTTGCACCAGCCGATCATTAATCCGAATCCCCGACGCGGGCTTCGCATCAATCCAAAACCGCCCACGCCCTAAATCGCTAATCACCGCATGCTGCAACGCAACCCGCAAATCTGGCAAAAAAACGTGCTGATCAACCGCCCGTCCTAATGTCAAAACTTCAACATTCACAATTCGGTCGTGATAAACCGCGCCTGTTTTCCCGTGTCGACTAATGGTACTAATTAAACAAAGCATTGAAATATCCGTGACTTATCATTTCTAAATGGGCGAAAAACAATAACATCCCTTCAAATACAATAAGCAAGATTAGTACCTTTTGTTTAACCAAATTTGATTTTGAGAACTAAGATAAGTAAGTTGAGAACTAAAGTAAGGCTATTTGCAAAAATAATCGGTAAAGAACCAATTAAAAAACCGTAAATCAACCAACATAACACGCCAAAGGAAAAAATGAGCAACATTGCATAAGAAATATCTTTTGCTGAACGATTTTTCCACACTTTAATCAACTGCGGTAGAAATGCCACAGTCGTTAAAGTTGCTGCTAAATATCCAATTAAAACAACATGATCCATTTTATTTCACAATCGTTTGGGTTTTATCCCACCAAAATTCTAATCCTTGCGCATTTAATTCAATATCCGATGCTAATAATTCACGGCATTTTTTATCGGATAATCTGCAATCATTTGCTCGAATTTGTTTGAGAAACAACGCAAAGATTTTTTCTATTAAAATTTGATGACGCACAGTTTTATCTGAGGTTTCTTGAGAACTTTCTCTCACTAAATTAACCATGTCGTCAATTGTTTTGATTAAATAATCGATATAAAAAACAGGATTAGAAATCTCTGCAAAATGGGTTAAATAAATCTTTTCTGGTTGATAAGAAACTAAACGTTTCATTGACGCTTGCAATGCACCAGGATCAAATTGCGTTGGCGTAGTGGTTGGGAAAATAAAAATGCCTTTCTCCGTATCAAATTCACGATAAGAAAGTCCGTAAGTATCTCCCGTAAAAATACTTTTGCTTTTTTCATCTAAAACACAGAAATGATGATTTGCATGACCAGGGGTATCCCAAAAAGTTAAAGAACGTCCTTGAAAATTTAATTCAAATTCATCTGACGCTTGAATAACACGATTCGCATCAATCGGCGGTAATTCTCCATATAATTCAATAGTTTGTTTTTTACCATACACTTCAATAGTTGCTGCCATTAAACGACTTGGATCGATCAAATGTCGAGCACCACGCGGATGAACAACTAATTGAGCATTTGGACAAACTTGCATTAATGCACCTGCCCCACCCGCATGATCTAAATGAACGTGCGTGACAATAACAAAATCAACATTTTCTAAAGGAACTTTTTTAGCATTTAGGGTTTCTAGCAATCGAGGAAGTGTTTTAGTTGTACCTGTATCAATAAAGGTTGCATGATTGTTTTCAATAATCAAATGACTTGCAACCATTTGTGGTCGCATATAACCCGTATCAATGGTTGTAATTCCGTGCGCCCAATCTTGAAAGAAATGGTTTTCCATTATTTATAAACTCCTTTGAGAAAATTTATTTATTAGGGATTATCTGTGCAAAACTTTCTAATACATCAAAATCATCTAAGTTTCTTGGAGGTTGTTTGGTATCTGGATTACGCACAACTAACAAATGTTGAAATCCATATTCTCGAGCAGCATTTAACACTGACAAACTATCATCAATTAACAAAGTATGCGCAAGTTCAAAGGGATAAATTGTTTGTAATTTATGCCAAAATTCAGGTGTTTCTTTAGGAAATCCCAAATCATGTGAAGAAATCACTTGATCTAAATATTCACCAAACATTGTTTTACGCATTTTCAAATCAATACTCTTTTGATGCGCATTGGTTACTAAAATAATTGGACGTTGCGTTTTTTTAACCGCTTGTAAAAACTCAATGACAAAAGGATGTTCAGCAATTAAATGTGCCACTTCTTCTTTTAATAATGCAATATCTAAACCGAGTTTTTCTGTCCAAAAATCAACACAATACCAATTCAATGTTCCTTCAACTGCTTTACATTCTGCATAAAATTGTTCTTTCGCAATTTCTAAAGAAAGATGCTTGTATTTTGCGTAATGCTGCGGAACGTGTTCTCGCCAGAAATAATTATCAAAATGTAAATCTAGCAATGTCCCATCCATATCTAAAAATACGGTATGAATATCCGACCAATTTAAGTTGTTCATGTTAAAGATTTCAATTTTTCTAAGACTTCCTCAACATGATGATCGATTTTTTTGATGCCGCGCCATTCGTGTTTTAATTCACCGTTTTTGTCGAACAAAAAGGTGCTGCGATCAATGCCGCGTGCGGGTTTTCCAAACATCATTTTTGATTTCATGACACCAAAATGATTACATAATTCTTCTTTTGAATCGGATAATAAATCAAAAGGGAAGTTGTATTGTAATTTGAAAGCCTCATGTTTCTTTATTGAATCTCTTGAAACTCCTAAAATAGTTGCACCCAAATTTTGAAACTCAGAGAAATGATTTCTGAAATCTTGACCTTCTTGAGTACAACCAGGGGTATCGTCTTTGGGGTAGAAATATAAAATAACGGGTTGTCCTATTAAAGTAGACAAATCAATGTTTTTATTACCTGTTGCGGGTAAGCTCATGTTTGGTAAGATCATTTTAGAGGTCCCATCACTGCATCTAAATTCAAATCATCACACATATCCATAAACTCATTACGCAGTTTTGCAATGGATAAATCGGCAGGAATACTAATGGTCATATTCATTGAAAACATTTGCGTTCCAGTGTGAGGAGCAGCATAACTAGAAGTCGATAAATCCTCAATGTTAATTTGATAATCCGACATGAATTTTGCAATGTCGTGAACAATGCCGGGATGATCCATTGAAACCACTTCAACGATATAAGAAAGTTGGTTTTTGGTAATAGAACGATTTTCAGTGCGTTTAGAAACAATAATCAAATCAAGTTTCTTTTCCAAACGAGGCAAAGAATTTTCTAATTTAACGATTGCATCCCAAGTTCCGCCGAGCAACATAATGACGGCAAATTCACCGCCGAGAACGGTCATGCGGCTGTCGGTGATATTACACCCACAATCAGTAATGGAATGACTAATCGATTGAACGATGCCAGAGCGATCTTGACCGATGGCGGATAAAACGAGTAGGCTTTGCATAATTTTCTCCTTTTTTTGTTTTAAATCAGGGGTTTAGTAGTGAAGAAGTCCATTCACCGTCTTTTTTAACATAACGCACGCGATCATGCAAACGAAACGGACGTTCTTCCCAAAATTCAATGAGTTGCGGCGTTAAACGATAACCCGACCAATGTGGCGGACGCGGAATATTTGAATCGGTAAATTGACGGGCAAAATATTCATAACGATCTTCTAAAACTTTACGATTTTCAATGGGTTGCGATTGTTGAGAAGCCCACGCGCCGATCCGACTTTCTAGTGGACGAGTTCGCCAATACGCATCGGCTTCCTCATCGCTGACGATTTCCACCGTTCCTTCGACACGCACTTGAGTTTTCAAGGTTTCCCAATAAAACAACAACGCCGCTCGGGGATTTTCTTTTAATTCATCACCTTTGCGACTTTGAAAATTCGTATAAAAAACAAAGCCTTGCTCATCGGCATCTTTGAGCAAAATCACCCGCGCCGAAGGTTTTCCGTTCGCATCGGCGGTCGCAACCGTCATCGCATTCGGATAAGTGAGTGGTAATTGTTTGGCTTGCTGCATTAAAGTGTAAAATCGTTGCAACGCTTGCGTATATAAAGACATCTTGTTTTCCAAAAAAGGCTAAAATAGCGTTATTGTAACGCAAACTTAGGACACACAATGCTCACATCTCAAAACATTCGCAAATTACGCGGTTTGGCGCATCACCTCAAACCCGTTTTAATGGTTGGACAACAGGGAATTACCGATAAGCTATTGAATGAATTAAATATTGTTCTCGATACGCATGAACTCATCAAAGTCACCATTTCGAGCACGGAACGCGAGGATCGTCACGCGATGACCACGATTTTATGCGAAAAAAGTGGCGCAGAATTAGTCCAAAATATCGGTAAAATCAGTATCTTATATCGTCCCGCTAATCCCCCTCGCTTGATGTTATGATTGTTATTTTGGCGTGCGGCAATCCCAGTCGTGGCGACGATGCGCTAGCCCCTTGTTTAATCTCACAATTACCGCATTTTGACGATGTGGTGATCGTTGAGGATTTTCAATTACAAATCGAGCACGCTTTAGATTTGCAACACGCAAAACAAGCCATTTTCATCGACGCATCGGTTTCTGGAGAAAGCCCTTTTTCATTTTATCCCATTCAACCTTCCAATCAAGTTTCTTATACCAGTCACGCATTATCTCCAGAAGAAGTTTTAGGGGTTTATCAAAAGACTTTTCAAACCCTTCCTCCTCCAAGTTTTGTTTTAGCGATTCGAGGAACTTCTTTTGAATTAGGCGATCCATTAAGTAATGTTGCTCAACAAAACTTACAAGCCGCTTTAAGTTTTCTGCGCCGTTTTTTGTCTTAAAAGTCAAGTTATGCTAATATCCCCTTTTCATTATTTTGCGTCGATTTATGCGAATATAGTGCTTTAAAAGGGAGGACACGGCATTATGAGAAATTTTTTGCCAACATTATCGGGCAAAGATTATGTGAAACTATTTGCTATCTTGTTGATAACGCTAGAGTTTATTGCATTGTATGGATTAATTCGTGCGTATCCTATGTTACATTGTTTAGGATACGATGTCATTGAAATTGCTAAGAATTTATTAGTTGAAGAAGTGTTAATTTGGTTACAAGAATGGTTTAGTTTCTTTTGATTAATTAAAGCTATGTTCTAAGTCGGGAAAGGTTTTATTCTTCACAGTTTCTACAAAATTTTGTAATGCTGATTTAATAGAATCTTGCCCGATTAAAAAGTTTTTTGAGAAACTGGGTGTTTTGCCCATTGTAATGCCTAACATATCATATAAAACAAGTACTTGCCCATCACAATCTACGCCCGCACCAATCCCAATCGTGGGGATTTTTAAAGCATTTGTAATGCGTTTTGCTAAGTCACTCGGCACGCATTCTAAAACCAATAAACTTACGCCCGCTTTCTCTAATGCTAAGGCATCATTTAAAATGCGTTGCGCATCGATTTCAGAACGTCCTTGCACTCGATAACCACCTAATTGATGCACGGATTGCGGAGTTAAACCCAAATGCCCGCACACAGGGATTCCGCGTTCGGTAAGCATTTGAATTGACGGCAATAACCACTCGCCGCCCTCGACTTTGACCATCGTTCCCATGCCTTCGCGCATCAATTTTCCCGCATTTTTTAAAGTGGTTTCGGGTGTGGCATACGTCATGAACGGTAAATCCATCATAATCAATGCGTTAGGTGCACCACGACGTACCATTTTTGAGTGATAAATCATGTCGTCCAACGTCACTGGCAACGTGCTGTCCTGACCTTGCACGACCATGCCGAGCGAATCGCCCACCAACAAAATATTCACGCCTGCTGCCACCGCTTGCGCCGCAAAACTCGCATCATAAGCCGTCACACAGGTGATTTTCTCACCTTTTTCTTTCATGAGTTGTAATTGGGTTAAATTACGCGGCGTTGTCATTTTTCAAATCCTTGTTAATTGTTGTTTCATATCGTCAGAAATAAAATCTTTTACTACTTTTCCATTCGGTAAGATCAAATCGGGATTGCAATCACACAAAGGAATCAAAACAAATGCACGTTCTAATAAACCTTTATGAGGAATTGTTAAAGATGGAGAATCAATTTTCAAATCACCATATAATAAAACATCTAAATCTAAGGTTCGAGAAGACCAAATTTTCTCAGTTCTTTGGCGACCTTGCTGAGTTTCTAAGGTTTGTAAATGTTTTAATAAAAGTTCGGGTTCTAATGTTGTTTGAATCCAAGCAACTGCATTAATATAATCAGGTTGAGGCGTAGCATTTTCCTCTGCTAACATCGCTGGATTTTGATATAAATGAGAGCTTTTAATTAAGCTGGTGTGTGGTAACGTTTGTAATAAATCTAACGCAGCTATAATTTGTTGCATCGGTTGATGCAAATTGCTCCCAATTCCAATATAACAATCAAAGGATGATTGCATATTTTTATTCCGTATTACAATTCATAATTGCCAAATTTCCTTTGCATAATCTTGAATGGTTCGATCAGAGGAAAATTTTCCCATTTGCGCAACATTCAAAATCGCTCGACGTGTCCATTCTAAAGAATTTTGATATAAATCATCAACTTGTTGTTGGCAATTAATATACGCTTCATAATCTGCTAAATTCAAAAACGGATCGCCATTTAATAAACTTTCTACAATAGGTTTGAAACGAGCGGGTTCTTCTACGGAGAAATATCCTTCATTTAACATATCCAACACTTGTTTTAATTCTGGATTGCTATGATATAAATCAATTGGATGATAATGCCCTTTCAAATGCGCTATTTCATCGCTGTTTAAACCAAACATAAAGATATTTTTTTCTCCCACTTCCTCACGAATTTCTAAGTTTGCACCGTCCAAAGTTCCAATGGTTAATGCTCCATTTAAAGCGAGTTTCATATTACCCGTTCCAGAAGCCTCTGTTCCCGCCGTAGAAATCTGTTCAGATAACTCCGCCGCTGGCATAATTCTTTGTGCCACAGAAACATCATAATTAGGAATAAAAACCACTTTTAAACGATCGCCGATAATTATATCATGATTAATCACGTCAGCTACATCATTGATTAATTTGATAATTCTTTTTGCTTGCACATAACCGGGCGCGGCTTTTCCTGCAAAAATCATTACGCGCGGAACAATCGGCGCATTTGGATTAGCGCGAATCCGATTATAACGGGTAATAATGTGCAACACATTCAATAATTGGCGTTTGTATTCATGAATGCGTTTGACTTGCACATCAAATAAAGCGTGCGGATTGATTTCAAGTTGCAAGCATTTCTTAATAAATAAAGCGAGCTTTTCTTTATTATGTTTTTTAACATCTTGAAATGATTTTTGAAATATTTGATCTTCCGCAAAGGGAATGAGTTTCTTCAATTGTGATAAATCTGTCAACCATGCTTGATTTCCTAATCGATCTGAAATCAAATGTGCTAATTGTGGATTGGCTTCATTTAACCAACGGCGTGGGGTTATCCCATTTGTTTTATTGATAATTCTCCCTTCAAATAAACGATTAAAATCTGAAAATAAAGTCTTTTTCATCAATTGCGTGTGAATTTCTGCAACGCCATTAACTTTATGACTTCCAACCACTGCCAAATGCGCCATTCTTAAATGTTTCTCGCCGTCTTCTCCATAAATAGAAACCCGCCGAATCAAATCTAAATCACCTGGAAAACGATAACGCACTTGCTCTAAAAAACGTCGATTGATTTCATTAATTAATTGGAAATGTCGAGGCAAAAGTTTTTCCACTAAATGCGCTGACCAAGTTTCTAATGCTTCTGGCATTAGTGTATGGTTTGTATAACCAAAGATTTTTACGCAATTATTCCATGCAGAATCCCAATCTTGACGGTATTTGTCGATTAGTAAATGAAGCATTTCTGGAATCGCTAATACAGGGTGAGTATCATTTAATTGAATCGCTATTTTATCCGATAAATGAAACAGTTGAGGATCGTCTGGATGTGTGCTTTGATAACGACGCACAATATCTTGAATGGATGCTGAAACAAAAAAGTATTCTTGTTTTAAACGTAATTGTCGACCTTCTGCTGTCGTATCATCAGGATATAACACTTTAGAAAGCGTTTCAGATTGGGATTTTTCCTCGACCGCTTTCAAATATTCACCTTGATTAAAACATTGCAAGTTGAAATCACGCGATGATTTCGCCGACCATAAACGCAAGGTATTCACTGTGTCGGTATTATAACCCGTAATTGGTAAATCATAAGCCATTGCCATTACGTCTTGCGTATTGCTCCATTCGTGATATAACAAACCCTTATGATCACGGTATTCAATGACATTTCCACCGTATTGCACGGGATAGAGCAACTCTGGTCGAGGAAATTCCCAAGGATTTGCATAACGTAACCAGTTATCGGGTTGCTCGACTTGCATTCCATCTTTAAGTCGTTGATAAAACATCCCAAATTCGTAACGAATCCCGTATCCATAACCCGCCAAATTTAAGGTCGCCATTGAATCCAAGAAACACGCCGCCAAACGCCCCAATCCTCCATTTCCTAACGCGGGATCATTCTCCATTTCATAAATAGTTTCTTCAGGTAAATTAAGCTCTTTTAAAACTTCTCTACATGACTCTAACATATTGAGATTTAAAGCATTATTAACAAGTGCTCTTCCCAATAAAAACTCCATCGACAAATAATAAATGCGTCGTGCATCTTCTTCATAATAACGATGCGTTGTTTTCAACCAATTTTCAGCTAAATAATCGCGCAAAGTATGCGCTAAAACATTAAACCAATCGCGGTCTGTAACTCGCGCAGGGTCTTTGACAACCGTGTGCAACAAATGATGCAACATTCGTTGATAAATCGCTTCTGGCGTGCGTTCTAACGGCTTGGTTTCTAAGTTAATCATCTCTCTGTCCTCTTTTTTTGATTCGTTTTATTAATGGTTTTAGCATAGCATAAACTTTAGCGCTTATTTAAAATCGCATAAAAAAAGCGATATATCTCAATAAGATACATCGCAATATTTGGGAGCTGTGGTTGTTTAGGGATTTGTTTGAGGAAGTTTTTGAGAATCGGGATCGGTTAAACCGATTTCTTCTCTTACTTTATCTAAATTAACGTGACGAATGTCTTTTCCTTTCACGAAATAAACGACATATTCACAAATGTTTCTCGACCGATCACCAATGCGTTCTAATGCTCTCGCTGCCCACATAATATCTAATGCGGCAGGAATAGAACGCGGGTCTTCAATCATATAGGTAATTAACTGGCGAATTAAGCCCGAATATTCAATATCAACTTTATCATCATCTCGAGCAACTTTGACGGCAGTTTCTACATCCATTCTTGCAAACGCATCTAAAGAACGTTGTAACATTTCTTGGGCTTGTTTTCCTAAATGTTGCACACCTGTTACAATAGGCGCTTGCAATCGATAAATTTGATCGGCTTTATTTGAAGCCATTCGAGCAACGCGCTTCGCTTCATCACCAATGCGTTCTAAGTCTGTAATGGTCTTTACCACCGCGATAACCATTCGTAAATCGCCCGCTGCGGGTTGTCGACGCGCTAAAATTTGCACACAAGAATCATCAATTGATGATTCTATACCATTAATGACTTCATCATTGTTAATAACTTTTTCAGCTAAAACAGAATCACTATCCGTTAATGCGTGCAATGCATCGGCAAGTTGCTTTTGAACTAATCCACCCATTTCTAACACTCGAGAATGAATGTTTTGTAATTCTATATTGAATTGGCGAGAAATGTGTTTATGCCGAATATCTAAGTTTTCATCCATTGTTTTTCTTATCCTTTAACCGTAACGTCCAGTAATGTAATCTTCGGTTTGTTTTTCTTTGGGATTTGTAAAGAGTTTATCTGTACGATCAAACTCAATTAATTTACCCATATACATAAACGCCGTGTAATCCGAAACCCGCGCTGCTTGTTGCATATTATGGGTAACAATTACAATGGTGTATTTTGTTTTGAGTTCATTAATCAGTTCTTCAATTTTTAACGTTGAAATCGGATCAAGCGCAGAAGCAGGTTCATCTAATAAAACCACTTCAGGTTCAATTGCAATTGCTCTCGCAATCACTAAACGTTGTTGCTGACCACCCGACAAACCTAACGCATTATCGTTCAAACGATCTTTTACTTCATCCCACAAAGCCGCACCTTTTAAAGAAGATTCTACCACTTCGTCTAATACTTTGCGACTATTGATACCTTGAATGCGCAAACCATACGCAACATTCTCATAAACTGATTTAGGAAAAGGATTGGGTTTTTGAAATACCATTCCAACCGATCTTCTCAAATCTGCCACTTTCAAATCTTTGCGATGAATGTCTTGACCTTTTAAAAGAATCTGACCTTCAATTCTAACGCCGTCTACCAAATCATTCATTCGGTTAAAACAACGCAATAAAGTGGACTTTCCACAACCACTGGGTCCAATAAAAGCTGTTACCCTTTTTTCAGGGATTTCCATGTTGACATTAAAAATCGCTTGCTTAGAGCTATAAAACAAATTCATTCGTTGAACTTGCAAACAGATTTTCTCATCTTCAAGATTGAAATTATCTTGAGCTCGCCCTAAGGAACTCATATCAAAACTATGTGAGGGAATATTCGCTGTTGTCATTGTGTAATCTTCAAACCGTTTCCAAAGATTTATATTTTTCGCGTAATCGATTGCGAATCCAAATAGCTGTTAAGTTCAAAATGATAATCACCAGAACTAAAAGAAATGCCGTTGCATATACCAAAGGACGTGCTGCTTCAACGTTGGGACTTTGAAATCCTAAATCATTGATATGAAATCCTAAGTGCATGAATTTTCTCTCTAAATGTAAGAAAGGAGCATTCATATCTAATGGCAATGAGGGAGCAAGTTTCACTACGCCAACTAACATTAACGGTGCAACTTCTCCAGCGGCTCTTGCAATCGCTAAAATTAAGCCAGTCATCACTGCTGGACTTGCCATCGGTAAAATGGTTCTCCACAACGTTTCTGCTTTAGTTGCTCCCAATGCTAAACTCCCTTCTCTAATTGATTTAGGAATTCTCGACAAGCCTTCTTCGGTTGCAACAATTACAACGGGAACGGTGAGCAATGCTAATGTTAATGAAGCCCATAATAAACCGGGTGTTCCAAACATTGGCGCGGGAGAAACTTCAGGGTAGAAAATTCGATCAATGCTCCCTCCCAAGAAATATACGAAGAAACCTAAACCAAATACGCCATATACAATGGAAGGAACGCCCGCCAGATTATTGACAGCAATCCGAATTGTTCTGGTTAAGAAACCTTGTTTTGCATATTCGTGCAAATACACTGCTGTAATTACACCAAATGGGGTCACAATTAACGACATCATTAATACCATAATGACTGTTCCATAAATTGCTGGAAATATCCCGCCTTCGGTATTTGCTTCACGCGGTTCATCCGTCATAAACTCCCAAACTTTACCGAGGTAGAAAGCAATTTTTTGAGGAAATGACAAACTATTTGGACGGTAAGCTGCAACTACTTTTGCTAAGGTAATTTCAACCTCTTTTCCACCCATTTCCTTTACGACGATGCTATCACGATTGATTTCTTTGTACAAATCAGTTAATTGCTTTTTATGCTCTTCCGATTGTTTATGATAACTTTGACGTTGTTCTTCAATCTCAGCTTTCTTTTTCGGATCGGAATCATTTTGCAATTGTAATCGACGTTCTTTTAAGCGCAGTTTCTCTAAATTATAGTTAATCGCGCCCATTTCGCCTTTTTCGATGTGATTGATTTTGCTAAATAAATCATGCGCACGACTTAATTCACCTGAGAGTTTTTTCCACGCTTCTTCACCCGTTGAAACCACTTGACCATTTTGTTTTAACGCTTGCAAATAACCGTAGAAATTACCCCATTCGCGGCGTTCAACCACTAACACATTCTCTGGATAACGGATTTCTTTCAATGCGGGAGCAACTACCCAACGAAAATCCAAACCATATAATTCACGATTACCCGTTTTGATTAAAGAACGTTTAATAAATTCCTCACCATTTGCTAAGGGTTGAAGATTTTTCGACAAACGTCTCGTTAATACCTTTTCGTAATCGTAAATTTCACCGAGCATTGTAATGGGTGGTACATTTGGTTCTTCATAACGTGCTTCAATGATCGTAGCGGGCCAGAAATACCCTAATCCACGCGCCATAATGATTATAACTAAACTAAAGACCACAATTAAACTTAAACTAACCGATGCTGCCGTTAGCCAAATCCAAGGATCACCACTTTTAAACCAATTTTTCATAGCTTTTCCTTACAAAGAACCATAACGTTTACGCAACCGATGACGCACAACTTCTGCGGCGGTATTTACCAAAAAGGTAAAGGTGAACAATACTAATGCTGCGAGAAATAAAACTCGATAATGAGTACTATTGTGTTCAGATTCAGGCATTTCTACCGCAATATTTGCCGATAATGTTCTCATACCTTGAAATAAATTGAAATCCATCACAGGGGTATTTCCAGTCGCCATTAACACAATCATGGTTTCTCCAACGGCTCTACCCATTCCAATCATCACCGCAGAAAAGATTCCGGGGCTGGCAGTTAAAATAACCACTCGAGTCATTGTTTGCCAAGGCGTTGCTCCCAATGCTAAAGAACCCGTCGTCAAATGTTTTGGAACACTAAACACTGCATCTTCAGTAATTGAAAAGATCGTTGGAATTACCGCGACTCCCATTGCAAATCCAACCACTAATGCGTTACGTTGATCAAAAGTAATTCCAACTTTATTTAACCACAATCGCATATCACCGTCAAATAACAGTTGCTCTAATGGTGCACTTAAATAAAATGAAATTGCTAATAAAATCAATACGATGGGAATTAACATCGCGGCGTGCCAACCATCGGGCAACCAATTGGTAAAACGTTTGGGTGTAATGTGCCACAACCACGCAAATAATAGAACACCAAGAGGAATAATTAGAAAGACTGCAAAAGTACCGGGAAGGTTTTTCTCTAAAAAGGGTGCTAACCACAAACCCGCTAGAAATCCTAACACAACCGTTGGAATTGCTTGCATGACCTCAATCGAAGGTTTGACAATTCCTCTCATTTTTGGTGACATAAAATAAGCCGCATAAATACCTCCAAAAATCGCTAAAGGTACTGCAATGAGCATTGCGTATAATGCCCCTTTTAATGTTCCAAAAGTTAAAGGTGTTAAACTAAATTTTGGTTCAAAATCATTTGAAGCCGATGAGGATTGCCAAATATAGTCTGGTTTAGGATAACTTTCATACCAAACTTTACCCCATAATGCTGTCCAAGAAACCTCTGGATGCTCATTATGGACTTTCCATAAATAAATCTGACCTTTCACATCTTCTGCTAAAAGATTATCTGCACGCGGAGAAATCACTAATTGCTTTAATGAAACATCGCTGATTTTCTCAACTAATAAGGTTCGATGGGCGGTGCTATTATAAATCCCGATTTTACCCTCAGAATCCGCTGCGACAAATCCTTTTCGGCGTTGTTCAGTGCTAATTTGAATGATAGAAGCGTTTTGACTGGTGAAATCACGAATATGAGTTAAAGGTTGTTCGTTTTTCTCATTACGAACGGGAAACCATTGACTGACTTTTCCTTCGCTATTTCCAACCAATAAAGAAATCCCACCCGTTAAGATTTTTAAGGTGGTAATTTGCCCTTTTTCAAATGCGGGAACGGTTTGCATTAACAAAGGTTTTTCTTTGTCTTTAACGTTGTATTGAAGGATTTGACCGTGTTTATTGGCGAGATAAAGATTTTCTTGGTTTTTATCTAACACCATAAACTGAATATCAGAACCTTCAGATAGATGAATTTCTGAGGCAGTTCTTTCTAAGGTTTTGTCGTCTTCTAAAAAGGATTCTTTCTCTTGATAGTTTGCAACAATTAAACGTTGATCTTGAGTGATTCCCGTTAAAGTAGTTGATTTGCTGTCACGTTGCAGGCTTAATGCAATAAGTGATTGATTTTTCTCATCTAATACAACAGGATTATCGCCTAATGGATAAGTAATTTCAGGTTTAATAACTCGACGTTGTCCTTCAAAAGATTCTCTAAAATGACGTTGAATTAAAACCACATGACCATTACTTAAACCATAGAGCATTAAACCGTTTTCTTCGTTGGCGTTGTAACTGGTAATTTGTACATCGGAAGGGAGTTTGAGGGTTTCATCAGAAATCACCGCACCGTTTTTCGCATTGAAAAACACCACGTGACCCAAATGGGTGAATCGCACACCTAAGTCAGCTTTTTCATCGACATCCAAAAATAGCGTATTGCCAGCATCGGGGGCTGGAAGCGCGTAATCGGCGGTTCGAGTGGCGGACGCTGGAACTAACAGCGGATACACCACATATAAAAGGTAGAAAAAAATCAACACAATAGCGATAATAACGCTAATGCCACCCAACGTCATACTGTAAGTTGCAAGGCGATCTTTGAGCATTCGCCAATTTCGACGTCTGATGCTTTCGGGGGCATCGAGGGCTGGAACGATTCTGGGAGTATTTAATTGCATATTGTCATTCATTTTTTTAGTATAACGACCCAATCATGACAACCGTGTGACAATCGGATGATTGGAGGGGATTTAAATGTGTTTTGCGCATTGCAGCATAGAACTGAATCCCGCATAATTTTGGTTTATCGTTCTTACCTCAAAAGCAAGGAGTTTTTTATGCAATGCACACTCTTAAAAACGAAACTGCATCGTGCCTGTGTCACCCACGCCGAACTCGATTACGAGGGTTCTTGCGCCATTGACAGCCAATTGCTCGATGCGGCTGGTATTCACACTTATGAACAATTGCACATTTACAACGTCACCAACGGCGAACGCTTTTCGACTTATGCGATTCGTGCGGAAGCGGGGTCGCGGGTAATTTCGATCAACGGCGCAGCCGCTCACAAAGCAAACGTCGGTGATCGTATCATTATTTGCACATATATTGCACTCACGCCGCAAGAAATTGCCATTCACAAACCTACTTTGATTTATCTCGATGAAAACAACCACATCACCGGTGCGCGTCACGCTATTCCTATCCAAGCCGCCGCCTAATTCCTCTAAAAAACTTTGCACACAAGCATTAACGGAATAGCATAAAAGCACGGTGCGATTAAAAATGTCGCACCTTTTAAAAAATAAGGAGTAGCAACTAATGTTAAGCATTGTCTTTCTTAACTATAATCGTCTTTCAGAAACTCGCCACACCCTCGACCAATTACAAAAAGTCTGTGCAAATCGCTCCGATATTGAAATCATCGCGGTTGATAATGGTTCAACGGATGGAACATTAGAATTTTTAAACACCCAAACCAATTGGATTAAAGTTATTTCAACGGGTGCAAATTTAGGCATCGCGGGTTATAACATTGGATTTGAGCAATCTAGTGGAAAATATATTTTAGTTTTAGATGATGATTCGTATCCAGCCGATCAAAAAACTTTAGATAATTTAATAAGTTATTTAGATCAAAATCCACAAATGGGTGTGGTCGCGTGTCAAATAGAAAATCCCGAAGGAGAAATCGTTCATACTTGGCATTTGCCCTTAGAAGATCAACCTCAAAATTCTTTAGCATTTATTGGATGTGGCTTTGCAATTCGGCGGGATTTGTTTAAAGAAGTGGGTTGGTATCCAGAAGACTTTTTCTTATATCAAAATGAAATCGACGTTGCAATCAAAGTTCGTCGCGCAGGATTTCAAATTTTCTATGCGCCAAATTGTCGAGTTGTTCATCGTGGAAAACCTTCAGATCGTCCAAATTGGCGACGCATTTATTATCCCACCAGAAATACCATTTGGTTAATTCGCCGTTATTTTCCATTATCGAGCAGTTTTTATTTGATTTTCTCAAGATTATGTATTGGATTAATTCGGGCGTTGCAATGTCGTGAATTAGGCTGGTATTTCAAAGCTGTTCGAGAAGCCTTTCAAACCCCGATTCCCGTTCAAGTTCTTTCAAAACCTTTACGCCGTGAATTAAATCCTTTTTGGCGACAAAATAGCCTTTGGCATCAACTCACGGGTCATTTGTAGAAATAAAGGTTAAAAAAGATGAATCAAGAAGAGAATTATTTAGCGTCGTTGAGCGATTTAATGATTGGCTTACTCTTTGTTTTTATTATTATTTTGATGAGTTTTGCGCTGCATTATCGACAAGCATCGTGGGAGCAAACGCAACAAAATAGCCGTTTGATCGCTGAAACCGCCGAACAACGCCTCGAAAAACAAAAACTCCAAAACGAAACCGATGCACAACGTCTTGAAAAACAACGACTTGAAAAAGTCCTCACCCGTTTAACTGATAACGAAAGTGTGCGCCGTGATTTGTTGAAAGACATTGAAAAACTCTTATTATCCAAAGGGTTGCGCGTGTTAATCGATGAGCAAAATGGTGTTTTAAGGCTTCCTGAAGCGTTATTGTTCAATTCTGGCGAAGCGGACTTTCGTCCCGAAGGCGTGCAGGCAATGCAACAAGTCGCCGCCGCATTGTTGGATATTTTGCCGTGTTACAGCGTGTCGCCGCCCGATTTTCGTCGCCATTGCCCGCCAAATAGCGAAGCCCGCCTCGAAGCTGTGTTAATTGAAGGACATACCGATAATAAACCCATCAAAACCGATCAATTTCACGATAATTGGGCGTTGGCGGCTGCGCGATCTTTGCATACTTTTCAAGCACTTAACCGTTATGCTCCGATATTGGAAAATCTCAAAAATCTCAATCAACAAGCCCTATTAAGTGTAAGTGCTTATGAAGCGCGTCGCCCCGTTGCAAATCAAGAAACAGAGGAAAATCGCCGTCAAAATCGTCGAATTGATTTGCGTTTTCTAATGGCTGCGCCGCCGCCCGATTGGATGGAAAAAGCTAAAACCGCCGTTGAAACAAAATGAAATCACGCGGCTTTACCCTTTTAGAAATCTTAGTTGCAATCGTTATTTTTAGCATTATGGCGGTATTTGCTTACAGCACTTTGCAACAAGTTCTTTCCACCAATCAACACCTTCAAAAACAAGCTGATGAATTAGCACAATTACAATTTTTGTTTGGACGTTTTTTAGAAGATGTTGCTCAATTAACCCAACGATCAATTCGTGATGAATTTGGTGCAACTGAACCTGCTTTAATTGGTTCATCACAACTCTTAAAATTAACGCGAAGTGGATGGGAAAATCCTTTAGAATCAAAGCGTAGTAATTTACAGCGCGTCGAATGGATTTTAGAAGGAAAAACGCTTTATCGACAATATTGGACGGTTTTAGATCGAACCCGTTTCAATCAACCCATTAAAACCGCTTTATTAAAAGATATTGAAATGCTTGAGTTTCGTTATTTAGATAGCAATAATGTTTGGCGAAAAGAATTTCCACCCAAACCGCCTGCTCAAACTACCATTAAAGCCGTTGAAATGTCTTTTTCTCTTAAAAATTGGGGCAAACTTAATCGCATCGTAGAAACCACTCAAGCCTTTGTTCCTAAACCAGTTGACAAACCCAAATCTTGAGCAATTGCAACAAAAAAATCATATCCTTCAATGTGGTCAATGTGAAGAATGTTGAAATCAATTTAACCTCACTTTGCTCTTATTTTTATTTACTATCAAGATTATTGGCAACCAAAAGCCATTGATTTATCTGTAAATTCTACGGAAATATTATTTTCAGAAACAAAGGCTTGGCGACCATCGGACGCGATTGAGCTGCTCGATGTCACGGGTTTTAAGCATTTTGGATAGCTGGTGCTAATAGGTGCTTGATTTGCAAGCGTTTGCCACGCAGTTTTGCCATCGTCGCTTGCCAAAACAAAAAAGCCATCGTTTCGCCATGTTGCGGTAGCTGGTTGATTTAATTCAAGATTATAATTGCCGACGCTCATTAAATCCGACGCTTGCAAAAAGTCGATGGTCACTTCGCCGCACCCTTGGCTGCCGACATTCGCCAAAATCCGTCCGTTGGGTGAGGGAATGATGCTTTGTTCAACGACAGGTGGCTTATTTGGTTTGTCTTTGCACAATTTGGCGGCGGGCATTTTCGTTTCTAAGATAGTGATTTCTTTACCATTTAACGATAATTTATCGAATTTTGAACCGCCTTCAGGCAAAGTCGTTTCAACGATTAAATAATCTAACCCTTTGATAAAAAAAATATTTTTGACTGGCAAATCCCGAACGTCGCCGACGGGTTGTCGAGATTGAAGATTGTCTGGAATTTGTATATAAATCTGATACTTAGATTTTTCTGGCAACACAAACGCCACCGCCGAATCATCGTTTGCCCACACAGCGGGTGTTCCAGTTGACGACTCTTTCACAACTGTCGAACATCCTTGTAAAATCAATAAGATAGCAAATAACCAACGCATTTTAACCCCCTTAATTTAGACTGGATTATCAATATCAATAAAGTAATGATTTAATTGAAATTTTTCCGCTAAATGCTCACCCAATGCTTTCACGCCATAACGTTCAGTCGCATGATGACCTGCGGCAAAATAATGGATTTCGGCTTCACGAGCGATATGAACAGTCGGTTCGGAAATTTCACCACTAAAATAGCAATCAATTCCAAGAGTTAGCGTTTTTTCAAAAAAACTTTGTCCACCGCCCGAACACCACGCGAGTTTCTTGATCTTTCGAGCCGTTCCCGCGATATGTAGCGGCAACCGCCCTAATTTTTCAAAAATCCTCTGAGAAAACTCTTCTGCACTGATCGGTTCAGCAAATTCTCCGAACCAAACGTAAGGTTCTTCAATGAGTTGCCCTTCAACTTTAATACTCAAAAACCTTGCCAACTGTGCATTATTTCCCAATTCCAAATGCGAATCGAGCGGCAAATGATACGCCATCACGTTGAGATCAGCATTGAGAATCTTTTGAAAACGCGCCTTTTTTAGCCCAACAATCGGAAAAGGGTCTTTTTTCCAAAATAATCCATGATGAACTAGCATCAAATCAGCAGGTTGCGCAATCGCTTTTTCAATTAAAGCCAAGTTTGCCGTCACACCCGTCACAATCGTTTGAATCGAGGGTTTTCCTTCGATTTGCAGCCCATTTGGACAATAATCATGAAAAATGTCTATTTTAAGCAGTTTATTAACGTAACTTACTAATTCATCGCGGTTTATCATTTTAAAATTTCCAATAATGCGGTTAAAAAGGCGTGATTTTCTTCAGGTGTTCCAATCGTCACGCGCAAACAGTTTTCTAAAAGCGGATGCGATCCGTGTAAGTTTTTAATGAGGATTTTATGATCTTTTAGGGCATTGAACACTGAAATTGCATTTTCGACCCGAAAAAGTATAAAATTCGCTTCGCTCGGATAAACTTTCACATTTTTGAAACCCGATAACATTTCAAAAACCTTTGCGCGTTCTTCTTTAATTCGAGCAGTTTGCTCTAAAAAAACGTCGTAATATTGCAAAGCAAATTCAACCGTTGCTTGCGTCAACACATTGATATTATAGGGTAATTTGGTTTTCTCAATTTCATGCAACCAATCCGCCGAACCTGCTAAAAAACCTAATCTCAAACCCGCCAAACCCACTTTTGACAACGTGCGCATCACCAATAAATTCGGATATTTTGGCAAATCCGAAATAAAACTATCTTCCGCAAATGCACAATAAGCCTCGTCGATGACTACAATTCCTTTTGAAGTTTTTAAAATCTCTTCAATATCAGAGCGTTGAAACGCATTGCCCGTTGGATTATTGGGATAAGCTAAAAAAATTAAAGCGGGTTGATGCTCTTCAATTGCTTGCAAAAATTGCGCTAAATTTAAAGAAAAATCATTAGCTTGCAAAGGAATACCCACATAATTTAAGCCCGTGATTGTTGCAAGCATTTTATACATCACAAAACTGGGTTCGACGGAGAGCAAAGTATGATTTTTGCCGCTAATTGCCAAACAAAGCATCTGAATCAGCTCATCTGAACCATTTCCTAAAATAATATCTGCTAAATCAGGGATTTGCATGGTTTGTCGAAGCATTTTTTTAATCCCAGTCGCCGACGGTTCTGGATAACGATTAATTGCAACCCGTTCTAATACTTTCAACCATTGCTGTTGTAATGCGTTGTTCCACTGATAAGGATTTTCCATTGCATCCAATTTTATAAATCCTTGTGCGGGAGGAACATGATAGGCTTTTAAATCCAAAATCTTTGGATTAATTAGTTGTGAAACGGTCGTATTCATATAATCGTTCTTATCTTTTAATTAGTTAAAATTCCAATCATTACTTGTAATAAATCCTCAACATCTTCAGGAATACGAAATAAATTCAAATCCTGAACAATTAATTGAGTTTTTCTCTGTAATAAACCAAATCGCCAAATCTGCCCCGTAGAAACCGCCCCATAAATAATTTCAGTATCATTATTTAACCACTTATCTAATGCAATTAATTCCACTGCTAATTGTACAAACCCATGTTCTAAATCACCTTGTTTGGCTTCGACAATTAGAAAATTTTGTTGAGCTTGCAATAAATAATCTAATGTTCCTTTAAGCTGTGGATTAACGTTAAGTGGATATTCTACACGAACTTTTGCTTGTGTGTGGCGCACCGTTTCTAAAACAATCGGGGCAATTAAAAACTCACGCTTTGCCATTTCACTATTCAAACCAATATAAGCTAATCCCTCATCCCATCGCAGCAATACATCATCTAACCTATTTAAAAGAATATTTGCTCTTGGTAATTGGCAACGTTGTCGTTCGAAGTGATAACCTAGTTCTTCTACTATTTCATCGGGTTCATTGTTTAATTTGAAATAGTCAGAAAAGGTGTAATTATCGGTTTGAGAAATTAGCTTTTGCATTGGCTTATTTAATCCGATATTCGGCGGAGCGAGCGTGAGCAGTTAAACCTTCACCGTGCGCTAAAATAGAAGCGATTTTTCCTAACTCACTTGCTCCATTTTCAGAACAATGAATAATAGAAGAACGTTTTTGGAAATCATACACCCCTAAAGGAGAGGAAAAACGCGCACTTCGAGAAGTCGGTAAAACATGATTAGGTCCAGCGCAATAATCTCCTAATGCTTCCGCCGTGAAACGTCCTAGAAATATCGCTCCCGCATGACGAATTAACGGTAAAAGGGTTTCTGGATTGTCAATCGATAATTCTAAATGCTCTGGCGCAATGTAATTTGAAACTTCGGTGGCTTGCTCTAAATTTTCTACCAAAATAAAGGCACTTCTATTTTGAATTGAAACCGAAATAATGTCTTTTCTCGGCATAGCTTCTATCAAGTTTTTCATTGAATTTTGCACTTGATCGAGAAATGCTGAATCTTGAGCAATTAAAATCGGTTGTGCTAATTCATCGTGCTCGGCTTGTGAAAACAAATCCATTGCAATCCAATCGGGGTTTGTTTTGCCATCACAAATCACTAATATTTCAGAAGGTCCCGCAATCATATCGATGCCGACCGTTCCAAAAACCAAACTTTTCGCGGTTGCAACGTAAATATTGCCGGGTCCGACGATTTTGTCGACGGCGGGAATGCTTGGCGTGCCGTAAGCTAATGCCGCGACCGCTTGTGCGCCTCCGATTGTAAATACTTGATTTACCTCAGATAAATGTGCCGCCGCTAAAACCATATCGTTTAAAACCCCGTCGGGAGCGGGGACAACCATGATGATTTCAGCAACGCCCGCAACTTTGGCAGGCAGCGCGTTCATTAAAACAGAGGATGGATACGCGGCTTTTCCGCCAGGGACGTACAAACCCACGCGATCTAAAGGGGTGATTTTTTGACCTAAAATTGTGCCATCAAGTTCTTGATATTGCCAAGAATTTTGTTTTTGATGTTGATGATAAGCCACAATTCGATCGCGGGCTTGTTTGAGCGCGGTTTGTTGTTCTAACGAAAGTTTCTCCCAAGCATTCTTTAAATCTGTTTGAGAAAGTTTAATTTGATCAATATGTTGCAAATTACGTCGATCAAAACGATTGGTGTATTCTAAAACCGCCGCATCGCCATTTGTTTTAACATCGTGAAGAATTTCTTTCACTTTTTGAAAGATGGTTTCTTCTGCGGTACTTTCCCATGCTAATAACTGTTTCAAACGATCCCAGAAATCAGCATCTTTAAAAGATAATCTTTGAGGTTGTAACATAGTTAATCCAACATTTTTTCTAAGGCGTGACAAAGGGTTTTGAGGATTTCAATGCGAGCATATCTTTTATCGTTGCCAGAAATCAATGTCCAAGGTGCATAATTGGTACTCGTTCTTGCAATCATATCATTAACTGAGTGCGCATAATCATCCCATTTCTCACGATTACGCCAATCTTCATCGGTTATTTTATGGCGTTTATAAGCAATTTGCTCACGTTCTTTGAAACGATTTAATTGCTCTTCTTTTGAAATATGCACCCAATATTTGGCAACCAATGTTCCATGATTGACGAGCATTTCCTCAAAATCATTGATTTCCCAATACGCCCGCCGCCATTCACCTTCAGAAGCAAATTTTTCTACCCGTTCGACTAACACTCTTCCATACCAAGAACGATCATATAAAGTAAATGTTCCCGCGTGAGGAATATGTCGCCAGAAACGCCATAAATAATGATGCGCCCGTTCTTCATCCGTTGGGGCAGCCGTAGAAATCACTCGATACAAACGTGCGTCTAATGCTTGTGTAATGCGGCGAATCGCCCCGCCTTTGCCCGCCGCATCAGGTCCTTCAAAAACAACTACGCTGGAAATTCTTTTCTCATTTGCTGCCCACGCTAAACGATTCAAACGGGCTTGCCAGATTTCTAGTTGCTTACGATAATCACGTTCATTAATATGCAAGTTGAAATCAATTTGATCTAAAATTGTCAAACGCGCTCTCGACAAATCAACATCCGAAGGCAACAAATCTTCTTTTGCAATGAGTTTTTGTTCTGTTTCTGGCGAAGGTAATGCAATGTTTTTCTCAACAGGCAATTGCACTAAATGTTTGCGCAACACATCTAAAAGCGTTTGACCAATGGTAATATCACGATAACGTTTATCTTTAGATTCAATAAGATACCAAGGAGAGTCGCCCGTATCGGTTAAACGAATGGTACGTTCAGCGGCTTGTAAAAATTCTCCATATAAATCAACGTGTTTCCAATCCCGTTCAGAAACTCGCCGCATCGAATTAGGGTCTTTTTCCATTTTTTTCAAACGTTTAAGCTGATCTTCTTTCGATAAATGCAGCCAAAACTTCAAAATAATCGCGCCGTCCGCCACTAACATCGATTCAAAGCGTTGATTAATCGCCAACGCATCGTCCAAATCAGCTTGCCGCGACTCACCGTACGCAAATTCTCTAATTGGATCAACGTACCAGCCGCCAAAAAACACCCCAATCCGCCCGCGTTCTGGCAAACGTCGCCAATAACGCCAAAACTCTGGGCGTTCACGTTCTTCATCCGTAAGTCTTTCAAAAGAAATGGTTTCTAGCCCACGCGGATCGAGCCATTCATTTAACGCATTCACCACGTCACCGCGCCCCGCGCCGTCCACGCCAGTAATTAAAATAATCACTGAGCGTTTAGTTTTACTCAACGCGAACTGCATTTGTAATAATTCTGCTCTTAATTCAGGGAGTTGCGCTTTGTATTGTTCTTTAGTGAACTTGCGCCCTAATTCAACGGTTCTAAACATAACTCATCCTTTCAATTTATTTTATGCCACTAATTATCCATTATGTGGACTTTTTTTTCCACCATGTGTTTTATTTTTAATTCATTTGGTTTATTTCTACACGTTTGTCCAGAAACCATGATTTAAACATTAAGAACTCATAATTGGTTTTTAAAAAGTTTTGTTCAGGTCGATATTTTAGCATTATGTGCATAAAAAAAGATTTGCCTAACTTTGAATTAAGCAAATCTTTGTTTTATTAAATCACTATTTTTTTAATATTAGTGATTAGGGTCCCATATGCAAGCCGCCGTTGATGGCGATATTTGCACCTGTGATAAAACCAGAACGCTCATCCGCTAGAAATGCAACCGTGTGAGCAATTTCAGAAGGTTCTGCTAAACGTCCAACGGGTACAGTTGCAATGATTTTGTTACGCACTTCTTCAGGAATTGCCATTACCATTGCGGTTGCAATATAACCTGGAGAAATGGTATTGACGGTAATCTTTTTCTTTGCAACTTCTTGCGCTAATGCCATTGTAAAACCGTGCATTCCCGCTTTCGCCGCAGAATAGTTAGTTTGACCTAATTGACCTTTTTGACCATTCACCGAAGAAATGTTAATAATTCTTCCATTTTCTACGCCACGATCTAACATACTATCAATGACGGGTTTGGTGACGTTGAACACACTGTTTAGATTGACATTAATCACATCGTACCATTGTTCTTTCTTCATTTTTTTCAATGTGCCATCTTTAGTAATTCCAGCACAGTTGACTAAAATATCAATCGCTCCCAGTTGCTCAGTGACTGTTTTGACCATTTCAACAGATGAATCAAAGTCAGAAACGTTTCCAGCAACCACCATGAAATCAAAACCTAACTCTTTTTGTTTAGCTTGCCAACCTAAGCCGTCATCAACGCCTTCCAAATAGTTTGCGGCAATTTTACAACCACGATTTGCTAACTCTTGACAAACGGCAGTTCCAATACCGCCAACTCCGCCAGTAACGAGTGCTACTTTTCCTTGCATATCAAATCCTCCAGAATAAAATGAATGTTGAGTAAAAAATGGATAAAAAATTATTTCTTTTCCTTGTCTTCTTTTTTGATGACGGAAGCGGTTGCTTTAAAGAAAGTTTCCTGCATTTCTTTCCACATTTTGAAATTGCGATCCGTCACTTCAGACATCAGACTTAAAGGGTTTTGTTTTTGTATTTGTTCTTGGACTTTTTCTTGTTGTTGCGCAAATAGTTTAAAAGAGTTTTCTAAATAATTCCCCATCATCCCCTGAAAAGTCCCGCCATAAAAACGAATTAACTCTTCTAATGCCCCGTTGCTAAACAAATGTTCTCCACCGCGTTCTTCTTGTTCAACAATGATTTGTAATAAAACTAATCTTGTAATATCTTCGCCAGTTTTTGCATCTTGAATCGTAAAGGGTTCATTGTCTATCACCAATCGTTTTATATCTGCTAAAGTAATGTAACTACTCACAAACGTATCGTATAAGCGACGATTAGGGTATTTTTTGATAATTCTTAGTTCAGCCATTTCTGTTAATTCCTAAAAGATTTCCTTTCTCAATCCATTAAGAAAGGAAATCAGCAATTTATTAGCGTTCGATCGTCATTGCAACGCCCATTCCACCGCCAATACAAAGGGTTGCTAAACCTTTGTGTGCATCGCGACGCATCATTTCAAATAATAACGTCACTAAAATTCTTGCACCCGACGCACCAATCGGATGTCCAATTGAAATTGCACCACCATTGACATTGACTTTGTTTAAATCCCAATTCATTTCTTTGTTCACAGAAATCGCTTGAGAAGCAAAGGCTTCATTTGATTCGACTAAATCTAAATCATTCACTGACCAATTCGCTTTTTCTAAGCATTTTTTAGAAGCGGGAATCGGACCCGTTCCCATAATTTTTGGATCAACGCCCGCGCTTGCATAAGAAACGATTTTTGCTAAGATTGGCAAACCGAGTTCTTTCGCTTTTTTCTCACTTGCCAAAATGACTGCTGCCGCGCCATCGTTAATTCCAGAAGCATTTCCAGCGGTGACTGTTCCAGCTTTATCAAAAGCGGGACGTAATTTTCCTAACGCTTCTTTAGTTACGCCAGCACGAGGAAATTCATCCTTATTGAAAACTAACGGATCGCCTTTTCTTTGAGGAATAATGACGGGGATAATTTGAGCATCGAAAGCGCCCGCATTTTGAGCGGCTTCGGTTTTCTGTTGAGAAGTTGCTGCAAACGCATCTTGTTCATCACGAGAGATTTCAAATTGTTTCGCAATGTTTTCTGCGGTTACGCCCATATGGTAATTGTTGAAAGCATCCCACAAACCGTCTTTGATCATGGTGTCGACCATTTGCCAATCGCCCATGCGTTGACCTTTGCGCGAACCCGCTAAAGCGTGAGGAGAGGCGCTCATGTTTTCTTGACCACCCGCAATCACGATGTCAGCGTCGCCACAACGAATTGCCTGTGCCGCGAGGTGCATTGCTTTTAAACCGCTTCCGCAAACTTTATTGATGGTCATGGCGGGGGTGTCGGTGGATAAACCCGCTTCGATGACGGTTTGTCGCGCGGGGTTTTGACCAACGCCAGTAGTTAGAACTTGTCCGAGGATAACCTCATCAATTTGTTCGGGTTTTAATCCCGCCCGTTCGAGCAAGCCTTTGATAACGATAGCCCCCAAAGTGCTGGCGGGAATATCTGTGAGCGAACCATTAAAACTACCAACTGGGGTACGTCCAGCAGCGACGATGACGACATTTTCCACGAAAAGTTCTCCTGTTTATGAGCCTAAAATCCAAAACCTGCGCGTGTGTGCAGTGCACAAAATCGTAACAAATAAATTACTTTTATGCCAGTCGAACCATCATGTTTTTTAGGAGTCGCGCGTTGACAAATGCTGTATATTTGTAAAATCAATACGTTATAAGAAAATTTGCATCTCGATATAGTATAATACCTAAAAATAAATGAACACCTGCGGCAATGGCATTAAGTTAAGGGAATTTAGAAAGAGATTTTGCGTAGTCGTTTGAAATAGTTTAAAAGGTTTTTTGAAGAAGAATTTTTTTTAGGTGGAGGCGGTTTATCAAAACGATAACGTGTCGGATTTGTTAGAAAAAGTTTCTCTAATTTATTAATAAATTTATCGCTATTTTTTTCTCTATACAAAATAATTCTAAAGCGTGATTTTTAATAGCATTAATGATTGTATTTTTAGTGTTTAAAAAGGTTACAAATTATAATTTTGAATTTTATACAGGAACTCGACTATACAAGGTTTATCACTTGCAAAGAATCTCCAAATTAAAATGTTTCTGCACCTAAATCAGCAAATAAACGTTTCTTTCCTGTTTGCAATAAAAAAGGATCGTGAGTAATTACCCAACCATCCTTTTCTAAAGCATTTCTAACTGTCTTATGATGAATATCTAATCTTGGCATTTTATAATCTCTATTTGAAATTTATAATTGTCGAATTTTTCTTTGCCAGATTAACGCATCTCCAAATTTTTTAGAAATGTTTTTTGTTCGTAATTCTTCAAAAATAGCGAGCCTACGTTGTGGTTTTTGCAATTTTTTATAATTTAAAAACTCAATAAAATCAATAAGTTTTAGTAATTCAGCCTCACTGAGTTTTTCTATTTGCTGTTGAACTTGTTCATAGCTAGTCATATTTTTATTTCTTTAAAAAACCATTATTTTATTATGATCAGTTCATTCCAAAATTCTGTATTTTTGTTTATATCTTTTTTAATTCTAAAATATTGGCAATCTATAGCTTCATTTGATGAACTACATTCTGTTTCTGATTTTTTACAAAAAATAGGATTTTTCGACTCCTTCTTTATTACATCCCCTGCATATCTACATATAAAACAATTTCTTAATTTAATTTTAGACAAATAGGCTTTTTGTATACATCGAATAAATAATTCTTTTCCTTGCATTCCATGCTCAAATTCAAACTCAATATCTTTAATTTTATATCCAATAATATGTCTAATATTTACTCTATTTATTACATCCGCTATATCGTTTGAGTAAACCCAGTCAAAACCACATTTTCCTAAAATTTGATTATTATTTTTATTTTCGTAAATAATCAACAAGTAATATAAGCTGTTATCACAATCACATTTAAAATGATTTTGTTTCTTTATTTCTCTATTAAGATTAAAAAACTCTACTTTTAATTCAGATAGCTGTTTTTTATCACTAGAATATCTATCATCAAATTCAATTAATTTTTTAGTTTCTATTTTTCGAATATCTTCTTCAGAAGAAATAGAAATCTCTATGATTTTCTCATTAGATTTTTGCTTTTCCTCTGAAATTCCATGAGTTACTTTAATTTCGACATAGATTTTTTCATTAGGTTTATTTTCATCTTTGTGAATTAATAGTAAATCAGGTTTCAAATTACCAACTCGTTGCTCCATTTTTATATTATTGTAATATTTGGTTAAATCATATTGTTGCTTTTTTTCACAATTTATTTTACAAGGAACGTTATTATTTAATGTGAGCCATTTATCACAATAATAATGTTGCTCAATCTCAATGTAAAAAGGCTCATTATTTTCTAAGCAAGATTTATAAGTTTGATAGAAAGTTTCTTTTGCTAACCTATGAAAATAAGTCTCGCCTGAACAAACTATATGTTTATGTCTAAAGTGTTTCTTTTTAACTTTTCCTAATGCTGGGATAAGTTCAGAATTACATCCAATACAAGTATATATTGTTTTTCTTTTTTGTTCTCTTTCTAAATTATTCACATTAACTAAATTTTGATTTTCATCAAAAGCAAAGAGAAACTCAGGCTCTTGTTTTTTCATATAAACTAAATAGCCTCCTCTAAGCAATTTAGAGGAGGAATATTGAAAATAAACTAACTATCTAAGGATTTCACGCCAGAAATAAGTTCGGCGACCATTTTTTGACCATCACCGTAGAGCATTCGGGTATTGTCAGCATAGAACAAATGATTTTCTACACCAGAGA
>DYRG01000093.1 GCA_020718845.1 Thiomargarita sp.
TAGAAGCCAAACAATCGGGTTTATTACCGCTTAATGTTCAACCCAACGCACCTTTTCTAAAGGTCGCTTAATTTTTTTATTTTTTCTCTTGCGCCTAACCAATTGTTGACACCACCGACGGCTTTGCTGCTGGTATTAACATCTTGTTTTAATTAGTAATTTTATAAAAAAGACTGGCAGTCCTCAAAGAACTACCAGTCATCATTTTCTCTTACTTTGTATTGGGTCGTAAATGATGATTATATTAGAAAAAATTATTACAAATATAAAACATTTGAGTAATTAATAGGAGATTGTTATGACTTTTTCAAAACTCGCATTTTTAATTTTTTGTGACAGCCCTCATTCTTGGCAGTTTCTCAAACTCTCTTTACGCTTACGAAAATACTCTCTTACTTCTAATTTTTATTCCTCATAAAATATTATCCCGAACTCAAGTTATTTTAATAAATTGATTTACAAAAATATTTTTATCTGATGCGCTAAAATGTTTTCGATTAGAGATTAGGCACAGTTAATAGTATAATACTAGGTTATTGAATTGTTTTTAATTTTAACTTATTGATTTATAAAGGAATCAACGAATGCTGGTTTTAGCCGTACCCAAAGAGCGAACCGTCGGAGAACGACGCATCGCTTTAGTGCCAGAAATCGCTAAACGCTTGATTAAATTGGGAGTCGAACTCCGCATCGAGCAAAGCATGGGCGAATCTGCTTTCTTCAAAGACGAAGCCTTCGAGGGCGCAAAAGTCGTCGAGCAAACCGCTGATTTATATAAAGAAGCGGATTTAATCTTCAAAGTCCAACCTCCCACCGAAGAAGAAATCGCGTTAATGAAACCTAATGCCGTCGTCATTGGTTTCATGGCAGCACATCAATTTCCCAATCGAGTCAAAGCCTTACGCGATGCCAAAATCACCAGTTTGGCAATGGAACTCGTGCCACGCATTTCTCGCGCACAATCGATGGACGCGCTGTCTTCGCAAGCCGCCGTCGCGGGCTACAAAGGCGTGTTGATGGGCGCGGAATTGGCGAGCGTCTTTTTCCCAATGCTCACCACCGCAGCGGGCACCATTCGACCCGCAAAAGTCCTTGTGATCGGCGCGGGAGTCGCGGGTTTGCAGGCAATCGCCACCGCACGACGTTTAGGGGCAATTGTTGAGGCTTACGACGTGCGCTCGGCGACCAAAGAACAATGCGAATCGCTCGGCGCAAAATTCATCGATACGGGCGTAAAAGCAGACGGATCAGGCGGTTACGCACGCGAACTCACCGACGAAGAAAAAGCCCAACAACAAGCCGTTTTAGCGAAACATATTTCTATGAGCAATGTGGTGATTACAACCGCCGCATTACCCGGCAGACCATCGCCAAAAATCATTTCAAAACAAATGGTTGAAGCGATGAACGCGGGTTCAGTGATTATTGATTTAGCGGCGGAAGGCGGTGGAAATTGCGAACTTTCTCAACCAAATCAAACCATTACACATACCAATGGCGTAATTATTCACGCACCTTTGAATGTTGCTTCACAAATGCCCGTTCATGCGAGTGAAATGTATAGCAAAAACCTCTTTAATTTGATTTCTCCAATGATTAAAGATGGATCATTACAACTCGATTGGAATGATGAAGTAATTGTGGGTTCAACTTTGACGCATGATGGTGAAATTAAACATCAAGCAACTAAAGCTGCAATTGAAAACACTGGGAGCTAGGAGTTAAAAAAATGATTGAAGGATTCATTGCATTATATATTTTTATGTTAGCGGGATTTGTTGGCTACGAAGTCATTTCAAAAGTCCCCGTTATTTTACATACCCCGTTAATGTCAGGTTCTAACTTTGTTCACGGGATTGTTTTAATCGGAGCAATGATTGCATTAGCCCATGCTCAAACAGGTTTAGAACAATTTATTGGTTTCTTAGGCGTTGTTTTAGGTGCTGGAAATGCGGTTGGCGGTTATGTGGTTACTGAAAGAATGTTAGAAATGTTTAAAAGCAGCAAAGGAGGTAAATAATGGACTTTTTAGTGAGTGCCAGTTATTTTGCCGCCGCTGCTTTGTTCATTTTAGGTTTAAAGAAAATGAGTTCACCCGTCACTGCACGCAAAGGAATTATGTGGGCGGGCGCGGGGATGTTGGTTGCAACGGTTGCAACTTTCTTCAAACCAGAAATGAATAATTACGTTTTAATGGTTTTAGCGGTTGGGATTGGTTCGGCGGTTGCGTACATTTCTGCAAAAAAGGTTGCAATGACCGATATGCCGCAAATGATCGCGCTTTACAACGGAATGGGGGGAGGTGCAGCGGCAGCAATTGCAGCAGTTGAATTGCTCAAAATTAGTCCAAAACACGCAATGGGATCAACGGCTTTAACTTTAGCAGTGATCGGAGCAATTATTGGAGCAGTTTCTTTATCGGGTTCTTTAATTGCGTTTGCAAAATTGCAAGAATTAATGAAGAAATCTTTTGTATTTGAAGGACAACAAAAAATCAACTTTGGGGTATTAGGTGCGACCTTAATTTTGGGTTTAGTGATTATTTTGCAAGGTAGTGGAATTTCGATTACTTGGTTTGTAGTTTTATTTGCCTTAGCATTAGTTTTAATCATGTTAAGCGCAGCGTTGAGCAACTACACTTTACCAGAATCTTTAAAACCTATTGCTAGATTGCAAACCTTAGTTAAAAATACGGGTTTGTTCGACCAACAACCTAAAATTACTTTTGCAGTGTTAGGAACGTTATTATTGTTGAGTTTTATCATCATTCAACAAGGTAATGAATTGAGTGGATTTACCCTGCTATTTTTCTTTGTATTGGCGTTAGCATTTGGGGTTTTAATGACCTTGCCGATTGGTGGTGCAGATATGCCGGTGGTGATTTCACTTTATAATGCTTTAACGGGTTTGGCGGTTGCATTTGAAGGATTTGTACTCGGTAATCCAGCAATGATTATTGCGGGAACAGTGGTCGGTTCTGCGGGAACGCTTTTAACTCAATTAATGGCGAAAGCAATGAACCGTTCATTAGCAAATGTTTTGTTTAGTGGATTTGGAAGCGGCGCGGCGGTTGAAAGTTCCACTGAAGTCACGGGCAGCATGAAACCCATTGATGCGCCAGACGTTGCGGTGATGATGGCGTATGCGGCGAAAGTGATTATCGTGCCCGGTTATGGCATGGCGGTTGCCCAAGCGCAGCACAAAGTTTGGGAACTCACAAAACATCTTATGGATCATGGAGTTACGGTTAAATTTGCGATTCATCCAGTAGCGGGAAGAATGCCTGGTCACATGAATGTTTTATTAGCGGAAGCGGGCGTTCCTTACGATTTGATTTTTGATTTAGAAGAAATCAATGCGGAGTTTCCTCAAGCAGACGTTGCTTTAATTATTGGAGCAAATGACGTGGTGAATCCGGTTGCTAGAATTGATAAGAGCAGCCCAATTTATGGAATGCCGATTTTAGATGCGGACAAAGCCAAAAACGTGATTGTCATCAAACGTGGAAAAGGCGCAGGTTTCTCTGGTGTAGAAAATCATTTGTTCTATGCTGACAATACCCGAATGCTCTACGG